>JBCCXO010000005.1:0-96409 GCA_039191645.1 Pseudomonadota bacterium | reverse complement strand
GAAAAGCGGCAGCGTTTAAAATTTGAAGTTCGGGTTCTAAAGCGGATTTTGAAAAAGTCCAGGCGGATTACTCCATACGATCCGGAACATAATCGTCCTCGGCAATGTCCGAAAAGCGCGTATATTGCGCTTGGAAACCAAGTTTCGCCGTTCCAGTAGGTCCGTGACGCTGCTTTGCAATAATAACCTCAGCGCGCCCCTGCACACCACGCAGTTTTTCGTCCCATTTGACCCACGCTTCTGTGCCGGGTTCAGGTTCTGCACTTTGCAGATAATACTCCTCGCGATACACAAACAACACCACATCAGCATCTTGTTCAATGGACCCTGATTCACGGAGGTCAGAGAGCTGTGGGCGTTTATCATCCCGGCTTTCCACTTGCCGCGAAAGCTGGGATAGCGCGATGATCGGAACGTTTAGCTCTTTTGCCAACGCTTTGAGACCTGTTGTAATCTCGGTGACCTCCTGCACACGATTGGCAGAATTCCTGGCAGAACCTTGCATGAGCTGGATATAGTCAACGATCAAAACGTCCAACCCTTTTTGCCGTTTTAAGCGGCGCGCACGTGCTGCCAATTGGGCAATCGAAATGCCCCCGGTTTCATCAATGTAAAGCGGCACTTTGGACATGTGATTGACATAGGTTGTCAATTTATCAAAATCTGCCTCCGTAATTTCACCGCGTCTGATCTTTGAAGAAGATACCTCAGCCTGCTCGGAGATAATCCGGGTCGCTAACTGTTCCGCAGACATTTCCAAAGAGAAAAATCCCACAACACCCCCATCGAGCGTTTCCGGCGATCCATCCGGTGCCACATCACCAGAATGCTTGCTGGCGATGTTATACGCTATATTAGTAGCAAGCGATGTCTTACCCATACCAGGACGTCCCGCCAAAACAACAAGGTCCGACGGTTGAAGTCCCCCCATCCGGTTATCAAGCGCGTTGATGCCCGTTGCAATTCCCGAGAGCCCGCCGTCTCGCTGATATGCTGCCGCGGCCATATCCAACGCAATGTTCATGGCATTTCCGAACGTGTTGAACCCGGCATCACTGCCACCCTTTTCTGCAAGTTCGAAAAGGCGACGCTCCGCATCTTCAATCTGGACAGAGGGCGAGGTTTCCACCGGCGCATCATAGGCGATGTTCACCATGTCTTCGCCGATGTTGATCAGGAAGCGGCGGGTCGCAAGGTCATATATGGAACGCCCATAATCCTCCGCATTGATGATGGTTGTTGCCTCAGCCGCGAGCCTTGCAAGGTATTGGGCAAGCGTCATATCACCAATCTTTTGGTCCGCAGGCAAAAACGTTTTGATGGTCACAGGATTGGCCGTTTTAGTGGCACGGATCATATCCGTTGCAACCTTAAAAATCTCAGCATGCAATTGTTCGAAAAAATGTTCAGGTTTCAGAAAATCCGAGACCCGATAATAGGCATCATTATTAACGAGAATGGCACCGAGCAGGGCCTGTTCCACCTCAATGTTGTGTGGAGCAGCCCTATAGGTTGCTTCATCATTCCCAATGCGGGGTATAACATCCACCATGATAACCCTGGTCCCTGGCCCGTAAAACATAAAATCCGGCACCTTTATTGACATACAACATACGCCGGTAAAGGCGTTTAAACTTGCAGTCCACATTTCCCCCGTTGTTCACAGGGGCAAAAATAAAATTAATCCGCGTTGACAGAAATAATCGATTCGGCGCGTTATCCAGCTTACCCAAACTGTGTTGATTCGCCAAAAAAAAGCGCGTACCAGACGCGCCTTTTTCATGAATTAACGGATGGTTTATTACGATTGTGGCGTTTCTGCCTCTTCTTCGGCAGGTGCTTCACCGGCATCTTCTGCGCCTTCACTATCCGCATCTGAATCACCGATATCAACGTCATCGGGGTTTTCAAATACTTCTGCAAGATCAACATCATCGGCTTCGAAATCGACTGCCTCGTGTTCAAATTGTTCATCGCGCGCGGTCAGATCCTCACCCGCAGCCTGACGTTCGGCCTCATCTTCAGAACGGGCAACATTCACAGTGATGGAAGATTCGACCTCGGGATGAAGCGCAATAATCAGTTCATGCAAACCAATCACTTTAATGGGCTGTGTAAGGCTGACTTGGTTGCGGGCGACTTTAAAGCCACTTTCATCCAAGGTTGCTGCGATGTCCCTGGGAGAAACGGAACCGTAGAGCTGGCCAGTCTGTCCTGCAGAGCGAATGATAACAAAAGTATTGCCATCCAATTTTTCTTTAACCGTTTCAGCTTCCGACTTGCGCTCAAGATTTCTCGCCTCAAGATCGGCGCGCTGAGATTCAAATTGGGCTTTGTTCGCCTCGTTTGCTCTAAGCGCTTTTCCCTGCGGGAGCAGAAAGTTTCTGGCGTAACCTGCTTTCACAGTTACAATTTCGCCCATCTGGCCAAGTTTGGCGATGCGCTCGAGTAAGATCACTTCCATGGGGTATTCCTTTCATGAATGATTTTGGCCCGCCGGCGGCGGAGTGTTTTTGGATTTCGATAAGCCTCTTATGACGCCGCCAATTGCAAAGAGAAAAAGCGGTGCAAAGAATATGATGATGATGATGTAGCTAAGGATCAGAAAAAAGAAGCTGGTCGGGTTGCTACGTGCCTGAAAATGCGTTCCTGCAAGACCAACCATTGCATAGGCCATCAAGAAGGTGCCGCAAACAACGGCAGCGGCCGATTGCAGAGAGCCGTCAAGCACAAGAAGGGCAACCATGCTGGCAACAAGAACAAACAAACCACTGTTCGGCATGTTTGCACTGGCAGGGATATCATCTTTTGGGCGTGGGAGTTTTCCAGATCCCCGGCAAATCAAAGCAGCGAGTTGGAGATTGGTAATGTGGACGATCAACCACATGCCTGCAAACATGAACGGCAACAAACGAAAGACAGACTGGGTTAGTTGAGCAACTTCTTCGTCAGAAAGAGGGGTCGGTGGCGGATTTTGGCGTAAGAATTCACTGACTGTCGCAGAAATCTCGGGGCTGTCAGAATAGGATGCATAGTCCATCACATAGCCCAATGCCACGAGTGCGATAGACAAGACGACCGCTAAGTTAAACAACAGTTGAGAAAGCGGATACCACTCCATCTTCCCATCTTCTGTCTCCTGAGCGAGGTTCGCTTGATGGCCAATAATTGAAGCGGGAATGGTCAAAGACAATCCAACGGCAACCCCGGCCTGCGGTGATATCAAAGTAGCGGCAACGATAATGGCAATGATGGAAGCCGCAACGCCGGCATGAGTACCCCAACCCAATGCGGCAATGTAGATAGGAAGCGCACCGAGAATAAACAGCGGAAAGCCGGCCGCGCCAGCATGCAGCGCGGAGTAAACGGCCAGAACCGAGGCAATGCCTGCAGCACCTGCAATTCCTAGTATTTTTACATCCATCTTCGCTGTCCTGTTTTATGGCTTTTGCCCAACAGTTAGGGGACATGGCCCCAACTTGGTTTTTTTATGTGCCCACTCCAGGGGCTTGAGGGACGCAACGCCTGCGTCCCTTGATCTTTTATCCAATCACGTATGGCAACAGCCCGAGAAAACGGGCGCGCTTTACCGCTTGCGCCAGTTCGCGTTGTTTTTTCTGACTGACGGCTGAAATACGGGAAGGAACGATTTTACCACGTTCGGAAATATACCGCTGCAGCAGTTTCGTGTCTTTGTAATCGATTTTAGGAGCATTTGGTCCTGTGAAGGGGCAAGACTTCTTGCGCCGGTTAAAAGGACGACGGCCGCCTGATGTTGATGCAATAGCCATGTCGATTACTCCTCGCTTGCCGCTGGTTTATCATCCCGATCACGACGTGAACGGTCATCCCGATCAGATTTTTTCATCATCGCTGATGGACCTTCCTCGTGCTCTTCCACGCGGATTGTCATGTAACGCAAAACATCTTCATGAATGCGCATCTGGCGTTCCATTTCAGCCAGTGCCGCAGCAGGCGCGTCTACATTCATATGGATGTAGTGACACTTGCGGTTTTTTTGAATTCTATAGGCTGCGGTGCGTAGACCCCAGTTTTCCACTTTGCCGACGCTTCCGCCGTTTTCTTCAAGGACGCCCTTGAATTGATCAGCCAGCGCCTCAGCTTGCTGCGCTGAAATATCCTGGCGAGCCAGAAATGTGTGTTCATACAATGCCATTAGATGACCTTTCCTTTATCATGTCTCAGAACCTCTTGCGCAAAGCCTTCAAGCCGCCTTTAAGCCGCTAGTGCGGAAGGAAAGGCGATGAAAAACGGTCGAGAGCGGAGACACGGAAGGACGGATACATTTCTATCCTCGTTCGGGTGAATTCCAAACGCCAACGTTCAGCCACCAGCAATTGATCCTGAATGTGAGGCTTATATGGGTACACTTTAAAAATTGCAAGCGGTTTTGTTCACCGCAATGCTATTTGTAAAGTCACAAAGGGTGGCTATAAAGTGCCTGAAAATCTAGGGTTTGATATGGCTAATTCTGCAAAGGTACTTCGGCTGTTGATCTGCATCGTCTCATTGACGGTGTCCGGGTCCGCATTTGCTTTTGAACTCAAGCCGTTCAAGGAGCGGCTTTTTAAGTACCGGAAACCGCTTGAAGTTCAGGATAACGGGGATTTTTTGCGATTGCCCTATGATCCCAAAAAGGACATTAACAAACGCGATGAACTGCCGGTTCGAAAGGTGCTGGGAAAATATGTTTCCTCGAAGCCAAAACGGCACCAAATCGACACATCGATCAGTGCAAACGGACGCACCGTAACCCATTTCGCCGTTGGGGCGCTTCAGGGTAACGCGTCTATGACCGTAATCTTTTTACACGGCAGGGACGGAAGCAGACACCTTGGGTTTTCTGATGAAAAGTTTGGTGGGAATTTCAATCGCGTGAAAAACCTGATGTTCAGAAACAACGGGATTTACATCAGTTCTGATTTTCAAGATTTTGAAGAGGGCGGGCGTAAAGACATCACCGCCCTTGTATCTCACTATCGACCGAGAACAGCTGGAAAAATTGTCGTCGCTTGCGGATCAATGGGCAGCTTCCTTTGCTGGCGATTGATGAAAAACAAAAAAGCCAATGCCATGATAGACGGATACGTGATCATGGGGGGATTCCCTGATCCCGATTACCTCGCCACGGGTAAGCTCAGGGTCCCGGACGGTAAAAAACCCATATATTTTGCCCATGGCAGCATCGACGCCGTTTACAATTGGAAAAATGTATATCGTTTCTATTCAGATCTCCGGGCAACATCACCTGGGTATCCGGTAAAAATGGCTTTGTTTGATGGTGGAAAACATGGGACGCCTGTAAGAATGATAGACTGGCGTGTTGCGCTGAACTGGATTGGATCCAGGTAGGCCAATTAGCAAAGCGCTCTCTTTTTTGGTGGACCAAAAGACGGAAGCCTATTCACTCAGGATACACTTGGCTGTTAATATGGATGATCCCGATTGACATTGCTTGGGCAACCGCTGAAGCGCGGTTTGGGCACCCAAGTTTTTGTTTGGCACTCTTTAGATGTCCAACCACCGTCCATTTGCCAATACACAGAATTTCGCCGATTTCCTGATCGGTTTTCCCCATTGCGACCCAATAGAGGCATTCAGTTTCGCGCTTGGTAATCTTGTGCTTTTTCCGTGATGATCGATTGTAAACTTCATCATATCTAAGCGATAAATATTCGCCTGATGATTTCAAAATATCCATTTTAGATTTCTTGAAGGCCTCCCATCGTTCACCGTCTAGTTGATAGACAAAGCTGGCGGCACCAAGAAGGTTCATTTCTACGGGAAACGAGAGCGTCAATCCTTGATTTCCCATTTTCATCTCTTTGTGGTCAGTCCATATTTTTCGAGCGTTTCCAATCGTGTCAAAGTCCGACCAATCAAGCGTCGAGGCTTGGCGATAGTCAGTGGTGAAAACAGGGTCATGCTCAAAATACTGCGATCTTACATAGTGCGTTACCCAATCCATCGGATAGGTTATGAAGTGAATGGATCGGACATTCTGCCCGCTATAATCGAAAATAGAAAAGTGCACGTATAGCGCATCACATTCCGTTGTAACTTTCTTGAGTGCCTCGATAAACTCTATGTCCTTATCGGAAGCATTTTCGGAAATCTTTAAAGAAGGAAAGATTTTGATATGATACATTCAGGTTTCCTTTGTACTTGAATGTGGATGAAAGGGTTCAAGTCACATTCGGATTTAAAGGGCATCCATGAGGTCGATTTCTCGAAACCTGAATTCACCATTGCTGCTAGCTTTTTTATGATCTCTTCTATGGATGCCTAAGTCGGATTCAGTCGAGGCAAGATCGTGATTTACCCCGATAGTTACTTCATCCGGCCGTGTTTCAGTCGTTGTTTTGAATTTCAGCCCGCGAGCGATTGTTGCGAAACCGGAACCATAGACCCCACAATCAATCCATTCAGGCAGGCACATACGGCGCGATTGTCCGCATTCTGTACGCTCAACCATCAAATCCCCCTCGAATAGTATAAAAAGCACCGCTTTTTTGTTGACGCAATATTTCAAGTATATTTGAAGCGCATATTCTTTCATCACCAAGAAATTGTAATTGTTTCAAACATTTTGCTTGCTTGATTTGTGCTGGTTTGATGATGATAGTTTGGTAGGAAACTTGACAGTTGGGTTTCGAAAACGCACAAGGGCTGCGTTTAAAGAGGCAGGATATTTAAATGGTTTTAGCGGTGACATTTCCCGGTCAGGGCAGCCAGTCAGTTGGAATGGGTGCTGGCTTTATCGCACAATCTCCCGGGGCAAAAGCAGTGTTTGAGGAAGTCGACGAAGCGCTGGGTGAAAGCCTCTCTAAATTGATATGGGAAGGGCCGGAAGAAACCTTAACCCTCACCGCGAATGCCCAGCCTGCACTGATGGCTGTGTCCATTGCTGCCCTGCGTGCGTTTGAGGAGCACGGCTTTAAACTCTCGGAAAATGCCTCTTATGTTGCTGGTCATTCTCTTGGAGAGTATTCCGCCCTGTGTGCTGCGGGTACCTTTAATCTGGCGGATACGGCCCGGCTTCTGAGAATAAGAGGAAACGCGATGCAGGAGGCGGTTCCTGTGGGCGAAGGTGCAATGGCTGCGATCATCGGATTGGATAAACCTGTTGTTGCAGAGATTTGTCAGGATGTTTCTTCATCCGGCACATGCGTGATCGCGAATGACAATGGCGGCGGGCAGCTCGTTATTTCTGGAAAAAAGGAAGCAGTTGAGGCGGCCGCATCAATCGCTTCTGAAAAAGGGGCAAAAAGAGCTTTAATGCTGCCGGTTTCCGCACCGTTTCATTCTGATCTCATGGCGCCAGCTGCTGAAAAGATGTCGGAAGCGTTGTCCAACGTTGACATGAAAGCACCCTGCGTTCCCTTGGTTTCAAATGTCCTTGCAGCCCCGATCAGTGATCCAGAAGAGATCAGAAACAGGTTGATCGAACAGGTTACGGGCCAGGTTCGTTGGCAAGAATCAATCCAATGGATGGGCGACAACGGGGTGACGCAGTTGGCAGAAATTGGTGCGGGAAAAGTTCTAAGTGGGCTGGCCCGGCGCATAAACCGCGATATGGCGACGTTTAACATCGGTTCGCCGGATGACATCGAAAAAGCCTCCCAGGCAGTTTTCGGCTAAAAAACAGAACTTCAGGAGTAATGAGCATGTTTGAGCTTAACGGTAAGAAAGCTTTGGTAACCGGCGCGTCTGGCGGGATTGGTGAAGCGATTGCGCGTCAGTTTCATGCCGCAGGCGCAATGGTTGGACTGCATGGGACACGTGAAGAACGCTTGGAAGAACTTGCCTCAGATTTAGGGGACCGAACCCTGGTACTCCCCGCGAACTTGTCTGACCTCGAAGCGGCAACGGAACTTGGCAAGGTTGCGGAAGATAAACTTGAAGGCGTCGATATCCTCGTAAACAATGCGGGCATTACCCGAGACGGTTTGTTCGCAAGAATGTCGAATGAAGATTGGGATGACGTGATGCGCGTCAATCTCTCAGCAGTCTTTCGCCTGACGAAGGAAATTGCCTACCCCATGATGCGCCGGAAAACGGGTCGAATCATAAATATAACCTCGGTTGTCGGTGTAACGGGCAACCCGGGACAAGCAAACTACTGTGCTTCCAAAGCGGGCATGATCGGGTTCACGAAATCACTGGCTCAGGAAATTGCATCCCGGAACATTACAGTCAATTGTATAGCACCGGGGTTTATTAGTTCAGCAATGACGGATAAGCTGAATGACAAGCAGAAAGAAGCGATCATGGGTGCAATTCCCATGAAGAAAATGGGGGAAGGAACGGATATCGCGTCGGCAGCATTATACCTTGCAAGTGATGAGGCTGGATACATGACTGGTCAGACATTACATGTGAACGGTGGAATGGCGATGATATAGTTGGCAATACCGTTGGTATGATAATTGTTCACAAACAGCCTAGAAGTTTGGTATAAATTGTGTTAGGCGACCGCTGAATTGCAAAAAGAGATGTTATTACAAAAACGATTTTTGCATCCCGAAACAATCTGATCCTAAAAAAAGATCAATGAAACCAGTTGAGGCTGATTATGAGTGATATTGCAGAAAGCATCAAAAAAATTGTCGTTGAGCATCTGGACGTGGATGCTGATAAAGTAACTGAAGGTGCAAGTTTTATCGACGATCTTGGTGCGGACTCCTTGGATAATGTCGAGCTAGTGATGGCCTTTGAAGAAGAATTCGACGTCGAAATTCCAGACGACGCAGCCGAAACAATCCAGACGGTTGGCGACGCAATTAAATTTGTTGAGAAAGCAAAAGCTTCCTAAGCTGCAAGCGGGATTGATGTTTGGGGCGGTCGCGAGGCCGCCTTTCTTGTATCTGGCAGGGCAGCCTGACTTATTCACAGGGTTCTGATCCTGTTTTTTCTTTCAAGACCAGAAATTTCCTTATAATTTAACGTGAAATATGGAAGAGCATGCAAGAATGAGACGTGTTGTTGTAACTGGAATCGGGCTGTTATCGCCTTTAGGGTGTGGTGCGGAAGAAAGTTGGAAAAGAATTCTCGCGAGTGAGAATGCTGCTGCCAAAATCGAAAATTTCCAAGTTGACGACATCTCCGCTCAAATTGCTTGCCAAATTCCATTTGGCGATGGAAGCAATGGAACGTTCAATCCCGATGACTGGATGGAACCAAAAGAGCAGCGCAAAGTTGATCCGTTCATCATATATTCGATGGCAGCTAGCGATATGGCGCTGTCAGACGCAGGTTGGCATCCCACCGAGGATGAAGACTGTTTTCGTACCGGGGTTTTGATCGGATCAGGGATCGGCGGGCTTCAGGGCATTGAACAAACGTCTTTACTGCTTGCAGAACGGGGCCCGCGCCGTGTAAGCCCGTTTTTCATACCCGGACGCCTTATAAACCTTGCTTCTGGACAGGTTTCAATCAAACACGGCCTCAAAGGCCCCAACCACTCCGTCGTGACAGCATGTTCGACCGGTGCGCATGCAATCGGAGATGCAGCGCGCTTGATTATGTTGGGGGATGCTGATGTGATGGTGGCCGGTGGTTCAGAATCGCCAGTATGCCGTCTTTCAATGGCAGGATTTGCGGCGTGCAAAGCATTATCGACAAGTTTTAATGAGGATCCCAAAAGCGGTTCGCGCCCCTATGATCGGGATCGCGATGGTTTTGTGATGGGAGAGGGGGCTGGCTCTGTAGTGCTTGAAGAGTATGAGCACGCCAAAGCCCGTGGTGCAAAAATATACGCCGAAGTGATAGGGTATGGCCTTTCAGGGGATGCCTTTCACATTACGGCTCCATCGGAAGATGGCGATGGTGCATTCAGATGTATGACAGCTGCACTTCGAAATGCCTCAATCGATGCGTCACAGATTGATTACGTGAACGCGCACGGCACATCGACAATGGCCGACACCATCGAATTGGGCGCCGTTGAGAGACTGTTGGGCAATTCTGCATCCAACGTATCCATGTCTTCCACCAAATCGGCGATAGGCCACCTTTTAGGTGCAGCCGGTGCCGCAGAGGCGATTTTCTCGATTTTGGCTATCCGAGACAACATCGTACCGCCAACCCTCAATCTGGACAATCCAGAGAGGGAAACTGCCATTGATCTCGTACCGCATAAAGCACGCGAGCGCGAAGTGAACATTTCATTGTCTAATTCCTTTGGCTTTGGGGGCACAAACGCTTCCCTAATCTTCAGAGCCGTGTAAGTTTAGAGCTGTTTTTGCCTGGAATGGGTCACCATGCGTGGCTTACGATAACGGTGAACATCAGATTTATTCGATTGCGGTTGTTCAATCAGCCCTCTAAACCCGAATAGTGCCATATTTTTGCGGTTTGGACTATTTTAAGAAAAGGTAATTGAGCAAGTTTCATGGTTGCGGGATAAACAATTGAGCGATACCGACAATTTAAACAATGGTGGCTTTGGTCGCCGCGAGAAACAACCAGCTGGGCTGGAATCATCGAACCCCAAGTCCCCGATGGATGCCCTCCAACCCAAAGAAGTTCCACCACCACCCAAGCGGAGTAAAAGCTCCCGTCATGGCATGGTCGTGCTGATGAATTTTGCCATGAGCTGCCTTGTTTTTGCAACTGTAGTCCTCTGTGGCGTTGTGTTTTTGGGAAAATACATCTTCGAAAAAACGGGTCCGCTTCAAACGGCTCAGACAGTTTTGATCGAAGAAGGATCTTCCGTTGCGCAGATTTCCAGCAAATTGATCGCGAATGGTGTGATTGGTGATGAGCTTGGCATTGGGATCAATGATTTGATTTTCAGGCTTGGCGTCCGTGCGCATAGATCACAAGCCTCTCTCAAAGCGGGTGAATATCTCTTTAAGCCCGGAATGAGTATGTATGATGTAATGGATACCATCCGCTCAGGAAAAGGCATCCTGCATAAAGTTTCGTTGCCGGAAGGCTTGACTGTTTTTCAAGTGTTTCAGAGGTTGAAAGACAATGAAATCCTGGTTGGAGATTTGCCGGAAGAGCTTCCCCTTGAAGGCTCACTGATGCCGGACACTTATCCATTCCAAAGAGGCACAACACGGGTGGAAATACTGGAACGCATGGAAAAAGCGCAAAAAGAATTTCTGGCATCCGTTTGGGAACGTAGGATTGATGGGTTGCCGATTAATTCTCCTGAAGAAATGGTTATCTTGGCATCCATTGTTGAAAAGGAGACCGGTAAAGCGGATGAACGTCCGAGGGTAGCGTCGGTGTTTATCAATCGCCTAAATCTGGGAATGAAACTCCAGTCTGACCCAACGATCATCTATGGGCTCTTCGGGGGCGAAGGGAAACCAAAAGGCCGACCGATTTACCGATCAGACATTGATAAGGCAACGCCCTACAACACCTATACGATTCCTGCCTTGCCTCCCGGGCCGATTGCAAATCCGGGTAGAGCAGCGCTGGAGGCGGTGGCGAACCCATCCCGAACGGATGATTTGTTCTTTGTGGCAAATGGAACCGGTGGGCATGTCTTTGCTAAAACGCTGGAAGAGCATAATCAAAATGTGACAAGGTGGCGTATTATTGAAAAACAGCTGAAAGAAGAAGCTGAAAAAAAAGCTGCCGAATCAGAGAACGGATCGAGTTCAGAGCAAACACAATAAGTATTCGTTCGCTGCCAGAATCAAAATGGATGGGGCTGCACATGGCGCTTCAAAGCATGACCGGGTTTGCCCGTGCCGAGGGCGAAAATGAAGAACTCTCATGGCTTTGGGAGATCAGATCAGTCAATGGCAAGGGGCTTGATCTGAGGTTTCGGACACCCTCAGGATTTGAATCTCTGGAAATCGAAGCCCGAAAACTGGTTCAAAAGGCGATAACCCGTGGCAATCTGCAAGTTGCATTACAGGTACGGCAAAAGTCATCTCGACAGATGATCAACATCAATGAACAACTGATCGAAGAATTGGTTGCGGCTTCTGCAAATCTTCAACAAAAACTCGGTGGTCCTATGCCTGGGCCCGCCGATGTTTTGGGAATAAAGGGGGTTGTAGAGACAAGTGATATTTTTGATGCGGTTGATCGCGATCAACTCTGCGGCGATATCTTGAATACATTCAAAGATGCAGTAGCATTTCTCTCTCAAGCGCGAACAGAGGAAGGTTCAGCGATCGGTAAGACGTTGCTCAGCCAAGTTGAAAAAATAGGTTTGCTATTGGAGAAAATCGAACAAGATCCCTCTCGGGAACCGGAGTTGATTAAACAAAGCCTTCATGCGCAAATCGCGAAATTGATAACAGACAGTGAGGGGTTCAATGAACAACGGTTGCATCAGGAAGCCGTATTGTTGGCCGCAAAAGCCGATATCCAGGAAGAGATTGACCGGCTGAAAGTTCATGTGAATTCGTCCAAATCACTCCTTTCAAAAGGTGGTGCCGTTGGAAGAAAACTCGATTTTCTAGCGCAGGAATTTAATCGCGAGTGTAATACGATTTGTTCTAAGTCCAATTCCTCGACAGTCACATCATGGGGGCTGGACATGAAACTCGTAATCGATCAATTTCGCGAGCAACTGCAAAACATGGAGTGATTCCAAATGGTTTCTGCTGAAATCCGTCGACGGGGATTGATGCTTGTACTTTCATCTCCTTCTGGGACTGGAAAATCAACAATTGCCAGGAACCTTCTCGAAAAAGAAGAAAATCTGGAGCTATCCGTTTCCGTGACGACGAGGACGCGCCGTCCGAGCGAAATAGATGGTACGCACTATCACTTTATATCTGTCATAGAGTTTGAGAGAAAAAGGGATAGCAATGCGCTCCTGGAATGGGCGGAAGTGCATGGAAATTTCTATGGAACACCGCGTGATGCTGTGGATGCGGCGATGAGCGCAGGCCGCGATATGCTGTTCGACATCGACTATCAGGGTGGCCAACAGTTGATGGAAAAAGCCAGAGCAGACGTTGTTTCCATTTTTTTGCTTCCACCCTCGATGGAAGAATTGCAATCAAGATTGGTTCGCAGAGCCGAAGACGCGGAGGACGTAATTCGTAAGCGCCTTGAAAACGCGCGGGAAGAAATCACGCATTGGCGTGAGTATGATTATGTCGTGGTGAATCATGATCTTGATCTTGCGTTTAGTCAGGTAAGGGCAATTCTGGCAGCAGAACGCTTACGCAAAGACCGCAGACCTGGTCTGTTTGAATTTGAAACAGCATTGTTGACGTAATGAACGCATTCAGTGAGAAAGTAGATCAGGTTCACGCTAAGCTACGCGAGTATTTTGAGCCGACACCATTGCAATTCAGTCAGTTCCTGTCCGACTTGCACGGGGCCAATGTGTGGTTAAAACGCGAAGACCTCTCGCCGGTCCGCAGCTATAAAATTCGCGGAGCGTATTCCTTTTTTCTGGAAGCCCTCCAAAATGGCGCGGACAACAAGGTTTTTGTATGTGCCTCTGCTGGCAATCATGCGCAGGGCTTTTCCCACGCCTGTCGAACGTTCAAACAAAAAGGCGTTGTGTTTATGCCAGTAACCACACCGCAACAAAAAATCATGAAAACCAGTTCCTTTGGTGCACCATTCGTTCAAATACAGTTGGTGGGCGATGGATTTGATGCGGCCAACGCTGCAGCTCAGGAGTATTGCAAGGAGCAAAACGGTCAGTTGGTCCCACCTTTTGACCATCCCGCAGTGATTTGTGGTCAGGCAACCGTTGGCAAGGAGATACTGGAGCAAATGCCTGAAAATCATACGATTGACAGCGTCGTAATGCCGGTTGGTGGTGGCGGCCTGGCGTCTGGCATTACCGGATACCTCGCAGCAAAAGGATATGAGGGCGAGTACGATTTTGTCGAACCGGATCTGGCTCCCAGCTTGTATGAAACACTAAGCCAGGGGTCTCGGATCCAACTTGAATTCGTGGACAATTTTGTCGATGGTGCGGCTGTCGCTCAAATTGGTGAGAAGAATTTCGAGCAGTTGAAAGATCATAATCCTGACCGCGTTTTATTAGCACCAACGGATGGCGTGTGTGCAACGATGGTAGAGATGCTGAATGTCGAAGGTATTGTATTGGAACCTGCCGGTGCTTTGGCGATCGATGCCCTAAAGCGGTTACCTGTTGAGAAGGTTAGAAACCGAACGCTTGTCTGCATCGCCTCCGGCGGAAATTTCGATTTTGAACGCCTCCCTGAAGTCAAGGAAAGGGCATTGAAATTTTCTGGCTTGAAAAAATACTTCATCTTGCAGTTTCCTCAACGTCCCGGCGCATTACGAGATTTTTTGATGTTGCTCGGTCCAAACGACGACATAACCCGATTTGAATATTTGAAGAAATCGGCTCGCAATTTCGGGTCAGTCTTGTTAGGGCTGGAGACAGACAAGGCAGAAAATTTTCATACCCTGACGAGCAAACTTGATGATATGGGCATGCGATGGCAGGACATAACAGACAACGAGATCGTCGCAAATCTAGTGATCTGATTTGGTTTCGGCCGCAACAAGATTCGCAAGTTTGGTAAATCCTTCTACATCAATTTCTTCAGCGCGTTTTGTCGGGTCTAATCCCGCCTTTTCCAGCAAAGTTTCACCACCAAACGGTTTAAGACTGGCGCGAAGCATTTTTCGGCGTTGTCCAAAAGCGGCCCGGGTAATCCGTTCAAGAAACTCCAGTTCGCAGACAAGAGGTTGCGAAATCGGTGTTAAATGCACGACGGAGGAGGTAACTTTCGGTGGTGGGGTGAACGCCTGTGGGGAAACATCAAAAAGCTTATGCGCCTCGCTGCGCCACCCGCACAAAACGCCCAGCCTTCCATAGTGTTTCTCGCCTGGTCTTGCGCAGATACGCTCAGCAACTTCTTTTTGAAACATAAGCGTCAGAGAATCGAAAAATGGTGGCCAGTTTTTTTCACTGAGCCAGCCCGTAAGCAATGGAGTCGCGATGTTATAGGGCAAGTTGGCGATGATCTTGGTTTGTCGTTGAGCCAGATTGCGCCAATCCATGCGAAGCGCATCGCCCTCGATAATCTCCAGTTTGCCTTTGTAGTGATCCGATACTTCCGCAAGCGCGGCAAGACATCTTTGATCGCGTTCAATGGCAATGACCTTTTCTGCTCCATTTGAAAGCAAGGCCCGTGTCAAACCACCCGGTCCCGGGCCAACCTCTATGATATCGTATCCTTCGAGTGATCCAGCGCCACGCGCAATGCGACCGGTTAAATTCAGATCAAGAAGGAAGTTTTGGCCAAGAGACTTTTTTGCAAACAAGCCATGCTTTTGGATGACTTCGCGCAAGGGAGGGAGACCGTCAGAAGCAGTCAAGATCTTTCTGCCATTTCCGCAGCAAGGTTCATCGCTGCGATGAAGCTGGAAGGATTAGCAAGCCCACTACCGGCAATATCATAAGCAGTGCCATGATCCGGTGACGTTCGAACAAAAGGCAGCCCCAGCGTGACGTTTACCGCATCATCAAACCCCAACATCTTTGCGGGGATGAGCGCTTGGTCATGATACATGCAAATCGCCACGTCATAGGCTTTACGCGCCGAAGCGTGGAACATCGTGTCTGCGGGCAGGGGGCCCTGAACTGAGATCCCGCTTGCCTTCAAAGCTTCTACAGCAGGAACAACGATTTCCAATTCTTCCCTTCCGATACTCCCATTTTCGCCGGCATGCGGATTAAGCCCTGCAATCGCAATTCTTGGATCATCAATGCCAAACCGATCTTTCAAGTCATTTGCCACGATCTCGACCGTTTCCACAATTCGCGACCGGGTCAAGACCTCAGAAACATCCTGCAACGGAATATGAATGGTAACCGGCACGGTCCGCAATTCCGGACCCGCTAGCATCATAACCGGTGTTGATCTTTTTCCGGTTTGTTGTTCTGCCAGAGCCCCAAGGTATTCTGTATGTCCGGGGTGAACAAACCCCGCTTTGTAAAGCACATCTTTATTGATTGGGCAGGTAACCACGGCTGATGCAAGACTATGCGAGATGGCATCAACAGCAAGATCAATGGCTTTGATTGTACAAACCGCATCTTCATGCGTCGGGTGTCCCGGAATTCCGCTGGCTTTTACACCGTGATCAAGGACCGGAATTTGGGCATCTGACCGCGCCAACGGCATCCCCGATTCATACTGTTTAATGGTGATGGTAAGATTAAGCGCTTCTGCACGTTTTCTCAAAACCTCAGGATCGCCAACAACAAAAGCGTTGGGCAATTCAGTGCCATCTGCGCTTGCTTTCCACGCTTTTAAAATGATGTCGGGACCGATCCCACAGGGATCACCCATTGAAACTGCAATAGGAGTGCCGCTCACAAGGCTCGACCTTTAACGATACACAACTGTCGCGCGTTTCTTGAGTTGATCCAGATAAGACTGAGAAAGTTCACTGCCCTTCTCATTAAAACTCGCGAACTCTGTGGATTGGCTTGTGATTTTAGCAGCGCGATCGTCATTAACAACACGCTTGTCGCATACTGCCATCATTTCAATGCCTTTATCGGTCTCTATCACGCGGGTGGTACCTTTACGATCCGCATTGATTATCTCATCTTTCCAGCGGACAGGAAGCTCTGGCTCCATAATCCGTTTGCGGTCAACAACGCTCACATCCCTCAGGGTTTTGGCAAGCTGAACACTCTCCTCGCACTTGGTGAACCGTTGGCGGAAAGCAACCGCTTCCTGTCGCCGTATAGCGAGCGTGGATTTGTTGCGTTTGCTTTGTGGGACCACAAAGATGACTTGCTGGATATTGTATTCAGTAACTTCCGGTTTCGAGCTTCCAGATTTACGCAACCGCGTCACGACATCACGTTCACTGACCTGCGTGGTCTCGGCCTGAAAACGACCCTGAACCGCTCGCCGCCAACTGATCTCGCCTCGGATAAAGGTCTTGAAATGCGCAGTCCCAATACCCGCCCGGTTAAGTTGTTGGGCGAGCTGTGCTTTCGAAACACGATTCTGCTTGGCAAAATTGGCGAAAGCAGCCTCAACCTGCTCATCGGAAGCAAGCACGTTTCGAACCCGGGCTTCTTCGAGCTTCAAGCTCTGCTCAATCATTTCCTGTTCTGCCACTTGCGCGCGATTTCCCTTCGCACGACGCAACTTCAGGAAATTAGCGCGTTGTTGAATATCAAAGTTTGTGATGGGGCGCTTGTTCACAAGGATTCTGATGTAGCCGCCACGGTTTGCAACTTTGCCTGGCTTGTTGACTACGTTTGCAAGGGCTTCTTGCTGAGCGCTTTCGGTCGTGCCTTCCGCCGCTAAGCTTGCTTCCCCCTCGTTTGAGTCGGCATCCTTGTTTTCCGCCTGCTCGGAAGTGGCTTTCTTGGCTGACTGTTTGGTTTCAACGGCAGACGTAGAGGAATTACATCCTGCAAGTGCCAAGAACACGCAAACAAGGCCCATAAATCCGAATTTGTTAACAACGTCTATCATGTCAGTTTTATGCTTCCCCAATCACAGAGGTACTCTCTACACCGTAATTTGTTGTTTTTATGGTGATGATCGACCTAGACACCGTTTTGAATTGCCAAAAACACCCAATGTTAAGGTCAGCTTCTTTTAGTTGTCATCTGCTCCAAATTCAACTGATCTCTGAAACCCCCCGATTGTCCTAAGCCCAATTGAAAAGTTAATGGATCTTTCTGAGGAAGCACCCGTGAAGTCCTCATTCAGGTTTGAATAACTTATCGCAAACGAGAAACAATCGTCATCGTAAGCAAAACCTAGGGAGTCGCTCACAATTTCAGTGGTTTCGATATCATAGGTTAGGGATCCAAAAGCACGCCAGTTCTCGCTCAACCTAACGCTGCCAGACCCGCCAACTTCATGTCGATCCCTAGGGAAACGATAGTTGGGTTGTGCTTCGGTGAATATGTATGATCCAGTGAACGAATAGTCTGGTTGAATTACACGTGTGCTGACTTCGGCCCGTTTTAGACCCAGGTCTTCTTCATCCAGTCGGACGCCAACACCTGCAGAAAGCGGACCACCATTGCTCACCTGTAGCGATGCAACATAATCTGAGCGATCTGTTTCAAGGCCCGATTCTTCTCCGGTGTTTGCCAAATCGTTGAGTGCCGCAAAAGAGTTGTCGCCGCTAAGGTGAAACGATTGCCCCGCTATGATATCGAGGTTTCCGCCGCTTACAAAGCTTGCAGAATACCGAAAACCAACATTGGCCCGGGTGCCACCTTCGACACGGTCAAAGCCTGAGAATTTGTCACGTGCAAAAAGATTGGTCGTGTCAAAAACAAGACTTTGTGCATCCTCGTTTGCAAAATCACCGATGTTCTCTTCGTCCGGCCTTGCGATTACCTGCGCGATCGGCTCGAAAATATGGGTTGCGTTCCCCGAGTCTGCGATAAGGGGATAGCGAATTTCGAACATGGCTGCTGGCATGGTTCTGTAAATGCTGTCATTGGAAGTCAGCGGATTGAAAACCGTGCCCAGATTTTCTGTGTCTTGCCATATTGCATCTCCCTGAACGCTGAAAGCAGTCGTTACCACAGCTCCGGCACCAGTAATTTTTGTGTCTTTCCACTCAAGCAAGGCACTGACACGACTGGTAGAACCTTCAACACCTGTAATCCGGTCATCGGCCGGATCAACATTGGTGGCAGTATTCAGGATGGTATTCGCAAACTGCGGTGCTCCGCGATTGATCCCTGTCACATTGATGTCCAGAGAAAACTGGCCGTAACCGACTTCTTCTCCGCTTACTGCATTGTAATCCAAAACAGGCAAGACGGTGGCTTGCTGTTCAGTTGCTGTCTGATTTCCTGTCAAACCAACCCCGGCGCCTGGCAGGATATCGATGCGATTGTCCTGCACCAGGAAGTCTTGTGCTCTCAGGTCGAAGTAGTTTTTCTCCCCAATGCCAATCAGGAAAATCTCATTCGTGATATCACGGCTGTCATAGTCGGCTATATCATAGGTTCGGGCAAAGTTTTCATCGCTTTGAAAAAGCGCATTCCATCCAAAATCCCACCGCTCGTTTATTTCAAACAATCCGGTTGTGATCACAGCATGCCGATCTTCTTCCTGGGAGTCCACAAATGTAGGATTGAATACATCGGGATCTTGCTGATCAATACCGGCATAGCGAATGCTGTATTCGCCATTTGCAAGTCTGTGACGCCATTCAGCTTCGCCCAAAAAGCCCTGCCGTTCGAAATATGTACCCCAAAAGGTGAGATCATAATTAGGCGCCAGATTGAAAAAATATCCCTGCCGATACCCAAAGCCCAGGTTTTCATCTTCCCTGAAATCAGGAACGAGAAAGCCTGACTTACGTTTAATCGCCGGGTCTGCATGGGCAAAGCGTGGTAGGTTTATGACCGGGACACCAAAAAATTCGAGACTGGCATCTTCATATTCCACAGTCTTGGTGTTGTTGTTGATGACGACCTTTTTTGCCCGAATTTGCCAAAACGGGGGTTTTGTTGGGTCTTCCTCGCAAGCCTTACAGGCTGTGTAAACCCCATTGTTAAATTGCGTGAGCTGGCCATCACGGCGCTCTGCGCTCTCTGCTGCGATGCGAGTATTGTCCGGGGTTTCTACATTCAGTGCCGAGACAAATCCGTCACTGAAATCATCCGTAATGTCGATTTCTTTGGCAAAAATCCGATTGCCATTGGGCTCCAGAATTTCAACGTTTCCAAACGCAATGACACGCCCGCTTTGCTGATTGTATTCGACCCTGTCCGCTACGAGGGTTGATCGACCATAGGCAATCTGGACGTTGCCAGTCGCAATCACAAGCCCCCGATCATTGTCGTAGATCAGCTCGTCCGACTCCAGCAATAACTGTTCTTCCGGCAAGGGAGGTGTTTCACCAAAAATATTTGAAACTTGTATTTCTTGAGCCTTCGCGGCACTCGAAAAACCGACCCTTTCGTATGGTCCAACAAACGCCAAAAGGCCCGCAACTGAGACTGTTGCGAGCAACAAAGATTTATTGCGCTTTTCAAACATCAGGTTTGCGCGCTCAGGACGTTCCAATTACCCGTCCTCCTGATGCAGCAATACACTCATTCCAAACAAAATTGCCACAAATCCAGGTGACCATGCCGCCACCACCGGCGGAACAACACCATTACTCCCCAAAGCTGTTATCAGACTCGTCACCGTATAAAGCACGAACCCGCACAATATACCACCCAAAATCATCCGTCCGAATTGCCCAAATCTCACAAAACGCAGGCAAACCGTCGCGGCAACAAGCGTCATAGCAACGAGAAACAGCGGCAACGCGGTAAGGCTGTGATATTGAACAAGATAAGGCTTTCCGTTTGTGCCAGATTTCTCAACCTTTTCAGCCGTTTTCAACAGATTCCAGAAAGGAACTTCTTCAGGTCTTGATCCAATCCCGAGGAGCTCGTCTCGCGTTAACTTTGTTTTCAATTTGTATGTGTCGGCCTGACTTATCTTGCCACTTGCAGACGTGAGAACTACATCCATCAGCAACCAGTGATCGCCACGATGCAGAGCAAGTTTTGCATCAACCCGTTCAAATATCTTTCCTTGATCGTCAAACCGGACAATTTTCACCCGATCCAGAAACTGACCTTGCTTTCGGGTCATTTGGGCGCTGATGATTGATGATCCCCCGTTATCGTCTTCCTGTTTTATCCAGTTTGAGTTTCTCTGATTGAAACCGTGATTGCCGCGTTCAGGCAGTACCTTGACCAATAAATCGTTGCTGGCATGGAAAGCCGTCACCGCAAGCGGATTGTAGATGGTCGTAACAAACACGCCCACAACGGCGGCGGACATAGCGATTGGCAACAAGAATTGCCAGGCAGAAACGCCAGCCGCCCGCACAACAACCAGTTCCATTTTGGAATTGAGTTGTGTCAGTGTGATCATCGCGGCAAACAAACAGGCGAAGGGGAAGATACGTTCAACAAAAATCGGTGCACGCAAGAGTGAGATTGAATACAGTTGCCAGATGCTCACGTTGACCGCTTCTGAGGCTCGTCTCAGCTGATCAATAAAGTCAATTGTGATGACCAAAAATGCCAAGCCGAGCACCATTGCCAGCAATATCTTCAAAAACCTGAAGGAAATATAGATACCCAGCGTGTTTCCGGTCATGTTTCCACCCCGGCTCGACGTCGTTGGTAAGCTTTGTAGCGTGTTTGCAGCTCCTGAAATGCGGCGATGATTTTCTCGTTCTGGCGATCGATATGTCTAATCACGGATTTCGGCAGCGTGGCCGGTTTATTGTTGAAGACACAATAGGCACCAAACAAAATGCAACCGATTGGCAGGGCGTAAACGTAAATGACCGCAGTGGTGTCCGTCTTCAGTGCAGAAACAGCCGAAAAGGCAAACCCCCGTGCAATGATTACTGAAACCGTAGCTGCCGTGATCGACGTTGCGAAACTTTGACGGCTTGAGCGCGCTTGACCCGCGAACGCCAGGATCACGAACACATACGCAAATGGCCAAAGCATCTCCGAAAAGCGTTCATGAAGCTGACTTCGATACCTGCCCGGATTGGATTTAAAAACCGGGTCATTGGGATCAGGATTAAGAAGTTCCAGTGTCGTGCGTTCTTTTGCTTTCACAGGCTTGACAATGATATTCCCGGAAAAACTTGATAAATCAAAGATATATGATTGATACTTGACCAGTGTAACGCTGCCATCTTCGCGATTGGTCTGTTGGATTTCACCGTCTTTCAATTTCAGGAAAGAACCCTCATTGTTCCGCGTTACAATACCCTCATTCGCAGAATAGATCACGGAAACGTCGTCTTCGCGGTCGTCCGAAATCAACACACCGTACAAAATGCCACCCGCTCCCCGTTTTGCCACATGGAAGGTGAGGCCATCCTCAATCGTATTAAATGTGCCTTCCCGAATGATCAAAGAAACAAGGTCGGCCCGCATTTCAGTCACAAAATCTTTAAGTTTCAGCAAACTGAGCGGTGACAGGACGTGCCCCATCAAACCAGAGAACAAACTGCAGATCAGCGCAAGGACAATCAGGGGCTTGGAAATACGCCAATTGGACATGCCACTGGCGCTGACAACAACCAGCTCCGAATTCGTGTTCATCGTATTGATGGTGTAAAGCGTCGATAGCAGCAAGGCTACCGGAATGATCGCGAGCACGAGGTTTGGAACCGCAAGCGTGGTCAGCGACAGAAATGTCATGATTGTTTGGCCATTTGCCGTCACGACATCAATCTCTCTGAGCGCCTGTACAATCCAGACAACACCAGAAAGCGAGCCCAGAATCACGAGGCTTGCGACACCCGCCTTGCGGAAGATATATCGCTCAATAAGATTCATGGTTCACCCGACTTTACATCGCCCGAATAACATGTCGTTCGCTCAGTCCCTTATAGCCCCTGATTCCACTCACGAAATACAGTTACCATAATCTTAAAACTATGGCGCATAATTGGCTAAAAATTGACCAATTTTCTGGGTTTATAAAGTGTTAATTTCATGAAATTGACTGCTTTTGCAGAGAGAAGACGTTGAAATTCTAAAACACGCCCTCGACTCATTTAACGAATCCTCTAAATCTTAGAAAAAGCAACCTTGTTCACGCTCTTTCGAAGCGATTTCCTGGAGATTTCATGCCTAAACTCCCCACCATTACATTTTCAAAAAATTCAGCCCCCTCTACAGAACTGGTTTTAGTTTTGATGCCGGAAGATTCAGGTCTGCCAGACCTAATGGCCCAGTCTCCCCATGCCAAACATGTCGAGCGCGCAATTGAGCTTGAAGAATTCAAAGGAAAACGCGGCAGTTCCCTGCAGGTGATCACCAGTGACGGGAACACGGGCAAAATCATCCTGTTGGGATGCGGTAAAACGGATTCAAATTCGGAATCGGACTGGCTAAAAATTGGTGGGAATATCCTCGCAAAGATCGGAAAAGCCGAAAAGCTCTCAATCCTGACGCAAACAGCAGAATCAGACAAAGCCTTTACCCCACAGGCGATTGCAACGCTCGCCGCAGGCATAAAACTACGCGGCTACCGTTTTGATGATTATCTCACGAAAGGCCGGGAGTCGGACAAAAAGACCAAGAAGGCTGTAAAAATTTCGATTGGAACAGATGAACTTGCAGCAACCAAGCGTGAATGGACCCGCATCGACGGCGTATCCGATGGTGTTCTTTTGGCCAGGCAACTGGTCAACGAACCTGCAAATGTTTTGGGCCCAGTAGAATTCGCAAAGAAGGCCCAAAAGTTGAAAGACTTAGGCGTCAAAGTCCAGGTTTTGGGTGACGCGGATATGAAAAAACTCGGGATGAATGCGCTCCTCGGCGTAGCCCAGGGTTCTGAAAAACCTGCGCGCCTTGCAATTATGCAATGGGAGGGCGGCAAAAAAGGTGAAAAGCCGCTTGCATTCATTGGCAAAGGGGTTGTGTTTGACACTGGCGGGATTTCGATAAAACCGGCGGGAGGAATGGAAGACATGAAAGGCGATATGGGCGGAGCTGCGGCCGTTGTAGGCCTGATGCACGCCCTTGCAGCCCGCAAAGCCAAAACCAATGTGGTCGGGATCATTGGGCTGGTGGAAAACATGCCGGATGGAAAGGCTCAAAGGCCAGGGGACATTATTGAGTCCATGTCTGGTCAGACCATTGAGATCATCAATACCGACGCAGAAGGGCGTTTGGTTCTTGCAGATGCACTTTGGTATTGTCAAAAACGGTTCAAACCAAAGTTCATGATAAATCTTGCAACATTAACCGGCGCAATTCTGGTTGCCCTCGGGAAAGAGTATGCGGGGATTTTTTCAAACGATGATGAATTGTCTGAAAATCTGTTTAAGGCCGGTGAGCTTACGGATGAAAAGGTTTGGCGACTACCACTCCACGAAGAATACGATAAACTGATCGACACCAAAAACGCTGACATGAAAAATACGGGCGGACGATTCGCCGGATCGATTACTGCGGCTCAATTTCTGCAAAGGTTCGTCAATGATGTGCCGTGGGTACATATCGACGTAGCCGGAACAGCGATGGGGTCAAAGACGAATGAGTTTAATCAGTCTTGGGCGTCCGGTTATGGCGTCCGGCTATTGGACCGCTTGGTCTCGGAATTCTACGAATAACCTGTTCAATCTTTCGGCGCTGCTTTACCCGTTTTCCCGTGCCAAATGAGGGTGCGGTAATAGGTGAGGGCAGCGGAATAATTGTTTCGCGCAAATCGGTATACGTTTGACCATTCTTCGAACTCTGCCGCGCTGATCTTTCGTTGAAGCATTTTCCTGCGTTGTTTCAATTCCACCCTGGCGGCTGACTTCCAATTGGCATCTATACTCTTTCTGAACTTTTCCAGATCGTTTGGGCTCTCGAATTTATTAAGATCAGCCAAAGGGTTAGCCAAAACATCTGCCGTTTCGGGTGCGGCAAGTGCATCAAGGATGCTGATGTCATTGCCACCGCCGCAATCCAGTTCCACACCTACCAGTTTACAGCCGTTTGAATGCGCACTGGACACCGTCGCTGCGAGAAAAAAGAGGCAAGCCATCACAAATTTGAAATCGGGTTTACACATCACTTTTCCCCGGGGATAAATTATTGCAGATTTTTGACGGTAGTCAGGATTTGAGTCAAGCATAAGTATGATATGAGACTTACAAGATGACGGAAATACTTTTTTACCACCTGACCGAAAACACGTTGGAGCAAACGCTTCCCGGCCTCGTGGAAAAATCCATCGCGCGTGACTGGAAAGTGGTCGTGCAGTTTGGAAGCCCCGAACGCATTGAAGCCATCGATACGCTTTTGTGGACCTGGCGGGACGAGAGCTTTATTCCTCATGGTTCTGCAAGGGATGGCACGGAAGCGATGCAACCGGTTTGGTTGACCGCTGAGGGGGACAATCCAAATGCGGCTAACATTAGATTTTTGATTGATGGTGCCGAGATCGATAGTCCTGCAGACTATGAAAGGATCGTTTATATGTTTGATGGCCATGATAACATCTCGGTTGAACATGCCAGAGGCCGGTGGAAATTTCACAAAGACCAAAATCAATGCGAACAAACCTATTGGCAGCAGACCACCAACGGCGGTTGGGAGAAAAAAGCGTGAACGATGTAAAAGATCCGGACTTCCAACGGCGTCGCGAAAAAGCGATGGCTGAAGTACAATTACTGGATAAGGATACCATCCACTCGCATCCTGAGCGTGAGGCGTTTTTTGAAAACGTCTACCAACGCGCAGACGGAGATCCTGCTGCCATTCCCTGGGCGGATTTAAAGGCAAAGCACAAACTCGAAGAATGGCTTTCCGCCAATGCTCCCCATAGGGGTTGTGCAATCGATGTCGGTTGTGGTTTAGGGGACAACGCACAAGCACTGATGGATGCGGGCTACCAAACCACCGGGTTTGACTTTTCTGCGGAGGCAATACAGTGGGCGCTTTCGCGGTTTCCAAACAGTCCGGTGACCTTCACCGTCGCAGATTTGTTTGACGTTCCCAAGGATTGGATTGAGCGTTTTGACCTGGTTCATGAGTGTTACACACTCCAGTCTATTCCTCCCGAAACTTTAGAGAAATCAATCCCTTCCGTCGTCTCATTGGTTCGTCCCGGCGGAACTCTGCTGGTATATACCCGTGTGCGGGAAGACAACAGTGAAGTCGATGGTCCCCCATGGCCTTTGGAAGAAACGAAATTGAAAACGTTCTTTGAGCTTGGATTGGAACTTCTGAACAGAGAGGAATTTGTCCTTGAGAGGCCACCGGACCGGGTAATCCCCCACGTTTTTTCTGTATGGCGGAAACCGCTTTGAAATGGCTTGGTTTAATGCTTCTTGCCGCAGGAATAGCGTTGGGTGCGTTATGGCCTTGGGCGCAACTGAACCTTTTTGGCCGTGAATTAGCCCGACTGGAATTCGGCAAACCAAGGTTTAATACCGTTTCGTCTCAGGCGCTTGAGCTATCTGATAAAGACAACCTTGTTCGGATTCGGTTCCAGGCTGCCTATAGTGTGGGCGGTAAGCGGCCTCCCGTAAAAGTTCCATTCAAAGTTACCGTTACGGACACCGATGGCTTGTTTCTGACCGGAGGCATTTCATTCCCCACGCGCGGCAATGAAACAGGACCCGAACAAGAAAAAGTAAGGGCCAGTACCCCGCTGCAATTCAACGTACTGAACAACGGATTGCACAGAATTTCGATAAGCCTTGCTCCAAATCCCAATGATGGGGGGATATCAAACCCAGATATAGCCGGAGTTTCTGCAGTGGTGGTTGCGAATGCGGCCGAGATAAACGACGATTATAAGGCTTTGGCTGCGGTATTGGCCCTTGCCGGAATTTATATTTTACTTCGGTCGCGACGACATAACCCAAATGCAACGAACATAAAACCTCCTGACAAATGGGGACGCGGATAAAACCTGGATCATCTCGGGTCTCAGTAAAGGTCAAGTATGATGTTGGAACGTTCATCAACCAGCTGTCTGCCTGACTTCCATACATCTTTTCCAACCCACTCTTTTCTTAGGTTCTCGCGCCAGACAGGATTCATCTCGGAATTTGTGAAGTACCGGTCGAAAAACCGATTGTTGTAATAATTTCGCTCAAATTCCGGGACATGAACTTCCTCATCCGAAAAGAAATCGTAGGCCGTAGGCTCATGGAACATCCACTTGGAAGTCGCTGACGCGACCCGGCTTTCGCCCTGCAAAAAAATAGGCACACACATGGACAAGCAAGCACGATTTGAGCCGACATGCGTTTCAATCAGATGCGTTGCTTTCATCGTGTTCAATAGTTCTATGACCTTGCGTCCCTCCCGTAAGGCACCGCCCGGCGAGTGTAGATCGATGACGAATTTTTTGGTGCGATCCTTCCACGCATCATAAGCTTCCCGAATTCTTTTCTGCATTGGGACGTCAATTTCAGATTGCCAGGAGAGCACGACAACATCGCCATCTCTTGTCACGGTAAGCCTGCCACGATCCTCATAAATCCGCTGGTGCTGTTGCCAGTATAGGAAGCCCGCGATCAACAGGAAAATCGGAAGCAGGACATAGGTGATCCGCGCAGACATGATATCGATTATCCTGCCGCCTCAAGTTCTTCTTCAAGCTGAATCCATTCTTCTTCGACCGCTTCCTTCAACCTTTCAGCTTCAACACGTTGCTTTGCAAATTTCTTGGCCTTCTCAGGATAATTTTCGTAAATTCCCGGCGTGGCAAGGCTTGAATCAAGTTTTCGAATTGCTTCATCAAGCTTTTGTAATTGTTGCTCTTTTTCTAAAATTCTGCTGCGGATTACTGACAGTTCTTTGCGTTGAGCAGCAGCTTTCTTACGAGCTTCAGTTTTTGATGTTGCAGTCCCGTTGCTTTTCTCTCGATCGTGCGTTGACTGGCGTTGTCGGGATAACACGAACTTCCGATAACTCTCCATATCCTCTTCGTACGTGCGCACAGATCCGCCATGCACCAGCCAGAGACGATCCATTGTGCTGTCAATTAGATGACGATCATGGCTAATCAGGATTATGGCGCCATTAAAGGCGTTAATCCCGTGAACCAGCGCTTCTCTTGCACCCACATCCAAATGGTTGGTCGGCTCATCAAGGATCAAAAGATCGGGTCCCGTAAACGTGCAAATTCCGAGTAGCAGTCGCGCTTTCTCGCCGCCAGACAAATTCCGGCATTTTGTTTCCATCCGCTCTTGGCCCAGTCCCATCTGTGCGACTTTAGAACGGACATCGGCTTCACGCGCGTTTGGCATCAAAGGGCGCACGTGATCAAGAGGTGTCTGGTCCGCCTCAAGGTCGTCCATTTGGTGCTGAGAAAACATGGCGACTTTGATCTTAGCTGCTTTTGTGATGTCGCCTGCCACATGTGGCAGCCTGTCCGATAACAATTTAGCGAACGTGGATTTTCCGTTTCCGTTTGAACCCAAAAGGGCAATTCGGTCATCTGCATCAATATTTCGGTTAATCTGAGTGAGGATCATGTGTTCCGCATCATATCCACAGGACACATCTTCGAGTTTGATCATAGGGGAAGCGGACCTTGTCTCGGGATTTGGAAAGTTGAAGGGCATCGTACCACTTGCTTCGAGCAACGCAGGCGGCTTCAATTTTTCAATTGCCTTCAGTTTGGATTGCGCCTGTTTGGCCTTTGATGCTTTGTAGCGAAAACGATCAACAAACTTTTGCATATGAGCAATTTGCGCTTCGACTTTCTGCCTGGTTTTTTCAGCCAGGACGCGCTGTTCGCTGCTTTGACGTTCAAAACTGTCATAAGTTCCCCTGTAAAAGGTCAAACTGTGATCGTTCATATGTACGATGGAATCAACAGCGGAATTCAAAAGGTCTCGGTCATGCGAGATGATCAATACAGTCCCGGGATAGCGGGAAATGTAATTCTCGAGCCACATTGTGCCTTCCAGATCAAGGTAGTTCGTTGGCTCATCCAATAACAACAAGTCCGGCTGAGAGAACAAAATTGCTGCGAGTGCAACCCGCATACGCCAACCCCCGGAAAACGAGCTGGCTGGCCGCTGCTGGTCAGCGTGGTCGAACCCCAGACCGGCAAGAATTGATGCGGCCCGGGCTTCAGCACTGTGTGACCCGATATCAACCAGTCTTGTCTGAATTTCAGCGATGCGATCCGGATTGCCAGACGTTTCCGCTTCTGCGAGCAGGCTGGCGCGTTCCTTGTCTGCGCTCAAAACGATTTCCAAAAGTGTCTCACTGGTGCCTGGTGCTTCTTGTGCGACCTGACCAATTCGCCAGCCTTTTGTGATCTCCACAGAACCCGTCTCGCTGGGATGGTCACCGCATAAGACTTTAAACAGGGTGGTTTTTCCGCAACCGTTTTTGCCAACAAGCCCTGCGCGCGTCCCCTTTGGCAACGTTAGCGATGCCTTTTCCAGCAAAGGCCGTCCTGCAATATGGACCGTGATCTGATCAAGTTTCAACATGCTGCACTTGTGAAGCTTCAGCGTTGTAAAATCAACACTTGAAGCCCAATCCGCTTACGCTTATAAGCCAGCGCAACCTCTCCTATAAATCTTTCAAGACAGGACGAATACAATGGCGATTGAACGCACCTTCTCAATGATAAAACCCGATGCAACCAAAAGAAATCTGACAGGCAAGATTACAGCCCTGCTGGAAGAGGCAGGCCTAAGAGTTGTTGCCTGTAAACGCGTGCACATGAGCTTGGCGCAGGCCGAAGCTTTTTATGCCGTTCACAAGGAGCGTCCTTTTTTTGGCGAGCTGACCGAATTTATGTCTTCAGGACCAACCGTTGTTCAGGTTCTAGAGGGCGAAAACGCCATTGCAAAAAACCGTGAAGTCATGGGCGCAACCAACCCTGCAGAAGCAGACGCTGGGACAATCCGGGCAGAATTTGCTCAATCCATCGGCGAAAACTCAGTCCATGGTTCCGATGCACCTGAAACCGCCGCGGAAGAAATAGCTTTCTGGTTTGGTGGAAACGAAATCGTCGGCTAATCCTAATGGATTCATCGTTCTTTGAGGGGGGCTGGTGTCCCCCTTTTTTGATCTAACAAAAAGCGCCTCAATGCTTTGGCAGCTGCGGATGGATAGCGATCCCGCATCAAAACCCTAACGGTGACATAGCCAAAGGAATGTCGCTGCCCCAATAGCGCTATGGTCCCGTTGGCCACGTCACCCTCTACGCTTTTGCTGATCAGCAATGCCGCTCCATAGCCCTGTTTTACAAGGTCAAACGCAATCTGACGATTGTTAACGCAAAGCCGCGGGCGTACCGTGAGACTGGTGCCCATAGATGGGTCATCTTGGTTCACACAATAAAGAACCCCGTTCCGAAGCTCTTTTTCAGTGCCCAGAAATCCTATCTTCTCTATCTGTTTTTCCAGGCTTTCCGTGAAGGAAGGGACTTTGTCGGCACGACAGGCAAGAACCAAAGGGAAAGAGGCAACAACATCAGGTCCCCGCTTCGCAGACGTATCAAACGTCGTCCGAATAAACACCTCATGCCCGCTATCGGATAGGCTTATCTCACGATCATCCGCATGGATAAACGTCTCAACACCACGATACAATTGCCCGAACGTCTTCAGAAGTTCGGGCAGCCAATTGGTCGCTAGCTCTGTCGGGAGCGTCAGGGATACACGGCCTGAAATGTTTGCCGGCTCAAGGTTCTGTGGCTCCAAAATTTCAGAGACGATTGAAACAGCCTGAACCGCTTGTTCATAAACCCGCTTCCCTCGATCTGTGAGAGACATGCTTCGGGTTGAGCGTAAGATCAAGGTATGTGACAGCGCATTCTCAAGATCGGATAATGCGGTGCTGACCACCGCGGGCGAAAGTCCGAGTTTTCGCGCAGCACCCCGAATTGAGCCGGCTTCGACAATCTGAATGAAATAGAACAACAGTCTAAAGTCGCCGGGGTTTTTCATGATTGTTCGTTTTTTCCAAACATTAAATTCCGAAATTCTTCTGTACCATACAAATGAGATATCCTCTAGTCCGTCTGTTACTGGTTTGAATCCACAGGCCAGGTAGCTTCAACCAGGAGATAGACATGAGCTTTCTTAAAACTGTACTAGCCTCAGCCGTGATTTTTTCTACCAGCACCCTTGCCTTTGCCAACGACCGGGAGGTTGTCGAAGACTTTTACACCGAACTCTTAAGCGCGCCGAATGCAACGGATCTCGAAGCACGGGTGTCCAATGTCGTTGTTGAAAACTGGGTCTCTGTTCCAACGCCCAGGGGCGGTCCCGACGCAGAAGGATTGACAAAGACTCTAAAAGGATTCGGAGCTGCAATCCCGGACCTGAAATGGGAGATTCAAGAAATTTTACAAGACGGAAACCGCTACATTGTGCGCAGTATTGCGACTGGAACCCCGGTAAAACCAGTATTTGGTATCGAACCGAAGGGAAAGAGTTTTGAAATCATGACCATCGATATCCATACCGTGGAAAATGGTAAAATTGTTAGATCCTATCATGTCGAAGAATGGGCGAAAGCAATGCAGCAACTGGCGGGTGAAAACCACTAGATCGTTGTGGTAATGCAAGGGGCCCCGTTGCTTCGGCTGCGGGGCCGGTCCTTCAATTCGCATGCCACTGCTTGGATACATTCTAAAATTGAACCCGTAAGGTGCGTTTCTCCATCAGCTTCGATTTTCGTGGTCTGACCTTCGCTGATTGCCTATAGTCAGAATCAGTTGAGGTGGAGTTCACAATGCCCCAGGATCAAACAATATTGTTCGCACTTTTTGCTGGCGTTTTCGCCATGCTGCTATGGGGAAGATGGCGATACGATATTGTCGCCTTTTGCGCGCTTCTAATTGCTCTCATCCTCGGGGTGGTTCCGACAGAAGATGCATTTTCGGGGTTTGGGCATCCTGCAACCATCATCGTTGCTTTGGTGCTGATAGTATCCAGAGGTCTACAGAATTCCGGCGCAATCGATATCATCACGCGACGGGTGATCGACACCAGCAGGGCGATCGGTGCCCACATCACAGTGATGGCGTCAACCGGTGCCATTTTATCTGCCTTCATGAACAACGTAGCAGCTTTGGCGTTGTTAATGCCCGTTGATATTCAGGCAGCAAGCAAGGCAGGACGCAGTATCCGCGCAACGCTCATGCCATTGTCTTTTGCCACTATTCTCGGAGGGCTGGTGACGCTGATTGGAACCCCGCCGAACATTATCATTGCTCAATATCGCGAAACGACGCCGGTCGGGGAACCGTTCCAGATGTTTGATTTTGCACCAGTGGGATTGATTTGTGCAACAATCGGCATCTTGTTTGTGGCGCTGATTGGCTGGCGTCTGGTGCCAGGAAGTAAAGAAAAACCGTCTGAAGCAGCCAGCCCACTAAACCTGGAGGGCTATATTGCAGAACTCGTCCTACACGAAAAATCAAAAGCTTTGGGAATGCAGGTGAAAGACCTCTACGATGAGGCCAATGAACATGACCTTGTGATCCTCGGCGTGGTAAGGAATAACCGCCGTCTGAAGGGGTTCAGTGCAAGCCTCGAACTCAAGCCAGGTGACATGCTGTTGGTGGAAGCTTCAGCAGAGGATATCGACCGTTTTAGGGGTGTTTATTCACTGGAGTTCTTTGGTGAGAAAACCACAAATGCAAAGGCGATTGGCGATCTGCAACTCACCGAAGTGCTGGTGACTCCCGATACAAGAATAGTCGGCAGCGCCGCCATTGATGTGCGGCTGAGAGCTCGCCGTGGTGTTGCCTTGCTTGGGATTTCCAGAAAAGGCAAACGCTTTTCCAAAAGGGTTCGGCATGAAAAAATTCGGGTAGGCGATATCTTGCTGCTCATTGGTCCCCCAGAAAACATTGAGGACACGATTTTGTGGCTGAGCGCAATGCCGCTTGCTGAAAGAGGATTGCAGGTTACCCAGCACAGAAGAGCTTGGCTTGCGGCGGGAATTTTTGCCGGTGCAATCGCATTGGCAAGCTTCGGTGTACTTTATTTGGCTGTTGCGCTCGCCGCCGTTGTGGCGCTCTATGTGCTGCTCAACCTGGTGCCAATCCGAAACGTATACGATTATGTGGAATGGCCGGTCATCGTGTTGTTAGGCAGCATGTTGCCTCTCGGAACAGCCCTTGAAAAGTCAGGCGGCACAGCCCTTTTGGCAGAGCAAATTGTGACGCTGACGGCAGGGTATGCACCCTGGATAGTCTTAACGATCCTCATGGTTGTGGTCATGACGCTTTCGGATGTACTGAACAACACCGCCACGGCAGTTATTGGCGCACCAATTGCGGTTGACATTGCAAACAGGCTAGGGGTGAATTCCGATCCCTTCTTGATGGCAGTTGCGATTGCAGCGTCTTGCGCCTTCCTTACCCCGATTGGACACAAAAACAATACTCTGATCATGGGTCCGGGCGGCTATAATTTCGGCGATTATTGGAAAATGGGATTGCCGTTGGAAATTATCGTGATTGCTGCGGCTGTCCCCGCGATTTTGGTCTTCTGGCCACTTTAAGAAACACAAGAGCGTAAGTTGGAACAGTTTAGATGAAACTAAACGTTGTTGGAGAGGGCATTGTAGAAATTCGGGCCAGAGCCAAAGGCCCGACCTTGGGCGTGGTTTGTAACGTGCATGGCAATGAGTTATGCGGTCGCAAAGCCGTGCACAGAGTTTTGCAAAACCATGAAATTCTCCGGGGTACTCTGGTCTTGATAGATGGAAACCAGGAAGCAGCACTTCTAAACAGGCGGTTTGTAAAATCGGATATGAATCGCATGTTCACAAACAAACTGTTGAACAAGAAGAATCCAGATCAGGACCTTCTCAGAGCTCAGTATCTTTCAAAAACCATACCAGAGTTGGGCTTGGACTTTGCCATTGATTTTCATTCAACAAGCACGGAAACAAAGTACCCGTTTACTGTTAGCTTCCCCGGATCAGAATACCTGACTGAGCTGTGTCCGGTACCGAACATTTTTGGCTGGAAAGGGATTGTAAAGGGAACACTTGTTGAATGGATGAACGATGCAGGAATACCAACTGTGGTCGTAGAGGCAGGCCAACATTTTGCAGCGCGATCAGTCAACGTCGCAGAGAAGACGTTGATTTCCCTATTGTCCAATCTCGGGTTGATAGAACTGGAAAAGCCGCTGCGCGGGAAAAAACAACCCGTCTATGATGTGATCGAGAATGTCATGGTTGGCGATGCAAAAACCTTTAAGTTTACAAAGCTGTATGGAAGTTTTGATGAAATGGTGCCAGGTGAAAAAATCGCCGCCGACAAAACAAAAGCCTATACAGTACCGAATGAAACTGGGCTCCGAATTCTCATGCCAGCCCTGCAGAAAAATGTGACAGACGGTGTATCGCCAGGCGCTTACTACTTAATGCGAAAACGCTAGACGGTATGCCTCAACCCCGAAGGTTGGAAATGCTGGGAGTAGACTTCGATCTAAGCCACTTATGAACTTTTTCCGTCAACAGATTGGGGGAAATCGGCTTCGACATATAATCATCCATACCAGCATCAAAACACTTGTCGCTATCCCCGTTTATGGCATGCGCTGTGACTGCTACAATCGGCGTGTGTTTATGGCTTTCCATTTCAATTTCACGAATTGCTTTTGTGGTCTCCAAGCCATTCTTTTTCGGCATGGAAACATCCATCAATATCATCTTGGGGGAAAACTTATGATAGACTGAAAGACCTTCTTCGCCATTGTTGGCAATCTTGTAACTCACATCAATGCTGTCCAGAACCTGAGAAAAAACGATCTGGTTGACTTCATTGTCTTCGCATACCAACACATCAACCGTGGGCGTATTTAGTATCTCAATTGGCTTGTCTGTCGCGGTTGCTGACGCGTTTTGAGCTTCAACCATAAGGCGGTTCGTTGCCGCGTCAGGGGTCCCGCTGTGTGGTGTATCTGAGGAGGCGGACACAGCAGATGCGTCACGCTCCTGTTTTTCCTGAAGCACCTCGATAAGCATTTCCAGCAACATGGAAGATCGGGCGGGTTTTACCAGATGCCCCTGGATGCCGAGCGAGGAAAACGTCTTTTTGTCCTCGGTTTCGTTGACTGATGTCAACATGACAATTGGCAGATTTGGAATGGTCGGGTCTTCCTTCATGGCCTTAACAACATCGCCGCCATTCATTCGAGGCATGTGGTAATCCAGGATGACACAATCAATTGAAAGACCACTTTGGTCTGCGGCGCGCATGACGGCAATCGCATCCATGCCAGAGTCAACCGCCGCGCTGTCAAACTGCCAAGAGGTCATCTGTTCCGTCAAGATCGACCGGTTGATCGCGTTGTCATCGACGATCAAGACCCTCGATCCCGAAACATCAACAGGGATCCGTTTTGCCTTTTTATCTTTATGCACAGGCAACCTAAGCTCAAACCAGAAGGTAGAACCTGCTCCAGCTTCGCTTTCTACGCCAATTTGCCCGCCCATCAACTTCACCAAAGAGGAGCAAATGGATAGGCCAAGGCCAGTTCCCTCGTGCTTTCTTGTTGCGGAGGCATCCACCTGTGAAAATTTTTCAAAAATCTTTTCCAGATCAACTTGAGGAATGCCAATGCCAGTGTCACTAATTTCGATCCTGAAATTTTGGGTGTCTGAATCTGAAACCCCAATCGGCATAACGTTTATGTAGACATGCCCTTTTTCAGTAAACTTAACCGCGTTACCCACAAGATTGGTGATTATTTGTCGAATTCTGCCCGCATCGCCAACCAACATATCCGGCAATTCCGGGTCGATACGCATGATGAGTTCTAAGTCTTTTTCCTCAACCTTGGCTGACACCAACGTTGTAACATCTTCAATCGCTTCGCTAAGGCAGAAGGGAGCAGGATCAAGTTCCATCTGTCCTGCGTCCAGTTTCGAAAAATCGAGAATATCATTGATAATCGTCAGCAGCGAAGTGCCAGATTTGACGATGACATCGGTGAACATCTGTTGCTTTGCATCAAGCTCTGTGTTCGCGAGCAATTCTGCCATACCCATAACGCCGTTCATGGGCGTTCTGATCTCATGACTCATGTTGGCAAGAAATTCAGATTTTGCCCGGTCGGCATTTTCCGCGGCTTTTTTCTCTTTGACCGTCAAATGATGGTTGGTTACATCCAGAATGTATCCGACAAAATGTGTTACATCCCCCACATCGTTCCTAATCAGGTGTGCGTGTTGGGTGACGTGCTTGGTTTCACCAGTCTTGCCAACAATCCTGTAATCGACATTAAGCGTATCGCCATCATTTTGATCTATCCAGGCATCATGCGCAGCACCAACGATTGCCCGATCATCAGGGTGAACAAGGGCTGAAAAACTTACCGATCCATCGAGAAAGTCTTGATCTGACCATCCCGTCAAATTCCTCACATTTTCAGTGATTTTCACAATGGGCCATTCGCCAGCGTTGTTAAGCTGCAAAAACATACAAACCGGGCCTTTGTTGAAAAGCTCAGCCCACCCGTTGTTTTCAAGATCTAAGTCCATTTCGCCCCGCTCCAGGGCATGAGGAATGCCCGGGATTTATCCATTCCAGTTGCCTGATCTGTCGTCAAATCTACGCCATACCGAATGGCGCAGAGCCGAAACCACAGACTAGGCGGTGGGCGTAAATATTTTGTAAAGCATAGCGACGAAACAGCGTATTGCCGTCTGAAAATCCTATCTCGATATTAGGGATTACGAAGCGTCATCGTCCCAATACCGGCAGCGATGTTCAATCCTTGCTGAACCTGACCACTGAAGGGTTGCAGTGCAATCGATTGATCAAATCCACCTAACATTGCATTAGCACCGAGACCAGCGCCGAGACTTGCTTCAGCTGAAAGACCGGCATAAGTCCCTTCAAGGGCTCCAGCTTCCAGTTCTGTGGTCGGAGCAAACACAATCCAAGTGATCGTTGTGCGCTGCGTTTCACCGATATCTATGCCGAATTTCTTCACGTTACCGACATAATTTTCACGGAAATCATCAACGCCAACAAAGTTACACGTCATGTCCTTGCTCGAGCCTAAAATAAACCCGGCGCCGCCTTCAACATCACAGGTAAGCGTGCCAACTTCGATACGGGCTTCAATGGCAGAGGCAGGAATGGTTGCAGCGGAAATCCCGAGGGTTGCGAGGCAAGCAATCATTGATTTTCTAAAAAAGTGTTTCGTCATTTTCGAATTCCGTAGTTGCGATTATTCGGCCTAATATGCTGGCAAAAGTGGTTCAAAAATGACCAAATCAATTAATTTTCAACGCCGTGCTGCTCTTCTATAGCTCGCCGGAGCGGCATTTGCATATTTCTTGAAGACCCTGCTGAAAGCCGCTTCTGATTGATAGCCCACTTCCTTTGCTATTTGAATGATCGGTGTTTCAGTTTCGCTCAAAAGCTGTCGGGCGATCTGCATGCGCCAATCTGTAATATAGGAAAGCGGGGTCACGGTCATCAGTTCTGAAAACCGGTTTGAAAAAGTAGTCCTGGACATTCCAGCAATTTCGGACAAGCTTTCAAGGGTCCAGGACTTTCCGGGTTCCTTGTGTATCGCGGCCAACGCGCGAGAGAGTTTTGGATCTGCAAAACCGGCAAGAACCGGTTTGTCTGACCCGGTCGACTGAATGTACGCCCTGAGTGCCTGAACAAAAATAATCTCAGACATTTTCATGGCTATCAGATCGCCCCCCATTTTTTCCCGACCAGCCTCGGTTCCGATGAGTTTAAGTGTGTTTTCCATCCAGTTTCCGGCTGCTTCTCCGTAATTTCGAATGTGAATATGCGAGGGAAGCGAATCAATAAGTAAGTTCTTTGCATCATCTGCAAAGGCAAAATGACCGCATACCAATTGTGTTTCATGATCTGCCCCAAGTTCTCCATAAACAAGGGCGCCGCTTCCGGTAAAACCGGATTGCTCAACGACCTGATCAAGCATTGTTACAGGGACTTCTGTCTGAAGATCACAAAACAGCGTATGCGCCGCACCCTTGGTAATGATGATAAGGTCACCTTGTTCCAGAATAACCGGCGCCTTGCTCCGTTTCACTCTAACAAGACACCTTCCTTTGTGTACAAAGTGGAAACGGGCAACATTTTCAAACGACGGCACACCAATGCTCCACGGTGCAGTAAAAGATGTCCGGAAATATAAAGTTCCTACCATCTGTAAACGAGACAGGATATCGCTGATCAAATCCATAATTATGCATTCTCCGGGGCTTTCAAAATTAGAATAAGTCCGATTACTCGATTACGCAAATGATTGTACGATCGATCAAGAAATCGGCGATTTCTATCATACATAACTTCAAAATAAGTGCCTAAATTGGCGGTGTGGTGAAATTGCCCGCGCTTGATTTGAAGGATAAATTCAATGCTTCTTAGAGGTTCGACTTTGACGGTTGGTGTTTCTTTTGGCCCCGCTTTGATGGGCGCACCGGATGATATGCCAGTGCATTTTAAGGATCTGGGAAAACCAACCCGTGCCCATGCCGCCAAAGGTCAAAACATAAGAAACAAACCTGCACAATCCGAGGTTGAAATCGGTTTTAGCACCTTCAAAGCACTCAAAAGCCAAGCATCTGTTTCGGCGAGGGAGGCGCGTCAATCATCAAAAATTTGAGTACCGCTGGCAAAGACCAGCAACATTGAAAGGAAATACATTATGCGTTTTGTCACAAAAACAATTCATGCCTATCTGGACTACCCGGTCGCAATCGGACTTTTTCTGATGCCTTTTTTACTGGGCCTTGGAACCTCGAACCCGTTGGCCTTCTGGCTGTCAGCAGCCACCGGCGTTGCAGCCTTTATATTGACGGTTCTAACAGACCACCATCTCGGTGTGTACAGGGTGCTGTCATACAAAATACATCTTACCGTTGATTTGCTGGTCGGCGTATTGTTCGTAGCAGCCCCTATCTTCTTGGGCTTTAGTGGCCTTGATGCTTACTACTACTGGTTCCTCGGCGGTACCGTGCTTGTGGTTGTTGGGTTGCACAAGGAAGAAGAAGGGCCCGTAACCGCCTGAATAGAAACATAATTCCGAAGCCCTCCATCGGAAGCCTGGAAAGGCCTGGATTGGTAAAACACTTCAGGCCTTCCATTTTTCAAGCGCATCATCATCGCTATCTATGGCATCAACCCAATCCCCGGGTTGACCATTTTCACCGTGTTCCTTTTTCCAGAAGGGAGCTCGAGTTTTGAGAAAATCCATCAAAAAATTGGCACCATCAAAAGCAGATTGTCGATGTTTTGACGCCGCAATGACCAACACGATGTTCTCACCTGGCAATATATTGCCATAGCGATGGACTGCCGAAATGCCATCTAGACCAAATCGATCAATTGCGTCTTGGGCAATTTGTGTAATCTCTGTTTCCGCCATCCCCGGATAGTGTTCAAGCTCCAGAGAGGCAAGTCGGCCCTCTTCATCCCGGCAAAGCCCAGTGAATGTGACAACAGCACCGATGTTCTTGTTGTTTGCAACAACCCTTTTGATTTCGGCGTCGATGTCGAAGTCTTCAGTCTGGGTTTTTACATACGGTTCAACCATTTCATGTTACCCACCTGTCATCGGTGGGAACAAAGCAATTTCGCTTGCCTCGGTAATCGCTGCATCCCGGTTTCGCTCATGTTTTTGATTGATAGCAACCTGAATGATCGCATCGTGCTCGAACACATCTGCAAAGGTCTCATTGCGGTTTTTCAGCCACTCAAAGAGAGAGCCTACCGTTTTTACATGTTCCGGCAACACAACCTGTTCCTCATCAACGCCCAATCGCTCCCGCAGCCATGCAAAATAGACAAGTTTCATCGAGTGTTCCTATTCGATAATATGGCGCATTCCTGCCCGGAAGTAATCATACCCTGTGTAGAGTGTAATGATGGCCGCAATCCATAGCAAGACCAGCCCGGTCTGGGTTGTGTAGGCAAACAGCTTGTCGCCGGCGGAACCGGCCAGCAAAAAGCCGATCGCAAGCATTTGTATGGTGGTTTTCCACTTCGCAATCCAGGTAACCGGTACGCTTACCTTCAGTTCTGCCAAGTACTCCCTAAGCCCCGACACGAGAATTTCACGGCACAGAATGATGATTGCTGCCCACAAAGACCAACCGGCGATGGTTTTGTCCGTGTCTGCGGCCAGCAGCAGCAAGCAAGTTGCCACAAGAAGCTTGTCTGCAATCGGATCCAGCATTCGTCCGATATTGGACGTTTGCTGCCAAATGCGCGCAAGATACCCATCCAGAAAGTCAGTCAAGCTCGCGACCGTAAAAATTGCGAGCGCCGACCACCGCGCAAAATCTGACGATTGAAGCTTGCCTTCCAGGTAAAAGCAAACAGCAACAAGCGGTACGGCAATGATACGGCCATACGTCAGCATGTTGGGGATGCTGTAGAGCAATGCCGGTTTATCTTTTTGAATCTCACTCATACCGAAGACAAAGCCGAAACCAGAAGAAAATTCAATGGGTTTCTTTCAGGATTAGTGGAAATGATCATAAATTGCCTGGGCCATCTGTTCCGAAATGCCCTCAACCTCTTTCAAATCACTGAGTGCTGCACGAGAAACAGCTTTGGCTGTCCCAAAATGATGAAGAAGAGACCGTTTCCGCCCAGGCCCAATACCAGCAATTTCATCGAGAGGATTCCTAATCATCTCTTTTTTGCGTCGAGCGCGATGGGATCCGATCGCAAACCTGTGTGCTTCATCCCTCAATCGCTGGACAAAATATAGAACTGGATCCCTTTCAGGCAGCATAAAAGACGGTTTGCCTTTCATAAAAAACTTCTCCCGGCCAGCATCCCGATCCGGACCTTTGGCAATCCCGGCCATCGGAATCGATTTTTCAAGCCCCATATCCGCCAAGACGTCATACACGGCATTCAACTGTCCGATCCCCCCATCAATCAGAAGTAAATCCGGCCACACGCCGATTTCTCCCTCCGGGACTTCTTGCTCTTCAGGCAATCCATGCTCTTTCACCAATCGGGAAAATCGACGGGTCATCACTTCACGCATCATCCCATAGTCATCGCCAGGAACAAGATCCTCCGACTTGATATTGAATTTTCGGTAGTGATTTTTTGCAAACCCCTCCGGGCCAGCGACGATCATGGCTCCAACAGCGTTCGTCCCCATGATATGGGAATTGTCAAAGACCTCAATCCGATTGGGTGTTGTCTCCAGCGCAAAAGCGTCAGCCAAACCTTTCATAAGTTTTGATTGTGTGGACGTTTCCGCCAGCTTGCGCTCAAGTGCTTCTCTGGCGTTTTGCGAGACATGATCCAGTAACTCGCGTTTTTCCCCACGTTTGGGAACAATCAGTTCCACCTTATGTTCAGCTTTGATAGAAAGCGCTTCGCTCATTAATGCCAACTCACCCGTATCGTGGGAGAGCAATATCTGCCTCGGGCAGGGGCGGTCATCATAAAACTGCCCCAGAAACGCACCTAACACTTCACCCGGTTCAATTGCTTTATCTGCACGGGGAAAATAAGCACGGTTTCCCCAGTTCTGACCGGTCCTGAAAAAGAAAACCTGAATACACGTCATGCCGCCTTTCTGTTGGACAGCAAACACATCGGCCTCGTTCACAGACTTTGGATTAATACCCTGATGGCTTTGCACATGAGATAGGGCGGATAACCGATCCCGGTAAACAGCGGCCCGTTCAAAATCCAATTCTTCAGACGCGGCCTGCATTTGGCGGGCTAGCGAAGTTTGCATCTGTGAACTTTTTCCTGCCAAAAAGTCTTTTGCCTCTCTTACCAGCCTTGCATAGTCCTCTGACAAAATCTCACCGGTACATGGACCTGCGCACCGCTTGATCTGATACAACAAACAAGGCCTTGTGCGACTTTCGAATACAGAATCCGTGCAAGTACGCACCAAAAACGCACGTTGCATGGCATTCAGAGTTCGATTGACCGAGCCCGCTGATGCAAATGGCCCAAAATACGTCCGCTTTTTGCTGCGCGCGCCCCGGTGTTTGAAGATGCCGGGAGAGGGATGATCATCGCTGATCACGATGTAAGGAAAGCTTTTATCGTCCCGCAGCAAAACATTAAACTTCGGGCGTAACCGCTTGATTAGATTCGCCTCCAGTAAAAGCGCTTCCATTTCAGTATGGGTTGTGACGAACTCCATATTGACGGTTTCCCGGATCATCCTGGCAATTCGGTTGGTATGCCCACCCAGCTTGGCATAGGATGCAACACGCTTTTTGAGGGATTTTGCTTTGCCCACATAAAGAACGTCACCTTGAGCATCAAACATGCGATAGACGCCAGGGGCATTTGGAAGATGCTTCACAAACTCACTGATAAGCTCAACGCCGGACTTGCCTGTATCCTGAACAGAGGATTCCTCCCAGACAATCTCGGAGGATTTTCCGGTGGTTGCCGCCAGTCTGATGTTTTTGACCGTTGATTCCTTCATGCAACTACAATGCAGCTTTTTTAATCGGATATCGAGATTTACTCGACAATTCCGACAATGTCAGGCGTTTCCCAGGCAAGATGCTGCCCGCCATCCAACGCGATGAGTTGTCCTGTGATGGATCTATTCTCATAGAGGTATCGGATTGTGGCACCAAATTCAGATAAGTCTGGCCCCTGTTTCAAAAGCAGGCCGTCCTGTTGTTTCTGGAAGTCTTCCGGCGCTTGCCGCGCATTCTTGAGGGTAGGCCCCGGGCCAATCGCATTGACCCGTATCCGAGGGGCAAAGGACATTGCCATCGTGCGGGTTGCCGTCCACAGAGCTGATTTGGAAAGGGTATAGGAGAAGAAATTGGGGTTCAGTCTTAGCACCCGTTGATCAATGATGTTCACGATCAATCCCAGAGGCATGGCTTGAGATGCCATTTCTGCAGCCAAGATCGCAGGCGCTTTTAGGTGGATATCAAAATGCGTATCCCACGCATCTTCATCAAACACGTCTGCGCGGTCATCATTGAAGATAGACGCATTGTTGATAAGCAGATCGATCGGACCAAGATTTTCTACTGCCGTGTGAAAAACTTTCTTTGCTGTTTTGGTTTCTCTCAAATCCCCTGTGACGACACAGGCATTTACGCCGGCGTTGAGTGCGAATTCACAGAGCTCTTGTGCGGATTTTTTTGAAGATACCGAGTGGATTGCAACATTGAAGCCATGATCGGCCAAGTCTTTGACAATGCTTGCACCAATTCTCTTTGCGCCGCCGGTGACAAGTGCTGTCTTCATCATTCGAACCCTAATTTAAAAATGCTGCACCCAAATAGAGCGTATAGGCGGCGAGCATGAGTAAGCCGCTCCTGCGGCTGACTTGTTTTTTGTACCAGGCCAGCCAGCCCAACAACAAACAGACCGCCAACATGACCCACATATCTACATAGATCAGGTGGTCACTGACTTCGATACCTGTGATCAAAGTTGTTATCCCCATGATCGCTGCGATGTTAAACACATTCGATCCCACGACATTTCCAATTGCAACGCTTGAAGATCCCCGCAACACGGCCATTAAGGAAGCAGCCAACTCTGGAAGAGAAGTTCCAATCGCAACGATTGTCAGTCCGATGATTTCATCAGATACGCCAAGACTGCTGGCAATCGCCCGGGCCGCATCCACGGTAAGCCAAGCGCCCAAAGGAAGTAAAATTACGCCACCGATCAAAAGGCCAATTGATGTGACTAGATTGCTTGGAAGCGCGGGAACATCATCATGATAATCATGAATTTCCTCCGATTTCCGACGTTTTGCAGAGAGGTATTGATCAAACAAAAACAGTCCAAGCAGGACGATTAAAATAAACCCGTCAAACCGCCCCATGCTTCCCTTCGCGAGCATCCCCATGAAGACAACGGTGATACCGACCATTATAAGGACGTTTCGTCCAATCTTTTTGTCTTCGCAATTCTGGGTGTGAATGAGCGCCGGAACGCCTAAAACAAGAAGCACATTGGCAATGTTTGAACCAATAACGTTGCCGATCGCCAAACCCCCGGATCCCGCCAGTGCTGCTTGTACGGAGATAAACAGTTCCGGAGCGGATGTCCCCAGCGAGACGATGGTCAGACCAATAATCAGTGGGGGTATCATCAGACGCTCAGCAATCGCGACAGCACCGCGAACAAGCATATCTCCCCCGATCACAAGTACAATGAGTCCAAGCACCAGGAGGAAGAAATCAATCATAGGTGAATCTGAATAATTGGCGGGATTTGATTAAATTATTCAACCGCATATAGTCACGGCTATTCCCCATTGTTAGGGGTGGTCAAAATGTTTTTCCAAACTGGCACCAATGTGTCAGGACATAAAGTTGTCACGTAAAGACCACCTTTCCCTTCATTGATTGCCGCAATTTACCACCAGAATTGAATCTTGGCGGGGCATTGCGCGGAAAGGGACGGAATCATGCAAAAAGTGTTTGCCAGGGTGATCTTGGTTGGAATGTGGCTCGTAGTTGGAAACGGTGCTGCCAATTCCGCTGATGCGGTTGAAGAAGAGCCGTTAATTCCTCAAGCACCGGACGTGCCGATTGATACCAGTCAATGGGGCGGTTTATACCTTGGCGTTTATGGTGGATACAGTTGGTTCTCCGCCGACGGTGCAACAGTGGACGGATCCGATCTTGATGGTGAGGGCGGTAAAATCGGAGCCTATACGGGTTATAACTGGCAGTTTGAAAACAATGTCGTCACTGGCTTGGAAGCATTAGGTGCATATTCTGAAACTGATGGGTCATCCGCAGGTGTAACCGTTGAACAAGAGTGGGAAGCCTCACTCAGGGCCCGCCTTGGCTATGCATTTGATCAATCGGTGATCTATAGTTTTGCAGGACTTGCGGTAACATCGGTTGATGCCCAGGCATTGACAGGCGCGGACTCACAGACCTTGGGTGGATATACAGTAGGAGCGGGTTGGGAAACGCAACTAACAGACAGTTTTACAGCACGGTTGGAATACGGCTTTTCAGACTACCAGGATGAGCGTTACTCTTTGGGAAATCCAACCGCCAACAGCATTGAGTTTCAGGATCAGTCTCTGAATTTGGGTATTGGTTTCAGATACTAAAGCTCAATTCTGTTTTGTTTTTGCCCTAAACCAGTCGAAATTCACGATTAGTGTCCCAAGTGATGTAGGGTGCACAGGATGGTATTGTCATGTTTCATTAACCATGACGCACTAACCTGTCATGAATCGGGTTTGAGACAATGAGCAAACAGGGCAATGGGCATAAACGCCAATGGGTGAAACGGGTGCTTAACAAGCTGAGCTTGTTGGTTCCTGTTCTGATGATGGTATCCATACAGACTGAAGCCTTGGCTGGGAACTTCCTTGTGCCATGGAAAAAGTCTGATCAGGCGCTGGTTTTGGACGCCTATGAACGTAACCCAATCGATTGGCCGGAAGTCGCAAAAAATAAACAAATCAGGGCGTTTATCGGGAAATCAAGCGACGGTCTGCCACCTCCCTATCATTGCCGCATGCCCAACGAGACCGAACTGGTCTTGTGCAAAAAGACGTTTCAGAATTACTGGTTGAAACGCGAATTGTATCATACACGAAAGACTGCCGCTAAAAACCTGGGCCTGAAATGGGGCGCGTATCACCTCGGACGGCCCGGAAATCCGATTGATCAAGCCAACCATTTTATAGATTTCGCACAACCTCTACCCGATGAACTCATCGCGCTTGATATTGAGCACGATGATCCGGAAAAGTGGATTTCTTTCAAGGACGCAGAGATTTTTGCGCGCCATATCAAACACAGGCTGGGTCGTTATCCGGTGCTTTACACCAATCACAACACAGCAAGTCGCATCGCCGCAAGGCGCGACGAGTTCCCCCTTCTTTCGCGGCTTCCACTTTGGTATGCGAGATACAAAACAGACATCCGTGGCGTTTTTCCAATGGGAAACTGGCAGTCTTACGCGCTATGGCAGTTTTCTTCGCATGTAAACTGCAACAAACGTAAGTGTCTTTACCGCGTTAAAGGCACGCCGACAGACATTGACGTGAACGCGACCGGCCTCACAATCACGCAGTTTGAAAAAGCCTGGCCATTCAACGAATTGGCCCCCTTCGTTCCCTTGCCGGCAGGGAGCCAAAAAACCCTGACCGCACAGGTTTCTGAACCCAAACCGATTACCCGCTTCAAGGTCTCCTACACGGTTGATTTAGGGAAGCGCAAAACCGTGAAATTGACGAGCGTAGCAATTCCGACACCAAGAACGGTCGCTAAACCTGTTGTTCCGGTTCAACTGGCGCTGGTGAGCCAATTGATTCCCGCAGACTCCGGCGGCCCTGGATCTTCTGTAATTCTAAAAGAGCAGAAACTGGGCATGGGCACTTCAGCAACGTTCATGGCCGCTTTTGCACTTGAAGACGAGCCCGTGCAAAACTCAAGCGTCAGCTATGGCTACACAAGTTATGAAACCAAGCATGAGAACCTGCTACATCATAACGAGAGATACATACGCTAAAGCTTCAGTAGTGGCCTCCGCGACTCAGCACGCGACAACGCCCGTCATAATACCGCCACGGGTCCAATCCATGGATACAATACTCAACATTCCAGGTGAACCCGGCAAGACCCGCGCCTTCCTCAATCAAATAGTGGATGCGATGCGATCTGCCATCCGAAAATACAGCGTCACCATGACAATAATGGCGGTTGATTGGGGAGTCTTCAAATGGATTGGTTGCATGGTTGTGCGGGTTGGCAACATCCTGTAGCTCTAACCCACGTTCTTCCCAATAAATCTTCTCGGTTTGGTTAAAACGCTTCACGAGTTTTCTCAGAACTTTGTCAGAGGTGCAGGCAGGAAACGTCTCCAATGCAAAAGAAGGCGCGGCGTAAACACCCGTTCCCAAGACGCCAAGAACCGTTGCTAGCATTAATGCGTTCTTCATCTGCAATTCTCCTGTAAAGACCTCAGTTAAATTCGATCATTTGGTGGGGCAGGTCAAGAAAGGAAACCTTGAAAAGCTCTCTTTTTGTAAGATTAATGACTGCAAAGCGCCTCAATCACCTTTGGATAAAGTTTATGTTCCTCTATTAGAACCCGCGCTGCAAGGGATTTGGGACTGTCGTCTGGTAAGATGGGCACACTCGATTGGGCGATGATCTCTCCACCATCCATCTCAGAATTAACATAATGAATTGTGCAGCCGTGTTCCGTTTCGCCTGCTTCAATGGCTCTGGCATGCGTGTTCAACCCTTTGAATTTGGGCAGAAGGCTGGGGTGTATGTTGATGAGCTTACTCTTATATCGATCGGTGAATTCCGGGGACAAAATCCGCATATATCCTGCCAGACAAACCAAATCGACATTGCAAGCGTCTACGGCTTCGATGATCGCTGCCTCGTGTTCACTTTTTGAACAATAATCTGATCGGGCAAACGCGAAAGCGTCTATGTTGTGAGCGAGCGCCAGCTCCAGTCCTTCTGCTTCCGGATTATCAGAAATTACAACCGCAATTTTTGCCGGAAAATCTGCGCGTTTGGTTGCATTGAGAATAGCTTCCATGTTCGAACCGCGACCGGAGATGAAAACCGCCAATTTTTTGCGTTTTTTACTCAACTGTTTAGCGACCCCTCAAACACAACTTCACCGGGCTTGTCTTTTGTCAATTCACCTAAAACCGAAATGCGTTCGCCCTGATCGCTAAGCACACCTTTCACTTCGTCTGCATGTTCCGGGCTGACAATCACAATCATCCCTATCCCGCAGTTAAACGTACGCAGCATCTCACTTTCCGCAATCCCGCCCGCACTCTGCAGCCATTCGAATACATTGGGAACTGCAATGGCATCGAGGTTCAATCTTGCACCAAGTCCAGATGGTAAAACCCTGGGAATGTTCTCCGTAAATCCGCCGCCTGTTATGTGGGCAAGTGCTCTTACACCTTGCGTTTTTTTGATGGCTTGGAGAAGCGCCCGGACATAAATCCTTGTGGGTTCCAGCAATGCACGTGCAAGAGATTGATCCGTGTCAAAAGGTGCAGCGCTTTCCCAACTGAGACTTTGCATTTCCACAACTTTGCGGACCAGTGAGAATCCGTTGGAATGAAGCCCCGAAGAAGCCAGTCCAAGCATCACATCACCTTCTGCAAGGTTACTGGAAGGCAAGATTGCATCCCGCTCAACAGCCCCAACGGCGAAACCCGCAAGATCATAGTCTTTGCCCGCGTACATACCGGGCATTTCTGCTGTTTCTCCCCCGATCAAAGCGGCGCCGGCTTGGCGACAGCCTTCGGCAATGCCTTCTATGATTTGCGTTGCATCGCTGAGTTCAAGTTTCCCGGTGGCGAGATAATCCAAGAAAAAAAGCGGTTCTGCACCCTGTACGACAAGATCATTGACACACATTGCCACCAGATCGATCCCGACGGTATTGTGAATTCCCGACTCAATCGCAATTTTCAGTTTCGTCCCGACCCCATCATTTGCGGCGACCAAAACCGGGTCTTTAAATCCGGTTGCAGCGATATCGAACAGACCGCCAAAGCCTCCGATATCAGGATTCGAACCGGCACGAGCCGTGGATTTGACCGCCGGTTTGATAGCATCAACAAATGCATTACCTGCATCGATATCAACACCCGCATCTGCATAATTCAGCCCGTTTGTTATATTGTCGTTTGACGAAGACACGTTGCCCCCCGTAGATTGTAAGCGACCTGAGAATCTGCAAACTCAGTAACACACACATTGACTGTTAGGGAGTGCCGGATGGACGATAGTCTGAGGATAAAGGTAAGAAACCAGGTATATTTTTGGCTAGTCGCGCTGGTCTTTTTTCTTGGCTTCCTTTTCATCTTTTCGGATATCCTTTTGCCATTCATCGCAGGCATGGCCCTTGCATACTTTCTTGATCCGGTTGCAGACCGGATAGAAAAGCTCGGTGCAAGCAGGCTGATAGCAACTTGTATCATTCTGTTCTTGTTCATTTTGTTGTTTGTGCTGTTTCTCATGGTTCTGGTGCCAATCCTTGCAAATCAAATAACTGGTTTTTTGAGCAGACTTCCTGAGCTCGTGAGCCAACTCCAGTCATTGGTAGCCTCTACCGAGAGTACTTGGTTGAGGGACATAATCGGTGTTGAGGGAAAATCACTCCAGGACAATCTTAACAAACTCGTCTCGGAGGGAGCCGGTTGGATTGCAACCGTTGTGCAGCAGATTTGGGCCTCTGGTAAATCGCTCTTGAACATCTTGTCCCTATTGGTCGTAACGCCAGTTGTCGCGTTTTATCTCTTGTACGATTGGGATCATATGGTTGAACGGATCGACAGTTGGTTGCCGCTAAAGCACCGCGACACCATTCGAGGAATCTGCAAAGACATAGACTACGCGGTTGCCGGGTTTGTAAGAGGGCAGGGCACAGTTTGCATGATCCTTGGATTGCTGTATGCAGCCTGCCTCACAATCATAGGCGTAAACTTTGGATTGTTGATTGGTCTTTTTGCAGGCCTGATTTCGTTTATTCCCTTTGTTGGCTCAATTGTAGGATTTCTCCTGTCCGTTGGGGTTGCTCTTGTACAGTTTTGGCCTGAGTGGCTTCCGATCCTGCTCACGGCACTGACATTTATGATGGGCCAGTTCATTGAGGGAAACATTCTTCAACCCAAACTTGTTGGTGAGCGGGTCGGGCTGCATCCGGTATGGTTGATGTTCGCCTTGTTTGCTTTCGGCTCGCTGTTCGGATTTACGGGCATGCTTGTGGCTGTACCCGCCGCCGCTGCGGTTGGCGTTGTCACCCGATTTGGTATTAGCCAATATCTCCAAAGCGAGTTATACAGCGGTGAACCCGCTCCAAAAGCCAAACCGGCGCAAAAAACGACGGGTAAGACCACGAATTAGTTGGAAAGCTTATTTGAGGCTGTTTAGTAATGAGCAAGTCACCCTTGGATGCTTCTGCACAGTTGCCATTTGATCTTTCCCTTGAGCCTGCAGCACAAAGGGAAGATCTGATTGAAAGTCCTGCAAATGCAACTGCAATTGCGATGATCGACGCCTGGCCAGATTGGCCTGGCAATACGACAGTCTTGGCAGGGCCTGTTGGTTCGGGAAAAACACATATTGCAAAGGTTTGGGTGTCAAAAACCGGCGGCATGATGTGTCAGGCTTCAGAACTAACAGACCGGATGAATGCAATCAAAGACTGTGTAGATGCGCAGGGTTGCATCGTACTAGAAGATGCCGGAGCAGACGAACTTGATGAAACAGCTCTGTTTCACCTGCTGAATATGGTAAGACAAGCAGACACCTATTGCCTCATCACATCACGCACTTGGCCCGCCCAATGGCGCGTCACATTGCCAGATCTTTTATCCCGATTGCGCGCCACACAAGTCATTGAACTTTTGGAGCCAGATGATCTGTTGCTAAAACAGGTAATCATTAAGCTTTTTGCTGACCGTCAATTGATGATCGATGAAAAGGTGGTTGACTACTGTGTCTTGCGGATGGAGCGTTCTCTGGAAACGGCATCGGCATTGGTTGCTGCGATTGACTCAGAAGCACTGGCTGGCAAATCTCCAGTCTCCAGAGCTCTTGCCGCAAAAGTCCTTGAAAACCTGGGAATGCAATAGATAATTCATCAAAGTGCCATTTGATTGGATTAACCAACGTCAGCACTTTAGAGGCATAAGTAATCCAAAACGCATTGAACTGTGGTAATGAAGAAGAATGAACACGGTTACGAACACCCCAATTGAAGGCTTGCTGACGGAAAATACTTTTTCGACAGAGGACGACGTATTCAGCGATCCTGGCAGGTTTGAGAACCGGGAACTTTCCTGGCTCGAATTCAATCGAAGAGTCCTGGAGGAAGCAAGAAACCCGAAAACCCCTTTGCTTGAACGGGTAAAGTTTATCTCCATTTCGGCCAGTAATCTCGATGAGTTTTTTATGGTCCGTGTCGCGGGGCTTACCAACCAGATGGTTCAAAATGTTGAAGCGCGTTCTGATGATGGCCTGACCCCTCGCGAACAATTAGAAGCACTCAACTCTGTAATCAGCGTCTTGCAGCGCGATCAACAATTGTATTGGGAAGAACTCCAGCAGGAACTCGTCGAAGAAAGTATCTTCATCCTTACCCCTGACGAATTGGATGAAGAAGAGGATAAATGGTTAGAAAACCACTTTATCCTGAATATGTTCCCAATCCTGACGCCACTTTCTATGGATCTGGCACATCCTTTTCCATTCATTTCCAATCTTGGGCATGCATTGATTTTTGAGCTTGAACGCGCATCTGACGAGCATTCCATGATCGCGTTTATACGCCTTCCTGCCGGAATAGAGCGGTTTGTTCAACTGCCACGAAGGGAACGTAGACAATTCCACTTTATTCGGATCGAACAAGTCATCGAGCGATTTATTGAAACCATGTTTCCCGGCTATGCCATCAAAGGGGCTGGAAACTTCCGCGTCATTCGCGATAGCGATCTGGAGGTTGAGGAAGAAGCGGAAGACTTGGTGCTTACTTTTGAAACGGCATTGAAACGCCGGCGGCGCGGAACGGTTATACGGGTCGAAACTGACAGCGATATGCCGGAAAATTTAAGAGAGTTCGTTCTTTCGGAATTGCATGTCGATGGTATGCAGGATGCCATAGTTGGAGAGGTTTTGGCGCTAAACAACTTATCCGAGATTGTAGCCTCCGAGCGCCCGGATCTTAAATTTTCTCCGTTTTCAGCCCGTTTTCCCGAACGGGTTCGCGAGCACAATGGCGATTGTTTTGCTGCAATCCGTCAGAAAGACATTTTGGTCCATCACCCTTACGAATCCTTTGATATTGTTGTCCAGTTTATTCGGCAGGCCGCACGGGATCCGGATGTGTTGGCGATAAAGCAAATGCTTTACCGAACATCAAACAACTCCCCAATCGTAGCCGCCCTCATAGAGGCCGCAGAAGCCGGCAAATCCGTGGTTGCCATCATTGAATTGAAAGCGCGGTTCGACGAAGAGGCCAACATCCGATGGGCCCGTGATCTTGAACGGGCAGGCGTTCAGGTGGTGTTCGGTTTTCTCGGCTGGAAAACACATTCCAAACTTAGCCTTGTCGTGCGGCGCGAAGAAAAGAGAATTCGAAACTACGTCCACATTGGAACAGGAAACTATCATCCGATTACGGCCCGCCTATACACGGATCTCTCCTATTTCACGACCAACCCTGTCATCGCAAACGATGTGGCGAAAGTATTCAATTTCACCACCGGATATGCCGAACCAGACAGCTTGGAAAACCTGGTGATTTCTCCAGTGAATTTGCGTGACAAGATGATGGATCATATTGAGCAGGAGATCGCGCACGCAGAATCTGGTGCGGGCGGATACATCTGGGCAAAGATGAATTCGCTTGTTGATGCAGAAATTATTGACGGGTTTTATCGCGCCAGCCAGGCAGGCGTTCAAATCGATCTGGTCATTCGTGGTATTTGTTGTCTTAGGCCAAATGTGGTTGGTCTGTCCGAAAACATTCGCGTGAAATCCATTGTCGGAAGGTTCTTGGAGCACAGCCGCATCATTTGTTTTGGAAATGGCGGGCAGCTTCCCTCCGAAAAATCGATTGTGTATATCGGCTCCGCGGATCTGATGCCGAGAAACTTGAACAGACGCGTTGAAACCTTGGTTCGCCTTGACAGCGAAACGGTCCGCCAGCAAGTCCTGGATCAGATCATGGTTGCAAACCTTCTGGACAATGAACTAAGTTGGGAAATCCTACCGGATGGAACTTCGCGTAGGATAACTCCGGCAGACGATAGCGAATCATTCAATTGTCAGACATATTTCATGACAAATCCGAGTTTGTCTGGTCGTGGGGAAGCACTAAAAACGGATGCGCCGAAGAGGTTTATCGATAGCTGGCCTTCTAAAGGCGAATAACAAAAGTGAAGCTCAGGGCCGATTGGGCCAACGCGTTCCGATTGCCATCATCGATATCGGGTCAAACTCAGTGCGACAGGTGATCTATGAAGGGCTCACGCGTTCGCCCTCTGTTTTGTTCAATGAAAAAGTACTCTGCGGCTTGGGTAAAGGCGTGGCCAAGAACGGGATGCTGGACCGTGCCGCCTCTCAAAGAGCTTTGCTTGCAATTCGCCGTTTTTTAAAGCTGGGTGAGCAATTACGGGTTGGTGAAACCCATGTTCTGGCAACCGCCGCAACCCGGGAAGCTGGAAATGGGGAAGCGTTCATTGGCGAAGTCGAAGCACTGACGGGCAGTAAAATCCAGCTGTTATCCGGACGGATGGAAGCAGAATATGCAGCCCTCGGCATCAAGGCTGGTTTTTACAAGCCCGAAGGCATTACCGGTGATCTGGGTGGTGGTTCGATGGAACTTATTGAGGTGAACGGTGACACCACAAACGGTGTGACGACGCCTCTGGGAAGCCTCAGACTTCAGGAAATGGCACGCAATGACCTGAAAGCGGCAAGAAACATTGCACAAAAAACCTTGAAAAGCACAGCAATCAACTGGCCTGGTCAATCAAGTACGTTTTATGCAGTCGGAGGAACATGGCGTTCTCTGGCCCGGTTATACATGTTGGAAACTGGCCATCCTATTGAGGTGGTTCATGGTTTTTCAGTGCCGTCAAAAGCGTTTGTCCCATTTTGCCGCAAGGTGGCATCCAACGCTATCCAGGATTTCGAACACATTGATGACATATCCAAAAACCGCAGACCCCTCCTGCCATACGGTGCCGTGGTAATGGCAGAAGTGCTTGAGCATCTGGGCGCCACAGAGGTGGCAATGTCGGCAGTGGGCCTAAGAGAGGGGTATCTGTATTCATTGCTGGATGAAGAAACCCGTGAACAAGATGCATTGCTTGAAGCAACCGCTGAACTCTCAATCCTGCGTGCCCGCTCGCCTGCGCATGGTCGGGAATTGGCAGAATGGACAGACAGGGCCTTCCAGACCGTTGGCATCACGGAAACTGAAAATCAACGCCGTTGGCGGATCGCTGCGTGTAACTTGGCAGATATTGCCTGGAGGTCTGCTTCTGATTTTCGCGCTGAACAAACCCTGGGAATTATCAACAATGCCGGTTTCAATTCGATCAGTCATCAGGGCAGGGCGTTTCTTTACCTGGTGACACTGCATCGATACCAGGGGTTGGGGTCAAAGAACCTAAACCAGAAAATTGCGAAGCTCACGGGAGCTGAAAACAACAAGATTGCGAGAGTTTTGGCTGCGTTCTTCCGCGTTCTGTACTTGTTTTCGGCTGCAGTAGAGGGCGTGCTGCCCCAACTTGAGCTTCGACGAAACAAAGATGGTGCTTTAGTTTTGATCGTGCCAGAGGCATTGATGGACATGGTTGGAGAAAAGCCCGAGTCTCGTATGGATGCCCTTGCTCGAGAATTAGACGAAGAAATTACAGTGGTAATTGGGAATTGATCCTTTACCCTTTCCAATTGTACGATCTTCACGGAAGGAGAGGTTGATGCCTTCAATTGCGGATATTCTTAAAGCATACGGAGAGGCATGGCTTGAGCCTGACGAAGCCAAGCGCCGTGAATTGCTACATTTTGCCTGGGCTGAAGATGGTGTTTATCAAGATCCGTCTGCAGAAGCGATTGGCCGGGAAGCTTTGGTGCAACACATCGGTGGCATGCTCGCACAACAACCCGGAGCACGTGTGGAGTTGACCAGCGGTTTCAGCGAACACCACGGCAAAATTCAGTTCAATTGGCGGTTTGTACAACCAAATGGGGAAGTCGCGATCAATGGCGTTGACTTTGGAACACTCGATGAAAACGGCCAGCTATCGCAAATCATCGGTTTTTTTGGGCCGCCACCTGAAGCTTAAAACAGGCTATTCCTTCATGTCGATCACGACGATCCGTCGGTTACTGTAACCCAATGCAATATTCCCATTCTTCAAATCCAGCGCACGTCTGCCAAAAAGCTCCATACGCCACCCTTTGAGAGCAGCAACATCAGCATCATCGCTGGCGGCAATCTTTTCAAGATCATCGACGGTGGCAATAACTTTCGCTGCAACGCCGTGCCTTTCGACTGTTAGTTTCAGCAGCACTTTCAACATTTCAGTTGCGGCTGCACATCCCTCGGGCATTTGTTTTTGCCTCGGCAAGCGTGGCAATTCGGAATCTGGAATAGCTTTCGCTTCAGCGATAGCATTCAGCAGACCATTCCCGTATCGCTGTTTGTCAAACCCTCTCGAAAGAGACCTCAAATTGACAAGCTGTTGCATGTTCGAAGGCCCACGCGCTGCGATATCATAAATTGCGTCATCCCTGATAACCCGGCCCCGGGGCACGTTATTCTGGCGTGCAGCTATTTCACGCCATTCGGCAACTTTTTTCATGATCGCGAGTTCGCGTGGTTTGCGCACCCGCATCTTCAACCTCTGCCAAGCATTTTCAGGCGGCATGTCATAAGTCGTTTGTGAGGTAAGAATTTCCATTTCTTCCATCACCCAGTGATTGCGCCCTTGTTCTTCAAGGCTTGCCTTAATGGACAAATACACATCCCGGAGATACGTCACGTCAGCAAGTGCATACTTTAGCTGCTTTTCGCTCAGAGGACGTTTGGACCAATCCGTAAAACGGGAAGACTTATCGATTTGTTCACCCGTAATCTTAAAAACGAGCTGATCATAGGAAATTGAATCGCCATAGCCGCAAACCATTGCCGCTACCTGAGTATCAAAGACCGGTTGCGGGATCAGATTTGCCAGATTGTAGATAATCTCTATGTCCTGGCGAGCGGCATGAAAGACTTTCGTGACATTAGTATTGGCCATAAGCGCGAAAAAGGGGGCCAAATCGATGCCTTCCGCCAAAACATCGATAATCCAGGCTTCGTCCGGGGATGCCATCTGGACCAGGCATAGTTCCGGCCAGAACGTAGTTTCCCGCAGAAATTCAGTATCCACGGTGCAAAAAGAATATTGTGCAGCTTTTCCGCAGGCTTTTTCTAATGTTTCGGTGTCAGTTATTATTTGCATCGCGCCTCTATAAACAAAGTACTCGCAATTGTCTGCTGGAAAATTCATTGTTTACGCCCACAACGGTTTGCAGTCTCTCTTGACAAATTGCTGCTGAAATGTGTTTGTCCCCCCGACTTCTTTGACGATTGGCAGTTTGCCGACGAGATCAATCAAACCCTTGGAAAAATTCATGACTGTTTCCCTTAGCGAACGTTATCGCACTCATACCTGTGAGGCTCTAAGAAAAGAAGATGTGGGATCCAACATCCGTCTATCGGGTTGGGTTCATCGGGTGCGAGATCATGGCGGTGTGCTGTTCATCGACTTGCGAGACCATTATGGCGTTACGCAAGTGGTCGCTGATCCAGATTCCGCAGCATTTGGTCTGGCCGAATCGGTTCGTGGAGAATGGGTCATCAGGATTTCGGGAAGGGTGAAATCAAGAGCCGATGAGGCAATTAATCCTAAATTGCCCACAGGCGAAATAGAAGTCTTTGCAGATGAAATCGAAATCTTATCGAAAGCATCAGAACTGCCTCTACCCGTCTTTGATGAGCCGGATTATCCAGAAGACATAAGATTGAGGTACAGATTTCTTGATTTGCGCCGCGAAACGCTCCACAAAAACATCATTCTGCGAACACAGATTATTGCGGCCATGCGCACCCGAATGAGCGCTGCAGGTTTTAATGAATTCTCAACCCCTATCCTTACGGCATCTTCGCCGGAGGGTGCTCGCGACTTTTTGGTGCCGAGCCGTATCCACCATGGTCAGTTTTACGCCCTACCACAGGCGCCGCAGCAGTATAAACAGCTTATTATGATGTCGGGGTTCGATACATATTTTCAGATTGCCCCATGCTTTAGGGATGAAGACCCAAGAGCGGATAGGCTTCCTGGTGAATTCTATCAATTGGACCTGGAAATGAGCTTTGTTGAGCAGGATGACGTCCTGAGCACAATGGAGCCGGTGTTGCGGGGTGTATTTGAAGATTTTGCAGATGGAAAGCCGGTTACACAGGCATTTCGCAGGATCCCGTATGATGAGGCAATCAGAAAGTATGGATCTGATAAACCGGATTTGAGAAATCCGATCGAAATGCAGGATGTCTCGGAACATTTCAGAGGCTCCGGCTTCAAAGTATTTGCTGGAATTCTGGATGCGGACACAAAAAATCAGGTATGGGCCATTCCGGTAAAGGGGGCTGGGAGCCGCAAAGCTTGTGATAGAATGAACGCCTGGGCACAACAAAACGATCAACCAGGCATGGGATACATCTTCTGGCGTGAGCTCGAAGGCAAGTTTGAAGCTGCCGGTCCGATCGCCAAAAACATTGGCGAGGAACGTTCTGAAGCCATTCGCCAGCAACTTGGCCTGGAGTTAGGGGACGCGGTTTTCTTTGCTGCGGGTGACCCTGCAAAGTTTGCATCCTTTGCCGGTGAGGCGCGCCAAAAAGCGGCCGAAGACAACGGACTCATCGATGAAGCCAGATTTGAATTGTGCTGGATCGTCGACTTTCCGTTCTATGAGTGGGATGAAGAAAACAAAAAGGTAGAGTTTTCTCACAATCCGTTTTCCATGCCTCAGGGCGGAATGGACGCACTGCTCAACCAAGACCCCTTAACGATCAAAGCGTATCAATATGATCTGGTCTGCAATGGGTTCGAAATTGCATCGGGTGGCATTCGAAATCATCTGCCTGAAACAATGGTCAAAGCCTTTGAAATCGCTGGTTTGGATAAAACAACCGTAGAGGAAAGGTTTGGCGGGCTTTACCGTGCATTCCAGTATGGCGCCCCACCACATGGCGGTATGGCTGCCGGTGTTGACCGGATCGTTATGCTTTTGTTCGGTGCAAAAAACCTTCGAGAGATCACCATGTTCCCGATGAACCAGCAAGCTGTCGATTTGTTGATGGGAGCCCCCGGCGATGTTGAAGCCGGGCAGCTCGCAGATTTGGGAATTCGGTTAATGCCTAAGAAAGAAGACTAGTGCCAGTCCTTCCTGAATCTAATCATCAGAAAACGGCACTAAGCACCTGTTTTTGAGCCTATTTTGTTTCAACTTTCAAGTTAAGGCGCTGGATGATTTCTGCCGGTGAGATTTGCCCTGCTTGAACACCTGAAGACAATGCGATGATTTCGGTCAAGACCAATCCGCCTTCCGGTTCAGCCGTAACGGTTATGGTCTTGTTGCCTTCCATAAAAGTGTTCAGCGCTTGCGTAACGGAGGCGGCAAACTCTGGGACGTTATAAGGCGCAAGCATAACTTGTGCCATTGGACCAACAATCTGCGTGATTTGTTCCGGTTCCTGGTTCAGCAAACCTGCTTGATAGTTGACCACCTTATTGAGCAACGTCTGATCCTCAACACTCAGTCGCAACGATTGAACGGATAAGGTTGTCAACGCAGCTAACATTTGCATGCTTTTGATTTGCTGTGCTTGGGGGTCGGTTTCAGCATTAACTTCATTTGCGAGTTTCTGAATGTTCCGCGCCACATCTTCGGTGTATCCGGCAATGCGGGCATCCATCTTAATAGAACCCGCGTTTTCCACTTCGATATCATATTCTGAAATCTCAAGCGTGCCTGTGTCCAAATCCCATTTGCCGCCAGCCAGAATGTTCATCGTGATTTGCTCATACCCAAGGTTACGCAGGGTCGCCAGATTGTTTTGACCACTGGGAGGAACCGGTATTGCCGAAAAATCAATCATCATCTTGTTGAGGCTGCCGCTCCCCTGAAGAACACCGGTTGCTGGATCGAGTTGATTAAACCCGCCCCCGCCAACCCAGTTAAACACGGGTTTTCCATTGATAAGTGTCTCAAGCGCACCGATGGTCACTTCCGTCTTTTTGTCTGTCACCAATTTTGAGTTTGGATCAGACAAATCGGGTGCGTAAATGTTTTTAGCAACGAAGCCGTCAAAAAGTACTTGGGTACGGCCGTCAGGATTGGGAAACTCAGCGGTGGTTTTACCCCATTTGATTTCGCCAATCTCGTAGCCCTCGCCGCCAAATTGCTTGAAATTGCTGATAGAGAGGTTTTCCACGTTCAGTGGAAACTTTCCTTGGCCGTTTTCCAGAACAAGTTCACCGGAGAGATTGTTGATTTCCGCGCCTTCTAGCGAGGCACTTTTGACACCTTTTTGCGATACGCCGGAAAAACGCATCACGGGCATCGAAAACTCCGCAGAGCCTTCAGGAACTTTTACTGCGAACGTCGCATTGTTGTATTTGACGCTTGGAATATCCAGATTCCACAGCGGGTTTTGGTCTGCGGAATTGGTCGTAACCGTGATTCCTTCCGCCACGATCTGATCTGAAAAAATCGTACCGTTGTTGCCACCGGAATTACTGAAGGTCTGTTTCACACCCTTCGCAACATAACCATCATAAACAATCCTCCCGCTGGTGTCTTTTCTGACATTATCAATAACCAACTCATCAAAAACGATCCGCTGTTTAACTGCACCGATATAAAGGTCAAAGCCATTGATGGTTACATCGCCATCCGGGCTGATATCAGAAGCGCTGAAGGTTAATGTGCCCTCGACCTCTGCCATTTCATTTTGCAGGGCGCGCATCACCTCATCAACAGTTACAGATTGTCCCAGCGCCGTCGTGGAAGATGAAACTAAAACCACAAAGGCTGCGGTTAGGCTTGTTTTGATTCGATGCATTTCTTGGGACTCCCGATCTGATCCAATTCAACTTTCTATATTATTGTTTAAGTTTCCATCTGCAATTTAATATGACAAAAAAAATAATCAGCATAAAAATCCACACTTTGTGGCTGATTTGATAAAAATGCATGCATTTTTATTTGATATTGCGGTTGATTTCAGCAATTAGTTTGTAAAGGGGTGCTGATACAACAAGGGCAAACAATGAAGTCTTTCCTGAGTTCCCTGGTTTTTGCGATATTTGTTGCCGCAACTACCTTCTCTGCGCAACCATCCATTGCGCAATCTTTATCCCAACCAAATTCTAAGGTTGAGAAACCTGATCGCATTGTGACGCGGGGCGTGGCTATTGGTGGCGGTTTGAGAATTGATATTCATGCACCCGCTTCCGTGAAATCTCGTGGCCTTTTTCGGCCTGGAAAAAAGGCGCCGGTAATCGTTTACGTCCATGGCGGCGGATGGATAAAAGGAACCCGCGAAAAAATCTACAATCTGGATAAATTTGCCACTCAGAGAGGGTGGATGCTCGTTTCAATCCAGTATAGGCCCGTGCCCCGTACGAACATTGATGGTCAGGTTCGTGACGTTGTTCGATCAATCAATTGGGTCCGCAATAACATTTCGCGCTATGGCGGTGATAGAAAGAAAATCGCCATCATGGGCCATTCGGCCGGATCACATCTAGTTTCTCTGGTTGCCGCAAAAAGACTGGCCGGACCCATTAGAGGCGTAGTTGCAAATGATGTGCAGGCATATGATATGGTTGCCTACGGAAGTCTGAGAGGAAGTTTACCAAGGGTATATGCAGCAGCCTTTGGGTCCAATCCTGCCAATTGGGTGAAATGGTCCCCCGTGACCTATGTTCGCTCAGGCCCAAGGGGTGGCTTGCCACCCTTTATGATCATGTATTCAGGTTCCAATTATGAGCGCCGCAAAATTCTAGCGAACGGCTTCGCTGGAGATTTACGTGCAAAAGGCGCCCGTGTTACGCTTTTTGATGGAAAACGGTATTCCCACGGCTCAATTGCTCGAGGGATAGGCACGAGTGCCCAGGTCACAAAAGCAGTTGAACGGTTTCTCAAAAGAGCATTTCGCTAAAGATATGATCTGATGACCATCATTAGACCTAAGTAACAGTGGTATTCCGCTAAATTGAATTGTCAATTGTGAATTACACATGTATTGTCATTGGTATTAGACAATCACAAACCTGATGATCCGTGGCAAATGTTATACGAATTGGTTTACTCAAGTAACGCAACACACGACGTTGAAAATGCGATGTTGGAAAGCATCCTGACCGAAGCAAGACAAAAAAACACCCAAAACGATGTTACTGGGCTTTTGGTTTTTAACGGATCGAGCTTTTTTCAATTGATCGAAGGCAACAAGAAAGTGATAGAACAGACGTTCGCCCGGATCAAAGAAGACCGGAGACATCACAACCTCTCAGTCTTCCATTCAGGAGAAATCAAAAGCCGTAGTTTTGCTGACTGGGCCATGTCCTATAAGCGGATAGACGATGCGTTTGCGAGAGAAGGCTGGTTAAACTGGCTGGAAAGTCAAATTTTAATCAACAACACATCTCATGTTCAGTCAACGGGGCGCCAAATACTAAGGTTTGTAAACAACTTATAAGTCGCTCTGAATGTCCGGTTTGCATTGCTTTTTAATTCCAGCAACATTTTTTCTCACGATTGCGGTAAAATGATGCTCGTACGATTCTAGTAGGAGCATATTTTAATGGATATTGTAGCACTGGTTATTGTCATAGCGTTGGTTGTCTACGCTATTGTAATTTACAACGGTCTTGTCAAAGCACGGCAAATGGTACGCGAAGCCTGGAGTGGTATAGATGTACAGCTCAAACGGAGGGCTGATCTCATCCCCAATCTGATCGAAACCGTAAAGGGATATGCAAAACACGAACAGGACACACTCACCGAAGTCATTGAAATGCGCAACCGTGCGCAATCGGTTGCAGCCGATGATGTGGCTGGACGCGCGCAAGCAGAAGGATTACTGGGGCAAGCACTTGGCAAGCTCTTTGCTTTAGCGGAAGCCTATCCAGACTTAAAGGCCAACCAGAATTTTGCTGAGTTGCAGGAAACGCTGGAACATGTTGAGGACGAAATTCAAATGTCACGGCGGTACTACAACGGCTCGGCGCGGGATTTAAATGTTCGGGTCGAAAGCTTTCCGTCAAATCTGGTTGCAAATACTTTCAAGTTCGCACAAGCAGATTATTTCGAAATAGAAAATGCCGCTGATCGGGCTGTTCCTAAAGTAGATTTCGGAAACTAGCGCCATGATTCAATTTACCAAAGCAAGCGCTTATCTGTATGGAATTGCAACACTAATTCTGTTGCAATTTGCTGGCATCAGTTACGCAGCCGAGGTAATTCGAAGTTTCGACAGCCTTGTAGAAGTCGAGAAGGACGGGACATTCATCGTCACGGAAACCATAACGGTCAAAGCGGAAGGTAAGGAAATTCGACGAGGGATTTTCCGAGATTTCCCAATCTACTTTGAAGGCGAGAATGGCAGAAAACATCGGGTTGGATTTGAACTTTTATCGGTCAAACGCGATGGGCAAGATGAGAACTCATTCACTGAGGCCAAGGGTGACCGGATCAGGATTTACATAGGTAAGGAGAATGTGTTTCTGCAACCTGGCGTCTATGAGTATACAATTGTCTACAAGACAACCCGTCAAATACGTTTCTTTGAAACGCACGATGAAGTCTATTGGAACGCGACGGGAAATTTCTGGAATTTTCCGATCCAAAAAGCAACGGCTAAAGTGCGAGCACCGGAAGGATCGAGTTTTACCGATGCCGATGCTTTTACTGGTGTGGTGGGTTCCACAGAAAGAGCCGTTAACGTTGCTCGCATTGCGGGTAAAACCTTAGCCAAGTACACCGCAACCAGAACTTTAAAACCAGGTGAGGGATTAACAATACTGGCCAAACTGCCAAAAGGTGCGGTCAACCCTCCCTCTGAAGCACAAACAGCCGAATGGTTTTGGGAAGACAACAAGAATATTTTGCTGGCTGTGATGACGCTTTTGGTTGTTGGCGTTTTTTACTTCGTAACGTGGTGGCGTGTTGGGAGAGACCCTTCGACGGGAACAATTGTGCCCCGTTGGGACATCCCATCTAACATGTCACCTGCATTGGTAAATTACATTCACCGTAAAGGACTTTCTGGGAAGGGATTTGACGCGATCTCTGCAGCCCTTCTCAACCTTGGTGTCAAAGGATTGGTGACGCTTGATAAGGAGGAGGGAGGCTTTCTTCAAAGCGATACACTTATCATTCGCAAAACCGGCAATCGACCGGAAGAACCACTTCCCGTTGGGGAAGCCGCGATCCTGTCCAGCATTGGCTCTGGTGGTCTGGAACAAATGCGTATCGACAAGGACAACGGTCGAAAGGTGAAAGCTCTACAGACCAAATTCAGTTCAGCAATCGAAAAAGAACATCGCAACAAGTTTTATCAAGCGAATGCCGGGTGGATTTTTTTGGGTGTCATACTCTCGATCGCTGGGATCGCGTTGACCCTTTTCTTCGGCAACTTCACGGAAGAAGAGTATACAATCGTAATCTTTGGCGGCGCGTTCCTCGGATTCATCTCTTCATTCATTTTTTCAATAGCCAGAAGTTTTGCTTCAGGAAGCGGATTGGCACAAAAGATTAAAGTGGTTGTTACCGTAGCGTTTATTTCCTTTGCAGTCATTTCATCTGGTGTCGCTGCGGCGGTTGCCTCAGTGGACATTTTTAACCAACATTCCATGCTCCTTTCCGTTGTGATCGGCATCGTCATGTTAAACGTGCTCTTCTTCTTTTTGCTCGGCGCACCCACGGCGCTCGGACGCAAACGTATGGACGAGATAGAGGGATTGAAGACTTATCTAACGCTCGCTGAAAAAGACCGAATGAACATGGCTGACGCCCCGGACTTTTCCACACAGCATTTCGAAGACCTTCTACCATATGCGGTTGCGTTGGGTGTTGAAAAACCCTGGTCTAGAGCATTTGAAACCTGGTTGGCAGCTGCGGTCGCAGCAGGTGCGGTTGCGGCAGGATATTCGCCAAATTGGTACAGAGGCTCAGATTTTCGGAGGGGGGGTCTGTCTGACACGATGGGGAGTTTCACCGACTCAATGCAATCTGGCTTTTCTTCCGCTATGCCGGTTCCCAAGTCATCCTCTTCCGGGTTTTCAGGAGGCGGCTCGTCTGGTGGCGGTGGCGGCGGCGGTGGTGGCGGTGGCTGGTGATCTCTATCGCGATCTATCCTGCAAACTCATTCACATAAAATTGCTCTGCTTCACCCTCAACATCAGCGACAACGCGATTTCGCCCCCCACGTTTAGCAAGATACAAATTCGCATCACATCGTTCATATAACGAAGACAATTCTTCGCCTGGGCTCATCTCACTGACGCCAAAACTGGCTGTAAAGTGCGTACCTGGTGGAAATCCATCGATTTGCATCTGGCTGAAATTCATGCGCATTGCTTCGGCCAAGAGCTTTGCAACCACGCAATCCGCATTCCATAAAATAATCGCAAACTCCTCTCCACCAGTTCGCCCAGCGATATCGGTTTCGCGGATGATATCCGGGAACATTTTGCCGAAGGAAGCAATCACCCGGTCACCTGCTGGGTGTCCATAATGATCATTCACGTTTTTAAAATAGTCTATATCTGCAAAAATCATACTTACCGGGAGGTTTGCGCGATGGGCATTCAAGATCATGATCTTTGCGCGCTCTTCAAACGCCCTTCGCGTGTTGATTCCGGTAAGGAGATCCTTTTCCGCTTCATTACGCGCTTTAACAAAGGCATCAAAAACACAAAGCATGAATATAGAAAGTGCCGTTAAAACAGCACAACTGACTGCAATTAAATTGATGGCGATCCAAAACCCGGAATTGCGAAAACTTTCTGTGCTCAAAGCACCATCGAACATCAAAGTAACGCCCGCGAAAATCCAAAGCTGGGCAGCGCAAACCATGATCGACCAAAACAAAACGCTCTCAATTCGCTTCTTAAACGCATGCCTTAAAAAGCTGGATGCTGCAGCAACACATAAAAACCCAAACATCGAGGTATTTGCGAAAACCTGTATGTTTATGGTGTCAAACGCTACCGTTGCCCAACAGGTAAAGAACGTGCCGACAGCACCAGTAAATAAAATAAACCCACTTACAGCGTGCGAAGTGGGCTTGTTCTCCCGTTTGTAGACAGACCAAGTGAACAACAAAAAGGCTGCAATGACTGCGCAGTTTCCGACAAACACAATTGTGGGCGTGATGGTGGTGAGCAAAATAGGGGAAAGCATCAGCGCCAGCGTAAACAGGGCAAAAGACCCAGCGATGCCCAGGATATGTATCCTGTCGCGTTGGAAAGACCAAAGGAATATGAATGCGGCTGAAAATAGCCCCACAACCGCTGGCACAAACAGCCCGCTAAGCTGGTTCACATCCAAACTGTTATCCCCTAAATTTTCAGCATGATTACAGCAATCGGCCCAAAAAACCGTTAATAGTTTGTGCGAATTGGTTAACATGTGGTTACCCGGACACTTGCCACGAATCGGCGTATTCGCTAATTCCACACGATGGGAAATGATTTGATTCCTCCAGGCTCTGACGATGATGACGGTATCGAGCCGGTAGACCTTAAAAGCGCGCTTGAAGAGCGTTATTTGGCATACGCCCTTTCAACCATCATGGGGCGTGCATTGCCTGATGTACGCGATGGTCTCAAGCCAGTTCACCGGCGAATTTTGCACGCCATGCGTGTGCTTCGCCTTGATCCCAATACCGGATTTAAAAAATGTGCCCGAATTGTCGGGGATGTAATTGGTAAATTTCATCCACATGGGGATCAGGCTGTCTATGATGCCCTAGTCCGGTTAGCTCAGGAATTTGCACAACGTTACCCGCTTATCGATGGCCAGGGAAATTTTGGCAACATCGACGGCGACAACGCCGCTGCCTATCGATACACAGAAGCGCGCATGACTGAGGTCGCAACGCTGCTTTTGGAAGGAATAGATGAAGATGCGGTAGATTTTCGTCTTACTTATAACGAAGAAGATGAGGAACCGGTTGTACTGCCCGGCGCTTTCCCAAACCTTTTAGCCAACGGTTCATCGGGCATTGCAGTCGGGATGGCCACAAACATCCCACCACACAACGCGGCGGAACTGTGTGAGGCTACCATTCATCTGATTAAATTTCCCAATGCAGGGATCGACAAGCTTGTAAGTTTTGTCAAAGGGCCGGATTTTCCAACGGGTGGTATAATCGTCGATGACGAAGCAAGCATCATCGAAGCCTATAAAACAGGCCGGGGAGGCTTCAGGCTTCGCGCACGCTGGGAGAAAGAAGAAACTGGGCGAGGTGGGTACCAAATTGTCGTTACGGAAATCCCGTATCAGGTCCAGAAATCGAGGCTCATCGAGAAAACTGCGGAGCTTTTGTTTAATAGAAAGCTGCCATTGCTTGGCGATATTCGTGATGAATCTGCAGAAGACGTTCGCATCGTGTTAGAGCCAAAATCACGGGCGGTCGATCCTGAAATATTGATGGAGTCCCTATTCAAGCTGACAGAGTTTGAAGTTCGTGTTTCTCTAAATATGAATGTTTTGTCCGGCGGCAAGGTTCCCAAAGTCCTATCTCTTCGTGACGTGTTACGGGAGTGGTTGGATCATCGCCGCGAAGTTCTGCTTCGACGGTCGAGGTATCGTTTGGGTCAAATCGATCGTCGTCTCGAAATACTCGACGGGCTTCTCATAGCCTATCTGAACATAGACGAAGTGATCCGTATCATCAGGTTTGAGGATGAACCTAAACAGAAATTAATTTCGCGCTTCGAACTCAGCGACGTGCAGGTTGAGGCGATCCTAAACATGCGTTTACGGTCTCTGGCAAAACTCCAAGAGATCGAAATCCGCAGCGAACATGAAAAGCTGATGGATGAAAAGGCTCAAATTGAGAATTTGCTAGCTTCAGAAGACCAACAGTGGGCAGTCCTCAAGCACGATATCAGCGAAGTTAAGAAAAAATTTGGAGAGGATACTGAGCTGGGACGTAGACGGACCGGTTTTGGCGATGCACCAGAACATGATCTGGAAGCGGTTCAGCAGGCCATGATTGAAAAAGAGCCTGTAACGGTTGTGCTCTCACAAAAAGGCTGGATTAGAGCCATGAAAGGGCATGTCTCAGATTTTGGCACACTGACCTTCAAGGAAGGCGATAGCCTGTTGACGGCATTTCATGCCGAGACCACTGACAAGATCGTCTTGTTTAATACAGCTGGTAAGTTCTTTACCCTAAACGCAGACAAGCTGCCGGGCGGTCGCGGACATGGCGAACCAGTGCGCGTTATGGTCGACATGGATAATGAGGCGGACCTGATAGCCGCATTCAAGCATGATCCGGAGAGGAAACTTCTCGTTGCTTCTAAGGCTGGCAATGGCTTCGTCGTTAGTGAAGCTGAGGTGATTGCAACAACGCGCAAAGGCAAACAAATCTTGAATGTCAAAGTTCCTGATGAAGCTGCAATCTGCGTGCCTGCGATAGGCGATCACCTTGCAGTGGTCGGAGAAAACAGGAAGTTGCTCCTTTTCCCTCTGGAGCAAATACCGGAGATGACGCGGGGGAAAGGCGTTCGTCTCCAGAAGTACAAAGATGGTGGTGTTAAGGACATCCGTACATTCGAAAAAGCCACTGGTTTGACATGGGAAGATTCAGCAGGTCGTGTCCATACGCGCACATTAGAGGAATTGACAGAATACTTTGGGGAAAGAGCGCAGGCAGGACGCGTCGCTCCCAAAGGATTTCCAAAGAACGGCCGGTTTAACGGCAAATAGCGCTTTGGCCTGAATATTAACGTGTGATGAATTGCACGTTCCCAAACCATTCACGTTCCTATCTCTATTTTTATCAATGGGTAGAAATAGCAATTTACGGAACAGAAAAATGGCACCGAAAATCACTTCAAACCTGATGTCAGAAGGAACTGATAAACTCATCGCTGACAAAAGCATAAATGAAGCGAAATGGTTGCTCGGCACAGTTGCAGTTTTGGCTACAATTGTTTTCGCGACGGGCGTTGCCGCTGCTGCTCTCGGCGGATGAGACCAATCGCTTCACAGGTATAACCATTCGAAATGGATCCAATAAGAAACATTTGGTTTCTTATCCTCACAACTGCTTGTAGTTTCCCTGCATTGTGTGTCGTCGGAAGGGATCCTCATGAAACTGTTCATTGGAAACAAAAACTACTCGTCATGGTCATTTCGCCCCTGGTTGGGGATGAAAATGCAGGACATCGCGTTTGAGGAAGTCCTAATCCCGTTTGAAGACGAAATAGGAAATCCAAAATTTAAAGAGTTTTCGCCAACAGGAAAAGTGCCGTGCCTCACAGACGGCGATTTGACCGTATGGGAATCTCTCGCCATTCTTGAATATGTGGCTGATAAGTTTCCTCAAAAGGAGTTTTGGCCACACGATATTCAGAAAAGAGCGGTAGCACGAGCGGTTGCCCATGAGATGCACGGTGGTTTTTCTGCGCTTAGAAGCGAATGCCCGATGAACATGCGCCGTAAACATGAAGCAATCCAGGTTTCGGAAAGTGTTCGCAAAGATGTCTCGCGCATCGAAGAACTTTGGGATCAATGCTTGCAAATGTCAGGCGGCCCTTTTTTGTTCGGATCCTTTACCAATGCTGATGCGATGTTTGCGCCAGTGGTAAATCGTTTGGAAATTTATGTTTTGAGCAAGGCAGATTCTGTTTTGAGATACACGGAATCCATGAAGGGACTGACCCACTGGATAGAATGGGATAAAGCCGGCAGGCAAGAACCGTGGATTGTAGATGCCGATGAAGCCTAGGCGCTTTCCAGCCGAATGCGTTTGGCTGAGATATCCGACCACAGCAGCCAGAGACTGTGACCAGCAATTGCAAACAAGACAATTGCTCCACCAATCAGCGTGTTTCTAGTCGGAATTTCGGAGAAAATTAGCCAAATCCAGATGGGTGCCAGTACGGTTTCAAGAAGAAAAAAGATAGCAACTTGCGGCGCCGGGATAAATCTCGGAGCCAATGAAAGGGTAAAGCCTGCCGCAGGTACAATAATGAGAACATTGAACACCAACCACCACGGGGCAAGCGGCATCTCAAAATGAAGGATCGCCAGCGGAAGCGCAAATAAAGCAGTAATCGCGCCACCGAGACAGCCGGCAAGGGATAAATCGCGGCCCGACTGGCGGGTTCGGGTTAAGGAATAAGCCAGCGTAATTGCTGTCGCCAAAGACGTCAGATCACCAAAAAACGTTCCGCCTTTTAGGCCATCCCCAACTATGATCGCAACGCCAGTGAAGGTAAGAAAAATCGCGATCCAGGTTATCAGGTTTGGCCGCTCACCAATGAACCACCATGCAAACAGCGCGGCAATCATGGGATTAAAGGCCAGGATGAAAACGAGGTTTGCCGTGGACGTATTGAATACCGAGATCGTAAAAAAAATGCTGCTGACCCCATACAGAATGCCAACTTCCACCCAAAACGGATCATCAAATGGCTTTTTCGGAGTGTCTGTCCAAGATCTGGCAAAAAACAAGATCAAGCCCAATACAATGCTCAATCCCATTCCGCGCATCAACATGACCACCCAAGGATTACCTTGCGCCAGCCGAATGACCGGAATGTCGATAGAAATCAACAAACCGCCCAACAACGCTAGTGTAATGCCGATGCCTGATTTTGTTTGTAGCTGCAAGCAATGAAATTCCTTGTTCGGAATTTTCTGTTGATCAGCTATTTCAGAGGGAATCAACCCGAAATCTGCAAGAAAGAAAAATAAAAGTTCCTGACGGGAGAAAGTTTACTCCCAACGTTCCCAGCCTGACATCGTCAGATGCTCTTGGGGTCGAAACCGGGTCTTGTAATCCATCTTCTGAGAACCATCGACCCAATAGCCCATATAGACATAGGGAAGCCCGAGTTTTCGAGCGATTCTGATGTGATCTAAAATCATAAAGGTCCCTAAACTCTTGTTTTCGGGATCGGTATCAAAAAAGCTGTAGACCATAGAGAGCCCGTTGGCGAGCACATCAGTGAGTGCAGCGGCAACAAGCTCTCCGTCTTGTGCCAGCCCGTTTGCACCCTTACTTCTTCGCCGATACTCAATCAGCATGGTGTTGACATGAGTATCCTCAACCATCATCGCGTAATCAAGAGACGTCATCTCTGCCATGCCGCCGGTCGAATGCCTGTCGTCCAGATATCTGCGGAAAAGCGAAAACTGCTCAGACGTTGGCGCAGGTGGCAGCTGCACGCCTTTCAGATCAGCATTGTCCCGCATGATGCGTTTAAAGGATTTGCCTGGCTTGAACTCATCGACCAACACCCGCACTGAAACACATGCTTTGCACCCCTCGCATGCCGGGCGGTAGGCGATATTCTGTGAACGCCTAAAGCCACCTTGGCTCAACATATCGTTGATTTGCTTTGCACGCTCGCCGACGAGATGTGTGAAGACTTTTCGTTCCTCCTTACCCTTCAAGTAGGGACATGGAGCCGGAGCGGTCAAGTAGAACTGTGGTGTGTCTAGTGCGTGTTTTGTCATAAGCATTTCCGTCTACTGCCGCAGGTTAACCGAAATTCCTAAAAATACCATGCCGTAATTGCGACCTAAGGGAAAGAATCACCGTAAATTTATGACAGGACAGCAATCGTATTGCCAGATGCCGGAATAAAGAGCAAAAGGTGAAATGAACCGGTACCTTGCAAGGCCACTATCAAGAAAAAGAACGGACACAAAATGCCCGTTCTTCTTTTTCGTTTTACAGTTTGGTGATGAAAAATCTTTGTTTAAATGAAAGCCTGGGTTTATCTCTCGTGACGCCAGTGGACAATTGCTGCGACGACAAATCCGAACACAATGTGTCCCCATAACGCGACCCATGTGATGCCAGACCAGCCAAGGAACGCTGGATTCCCTGCCACGAGGTGAGCCATGATATACAGAGCAAAAACCCACAATACGACGCCATAAGCTATTCCAACAACCCACCAAGGAACAAACGGGGTAACGCGAGAAATTGGGCGCGCGATAAACATATAACCGATCGGGTAGGCAAGTAATCCGGTCAACAGGTGAGCAAGATGCCCAAGACCCATTGAGCTGATCGCCTTACCACCTAATCCGGTAATCACCCCAAGTGACTGGTTCGCTAATCCCACGGGTGCAAGTTTCGAACCAAGAGTGGGCACAATACCTTTGAGTAGGGGGCTGATGGTTTGCCCGAACAAATCAAACGCCAAGGTAGCAAAAGCGCCCGCAACCAAGAGTGTAATAAGAGTATATGCGCTGATACTCGGCTTTTCGGTTTTAAACGCCTGATTTGAGATTGTTTGTGTGTTCATCAATATTCTCCGTAATGAAATCAACTCGAACCAAGAACTCCCTGGGTTCGTTAGTCGACAGATGGGATCGTAGCAGGGCAGCGCAATGAATATAACGACGGCGTTACCGTATGTGATCAATCTTGTGTGACCGAATACACATTTCACAAACATTTAGGCGCATTAAGCAGCGAAACTGAGCAAAGATGACGGGAATTGCCTGACATAGGCATTCAGAATTTACACCATGCTTGGAAGACAGTTTGAACGCATTCGGCATAGTGTGTCGGATGAGCAGATCGTGGCGCGATTGAACCAGGAAAGCGTGCGGATTTGAAAGGTATTAAAAAGTCTACCCTTTAGAAAAAGGCGACGTTCGCAGCTGGTTCCAAAGCCTATGAAAGAATACGCTAGTCGAGCAACTCCGCTACTCTTGGTGCAAAGTAAGTGAGAATTGCATCCGCTCCGGCTCTCTTAAAGGCTGTTAAACTCTCGAGGATAACCCTCTCTTCATCCAGAAAGCCAAGCTTTCCACCAGCCATAATCATCGCATATTCCCCCGAAACCTGATAGGCAAAGGTTGGCACCATGAACTGGTCTTTCAGCCGTCTGATAATATCGAGATAGGGCATGCCCGGCTTGACCATAATCATATCTGCACCTTCCGCAATATCGAGCTCTGCTTCGTGGATTGCTTCATCAGAGTTGGCTGGGTCCATAAAATACGTTCGTTTATCCCCTTTAAGCATTTGGTCTGTGCCGACTGCTTCGCGATATGGTCCGTAAAATCCCGATGCATATTTTGCCGTATAAGCCAGTATCCCGGTTTCGGAGTAACCCGCGTCGTTAAGGGAGTCACGGATCGCGCCAATTCTGCCGTCCATCATTTCAGAGGCTGACACAATATCTGCACCTGCCTCTGCTTGGATAACAGCCGCCTGAGATAAGAGTTCTACGGTCTCATCGTTGACGATGATGCCGTCACGCAAAACCCCATCGTGCCCATGGTCAGTGAACAGATCCAGCGCCACATCTGTAATAACGCCGATATCAGGCGCGGCGTCTTTGATCGCCTTCGTAGCCTCATTGATGATGTTGTTGGGTTTGAGGATTTCCGAACCCGTTATGTCTCTCTTTTCAATCGCCACATTGGCAAACGTAGCAACGGCAGGAATACCAATGGATTGGGCATATTTAACCTGCTCTCCAATTTGATCGATCGAGTGCCTGAAAACACCCGGAAGGGAGGCAATCGGTTCCTTGACCGCTTTTCCCTCACACAAAAAAACGGGCCAAATCAGATCATCTCTGGAAAGTTTGTTTTCTCGAACCAGCCGACGGTTCCACTCGAAACGCCGGTTTCGTCTCATGCGCCGATTACCAGTAATTTCGTCTACGGTTCTTTTCATACGCGTTACTTTCACCCACCACTTGTTTTTTCTACAATTTTCCATGTAGAGCAATAGAAGACAACTCGTATGGTGAATTTTTATGCGCGCAAACTCCGCACTGACAGGAAAGGCCACGGCACGGGCAGATTACCTGCTTTTGTTTTTACGTCTGGTTTCGATGGTATTGCTCGTATTTTCTGCCGGATATTGGGCGATGTTAACAGGCATTGCAGACAATGAAATTCGGTTCGATACCATGTCATCTGCCTGGAAAATTGCTGCAACTTCATTGGTCGTTCTGCAACCAATCGCATCCCTGGGACTGTGGGGCGGATGGCGATGGGGAGTAGTCCTATGGATTTTAGTAGCAGCCATCGAAGGAACGATGTACGGCATTTACCCTGGAGTTTTTGGACAGTTTACCACGGCCTTGGCATTTCACGCCGGTACAATTTCATTTTATTTTTTGGCAATCTTGATCGTTTCAATGAGAAAGAAAAAATTCGAGGCTGACATCTAAGCGCCTAAAATTTCAATGCGCTTTGCTTTCCAAACCTCTAGGCTACCATTTCAGAACTTGAGCTGATCCACTTGTGTATTTTTTCTTCAAGTCTTTCTGGAGAGACTGGTTTTGACAAATAGTCATCCATGCCAGCTTCAAAACACTTCTCCATGTCACCTTTGATCGCGTGAGCCGTTACACCGATGATTGGGGTGTGCTTGTCAGAACTTTGTTCAATCTCGCGGATCTCCCGTGTAGCTTGATGCCCGTTCATCAAAGGCATGGAGACGTCCATGCAAATTACTTTTGGGCGATGCTTCCGATAAAGTGCAATTGCTTCTTGGCCATCATTGGCGATTAAAAAGGAATAGTTTGTACCCTGCATAATCTGTTTGAAAACCACCTGGTTAACCTCGTTGTCTTCCGCAATCAGGACATCAATCTCATCTTTTGAAATTTCGCGCATTTCATCGATGGCAGAGACCACGGATGACTTTTGGATTCCAGAAAGGCTTTCTGAGTCTCTGCGTTGGATTGCTTCAACTTCAGTGTTGTTTTTACGAACGAGATCCCGCAAATCAGAGAGCGAAGAAGATTTCGGTGTTGAAAGATCAATCGGTGCGGCTGGGACGCGGTCTTCTTTCGGGGCCGCCTCAATCGAAACTGCTATGTCTTTTGATTCAACAACTTCCTCTGCTTTAACAGACACCTCTGGGGACTGTTGCTCAACGTTAAAATCTCGACTGCGCATCCCTTCTGAAGGTCGCGGTTCAAATGTTTCATTCGTCCCAATTTGTTTGGCCATCGCAACGCCCGCCAAAATTTCATTGTCGCTGTCGCGTGCTTCTTGCAGTGTATTGACGATCGTCTCGAGGAGCAGTGAAGAGCGGGCTGGTTTCACAAGGTGCCCTTGAATTCCCAGAGAAGAGAAATTCTGTCCATCTTCCATTTGATCAACCGATGTCAACATAATGATCGGTACATGCGCAATTGCTTCCTCAGAACGAATAGCCCTTGCAAGCTCACCGCCGTCCATTTTGGGCATATGATAATCAAGAATGACGCAATCGGGCTCAATTCCTTGTTCCTTCATGGCCCGAATGGCTGCGAGCGCCTCAGCGCCAGATGAAGCCGCGGCGCTTTCGAACTTCCAGGCGATCATGTTTTCAACAAGGATTGAGCGGTTTACGGGATTGTCATCAACAACCAGAATTCTGGAACCCGTTACATCTACCGGTATTTGGCGTTTCTTTTTAGCATTGCCAAACGTCGGCAGTTTGATTTCAAACCAGAAAGTCGACCCCGTGCCGAGCTCTGACTCCACACCGATTTGTCCCCCCATCAAGTTTACAAGGGAAGAAGCGATCGCCAGACCAAGCCCGGTCCCTTCATGTTTGCGGGTAGCACTTTCATCGACTTGGCTGAATTTTTCAAAGATCCTGCCAACTTTTTCCTGCTCGATGCCAATGCCAGTATCATTGACTGCAATTTTTAAAACAGCCCCATCTTCTTCAACCCTGCCATCGACATCCAATAAAATATGCCCCTCTTCGGTAAACTTGACTGCATTTCCAACGAGGTTGGTTACGATTTGGCGAATCCGCCCGACATCGCCGACAAAACGATCTGGAAGTTCTGGCGACACACGAACCACCAATTCAAGGTCTTTTTCAGCAACTTTAGTTGCAACAAGCGTTGCAACATCTTCGATGGCTTCTGAGAGATTAAACGGTGCGGGGTCCAATTCCATTTGTCCCGCATCGATCTTTGAAAAGTCCAGAATATCATTGATAATGGTAAGGAGGGATGCGCCGGATTTCACAATAATATCTGCGAAAGTCTTTTGTTTCTGATTAAGATCCGTTCGCATAAGCAATTCAGCCATGCCCATAACCCCGTTCATGGGTGTCCTGATTTCGTGGCTCATGTTGGCCAGAAACTCGGATTTTGCACGGTCTGCCAGTTCTGCACGTCTGGTTTGTTGCTCAGCCAGCGATGTTTTCTCAACAATACGACGCATCATGCGTTGAATAAAAATATCAATCGGGATGAAAATAAACAGGCCGATAAAGGCAAGCGCACCAACCGTAATAAGCAGAAACTCTTCAAGCAATTGTCCTTGGGATGCAGTGATATTGGCTTTTTCACTGCGCAAAAGCTTTAGAATATGTTGGTTGCTTGGAAGAACCTGATTTTCAAACGTCGTTTCAATCGTTCGCGCTGCCCAGTGAATATCAGCTTTGCTTCGAGCCTGTTCGATTTTTGTGTTTCGAAGGGTCGTGCGATGATGACGGAAAGGCTGATCACCTTTTAAAAACCGCGATGTGTTCTGGATGGCTGCGGTGATTTCCACCGGAGTGGTGCTCCACAACTGCACCATTTTATCGAGTTCCTTTTCCGCATTATTTTGGAAAAAGGTGAGGGTGGTTTTGTAAGGATGAATTTCCGGATCAATTGGACGATTGGCCAAAAACTCTTTGCGTTGCTTAAGGGTGAGCCCGACTATCAGGTCTGAGAAAATGTTCTGGTCTTCTTTCTCCGGTGTTTCCTGACCAATGCGGGCAGCTTTCTCAGACAATAGATGCATGGAGGTGTTTGTCTCTTCCACCTGATCAGAAAGCATGCTGATTGTTCTCAGATGCTGATTGGTAGCGTGTTGCTCAAGATAAAACTTGAGACAAAGAACACCGATGATTGTTAACGCAAGAACGTAGCAGCCACGCATAAACCATGATGCAAGTATCCAGCTGCCAGATTTACTTAAAGAACCCATTATTATTTATGCCCCGTCAAAGTCTGCGTAATTGTTAGAAAAGCATGGTTAACATTCCCCTAAAGCGAACAGGGTCAATATTTGCCAAACCGGCTGGAATCAGCCGGTTTAACCCTTCCGGGCACGAAAAATGATCATAAAATCTTCACAAGTTTGGTAACCTGGAATTAATCGTAAGTTTTAATTCGAATTTTAGACGATTGCCGTACAAATGGTCTCACAGTGGGAGGAAACAATCCCACCAAAATAAAACAGTGAGGCGAAAATGAACAACGTACCAGAAATGGTTGGAAAGGCGATAGAGCCGTCCTACGAAGGGGATCTTAAAACCCTTTATCTTGATTCCTTAACAATGGTCGAACGGCTGCACCGTCGTTTGCTGGATGTGATCAAAGACGAATTTGACCGCAAAGGCCGCAGCGACATCAATCCTGTACAAGCATTGTTGCTTTACAACATCGGTAATATGGAACTTACAGCAGGTGAATTGCGCAGCCGCGGTTATTACCTGGGGTCAAACGTCTCCTATAATCTGAAAAAGCTGGTTGATCAGGGCTATATCAACCACCAGAAATCCCGTGTGGACCGCCGCTCAGTCAGAGTAAGTCTGACCAAAGCAGGCATGGAAGTCGCCGAAGTTGTAAACAAACTCTACGAACGCCATACCGATTCAATCGAACAAGTCGGTGGAATCAGCGGCGAGGAGTTTTCCAGAATGAACCGATCTTTGAAGCGTCTGGAAAGGTTCTGGACAGATCAGATTCTGTATAGACTTTGAAGATCACAACATATTGAACAAAGCCCGCTATTCACGCGGGCTTTTTTGTTTTTTGCCCACAATTCACCACAAATCGTCGGTTTAAGTCCCCAACAACTGAAAAAATGCAATAAATTAGGCTTTCGCTTGGTATTTGGGATTTTGAATTTTTCATAGTTACCGGAAATTTAACCTTGTTTCGGCATCTATGAGTGAATATCTTACAGCGGCTGGGATTTATTGTTGAAAATCAAACGATTCTCACGAGCACGGGCTTAAAAATGAAACGTAGAAATTTCCTTTCTGGACTTGCAGCACTGGGTGCATCGGCGGCTACTACACCAGCCATGGCCGAAAACCCGATTGCATCGATCATCAGGTCTTCCAAGCGCGACAACTGGAATGACCAGTTCGATGCTCGCAAGGGCGATGCCAAACTTTCCTCTACGAACATTCCCGTCTTTTCGCCACAAACACCCGTGTTTGTGCAGCGCGCCATCGAAGAATATCGTCAGTTGTCTTTAAATGGCGGCTGGCCAGTGGTTCCAGCCAACAAGAAACTGCGCCTAGGCAATCAATCCAGAAATGTTCAAATCCTCCGGGATCGATTGATCGCATCGCGAGATCTCAGCCCGAAAACCGGACGATCAGATGTCTTCGATACTTGGGTGGATGGGGCAGTTCGCCGGTTTCAAGCACGCCACGGCCTTCCAGCGGATGGCGTGATGGGAAAATTTACGTTTGCAGCAATGAACGTTCCCGCCAGCATTCGTTTAGGACAATTGGAAACAAACCTCGTGAGATTGCGTTCGATGTCCGGTTATTTGGGCGATCGGTACGTCATGGTGAATATACCGGCAGCTCAGATCGAAGCAGTGCGCAACGGTAAGGTTGAATCCCGACATACAGCGATTGTCGGTAAAACCGATCGTCAGTCGCCTATCATCGCTTCCAAAATTTACGAGTTGAACCTGAATCCGTATTGGACATCGCCTGTATCCATCATCAAGAAAGATTTGATACCGTTGATGCAGAAGGATCCCACCTATCTCACTCGGAACAACATCCGCATTTTTGATTGGAACACCAAAGAAGAAATACCGCCTCAATCCATTAACTGGAACTCTGATGAAGCTGTGAATTATATGTTCCGTCAAGACCCTGGCAAAATCAATGCGATGGGCTCCGTCAAGATCAACTTCCCGAACCCGCATGCGGTTTATATGCACGATACACCGCAGCAAAGCTTGTTTTCCAAGCTCCTGAGATTTGAATCTTCAGGATGCGTCCGTGTGCAGAATGTTCGCGACTTGATTGCCTGGTTGGCTGACGAAACACCAGGCTGGGGACGGCGGCAATTGGAACGGACGATCGAAACAGGTGATCGGGTAGACGTCACGTTGGCTGCCCCCGTGCCAGTCTACTGGAACTACATTACAGCCTGGTCGACCAAAAACAGCGTTGTTCAGTTCCGTGACGATATATACAGCCGTGATGGTGCACAGGAATTGGCTTCCGCAAACTGGAACTAAGCCGTCTATTTCACCCTAAATTATTCAAACGAAGCAGGTTGGTGCGCCAATTTGCCGGTTTTTGATATGCAGATTCGTGTGGCGTTTTTTTTCCACTACGCTAAATAAGCGGTTTGCAGACGCAGGGATGCACGGGTAATTTTCATTTCAACTTCTATCAAGGGAAAAAAACATGTCGGCAAGTCTTGATACCTTTTTTAACTCACCCCTCAGTAAAATTGATCCTGAGATTCACGAAGCCATCAATCAAGAACTCGGGCGTCAACGTCACGAAATCGAACTGATTGCATCAGAGAACGTCGTTTCGCGTGCTGTTTTGGAAGCACAGGGCTCTATCATGACGAACAAATACGCAGAAGGGTACCCCGGTAGACGATACTACGGGGGTTGCGAATTTGTCGACGTAGCAGAAAACTTGGCAATTGAACGCGCCAAGCAGTTGTTTGGCTGTAACTTCGTGAACGTGCAACCAAACTCCGGCAGCCAAATGAACCAGGCCGTGTTCCTCGCATTGCTGCAACCTGGTGATAAATTCATGGGGCTTGACCTCAATTCTGGTGGGCATTTGACGCACGGGTCCCCGGTAAACATGTCAGGAAAATGGTTTGAAGTAGTTTCATACGGGGTCAGCGAGGACACGCACCAAATTGACATCGCAGAAGTCGAGCGCAAAGCATTGGAAGAAAAACCAAAATTGATAATTGCGGGTGGAACCGCCTACTCACGCGAGTGGGACTGGGCCGCATTCCGCCGTATTGCCGATAGCATCGATGCCTATCTTTTGGTTGATATGTCACACATTGCCGGGTTGGTTGCGGCCGGCGTACACGACTCGCCAATTCCCCATGCGCATATCGTGACGACAACAACGCACAAATCCCTGCGCGGGCCTCGTGGCGGCATGATTCTTTCCAACGATGAAGCAATTGCAAAAAAGATGAACTCAGCAGTATTCCCTGGGCTTCAGGGCGGTCCGCTCATGCATGTCATTGCAGCAAAAGCGGTTGCTTTCAAAGAGGCGCTAAATCCGGAATTTAAAGAGTATCAGCAACGCGTGAAAGACAATGCGAGAGCACTGGCTTCCAGTCTGATCGATAATGGATTGGATATCGTGTCTGGAGGCACGGATAACCACTCAATGTTGGTTGATTTGAGACCAAAAAAAGCAACAGGAAAACGGGCAGAAGCTGCATTGGGTCGCGCAAACATCACTTGTAATAAGAACGGTATTCCATTCGACCCTGAAAAGCCTTTCGTTACGTCTGGCATCAGGCTTGGTTCACCGGCTGGTACAACCCGCGGCTTTGGTGAAGCAGAATTCCGCGAAATCGGAAATCACATAACTGAGGTCCTGGATGGCTTGATGGTGGCCAACGACGATGAGGCAAACCAGGCAGTGGAAGCAGCAGTCCAGGCAAAAGTTGTGGAATTGACCGATCGATTCCCCATGTATTCGCATATGTAATTCTGGCGATTATACAACAACAATGCTAAGAGCCTTCAACGAACAAGTTGAAGGCTTTTCTATTGCGCTGTCCTTATTGCACAAACGAAGATTCTCAGGTCAAAGATTCGCGACCCACAGAGGATGGGAGCGCTATCCGTCGCCGTAGAATATGTTCTGCCTGCGGGGGTCGTTTCACCACATTTGAACGCGTTCAGTTGCGTGAACTCACTGTCCTTAAAAAGTCAGGAAAAAAGGTTTTGTTCGACCGAGATAAGCTTGCAAAATCAATCGATACCGCAACCCGAAAGAGAGACATCGAGCCCGAACGCCTTGAACAAATGATTTCAGGAATTGTCAGGCAATTGGAAAGCCAGGGCGAGGGCGATATCAAATCAGACGCAATCGGCAAACTCGTGATGGAAGGACTAAAGCAAATTGATGAAGTCGCCTATGTGCGGTTTGCCTCAGTGTATCAAGACTTTCAGGAAGCAAAGGACTTTGAGGGGTTCTTGAACAAGATGAGCAAGGATACCGACTGATGCCTTGGAAACGGATGGTGATGGAACTGGGCATGGGCACAGACATCCGCGGTTCAGACTACACAAAAGCTGCAATGCGTGCAGTCCATAACGCCTTGCGGCAAAACTCTCTCGTTGTGGCAGATGCCTTCGGAAAACCGCGTGAAGAAATGCGAGTGGACATACACATTGGCGTTGAACAACCCGCTAAAGTCGACAAAGAGCAAGTCGCCGCCGTATTGCCTTACGGCACTGGAACAGTGCATGTCGTGCAAGGTGGAATGGATACGCCAAAGGACGATGGATCCCCGGGTACGATCATGGCAAACGCAGTTTTGGTGGTTTATCTCGATTTGCCTGACAATCAGGATTGGGGCGTCAAATGAGCAAGTTGAAGCGGATAATCCTGGAAATGGGAACTGGAAATGATCTGTATGGCGAAGATTACACCAAGGCTGCAAAACGGGCGATCCAAGATGCGATTCACCATTCCTCCCTTAGCTTGTTCAAAAGCTTGGACATTGATCCAAACCTCATGCAAATTGAATTGGTGATTGCTGCGCAAGAGCCTGAAAAAGTGGATTTGGATGCTTTGATAAACGAATTGCCGTATGGACAAGTATCTCCGAAAGCAAAATTCGGAGGTCTAAACATTCATGATGAAGTCACCGGGCGAACCAGTGTGATTGTCAATGCTGGGATTATTGTTCGTATACCGATGACCTGAGACTTTCAGGCAGCGACAACGTGTATTGCATTGGATGTTCAGCATGAATGAAAAAACAGCCACCTTACAAGACAAACGGTTTTTGGATGCAGCACTCCGCTTGGCCCGGAAGCACCAGGGCTTGACCGGTACGAATCCATCTGTTGGTTGTGTGATTGTTTCTCAAACCCGAAACGGACCGGTCATCGTCGGCTCGGCAGTTACGGCCAGAGGCGGACGTCCACATGCAGAACCTCCGGCTTTGGCGGAAGCAGGAGACCGTGCAAGAGGCGCAACTGCCTATGTGACGCTGGAACCCTGCGCGCATCACGGGAAGACCCCTCCGTGTGCTCAGGCATTGATAGATGCGGGGATCAAACGGGTTGTAACGGCAATTGTTGATCCTGATAACAGGGTCAACGGTCAAGGCCATGGCATGCTCCGCGCTGCAAATGTAGACGTTCTCGAAATGGATGGCGGTGAGTTCGCGAACCGTGTCATTCAGGGGTATTTGAAGGTTCGTTCCGGATTTCTCCCGTTCGTTACGTTAAAGCTTGCGATGGATGAACACGGCCTTATTGGCAGCAGAAAAACAGGGAACTTGAAGATTTCCTGCGCTGGATCCATGTTGCAAACACATCTGACGCGGGCACGGCATGATGCGATTTTGGTTGGAAGTGGTACAGCGATAGCAGATAACCCAATGTTAACTTGCCGGCTGCCTGGTATGCAGGATCGTTCACCTGTAAGGGTCGTGCTGGACGAGGCTTGCAAGCTCAATGAGACCTACAACGTCATATCAACTGCCCAGCAGTTTCCGACATGGCTTGTAGGACCTGCCGAACCTACGAAAGAATGGAAATCCATGATCGTTGGCAATGGAATTCAACATTTACCGGCCGAAATGCACAATGATCGCGTGGCACTGCCTGAACTCTTCGCAGATTTGGCGGCGAAAGGCATACAGTCCGTCATGGTTGAGGGCGGAGCCAAACTCGCTGAAAGTCTTCTGGCAGACGATTTGGTCGACGAAATCATTGTGCATCAAGGGGAAACGCTGGAAGATGTTTGCCAAAAGGAAAATGCTATATACGCGAGCTTTAAACCGGACTGCCCACCTGACGGTTTTACAGTGGTTCAAAAACTCCGGTTCGGGAGCGATCATTCACTACGCATGAGAAAGCTGGAGGCCTAATGTTTACAGGAATTATCACAGATGTCGGTAAGATCGAAACGATAAGCGATCTGGATCAGGGTAAACGGTTTCGTGTTAAAACCAGATTTGAAACGGATATGATCGATATCGGCGCTTCGGTTTCCCACAATGGCGTGTGTTTAACGGTAGTGGAAAAAGGGCCGGGATGGATCGAAGTCGAAGCCTGGGAAGAGGCGCTTCGGCTGTCAACCTTGGGCACCATTCGCGAGGGCGACCCGGTCAACCTGGAAAAGTCCCTCAAAATTGGCGATGAGCTCGGTGGTCATTTGGTCTCTGGCCACATCGATGGCATGGCTGACATCGTAGAAGTAAAAGAAGAAGGCGAGGCTGTCCGTTATCGACTGAATGCACCCCAAGACCTGGCAAAATTCATAGCGCCAAAGGGGTCTGTCGCCTTGGATGGCACATCTTTGACAATTAACCAGGTTTCAGAAAATCAGTTTGATGTTTTGATAATCAAGCATACCTTGAAGGTGACGACATGGCAGAACAAAGTAAGGGGTGACAGGGTCAATATAGAAGTTGATCAGATGGCACGATATGCCGCTCGACTTTCACAATACGATGCATAATGCTGTCACAAAATTGATTCCATAAATTTTTTGCTTTGCCAAAGATTAACCAAATTGATGTTCTAGTCGGACTGCTGCTGGGTTTGAGGGATGATTGAACAGGATGGAATGGGCATGCTGAGAAAAGTGTTATTGCTTGCATTTGCAGCATTCCTTGCGGCGTGTGTATCAGGCCAACAAGACGATATCCTGCAATCAGCAGTTTCACCGCAAACCGAACAAACGGCATCGATAGAACCTGTACAGGAACCACAAGTCGAGGTTGTTGAAACCATCGAACAAAACGCTGAAGCAAATCCTGAGCAACCTGCAGATGCTTCAAGGTCCGCGTTTGCATTTGAGCAGAATGTGTTGGAACCAGTATATCGGCCGACTACAAAAAAGACTTACCTTATCAATGGGTTAGCTAGCAGCGTTGAATCAATTGGTTATGGATTTACAAACCTCTCCAAGAAGATACCGGGTTCCACTTTGCACAATTATGCCTCTTTCATCGAAAGCTCGACTTTAATCCGGGCAGAAGTAACCAGAGAACTGAAACAGGCTTATCGCAAAGATAAAAATGTGGAAATTAATCTGATTGGGATCAGTTTCGGCGCCAACATCGTGACACTTATTGCAGCGGATCTCGACCGAGCAAAAATTCCAGTAAATTATCTCGTGACCATGGAAGGCCCAGCGATGGTGCCGATTCGCAAAAATGTACGCGTGGCCGACAATTTCAGTTGCACAAATCTTGATTGTTTCAGAACGAAATCTCGATTGGCGTGGGGCAACAAAGAGACGAGTTTTAACACGTTCAAGATAAAAACCTCACACATTCCCCTGGCAAACCATCCGCTGGTGCACAACCGCATTCTGCAACAGTTAAATGCATCACCTTCTGTGATTTTGGGTGCTCAGTAACTTACTCCTTGATATCTCTTCTTAGCCGTGATTTGTCTCTGCCGAACAGACAGGAGCAATAAATGGCAGACAGCCCGCACTTACTGGTAGTTGATGCACCGTATTATCGGGATATTTCCAGATCTCTCATGGATGGTGTTGAGGAAGCGCTAGCTTCTGGCGGCGCCACTTTCGAGTATGTTTCAGTCCCAGGCGTTCTGGAAATACCGGCTGCGATAGCGATGGCAATTGATTCACAAAAACGTTTTGATGGCTATGTTGTTATTGGATGCGTGATCCGGGGAGAAACGACGCACTATGACATTGTTGCCAACGAGTCCGCCCGTGTTTTGATGGATTTGGTTGTGCAACACAACCTGGCGTTGGGCAACGGGATCCAAACCGTTGAAAATGAGGCGCAGGCATGGGCGAGGGCCAAGACGGATGAAAAGAACAAGGGCGGTGGCGCTGCACAAGCAGCGCTTGATATGATCGCACTAAAGAAAAGTTTGGCATGATCAATGGCATCTGAAGTCAAAGCAATTCAAACGGCGAACAAGCGAGGAGCAGCCCGCCTTGCAGCAGTTCAGGCGCTCTATCAAATGGATATGACGGGCGCGCGGATTTCAGATATCATCGAAGAATATGAGAATTTCCGTATTGGTAAGGAAGTGGATGGTGATGAATACCTGGATGCAGATCTCGGGTGGTTCAGGGGGTTGGTTTCGGGAGTTGTCAACGAGCAAAAGCTTCTAGACCCACTTATTCATAACACGTTACCCGATGATTGGCCGCTCTCCAGAATAGATACCTTGTTGCGTGCGGTTCTAAGATGCGGCGGTTTCGAGCTGAAAAATCGTAAGGATGTTCCCGGTAAAGTGGTTATTTCCGAGTACTTGGAGATAACGAAATCATTTTTCGAGGAAGATGAGCCCAAACTGGTGAATGGGGTGTTGGACCGCATGGCCAAAGAAATCCGTTCGGAAGAATTCAGGCATGGCAAGTCTCAATGAATTCGAAATCATTGGGAAATATTTCGCACCGTTAACTGGAACGGGCAGTTATGGTTTGAAAGATGATGCGGCGCAGGTTTCAACAAGCAAAGGATGCGCACTGGTTGTAACGCAGGATGCCATAGCAGAGGGGATACATTTCTTTTCTCAAGACCCTCCCGAGATGATTGCAAAAAAGGCATTGAGGGTAAACCTTTCAGATTTAGCAGCCAAGGGAGCCAAGCCCAACAGTTTTTCTATAGCGCTCGGTCTGGGACAACGTTGGGATGAAGATTGGATAGCCCGTTTTGCAAAAGGACTGAAGGAGGACTGTGACTCTTTTGACATCGCATTGACCGGTGGCGATACGTTTAAATCCGGTGGGGGTATCGTCATATCCATTACCGCACTGGGAGAAGTGCCAGAAGGTGAATATGTCTCAAGACTGGGGGCAAAAGCCGGTGACGTGTTGTTTGTGACCGGAACCATTGGTGATGGTGCACTTGGGCTGCAAACACGGCAGGGGATTGATTTGTCAGTAAGCCGTGACCATTGTCAGGTTCTCACCGAAAGATATCTTCTGCCCAATCCGAGGTTGCAGTTTGCAGAATGCATAAGGGAGTTTGCGTCAGCATCTATGGATGTTTCCGATGGCTTGGTTGGGGATTTGCAGAAGCTCTGTAGCGCTTCACAGGTTTCATGCGAAATAAAACTCGCTCAAATCCCATTCTCTAAAGCTGCCAGTGCGGTTTTTTCGATTGATTCAAAATATGTGGAAATGGCGCTAACGGGCGGAGATGATTATGAAATTTTGTTCACTGTACCGTCAGAAAGGGTTCAGGCCGCCAACGCGGCTTTTGCAAAGATGGCTTTTCCGGTGACGCGGATTGGCTCGATGAACTCAGGTGCTGGCGTAAGGGTAATTGACAAAGACGGTTCGATGTTGAAATTTCGAAAATTCAGCTACGACCATTTGGATTGAGCAATTGACCGTCGTAAATCCTACGCTTTCTGAAACAGAAGAAAACGCCATCGCGCGAAAAAATGTTTGGCTTTATCTGTTATGCCAGGCTTTCGGCGGTGCATCGGCCCCCTTGAACATAGCACTTGGAGGGTTGGTAGGCGCGCATTTGCTGGGTGACGACAAGTCTTTGGCAACAGCACCCGTGACAGCCTACAACATTGGCGTTGCAATGGGTGCGCTGATTGCAAACGCGCTCATGCGTCGAATTGGGCGAAAGCTCGGTTTCATGGCGGGAACACTGATTGGTGTATCGGGAATGGTTTTTTCCGGAATAGCAATCACGATGGAGAGCTTTTGGTTGTTTTGTACTGCATTGGGTGTGAACGGCATATCAGGAGGGTTTGTTCAGCAATACAGATTTGCCGCTGCCGATCGCGGTACACCTGATTTTAAGCCAAAGGCGATTTCTATCATCATGGCGGGCGGGATTGTTGCCGCAATCATCGGCCCGCAACTTGTTATCTATGCTTCAGATTTGGCAGCACCTGTTCCGTTTGCCGGCGCGTTTTATGCAGCAACAGGATTGTTTGTCTTGAGTTTCTTTGCCCTAACTTTGCTCAATCCATCGAATCTGGGTTCCATTACAGAGACGGATTCTACAGAAAACACAAGGCCTTTGGGCGAAATCATGTCGCAACCACGGTTCGTCATCGCAGCCCTTTGCGGGACTTCGACTTATGCCTTGATGTCCTTTGTGATGACAGGCGCGCCGTTGGCAATGGTGCATCATGGTCATTCGGTCGAGCACGCAACACTTGGAATTCAATGGCATGTGATGGCGATGTTTGGGCCAAGCCTTATCACGGGCAGCCTGATCGCCCGTTTCGGGAAGGAGACAGTCGTATTCGCCGGGCTTGTGATCCTAATTGCGTGTGCAGTGGTTGCCCTTTCGGGATTGCAACTTGTCCATTTTTGGGGGTCTTTAATTTTGCTCGGACTTGGATGGAATTTCGGCTTCATCGGTGCGACAGCGATGATCACGGATACATACAAGCCATCTGAAAAAAACAAAGCACAAGGGGCAAATGACTTCATTGTCTTCGGATCCGTTGCTCTGGCTTCTTTGATGTCGGGTCAAACCCTTAATGCGTTCGGTTGGGATTTTCTCAATCTGGTCATCTTTCCGGTCGTTGCAATATGTCTTGTCGGCCTGCTTTGGCTCCGTCGAACAAGTAATCAAATAGTCGCATAAAGTGCCATTTTCGGTGCGTATTCGTAACAAATTCTTGACCTTTTAGCCGTTCTGGCTAGTGTGCGCGGCGGTTGGCCGGTTTTGCAGGATTCCGGCTTTTTAATTTGGTTCTTGGCGTGAATTTATTTGGGGTAATTCAAGGGGTTCACGCCTCCATTAAATAGGGAAACTAAAAATGGATCCTCTTATTCTGGCTATTCTTGCCGGACTGCTGTCTATCGCTTATGGCGTTTGGGCTTCTATGTCCGTGATGAATGCTGATGCGGGTAACGCTCGCATGCAGGAAATCGCTGGCTTTGTTCAGGAAGGTGCGCAGGCATATTTATCGCGTCAGTACATGACAATCGCGATTGTGGGTGTTGTCGTATTCTTTATCGTAAGCTTCTTACTGGGCTGGCTCGTTGCAATCGGTTTTTTGATTGGTGCCGTTCTATCTGGCGTTGCTGGCTTTATCGGCATGCTTGTGTCCGTCCGTGCGAACGTTCGCACAGCTCAGGCATCAAGCCAAAGCCTCGGAGCAGGGCTCGATATTGCATTTAAAGCGGGCGCCATCACAGGTTTGTTGGTCGCAGGTTTGGCGCTTCTGGGTGTTGCAGTGTACTACTGGTACCTGTTGAATGTGGCAGGCTTCTCCAACACAGATCGTGTCGTGATCGACTCGCTGGTTGCACTTGGTTTTGGCGCTTCACTCATCTCCATCTTCGCACGTCTTGGCGGTGGTATTTTCACCAAAGGCGCAGATGTTGGGGGTGACTTGGTTGGTAAGGTCGAAGCAGGCATTCCTGAAGACGATCCACGGAACCCCGCAACCATCGCGGATAACGTGGGAGACAACGTCGGCGACTGTGCTGGCATGGCGGCCGACCTTTTTGAAACGTACGCGGTTACTGTGGTTGCTACCATGGTTCTGGCGTCAATCTTCTTCGTTGGTGAACAGGCTTCAACCTTGATGTTGTTCCCGCTTCTGATTGGTGCAAGTTGCGTGGTCACCTCAATCATCGGGACATTTTTCGTCAAACTCGGTTCCAACAATTCCATCATGGGTGCGTTGTACAAAGGCTTTATCGTTACCGCAGTCCTCTCGGCCATCGCGCTGTTCGGGATTGTTCAGTTCTGGCTTGGAATGGGTACGAGCTTCACCGTCGGCGATCAGTCTTTCACAGGTAGCGACTTGATGGTCTGTGGCCTCATCGGCCTTGCGATTACCGGTTTGATCATCTGGGTAACAGAATACTACACCGGTGTTGAATATCGTCCGGTGCGTTCAATCTCACAAGCTTCTGTGACAGGTCACGGAACAAACGTGATCCAAGGCTTGGCAATTTCACTGGAAGCGACTGCAATTCCGGCGATCATCATCATTGCTGGCATCATCATGACCTATTCTCTTGCTGGTCTGTTTGGCATTGCAATCGCCGTATCTTCGATGTTGGCTTTGGCAGGTTTCGTGGTGGCGTTGGATGCATTTGGTCCCGTAACAGATAACGCAGGCGGCATCGCAGAAATGGCCGAACTTCCAGCAGAAGTCCGGACCACAACGGATGCGTTGGATGCTGTGGGTAACACCACAAAAGCTGTGACAAAAGGATATGCAATTGGATCTGCGGGTCTTGGTGCACTCGTGCTCTTTGCAGCTTACACCGAAGACCTAAAATTCTTTGCAGCCAATGCAGAGGCCGGTTCCTTCTTTGAAGGTGTTACGGTCGACTTCTCCTTGTCTAACCCATATGTCGTTGTCGGCCTTCTGTTTGGTGGGCTATTGCCGTATCTGTTTGGCGGTATTTCAATGACCGCGGTTGGTCGTGCAGGAGGCGCCGTTGTTGAAGAAGTTCGTCGTCAGTTCAAAGCAGACGACGGGATCATGAAAGGGACATCCAAACCCGACTATGGTCGTGCAGTCGATATGCTGACAAAAGCCGCAATTAAGGAAATGATTGTTCCTTCACTTCTGCCGGTTCTTTCTCCGATCTTCTGTTTCTATGCAATCTTCTGGATCACTGGCGACAAGGCGCAAGGCTTTTCCGCACTTGGTGCAATGTTACTGGGCGTGATTGTAACCGGTTTCTTCGTTGCTGTTTCCATGACCGCCGGCGGCGGCGCATGGGATAACGCTAAAAAGTCATTTGAAGACGGTTTCGTCGATAAAGATGGCGTTAAGCACGAAAAAGGCGGCGAAGCGCATAAAGCGTCAGTAACAGGCGATACCGTTGGTGACCCGTACAAGGATACTGCGGGTCCAGCTGTAAACCCGATGATCAAGATCACGAACATCGTTGCGCTGCTACTATTGGCTGTGCTTGCGCACTAAGCCAACAGTTCGGTAAAAAAGAGATTGAGCCCCGCAACCTATGTTGCGGGGTTTTTTATAGACCCGGGAAATTGCCCGATGGATCGGAGCGACCCGTTGTACCCTGTAGTACAGATGAGGGGCTGGCTCTGCCGGTCAGAACTTGCTTTAGGAATGTAAAGTCTTCGCCACCGGTCGGTGTGGTGCGTGTAATGAAATCAAACACACGACCATCACGAATTCCATAGTTTGCAATTCGGCTTACGGTGCGTTCTTCGTCAAAATAAATGGACAGAACCTTCTGATCGATCAGTTTCATCTTCTGAAACTCGAATGTCTTGGCGCGCTTTTGGGAGATATAATAGTAGACCTCACTGCCAAATTGACCGGTCGTTGAAGGCGAGCCAAGCGCTAGAAGCACTTGTTCCTGGCTTGAGCCAACGGGCACGAGATCGAGCTGATCCTGACTGATCACAGGACCATTGTTGAAAACACGTTGTTCAACACAAGCAGATAAGATTGGCAAAGCCACAAAAACCGCCGCCAATGTTTGGCACTTTGGAAACCCCATTATTTTGTCCTTGCTCCCTTAAAGCTGTTTCGAAATCTCGAAAAACGCTTTCGAGTGATTATATCAAACATGCGTCTATTTCAACCGATTGCACCCTAACAACGATTCACGCTAGAAACACTGACCCAAAATGGCCCTGACCGGAGCACACATGTTCAATTTCCTAACCAAATCATCCGACGTTCCAGAACAGATTTATGGCACCCTTGTGGCACAAGCCCGCAATCCCAGCATTTTCACCGCATTTAGCCTCCCTGACACGGTAATGGGGCGGTTTGAAGTGCTTTCTCTTCACGTTTTCTTGTTTTCAAGACGGATGAAACAACAAGACGAGGGAATTGCGATTAGTCTCAGTCAGGATGTATTTGACCTTTTTGTTGCAGATGTTGAGCGCGCGCTTAGAGAATTGGGTATCGGTGACACGAGTGTCCCTAAAAAGAAGAAAAAGATGATCAGGAGTTTCTACGGCCAGATTGATGATTTCGACGCTCTGTTGGATGCCGGCAATACTTCTGAGATTTCCGAAAAACTAGTTGACCGATTTGAATGCGAGGACCCCAATAAAGCCCGTCAATTTGCGGTTTACATTCAAGACACGTCAAAAAAACTCAATGAAATTGATTTTGGATCGTTCAAAAATGGCAAATTTTCCTGGCCAGCCATAGACGAAGTGGGCGTCTAATGAATACCGGTTTTCCCTCCAAAAAATTGGATGTAACCGGCCTCCCGCAAAAGGGGACATCCATAAATCTGGACGGCGGTAAGGCAGAGCTTGATCTTCTGTCACAGGCTTTAGGGGTTGAACGCCTCCATTCTTTTCGGGCTGAAATAAATGCAAAACCTTGGAAGTTAAAAGGAGCCTACCTTGCGGGGCTGATCAAAGCGACGGTCGAACAAACCTGCGTCGCGACGCTTGAGCCTGTAATCACAGAGCTTGATTGTGAGTTTGAAAGGTATTTTCTTCCCCAAGGTGATCCAGCGTTAGACGATCACACGATCGTGGAGGGAGAACTGGTTATTGATCCGGAAGAAGATGATATCCCGGATGAGCTCGACGGGAAATTCATTGACATGTGGTCTGTTGTGATTGAAGAGCTTAATCTTCAGATTGATCCATTCCCCAGGACACAGGCTGCCTCCAGACTGGAAGACTTTGAACAAGCCACAACTTCTGATACGCATAAACCATTCGCTGATCTCAAAACGTTGATAACTCAAAAAAAAGCACGGGAATAAGGGAAAAGCGGGTATACCGGTGTTAGTTTTACCATGAATGCCAGAATCACACAGATTTTTCGAACTTTATGACGCAAGAGCTATCTATATCGCTTGACGCTATGGGCGGGGACAACGGGCCTGAGACTGTGATCGGGGGTGCCGACATTGCACTATTGCGTAAGCCTGATTTGAAGTTTCAGATTTATGGCGAAGAAGAGGTGGTGCTCCCCATCTTGGATAAATTTCCCAAAGTTAGAGATGCGAGCACTTTTCACCATTGTGAGGTTTCAATTGCAATGGATGATAAACCGAGCAAGGCGCTGCGGCGCGGCCGGTACAAATCGGGTATGTGGCGATCAATCGAATCCATCAAAAATGGTGATGCTGATGTATGCGTGTCTGCCGGCAATACAGGTGCGCTTATGGCGATGGCAAAATTTTGTCTCCGAACTCAGCCGGGTATTACGCGTCCGGCAATGGCCGCAATATGGCCAACCTTGCTTGGGGAAAGCATTGTGCTGGATGTGGGCGCCAATGTAGGGGTTGGTGCGGATCAATTGATTGAATTCTCGGTGATGGGCAGTGCAATGTCCCGAGCACTTTTTGATTTGGATCGTCCCAGTGTCGGATTGCTCAACATCGGAGTGGAAGAAGTAAAGGGCGTGGAGGCCGTGCGCGAAGCGGGTGGTTTGTTAAGGGAAGCGAACCTTAAAACGATGAATTATCACGGTTTTGTCGAAGGAACAGACCTCGGGCAGGGCACCGTCGATGTGGTTGTTACAGAAGGGTTTGCTGGCAATATTGCGTTGAAAACCGCAGAGGGGACTGCAAAGCAAATCGCGGAATATCTCCGTGCCGCGATGGGGCGAACATGGCTTGCAAGGATCGGTTATATTTTTGCTCAGTCTGCATTTCAGCAATTACGGGAAAAAATGGACCCAAGGAAGGTCAACGGTGCCGTCTTGTTAGGACTGAACGGTATCGTAATAAAAAGTCATGGTGGTACAGATGCAGAAGGGTTTGCATCTGCGATTGATTTAGGCCATGACATGGCGGCCAACGGGCTACTAACCAAGATCGAGACAGATTTAGAAGATTTCGCAGAAATTCGTATTCAACTGGAAAAAATCGCGGAATAATCGATCGGGAAAGCTGGGAAAACGAATGATAAGATCAGTTATAACCGGATGCGGTTCCTATGTCCCCGAACACGCGATGAAGAACTCGGAATTCGAAAGTATCGTGGATACCTCGGATGAATGGATCGTTCAGCGCACAGGGATCCATCAACGTCATATCGCAGCTGAGGGAGAAACGACCGCTGATCTTGCAGAACATGCCGCAAGAAAGGCCTTGGAAGCTTCTGGCATTGGGGTTGAACAATTAGATCTCATCATTTTGGCAACCTCAACACCAAACAACACGTTCCCGGCAACCGCAGTAGAAGTCCAACACCGGTTGGGCATGAACCACGGTGCTGCCTTTGATACCCAAGCAGTTTGCTCCGGCTTTGTTTTTGCTCTGACAACCGCAGATCAATACATTCGTTCCGGACAGGCAAACCGGATATTGGTCATTGGGGCGGAAACATTTTCCAGAATCCTCGATTGGAAAGACCGGACCACTTGCGTCTTGTTTGGAGATGGTGCTGGCGCCGTGGTCATCGAGGCAAGCGAGGAACAAGGTACCTCCGCAGATCGAGGTATTCTAAGCTGTCACTTGCGCTCGGACGGTACACACAAAGACAAACTCTACGTAGACGGCGGACCATCATCGACCCAAACCGTCGGTTGCCTTCGGATGGAAGGAAAGGAAGTCTTTCGCCATGCAGTTGGGATGATTACCGATGTCATCGAGGATGCCTATGCTGCCACTGGCTTGGGATCTGACGATCTGGACTGGTTTGTACCGCACCAGGCAAACAAAAGAATTATCGATGCATCGGCAAAAAAACTTGGAATAGCGCCTGAAAAAGTGGTCATAACCGTTGACCAGCATGGCAACACGTCTGCAGCTTCGATCCCGCTGGCACTGGATCATGCTGTAGCGGAGGGGCAGATTAAGAAGGGCGACCTGGTGCTCCTGGAGGCCATGGGGGGTGGTTTTACGTGGGGGTCGGTTTTACTTCGGTGGTAAGTCTCTTTCGATAAATATTACGTTGCGCCAGCATTTCTGCATCAAACTCTTGTTGTTATTCAGAAATTGACCTACAATCGGTTCGTGCTTCAATGAGCGGAGCGATACTTTTGGAAGTATATTTCCGGCTCGTTTTGTTTAGATTTATTGCTTGGCGGTGTTTCAATGAGTTCAAAGACTGTGACCAGAACAGATTTAAGTGAGGCGGTTTATCAGAAACTAGGACTGTCGAGAGTGGAATCGGCGGAATTAGTTGAAATGGTTTTGGATACAATCAGCGACAGAATTGTCGAAGGCGAATCCGTCAAATTGTCTTCATTTGGTTCGTTTTTAGTCCGCAGCAAAAACGAACGTATTGGCCGAAACCCAAAAACCGGCGAAGAAGTTCCAATCACGCCGCGCCGTGTGATGGTATTTAAGCCGTCAAATATACTCAAAAAAGCTGTTTTAAGCGGACATAAGTAAAACTCCTCATAGTTTTTTGCATCAACCCAAGTTACAATTTTGTGACAGTCTTTGAGTCGCAAAAAGGGGGTGCGCATGGACAAAAGTCCAGATGCCTTTCGCACGATCAGCGAAGTAGCAGAAGATTTAGACCTCCCACAACATGTACTGCGTTTTTGGGAAACAAGGTTTAAGCAGATCAAACCCATGAAACGTGGCGGTGGTAGAAGATACTACCGGCCGGATGATGTTGGTTTATTACGAGGAATCAAAGGTTTACTCTATGATGAAGGGTATACCATCCGAGGTGTTCAACGTCTTTTGAAAGAGCACGGCAACAAAATTGCAATTGATTTTGGAACCAGCGGTAGTCTCAATCTCTCAGAACCGCCTCAGCCTGGTGATTTGGAGGGGCAGGGACTTGTAGCTTCCAGACCAGCGCTTGATGTTGCGGAATATGAAAAGTCCGAAGTATCTGACAAAAAAAATGGAGGCTTTTTCAGCCGGATAAAGTCGGGTGCGAACTTCTCTAACATTTCTGACGATGCAGTTGAGCTTGAGAAAGGCGATGTTGAGGTTTTGAAAAACACCCTTCAGGAGTTGCTCGAATGTAAACGTCTTCTGGATCAGACACGCCAGACCTGAGATAGGCTCGGCGACCTGGATTGTGCGATGGATTGGTCAACCTGCGCTTAAATCAGGTTGACAAAATCCAGTTCGTCAACGTCGAGGACGCTGTAGCCACCGAGATCGAACAAATCGACGGTACCTACTGTAGCGCTGCCAAACACGCTTTCGCTGCTTGTGCCTCCGTTCAATAGACCCAGAACAAGATCAAGCGGCGCATCATCCAACGCTTCCGGTTGGTTGACGGTGTTATTCTGCGAAGTCTCGACCATTGAGGGCAGGCCACCCGGTATGCCTGTCGTCCCAAACAAAAAGTCGTCAGCACTCACCAAACCGGCATCGACACCATCAAGTGTGATGGATTGTGATGGATCACTAACCAGCGATATAACGGTTGATCCACCTGCTGAAGTGATCGATAGATCAGCAAACGCAACCCCCGTAAATCCAAAATCAATGAGGTCAAGCCCATCTTCCCACCCAAAAATTGTGTCTTGGCCAAATTCGAGGGAATTAATCAGGAACTGATCTGCACCACCATGCCCGTGCATCAGATCATTGCCAGTGCCACCGGTAATGGTATCCCCGCGTTCGCTACCATGAATCGTATCATTGCCAGCACCACCTTCGAGGATATCACCGATGCCTGCTGTTTCGGGGAGAAGAACAAGAGAAACATTGTCGACCCACGCACCCAAAAAGTCATTGTCATTGGCAACTTCCCGAAGTTCAAGCCTGTCGCTGCCACCGGTGCCAATCACTTCGAAAGTGAATGTTTCAAACGTGGTTCCGCTTGGATCAATCACCGCAACGATGTCATCATTCCAATACACTTCAACAGTATTGGTGGAGGCCGCTTGTCTTGGACGCTGAGAAACATCGAGTGCAATCTCATAGCTGCGGCCGTTTTCGGTCTCAACATCTTGGAAAATACCATCCAGCTCATTTCTAGAATCGAGTTCGATGAACTGGTTACCGTCCGTCGGGGTGACGCCCAAAATACTGTCACCTGTAATGTTTGCAATCGAGAGATGATCAACCTGGTTACTGCCAGCGATGGTTTGCCATCCAATCAGATCAGTTGAGGAAACGCGGGTAAAGATATTTGAAATGACATTGGCTTCAAAACTACCATTCACAAGTAGATTTTCGGGTTCAAGCGTGGGGTCTTCATCGGCATAGATCGTGTCATCTCCATCTCCGCCAGAAATGAAGTCAGCCCCATCGCCGCCAAAAAGCGTATCATTTCCGTCTCCACCCTGAATGATATCACTATTCTCAATTTCTGGAGAGCCTACGGGGTTGGTTGGAACTTCAAACAGCATCTGGGTTCTTCCAAACCCAGGACCAGCCCAATCGAAATCAAGGGTCGCTTGTCCACCCCGCTCGAAATACCGAATTTCTATGTCGTGAAAACCAGCCTCAAGCGTGATGGTTTCGCTTCTCAGACGATTGGCGTGAAGGCCATCGTTGTTCACCACCAATTCTCCGTTGATAAAGAGTTGAGACCCGTCATCACTGTTGAGAAAGAATGTGTAATCGCCAGCATCCGCGATCTGAAAAGATCCCTCGTAAAGGGCAGCAAAATCGTTTGTGGGACCACCATCATAAAATGATCCACCACCAGCAAACTGCTGAATCTCTGTTACAAATTCCTGATGAATGGGAGGCGTTGTGAAATCAATCTGACCAAGGTTCCGTGTGCTGCTTGGAATATTGAAGTACGATGCTCGTAAAGAGCCTGGTTCCAGGAGGAATGCACCGGCAAGAATATCGCCCCGAATGATATCATCACCCGCTCCACCATTGATAATGTCACGACCCAGACCACCGATGATCTCATCGTTGTCTATACCGCCGTCAAGGAAATCGTCCCCCGAAGTACCCGTAATCTCCGCCATCTGCTACGCCCTGTATTCTTTATGTTTGCTATTCGCGAGCTGTTTAATCAGACAAACCTTACCAAAACTGTTTTAAAGTACTGCTAGAGGATAAATTCGAATTTGTTAGATGCGGGAAAGGACTGGTTAACTTTTTCATCCGTCCCAACCAAAAAATCAATTGTGGCCACCAAATCGCTATATTAATCAATTGTTTATTTTTTTGAATTGACGCAATCAGTAATTGAGATATACAAAAATTCAGATGTCGGAGCGTGGCGCAGCCTGGTAGCGCACATGCATGGGGTGCATGGGGTCGGAGGTTCGAATCCTCTCGCTCCGACCATCGATCTTCAAACAATCACGCTGTTACGCCCATGTCTTTGCGTTTGCGAAAAGTTTTTTTTGGTGTTGCTGCTCTAAAAGAATACAGCCCCAGATAATACCCAATAGAAGGTAGAAGTGGCGCCAGTGATCAATATCAATCACATACCCAACCAGTAAATGCCCGACAAACACGACATAGGCGACTTGAAAATATACCTGCCACGGACGGCTTTGAAATAGCATTTTGAAACCAACAAGCAACGGCCATAAAACCATCGCAAGCCAAGAGAAAAACCCAAGCCAGCCATAACTAAGAAGGGCGCGAAGATAGACGTTGTGTTCGTCTTCCCCATACAGAAATCCGAATTCCAGATTGCCAATCCCGAAGGGCTTGCTCAATGCCAACTCAAAGCCGATTGCATGTCTGGCAAAGCGACCAAGCCGAGCGCCATCGTAGCTTTGCACGACCTGTGCGCGCTCGGCAAACAAAGCCCAGACAACATCAAGTTGAAGCGCTGCGATCAACCCGGCGATCATGGCCGCCAACCCGGCGACACCCAGAAGTATGTATTTCGCACGTTTTTTGACGGACCGTTCTGTCACAAGCAGAAGGAAATAGAACAAACCGCCGCAAAAGATCGTCAAACCCCAAGCTGCACGCGAAAAGGCTAAAAATTCGGCCAAAAGAATGAGCGCCAGAAATCCTGCCCGAATGGGCATAAGTGTCACGGATCGGTTCATGACACCGTACATAAGGTAAAGAATTGCAGGAACTAGAAAGGGAGCAAACACGTTGGGATCAGCAAAGGCCCCTTGGGCCCGGCCATAGCGTGTAAAAATATCAAACCCAGGTAATCCAAAATACCCAAGCAAACCCAGAGTAGACGTTGCCGCTGCTGCAAG
>JBCCXO010000004.1:0-104473 GCA_039191645.1 Pseudomonadota bacterium | reverse complement strand
GTTTCTTTTGAACTTGAAGCAGGCCAATCGGTTGCAGTTGTCGGAGCCTCCGGTTCCGGCAAATCGACACTGGCGAGAATCATAGTAGGTGCATTTAAGCCATTCGCAGGTGATGTACGCCTGGATGGACACAACATTGCCAATTGGGATCCTAAAGACCTCGGACGGTATATTGGATATCTCGCCCAAGATGTCGAATTGCTACCGGGTACAATCACCCAGAACATTTCACGCTTCAGGCCAGATGCAGATGATGCGGACGTAAGAGCCGCAGCGGCCATGGCTCATGTGGAGGATCTGATCAAGAAAATGCCAAATGGGTATGACACAGTAATTGGGCCTGGCGGATTATCAATCTCAGGTGGCGAAAAACAACGCATTGCACTTGCACGTGCATTTTTTGGCACTCCGAAACTGCTTGTGCTCGACGAACCAAACTCGAGCCTAGACCGGCTTGGTGAAAAGGCATTGTTAAAAGCGCTGCTCGAAGCGAAAAGAAGGGGCATTACGGTGTTCCTCATTACGCAGCGTGAAAGCATCATAAAATATGTCGATAAGATCATGAAAATGCAGGACGGTAAGATCATCGAATATGATGATCGTGAGGCGGTTATGCAAAAGCAGGCTGCTTTGATCAAACAGGCTTTAGCCAAAAACAAGCCCGGCGATGAAGATATCGCTGAGCAATTGCGTCCAAAATATCAGCAAATGGTAGCGGAGAAATAAAGGTGCAATCACCAGACCAAAATGAAGAATGGCAAGCATCCGTACCCACTGGCCTCACAAAACCTGTAATCTTGGGTCTTTTGACAGTCGGATTGTTTATGGCCGGTTTTGGCTATTGGGCATTGCGTGCCCCCCTTGCAGGTGCGGCTATCGCGCCTGGATTGGTGACAGCAAGTGGCCAAAATCAGGAAGTCGGGCACCTTGAGGGCGGGATTATCCGCGAAATTGCGGTTGAAAAAGGCGATACAGTAAAATCAGGTCAGCCGCTTGTTTATCTTGATCAGACACAAGCGCAGTCCGATCGGAACCGGGTAGATCAGTCAATTGTTTCTCTTCAGGCGATTATGGCACGCGCAACGGCAGAATTAGCGGGTGAGGAAGAAATAAACTTTTCTGAGGAACTATTGGAAAGAGCCAAGGTCACTGGCAATGAAGATACTTTGGAGTTGCAACGTGCTGAGTTCCAGTCACGTCTTCAACAACACCGAGCCGAATTCAATGTGATGGAACAACAGGTAAGTGCAATCGAACAAGAAATCTCAGGATTGGTTCAACAGATCGATGCAGAAAACCGCAAACTTGTCGTTATCAACGAAGAATTAGAAGCAAAAAAATCACTGCTTGAACGCGGATTGACGCCTAAAAATCAGTACAATCTGCTGTTGAGAACCCAAGCAGACACCGAAGGGGCGATTGGAAGGCTAAAGGCAACCATTGGTCAAAGAAAGAAGTCCATTTCCGAAGTGCGGGAACGTCAGGAATCGCTGCATGCAACGAGACGCGCAACAGCTTCAACCCAAATAAACGAAACCCGACCGCAACTCGCAGATTTGAAAGAACAACTCACCTCCAGGGCTGATGTTCTTGAACGAATGATTATCCGCGCGCCGGTAGATGGGGTTATTGTCAACATTTCAAAAAATACAATCGGGAGCGTTGTCCGTCCCGGTGAGAGCCTCTTGGAAGTCCTGCCTACATCAAGTGATCTTGTGATTTCTGCACGGATCACGCCACAGGACGTGGATGTCGTGGAGGTCGGACAGCAGGCAAACATTAGATTTGTTGCATTGAATGCACGCACAACACCGGAGGTTCCGGCAATTGTTCAATACATTTCGGCAGACCGTCTGGTTGATGAATCAACCCAGGAACCCTATTTCGATGCGCGTCTGAAATTGGTGGATGAACTCCCGGAAAACTTTGATCCCTCAAAAATCTATCCAGGCATGCCAGTTGATGCATTGATCAAGACAGGAGATCGCACATTTGTAGAATATCTTGCAAAACCTGTGACGGACAGTTTTAGTAGAGCATTCCGAGAGGAGTAGTTTTATGACCGGTGCCCATTTTTCCCAGCGTGAGATGATCGACAAGCTTGTTGGTTTTCCAACCGTCTCGCGAGATTCCAACCTTCCTTTGATTGAATTTGTCAAAGAGTATCTTGCTGGATGGGGCATAGAAGGACACCTCGTTTATAATGATGAAGGAAACAAAGCGAATCTCTACGCAACTGTCGGACCAAACATTGAGGGCGGAATTGTCTTGTCGGGGCACACGGATGTGGTGCCGGTCGATGGTCAGAAATGGGACACGGATCCATTCCAGGTGACGGAAAAGGATGGCAGGCTTTTTGGTCGTGGCACTGCCGATATGAAGTCTTTCTCTGCGATAGGATTGTCCCTGGTTCCAGAAATGCTAGCGGCAAAACTCAAACGTCCGATTCATTTTGCCCTCTCCTATGATGAGGAGGAAGCATGTCTCGGTGCGCCGGATATGATCGCAGCGATGGGCAAAAACTGCCCGCCGGCACATGCTGTGATTGTTGGAGAGCCTACTGAAATGCGGGCGGTTACGGCACACAAAGCAATTGCTGATGTGGTGACGCGCGTGATCGGCCATGAAGTTCACTCTAGCCTTGTACATACGGGTGTTTCAGCTGTTATGGTAGCTGCTCGGCTGGTGAGTTGGTGGGAAGATCGGATGTTAGAAGGTGCTGCAAAAGCAGATCCTCAAAACTCTTTTGATCCGCCTTATTCGACATTTCATTGCGGGCAGATCAAGGGTGGAACGGCCCACAACATCACCGCCAAGGATTGCTGGTTTGTGACTGATATTCGCACAATCCCGGGCGAAACACCGCATGAACACCTCAATGCGTATTACGAGCATCTGAGGGAAAACGTAATCCCGCAGATAAAATCGATCCATCCCGGGTGCGACGTAACGACAGAGGTCATTGCAGATGTTCCCGGATTAAGTCCCGAAGACAACGGGAATGCAGAAGCATTTGTTCGTTCAATCACGGGGGATAACGGGCTCCACGTCGTTGCTTATGGAACCGAAGGCGGGCAATTCCAGGAGGGCGGATTTTCAACGATAATCTGCGGGCCCGGCTCCATCGCACAGGCACATCAACCAAACGAATTTATCGAAGTTTCCCAGATCGCTGCCGGTACAGATTTCCTCCGAAAAGTTATTCAACGCTGTGCCGCTTGAACAATTTGATTTTTCAGGCTGGATTCTCTTGGCAATTGTCGTTTAGACTTCCTTCAAGGCTGTCACGGGTAACTGGCAGCCGCAACCAAAAGGGAGGACTTAATGTCTATTCGAAAAAGTTTGATTGGAGCTGTAATTCTTGGCGGCTTGATGACGACATCCGCGCTTGCAGAAAACACTTTTAAATATGCGTTTCAGGGATCTTTGAAATCCTTAGACCCATATTCACTAAACGAAACTTTTACGTTGGGCACTTTGGGCAACGTTTATGAAGGATTGACTCGTCGTGGACCTGATTTGAAAATTCTGCCAGCACTTGCTGAAAGCTGGAGCATCGAGGAACCAACCCGTTGGCGGTTCAATCTGAGAAAAGGTGTGAAATTCCACAATGGCAATGATTTTACGGCTGATGATGTAATCTTCTCAGCGGAGAGAATCAAATCAGAAGGTTCTGACCTCAAATCCCGCTTTCCGGATGGAACCAAGTTTGAGAAGGTAGATGATCATACCGTAGACGTAATCCTAACGGCACCAAACCCGATCCTGCATTTCGAATGGTCAACCTGGTACATCATTGACAAAGAATGGGCTGAAGCAAATGACTCGGTCAAAGTAACGTCTGCTTCTGACCAAAATGCAAGTACAATATCGTTGCAGGCGAATGGAACGGGTCCTTTTAAAATTGCAAGCCATGACGCGGGCGTCTCTACGGTGTTTGAGGCGAACACAGATTGGTGGGACAATGCAAACAAGAAACACAATCTGGATAAGGTAGAGTTTTCGACAATCGCCTCAGATGCAACCCGTGTTGCTGCGCTGCTTTCCGGTGAGATGGATATGGTTTATCCGATTCCGGTTCAGGATATTAACCGGGTAGACGCAAATCCGACAACGACCGCGCTAACAGGACCGGAACTGAGAACAATCTTCTTGGGCATGGACCAGCGTCGCGATGAGCTGTTGTATTCCAACATCAAAGGGAAAAACCCATTCAAAGACATTAAAGTTCGCAAGGCGTTTTATCATGCCATCGACATTGAAGCGATTAAGTCAAAGGTGATGCGGAACCTCTCAACGCCTTCAGCGATCATGCTTTCACCGTTTATGTTTGAGAATGCAGAGCAGTTCTCCAGACTGGAGTACAATCCTGAAGGCGCAAAAGCGCTATTGGCAGAGGCGGGATATCCAGACGGGTTCGAAGTTGGCATGGATTGCCCGAACGATCGTTACGTGAATGACGAAGCTATTTGTCAGGCAATTGTGTCCATGCTTGCAAAGGTTGGAGTTAAGGTGAACCTGAACGCACAACCAAAAGCTCAGTACTTTGCCAAAGTGCTTGCTTCTGGCGGCTTCGATACATCTTTTTATCTTCTTGGATGGACGCCGGGTTCTTTCGACTCATGGAATGTTCTCACCAATCTGCATGGTTGCCGGGACGATGAAGGCAATGGCGGATTGTTCAATCTGGGTGGATATTGCAACGAGAAGGTGGATGAGCTCAGTGCAAAAATTCTTTCCGAGAACGACCCAGCAAAGCGTCTGGACATGATCACTGAAGCTTACAAGATCACCACTGGCGAAGTAGGATACATTCCGCTTCACCAACAGGGTCTTGCATGGGGTGTATCAACAAGCATTGATTTGGCACAACGTGCTGACAATGAATTGATGATGTACTATGTAAACAAAAAGTAACACCAAACGATCATGCCCCGCTGTTCTGGCGGGGCATGTCATTTTTCTATGCTAGCATTTGTAATTCAACGCCTTTTTCAATCTGCCTTGGTGATGTTAATCGTCGCCTTGATTGCATTTGTTATGTTTACTTTCATCGGCGATCCGGTCGACCAGATGGTTGGTCTGGAAACAACGTTGGAAGAACGTGAACAATTAAGAGAACAACTGGGTCTGAAGGACCCTGTCCCCATACAATTCATCAATTATATTGGCAGAGCGATCCAGGGCGATTTTGGTATTTCTTACCAGTTCAAGCGCCCCGTTGCGACTATGATAGGTGAGCGGCTTCCTGCGACTTTAGAGTTATCGATGGTTTCTGCATTGTTTGCACTAATAGCCGGAATTCCGATGGGCGTGTATACGGCGCTCAAAAGGGACAGTTTTATCTCAAAGATATTTTTGACGGTTTCACTTGTGGGGATTTCTTTACCCACTTTTCTCATCGGCATTCTCTTGATCTTTGTTTTTGCTGTTCAATTGCAATGGCTGCCAAGCTTTGGCAGAGGTCAAACCGTTGATCTAGGCTGGTGGACAACTGGCTTGCTCACATCTTCGGGAATCAAAGCGCTCATCATGCCCGCGATTACGTTGGGGCTCTTCCAGATGACGCTGATCATGAGGCTCGTGCGCTCCGAAATGCTTGAAGTCTTACGAACAGACTACATCAAGTTTGCCAGAGCAAGAGGGTTGCGAGATCGTGCAATTCATTTTGGACACGCGCTGAAAAATACCCTTGTGCCCGTAATCACCATAACAGGCCTTCAATTGGGCGCCATCATAGCATTCGCGATTATCACCGAAACGGTGTTTTCCTGGCCAGGTATGGGTTTGCTTTTCCTTCAGGCGGTGCAGGATGTGGATATTCCCATCATGTCAGCCTATCTGCTGATGATCGCGTTTTTGTTTGTTGTAATCAATCTGATTGTAGACCTTCTATATGTTTTCGTTGATCCGCGCATACGGATAACTGGCGGCGAGACGTGAGGATTTTTTGATGCCGTATGTGACTGGGGAAGAAACTACAGCAAGGACACAGGCGGCTGGACGCCCCGAAAATGTGGTTCGTAAAAGCCTGATAACGTCAATGTTGGATTCTGATATCTGGCATTCATTCAAGCGCTCGAAAATCACAATCCTTGCCGCGATCGTAACATTCCTGATTTTCTTTGGAGCATTGTTTGCTCCCCTGATAGCACCGCAAAATCCCTTTGATCCTGCCAATCTCTCATTGATAGACTCTCTCATTCCACCCGTTTGGGAAGAAGGCGGTGATGCAAGGTTCTTATTGGGTACAGATGACCAGGGCAGGGGGATTCTGTCGACTTTACTATATGGGTCGCGAATTTCTCTTGCCGTCGGGTTTGCTTCCGTAATTTTTGCCGCGATCTTAGGAATTTCGCTAGGGCTTCTGGCCGGGTATGTAGGTGGGCGCACAGATGCCGTCATCATGCGCATTGCAGATATTCAACTTACATTTCCTGCAATCCTGATAGCACTTCTGATCGATGGTTCACTCCGCGGGGCGTTGGGCGGCATAAATCGAGAACAATCAGCCTTTTATGTTTTGGTTTTTTCAATCGGACTGTCTTTTTGGGTACAATATGCCCGTACCGTTCGATCTTCTACCCTCGTGGAGAAAAACAAAGAATATGTCCAAGCTGCGCGTCTGATCGGTCTTCATCCGATCAAGATTATGGTTCGCCACGTCTTGCCAAACGTGATGGGCCCGGTTCTGGTCATCGCCACAATTAATCTGGCTCTTGCCATCATTACAGAAGCTACGTTGTCCTTCTTGGGAGTGGGAATACCACCTACTCAGCCTTCACTTGGCACCATGATCCGCATTGGTAACGACTTCCTGTTTTCAGGCGAATGGTGGATCACAATGTTCCCCGGAGTGATGTTGGCAATTCTTGTGCTTGCGGTGAACTTGCTGGGTGACTGGCTGCGCGATGCACTAAACCCAAGGCTGCGATGATGAACGAAATATTGGTTTCTGTAAAAGATTTGGTCGTAGAATTCCCGATGCGGAAAAGAACGCTGACCGCAGTGAATGGGATCAGCTTTGAAATCATAAAGGGAGAAATGCTTGGCGTAGTGGGAGAATCGGGCGCCGGAAAATCAATGACAGGTGCCGCGATAATCGGTTTGATTGAACCGCCTGGCCGAATCACAAATGGGGAGATTCATCTCCGTGAAGAACGCATTGATCGCCTTCCTTCGGAAATCATGCGTGGTATCCGAGGAAAACGCATTGGTGTAATTTTTCAAGATCCACTCACCTCTTTGAATCCGCTCTACACGGTAGGGCAACAATTGACCGAAACAATTGAATACCATCTTAAAACCGGCGCAGCAGAGGCTCGGAAAAAGGCAATAGCACTTCTTGATCGAGTAGGAATTCCCAATCCGTCCGTTCGGATAGATCAGTATCCTCATCAGTTTTCTGGCGGGATGCGCCAACGCGTTGTGATTGCCCTCGCTCTCTGCTCCGATCCGGAAGTCATAATTGCGGATGAACCAACCACTGCGCTTGATGTTTCAATTCAGGCTCAAATTCTCGATCTCATAAAAGAGCTGGCCAAAGAAAGACAGGTCGGCGTTATTCTCATCACCCATGATATGGGTGTTATTGCTGAAACGACAGACAGAGTAGCTGTTATGTATAACGGTGAGATCGTCGAGACAGGCCCAACCAAAAAAGTGCTCGGGGAACCGGAGCATGATTATACAAAGAGCTTGATTGCCGCTGTTCCCAGGCCGGATCGAAAGTTTCATCGCTTCCCGCAAATCAGCTATGGTGGCCGTGAAACTGTTTTCGATATCAAAGATTTGGCAAGGAACTGGCCAGAAACCAAGAAGTCAGAAGGACCGCTTGTCGAGGTTAGAAACATAACCAAAAAGTTTCTGGAAAAATCAAGTTTCATTCCTTCACAAAGAAAGTATTTCACAGCAGTTGATGAAGTCAGCTTTGGAATAAACACAGGCGAAGTATTTGGTCTTGTTGGAGAGAGTGGGTCCGGAAAATCGACAATCGCCCGAATGATCGCAGCGCTTTATAAGCTTGATGGTGGGGAAATTGATTTTGATGGGAAGTTAGTCACACGAACAGACAAAAACGCGATGTTCGAGTTCCGTCGTCAAATTCAGATGATTTTTCAAGACCCATACTCTTCGCTTAACCCACGCCATCGGGTGGATCGAATCATTGCAGAGCCAGCATTGCATCTGGGCGTGATCCCGAAAGAAAACGTACAGGACCGTGTGGCGGAACTCCTGGACAAGGTCGGATTGGGTGCTGAATCAGGAATTAAGTACCCGCATGAATTCTCTGGGGGTCAAAGACAACGAATTTCGATTGCGCGTGCATTGGCTACGCAACCCCGGTTTCTCATTTGTGACGAGCCAACCAGTGCCTTGGATGTTTCTATTCAAGCGCAGATCCTCAATATCCTGAAAGACCTTCAAGAGCATCTTGGTCTTACCATGCTTTTCATAAGTCATGATCTTCCGGTTGTTCGCCAAATGTGTGACCGGGTAGGGGTGTTAAAAGATGGCAAACTCCTTGAAGTTCAAGAAACGGATAAATTGTTCACCAACCCCCAAACCGATTATACAAAAGAGCTCTTACAGCTGATGCCAAAGACAGACATGCTTTCAACGGAAGGATTGAGCGCCTAAATCGTTAAAACAAACTTCCCTGATCTGTTTTCTCGGGCGTGGCCTCCGCGGCTTTTGGCTTGGTTTTCGATGGTTTTTTAAGTTGCCCCGATGCAACGCCTGCAATTTTTCCATCCTTGAGTTCAACTTCGAATCCATCACCAATTTGAACCGCCTTGGCAGAACTGATCATCGCACCATCTGCATCACGAACCACGGAATAACCGCGATCTAGAACCGCCTTATAGGAAAGACTCTCAAGAAGTCTGTCAGCCTGGTCCACACGTGCTTTGATTTTCAAACTTTCGTTAGAGAATGCGGTCTCAATTCTTCGGAAAAATGCATCCAGCTTATCCCGGCTCCGTTCTACCAAAAGATCCAAGCCCCGATGTGAAAGCCTTGAAGCAACCTTTTCGTAGGATGTTCGCTTGGTTCCAGCAGCCAATTCAAGACCTCTGCCCAGCCTGCCACTTGCTTCGTCCAGCCGTCTTCGTGGCATTGCAAGCAAGTTATCCGGTGTAGCAAGACCGCGGCTAGCCGCGAGTAACTGGTTTTTGACTTTATCAAACTGCCGACTGAGGGAAGAATGCAACCGCGCCTTATACGATGCAATCGTCGCATCAAGTTCGGCCCTTACCGGGACGGCAAGTTCTGCTGCGCCAGTGGGTGTAGGCGCCCGTACATCTGCAACAAGGTCAAGAAGCGTCCAGTCGGTTTCATGGCCCACTGCGGAAATAAGCGGTATGTCTGATTCTCCTGCAGCGCGAACCATCAGTTCATCATTAAAGCCCCAAAGATCCTCAATGCTGCCACCGCCCCTGGCAACAATCAGCAATTCCGGGCGTTCCTGCGCATCCATCGCATTAAAACCTTCAATCGCCGCAGTGACTTCTAAGCCAGTGGTCTCGCCCTGTACGCGAACAGGCCAAACGACAATATTCAATGGAAAGCGATCGGAAATCCGATGGAGAATATCTCTGATAACGGCACCGGTGGGGGAGGTAATCACACCGATTTTTTTTGGCATGTAAGGAAGCAATTGCTTGCGTTCGGGAGCAAAAAGGCCTTCCGCCTCCAGTTTTTTACGACGTTCATCAAGAAGTGCCATCAAGGCCCCGACACCGGCAGGTTCAAGGTTATCGATGACGATTTGATATTTTGAAGAACCGGGATAGGTTGTGAGTTTGCCTGAGGCAATGACTTCCAGCCCCTCTTCAGGCTTATGCTTCAAACGATTGTATGATCCTTTCCAAATAACGGATTCTATGCGTGACCGGTCGTCTTTCAGGGCAAAGTAGCAATGGCCGGAGGAATGCGGACCCCTGAAACCCGTGATCTCTCCTCTAACCCGAACATATCCGAACCGCTCTTCTACGGTTTTCTTCAAGGATGCGGAAATCTCCGTAACCGTATATTCGGTCAGATTGGTCTTCGTGTTTCCAGTGTCTGTGTAAGTCTGCGGATCGCTCATAGTTTCTTTTAGCAGAAACTTGGCATGACCTTTAACTCAATTTTCCTGTTGTGGCCGGAAACTCCGCGCTATCCACAAGGTGCCAAGAGCAAGCAGGACTGTTATGGGTGCCAAGATCCAAACGCCAGCTGCAATCAAACCGGTTGTACCTGCCCAAAGGATTGAAGAAAATGCCTCTGCGAGCGTAGCAACTTTTGATGAGGTTTGCCTCCTGCGGAAGTTCGAGCGCTTAGCCTGGCTGCGAAACCACAGTTGGATCATGGTAGCAGATACGGTCGCAACCGAGATTCCAATAGCTGCGATTGCTGCTGATTTTAAATCGAAGTAGGCGATTAGCAACAAAATTGGCGATACGACGATGGCAATGGCACCCAACACCGCCTCTACTTTTGCACGGATGACGGCTCCGTTCGCAACTGGTGCTGTCTGAACCAATTGGGGAGCATCTTCTCCTGAGATGGCAAGCCAAGCCAAACCACCAGCCAACTGACCGGCCGCCATCACCAACACAGGAATGGCAACCACCGCAAGCGCGCCTGCGTTTCCAAACCCTTGCCACAGCATGAACGCAGGTGGAATGAGGTAGAGAATTTGCATCAGGGTTTGTGATACCAACCAATGGTCGCGAAGCAGCAACTTCCACTCCTTGTTGCGCAATACCGCGCCATGGCTTTTGTTGTTGAACGTAGCAACGCTGGCCTTAACCTCGGAGTGCGTTTGGCTGATACCCGCAGCAACAATCACACGCTCTCCGAAGCTTTGTGCAAAGAGCAACATCGTGGTTCCTAGAATGGCAAAGGACCCAGCGACAGCTAAGAACAACGCACTCAAGTCACCCATGACCGCCCTCGCGGGGATCCAGATCCAACTCTGAAGGTCGGGAACGGAATCAACCACGACATTGGAGGTTAAGAACTCAAAACGAGAGATACTCCCCAAGGACGCTATGGCAGCAAGTTGTATGCCAATAATAAATCCGGCGCCGACCACAGCGGCGATAATCTGCGAGACCAGGCGTGTTCGCTTCGCACCGATCGTCTCAAACATCAAGATTGTGAGCCCCAAAGATATGGCAGTAGATAGTGCACCACATGCAATGATTACCGGATAGGCAGCTAACCAACGGACATCATCAAAAATTGCCAGAATATTTATCGCTGATCCAAAAATTAAAAGGGAAAGTGCAGCTGTTGCAACCGCAATTGCTCCAATCCTGACAATGAAAATTCGTCGTGCTGAAACCGGCGAAGAAAGGATGAGATCGAGATCCGATCGAGAATAAAAGACCCGTGTAACCAGTTCCATCGCTTGCGACATCATCAACGATACAGTGAGAAGCAAACTGCCAGTGATCGCCGCAAAAAGAGCTTTATCGACGACCAATCCGCTTTTGATAGCAGGAGAAAGAACCAAATATGCAAGCCCATGTATGACAACAACAGCAAACAGAATAAATCCCAAGATCGCTCGTTCGCGGCCGGGTTTGCCTGCACTCATCATGCGTACAAAATCACGCCATGACAGGTTGAATTCATGTTTGGCAAACCATGAAATGGAGCCCACGGTTGGATTTGCAAAACTCATGCCGCGTCCACCAATTCATTGTCGTCTTCAACAAGACCCAGAAAGATTTCTTCTAACGTGGTGTTTTCCTGTCCAGCTTGAACTCTGAGAGCATTAAGGGTTCCTTCTGCAATCAACCGGCCCTTGGAGATAACACCGATGCGTTCCGCCATCCTTTCAGCGACCTCAAGAATGTGCGTGGTCATGATGACGGAACAGCCCTGTTTGACACGGGCTAATAGCACGTCTTTGACCAGTCTTGCAGAACCCGCATCCAAACCCGTTAAAGGCTCGTCCAGAATGATGAGGCGGGGATCATGGACCAATGCGCCGGCAAGCGCTACCTTCTGGCGCATGCCTTTCGAAAACCCCTCGCACCGTTCATGTGCATGGGGCTCAAGCGCCAGCCAATCCAGAAGTTCAATCGCATTCTGCTTCGCAACTTCGGTTGGAACACCCCACAATCCAGCGACGAATTCCAGATATTCAAGCGGTGTTAGTCGATCATAGATCATCGGCTCATCGGGTACCCATGCCATCATTTGTTTCACACCGACCTGATTGTGCATCGCGTCCTCACCAAAAACATGGATGCTTCCGCCGTCTGCCTGAAGCAAGCCTGCGACCATCCGCAAAGAGGTTGTCTTACCAGCACCATTGGGGCCAAGCAGGGCGTAAAACTCACCAGGATTTACTGAGAAACTAAGATTATTGACCGCCGGACGATCAAATGTTTTCGAGAGATCTTTGACCTCAAGCGCCATTTCGCTCATTGATTTTCTACCCCGTTCAAAAAAGATCAACGGGAGACTGACAGGGCACGGTTTCGGATCGGTAAATCAGAAAACACGAGTTTTAGGGATTTATTGGATTTTTCAGCCTTGCAAAAACAGAGAATTGAAAAAGTCAATAAAAACAAAAGGTTCTTTCGTGATATTTGGAAAATCTGTTTAAGCTTGTATTAACCATGATGACACTAAAGTGATTTCGAAGGCAGGGCGATGGAAATCATTGAATGAATCTCCAAACACGAAATACCCGGACTCAACTTAAAGTCCGTAACAACAGGTCAACACTGAGTAAAAGAATGCCAAGAATTGGATGGGTTGTCTTTTCTGAGCAAAGTAACCCGGTTCATTGTGCTGTGAAAGAGTTCACCGAAACCCGGGCCATCATCACAATGTCTGGCTGGATGGGACTTCCCTCAGAGTTTACACTATACGTAGAACCGGACAGCGTTAGAGTACAATGCAAAGTCGTTCGAAGCAGCGGCAGCAACGTGGAAGTACATTTGTCCAACATGGAGAAGAATGTGCGCTTTCGCTCTTCATTCTCCACTGCTTGATTGCGCGTTCAAAAAGAATATTCCTCAAAAATCTTGAGGACATCCCCTTGCCATTCCCCGTTATACTTCGCCAACATGACTTCCGCAGGCGTTTTGGCTGAGCCAATGACATCTTCCAGAGGAGCAAGAAACGCCGTCTCATCAAGCCCATCAGCGTTAAGATGATTCCTTGCCGCCAGACCTGACCTGGAGATTTCAAGAATCTCCTTGGCGAAGTGAAGAAGGGGTTTGTTTTCGATCTCCGCGCGCAGTCCCATCTTCGGCACGCTGTCGCGCAACGTGCCAACCATCTCTGAAGTCCAGTTTGCCGTAAGTGTTTCGGCTGCTTCAAGAGATGCCTCATCATACAAAATCCCAACCCAAAAGGCGGGTAGCGCACAAATGCGTTGCCAAGGCCCCCCATCCGCACCACGCATCTCAAGAAATCTTTTTAAGCGAACATCGGGGAACAAAGTGCTCATATGATTGCCCCAGTCACCCATGTTTGCACGCCAATCGTCTACTTCGCCTTTGAGCGCCCCATCCAAAAACTGCCTGAAGGTAACATGCGTGCAATCATGATACTTGCCTTCCCGAATGACGAAGTACATCGGGATGTCCATAGCCCAGTCGACATATTTCTGAAAACTGAAGTCTTCAGCAAGCATAAATGGGTGATAGCCGCCGCGCTGGTTGTCGACATCGCGCCAGATATCACTACGCCAAGAGAGCAAACCATTAGGCTTTCCCTCCGTAAAAGGCGAACTGGCAAACAATGCAGAGGCCATTGACTGCAGTTTAAGTGAAACCTGCAGCTTGCGTACCATGTCCCGTTCATCAGAAAAATCCAGATTGACCTGTATTGTTGTTGTTCTGAACATCATGTCATGGCCCTGGCTTCCAACTTTCGGCATGTAGTTCTTCATGATGTTATAACGGCTCTTGGGCATCATTGGCGTTTCTGCGAAGGTCCAAACCGGCGAGCCTCCGACACCCAGAAATCCAATCCCAAGGTCTGCTGCAATCTTTTTTACCTGGGCAAGGTGTTGATTAGACTCCTTGCAGGTTTCATGGATGGTCTCCAGCGGTGCGCCCGACAGTTCAAACTGTCCACCCGGTTCCAATGAAATCGCGCCACCCTCAATTGGATTAAAAAGCCCGATTATGTTTCCCGCATCGTTGATCGGTTCCCATCCGCTTTCCTTTTGCAAGGCGTTCAAAATCGCTTGGATACCCTTTTTTCCTTCATAGGGAACTGGGGAGAATGTTTCCGTGCAGAATCCGAACTTTTCGTGCTCTGTGCCGATCCGCCAATTCTCTTTGGGTTTGCACCCCTCGGAAAGCCAACCGACGAGTTGTTCATTAGTTTCAATCGGTTGAGTATCGGTCGTATCGCGTGCCATCAGAAGATTCCATGGGGTTAAAAGAGCGCTCGGAATTGGTAACCAGAACAAAAGCCCATAATCAAGCGTTTCCTTATAAACGTATGTTCACCTGCGTCAGGTAGTGTACCAATCGCCGACCTTTGCCTGCACAATCGCAAGTGCGGCAACTGCCGCCGTGTCTGCTCTCAATATTCTAGGGCCAAGTCCGAGCGTAATTACATTCGACCAGGAATTTACAAGGTTCCGTTCCTCATCACTAAATCCACCTTCCGGACCAATCATGACCGCCATTTCTTGCCCGTCCTTCCCGTCTAATTCATCAATTCCACGATGCCCACTCAGGGTTTCATCACAAAAAAACAGCACGCTTCCAGCGCTGAGTGTTTCCGGCAATTGGTGCAAGGGAATGGGCGAACGAATTTCAGGCAAGTTTAAGATACCACATTGTTCTGCTGCCTCAATAACATTGGCCCTCATGCGTTTTTCATTCACACGACGCACCTGAGTGTATTGGGTCAGGATCGGTTGCAGTTTGCCAACGCCCATTTCAACTGCTTTTTGGACCATATAGTCTTGCCGCGCCTGTTTAAGAGGCGCAAAACAGTACACCAGATTCGATTCAGCTGGTTGTTCTCGCGTTAAATCGAGGATGCAAAGACTGCAGTTCTTTTTCCCCTCAACCTTAATTTCCGCACGCCACTCGCCATCAAGCCCGTTGAAGATAAGAAGCTGAGAGCCGTTTGTCAGCCGCAGAACATTAAGCAGGTAGTTTGCCTGCTCCCGCGTCGCGTTCACTTCCTTGCCCGCAGATAGCTCGGTATCTACGAAAAGCCGCTGAGATCTAAAGTCATGTATCGCCATGCTATCGTCGATATATCATTTAACGGATGGATGCCATATCGGCGTGTAGCCGCTGCTTAGCACGGGTAGAATAGAGGGGGGTGTCAGCAATACACTGCGTTTGGGTGCGCTCCGAACTGGCTCGTAACCCAACCCGGTCCAAGTAAAAAAATGACCATCATGTTTTGCAAAACACTGATCACCTGACTTGATCATGGCGCCGTTTGGAAGGTTTACGATCGCAGCGCCGGACAATTCCGGTTTTTTTGATGTTCTTTCGGCGTGTAAAACGATGTCAATATTGTCCGCGATGCTTCCTGAAATCTTGCCAAAGGCAGCTTGCCAGTGGTGTGCAAAATTAGAGGCATCTCTCCGCCGGCACTCGAAACAAGGCCGATGTCCACTGGCCAGGGCTGAAACTTCATCAAGAAAAAACAGTTCTGTATACCCATCTCCCATTACTTTACGCTGCCGCTGCTTAAACTGGGTCACACAGATAATCCAGCGTTTGGATGCCCACTTTCTCTTCAGAAGGGTTTGGGTTTTGGGGTCATGAATACGCCCGCCTTTATTCCCCATGAACAAGCCGCGCCATTTCTCTGCGACAATACAGTTGTCCGGTGTTACACGGTTTTGCAAGGCCAAGCGCTAAATCACTTTCAATGCATCGGTCTGATGCCCGCTATCCGTCTGGCCATGAAACACGGGTGAATCCAATCCAGTGTCCCAATACGGGGTAGGACCAAACAACTCGGCAAGATAGTCGATAAATAGCCGGACTTTTGCAGGGAGAAAGTTCCGACTTGGATACACGGCATAAATACCAAGTCCTTTACTGCTAGAGTATCGATGCAAAACCCGTTTTAACTGTCCTGATTTGAGTTCCTCACTAATGTCCCATGTGGAGCGCAGTGCAATTCCAAGCCCGGCAATAACCGTTTCACGGACAACTTCGCTTGAATTCGTCTGTAGGGTCGAATCGGGGCGGTAGGTTACGATCCCCTCATCACCCTCCAGTTTCCAGGGACTGGAATAGTGGGGTGGAATAACTGAATGATGATCAAGGTCTTCGAGGGTTTTGGGTTCCCCCGCCTTTTCAAGATACTTGGGAGCCGCGCACAAGATACGGCGAACAGGAGCAAGCCGACGGGCAACCAGCGTAGAATCTGGCAACTCCCCGATCCGAATGGCTAAATCATACCCTCTTGAGACAATATCTACGTATGTGTCGGACAGTTCCAGATTTACACGCAGTTCCGGGTTGGCACGCATAAACTTTACCAAATGCGGTGCGATATGCATGCGACCAAAAGATGTTGGTGCTGAGATTTTCAGCAGGCCTCTCGCCAACGTACTTCTTCTGGCAACGAATGCCTCCGCCTCTTCCACCCCTGCAAGGATTGCAACGACGCGTTCATAAAAGCCTTGTCCGGACTCCGTTAAAGAAATCTGCCGGGTAGTTCTGTGAAGCAGCCTAGTCCCCAGCCTTTCTTCCAATCGTTGCAGACGTTTGGAGATAACAGCCGGAGATAATCCCATTTCACGAGCCGCTGCCGACATGCTCCCCATCGACACAACTTTTGAAAAAACTTCTAGATCATCAAACCGGCTCATCTCGTGATGTTACACAAACAAATGCTTTGAAACAAAACAAAAAACCCGCTCAGACAAGAGCGGGTTTTCTTAAAAAGCGTAAGCGCCGATGTTTAGCTTTGCCCAAACAAGGCTGAAAACGGATTTATGTTCTCGCGAAGAACACTGCCGCTGCTTTGGCCCGGCCCTATGACAACAACCTCTGACCCCAGCTTTACGCGCTCATATAGATATTCAACGTCTGAATTCAAAAGACGAATGCAACCCGATGAAAGGTTAAGGCCGATAGACCATGGCTGATTTGTGCCGTGAATGCGATAAAGTGTGTCGCGATTTCCCTGATAAAGATAAAGGGCCCGAGCGCCAAGCGGGTTATCAATACCACCCGGTTGCGTAATCGGCAGAATGATGCCCTTTTTTCTTTCCCGAGCACGCATCTCCGCAGGCGGGGTCCAGCTTGGCCATTCTGCTTTGCGACGAATGACAGCGTTACCATTCCATGCAAATCCCTCACGACCGACGCCAACGCCGTAGCGGGTAGCTCTCTTGTTCGAAATGATGTGGTACAGGAACTTTTTATCGGTATCGATAACGATCGTTCCTGGCTTTAACTTGGTACTGATGTTAACTTTGCGCCGCTTGAATTTACTCGGCACTCTGCGATCTGTGCGAATAACGTTTGGATCATATTCAACCCAGCGACGCTCTACATAATTGTAAACACGCTCTGCCGACGCTTGGCCGACCAATCCGAAGCTGGTGGCCGCTACAGTGCCGCCTGCCAATACCGATAATGCTTTCCGCCGTGTAATCATGATAAGTTCCCAATCAAGTTTTACGCTTCCCTTACGTAAAGCAATTTTATTTTTTTAGACCATAAAAAGCAAGCGCATGCATATGTGAATCACTACTTTGACGATCATTATGGACGAGGAGTGTGACTTTTTGCACACTCAAATTCTAAAAAAAGCGGAAATAGGCCCGCTTTTTTTGTTCATTTAAACGTCAAATCAAAGGCAATAATCAGGTAACAATGACTTTTGCACCCACTTTAGCGCGTTCGTAGAGGTCCATCACATCTTCGTTACGCATGCGGATACAGCCCGATGACACGGCCTGACCGATTGTCCAAGGTTGGTTCGTGCCATGGATCCGATATAGCGTGCTGCCAAGATAAAGTGCACGCGCACCCATCGGGTTTGCCGGTCCGCCTTCCATAAAAGCAGGCAGTTCACGACCTTTAGCGCGTTCGCGGGCAATCATTTCTTGCGGTGGACGCCAGCTTGGCCATTCAGCCTTGCGGCTGATCTTTTCGCTACCGGTCCACTCAAATCCTTCTTTCCCAACCCCGACCCCATATCGGCGTGCTTTGCCATCATCCAAGATCAAGTAAAGATACTTTGTATTCGTGTCGATGATGATTGTTCCGGGTTTTTGATCGGACGCAAACCGAACGGTTTGTGGAAGAAACCTCGGATCCAGAGGACGTTGTGCTGCCTGCTTCTGGATGTATGCAGCGGCTTGCGCATTGGAGGGCTGTGGCGTGGGTGTTGCAACCCGTGCAAAGCCTGACTGGGTCCGGTTACGTGTTGTTGCTTGCGGAGCAGTGTTAAAGGCCGCAAAAATTCCAGTCGCCCGAACATTGCGTTTCTTTTTCTTTGGCCAAGCCCACGTTCTTTTCTTCTTAGCAGTTCTCTTTTTGGTTTCCTGTGCTTCCACTGTTGACTTCTTGCGTTGCGCAGGTGCCTTTTTGAGTTGTAACACCCAAGGTGATGTCAAATCGGGTGAAAGTACCACTGCTGGAGGTGTTGAATAACGCGAACCTGCCTCGGCGTGGAAAACAGGCATGGCTATAACTGCTGCCGATAGCAACAAAATCGCTTTTCTGGTCATGACGTACTCTTTACTTCTCGTCGTTATGGATGCGCCTCAGAACACTGGCGCGATGCTATGAGAATGACTCAAGACCAGTTCGAATTTATGAATCTCTCGGTAATAATTAAAATTTGATTCAATCTTGGTAAAAGAAAGCTTTGTGTTAACCATTAACAAAATGTGAATCATTGAATTGGGAAAAAAATGGAAGAAAAACCGGGATTAATCCAAGGTGAAGACGGCCGCATGCGTTGCTTTTGGGCTGGGCCGCAAGATGATTACGTCACCTATCATGATGAAGAGTGGGGTGTCCCGGTGGATGACGATAATCGATTATTCGAAAAAATCTGCCTGGAAGGGTTTCAGTCCGGCCTTTCCTGGTACACGATACTCTCAAAACGAGAAAACTTTCGCGGCGCATTTCACAACTTTGAAATCGCAAAAGTTGCTGCCATGGGGGAGGCAGATATTGAAGAGCAGGTACAAAATGCCGGAATTATTCGCCATCGCGGAAAGATCAAATCGACCATCAACAATGCACAACGAGCCTTGGAATTGATTGAGGAAAAAGGAACTCTGGCGGCGTATTTCTGGGCTTATGAACCTGGACCGAAGGATCGGCCTAAAAAGATCACAAGAGAGACCATTCCTGCAAGCACAGACATTTCTACGACAATTTCAAAAGACCTCAAAAAACGTGGATGGAGCTTTGTTGGTCCTACAACCGTCTATGCCTTCATGCAGGCAATGGGCCTTGTGAATGACCATGTCGAAGGATGCTTTCGACGAGAGGAAATCGAAGAATTACGCGCCAACTTCAAGAGGCCAGAACAAATTACAGATTAAAACGTAAATCTTCATTGCAAGTATTCACGTTCCAAGGCTTGCCCGATTATCACATTCCGGTTAGGAAACCCGCAATTTAACCGGTTCAGAAATTTCCATGTCAGATAAAAACAAAAAGCCGCAAAAACTGAAGGCACGTCTTCCGCGTGGATTTGTTGACCGCTCCGCCAGTGACATCCGTGCAACCAATGCGATGATGGCGAAAATCGCAGATGTGTATGAACGTTATGGGTTTGACCCTATTGAAACGCCGCAATTCGAATACACAGATTGCCTAGGGAAGTTTTTGCCCGATTCTGATCGCCCAAACGAAGGTGTCTTCTCCCTGACCGATGATGATGACCAATGGATGAGCCTACGGTACGATTTGACTGCGCCTCTCGCGCGCCATGTCGCAGAAAACATCAATGAAATCCAATTGCCCTATCGCACCTATCGTGCCGGTTGGGTGTTCCGCAATGAAAAACCAGGGCCGGGAAGATTTCGCCAGTTTATGCAGTTTGATGCGGATACCGTCGGTGCACCTGGTGTGCAGGCTGATGCCGAAATGTGCATGATGATGGCAGATGTCATGGAGGCCTTGGGAATTAAGCGCGGGGACTACTTGATCAGGGTAAACAATCGCAAAGTCCTGGATGGGATCATGGAAGCAGCGAAGGTGCCCGAACCTAAGCGCCTAGATGTGCTGCGTTCCATTGATAAATTGGACCGTTTGGGGCCTGCGGGCGTCAAAAGTCTTTTGGGCGAGGGCCGAACCGATGAAAGCGGTGACGTGACTACGGGCGTTGGTCTGGAAGAAAAGCAGCAGTTTGAAATCATGGATTTCCTGGACGGAAAAATTCCCGAAGACGTTGCTGGAAAGGCAGAGTTGGACCAAATCAGCGAGTTGGTAAGTGCTTCAGGCTACTCCGATCGCGTTAAAATAGACCCAACCTGTGTTAGAGGCCTCGAATACTATACGGGTCCAGTCTTCGAAGCCGAACTTACCTTCAAAGTAAAAAACGAAAAGGGCAAAGAAGTTGTTTTTGGTTCAGTCGGAGGCGGCGGCCGGTATGATGGTCTCGTTAAGCGCTTTACCGGCCAGGATGTCCCGGCTACTGGATTTTCGATTGGGGTGTCCCGGTTGATGTCTGCACTAAAAAACAATGGTCTTTTGCAGGGTGAACAGGTACAGGCCCCGGTTCTCGTAACCGTCATGGACAAGAACGCCCTTGCAACCTATCAGCGATTTGTTCAAGCGCTGCGCGAAGCAGGAATACGTGCGGAGATGTATCAGGCCAACCCGAACAAGTTTGGAAAGCAGCTTCAATATGCTGATCGCCGTGGATGTCCAATCGCAATCATACAAGGGTCCGATGAACGCGAAAATGGCAAGATCCAACTCAAAGACCTGATCGAGGGACGCAAACAAGCTGAAGCCATAGCATCAAACGAAGAATGGCGGGAAAGCCGTCCCGGACAGTTCGAAATCAATGAATCGGATCTGATCGTGGAAGTAAAAAAACTATTAGCTGTGCAGAGCAAGGCGTAAGAGGAATGCCCTCCCTCGATGTAATCAAAGAATACCTCGCTTCGATTGGATGTGCGTTTCCTGAAATCAGGTTGCTTCAACCTGCCGACCCGTTTTTGGATACGACCGGAGAGGATCTGAGACGCCGGATTTTTATCACTCAGGAAAATTCCGGGACGACGCTGTGTCTGCGCCCTGAGTTCACCATTCCGGTCTGTTTGGCGCATTTAGAACAGGCTGGAGGTCGGGCGCACTACGCTTATGGTGGTAGCGCGTTCCGCCAGAGAAAAGAAGAACCTGCCGAGTTTACCCAGGCCGGGTTTGAAGACTTGGGAAATCCGGACAAACTGTCGGCTGATGTGAATTGCATAAAAGTGGCATTGGAAACGGCGCGCGTCGGCGGGGCCAGGCAAACCAGATTGGTTCTGGGCAATCAATCCATTTTTTTAACGCTGCTCGATGCATTGGAAATTCCGCTCGCCTGGCGCAAGAAATTGCTCAGATCATTTGGTGACACACAACTGCTCGCATCACAGCTGGCAGCGCTTTCAAACGAGAATAGCGAAAGGCAAGTTGTCCTATCTAAAAAACTCAGCGAGGCGTTGGATCAAGGGAAAGACGCAGTAACGCGTGCTGTGACGGACGACATGCTCCAATTTGGTCTTCCCCTTTCAGGAGGGCGAACACCGGAGGCAATTGCCGACCGCCTTATTGAAAAAGCAGAGCTCAGTGCGGCGCAACTTGAACCCGAAAAAAAAGCGGCGCTGGAAGCATTCCTGAAAATCGACACAAAACTCAAAGATGCCGAAACGCACATAACAAACTATGAGTTGAAATATGGGATCGATCTGCCCGGGGCGTCTCAAACGCTTGCCACTCTGGCCGATAGCTTACAGTCGGATACGGTTGCAACAGATTACAGAGCAAGTTTCGGACGTCGACTGGATTATTACACAGGCCTCGTTTTTGAGATCTACCGCGAGGGTTTGGAAAAGCCGATTGTTGGGGGAGGTCGATACGACCATCTTCTCACTTTGCTTGGTTCAAAAAGTGAAATTCCAGCCGTCGGATTCGCGGTCTGGATTGATCGGTTGGGAGGTGCGGAATGACACTCACACTTGCCATCCCATCCAAAGGGCGCCTGAAAGAAAACGCAATCGCCATGTTTCGTGCAGCGGGCTTTGAATTAAAGCTTCCTGCAGATGAACGCAGTTATCAGGGCATACTATCGGGTGTCGCTGGGTTTGATGCAGGCATAGATGTTGCGTTTCTCTCTGCATCTGAAATCGCACGTGAACTCATTAACGGAAAGGTTCATGCGGGGATCACCGGTGAGGATTTGGCCCGTGAGACCATCTCCAATGCTGAAGATCACCTTGAATTTGCCTGCAAGTTGGGATTTGGCCAAGCGGACGTGGTGATAGCCGTTCCTCAAGCCTGGTCCGATGTTGTCTCCATGGCGGATCTGGATGATGTTGCGGCTGAATTCAGGGCAAAGCATGGACGCCGATTACGCATTGCCACCAAGTATTGGAATTTGACGCAAAGCTTCTTTGCCGGTCATGGGATTGCAGTGTATCGAATTGTGGAAAGCCTTGGTGCGACGGAAGCAGCGCCGGCGGCCGGTCAGGCCGATGCCATTGTCGATATCACATCGACCGGTTCTACGTTGAAAGCAAATGGCCTGAAGATTTTAGGCGACGGGGTCATATTGAAGTCGGAAGCGAACTTTATTGTGTCCAAAAATGCCGGAACCGAACCCGCTGAAAAAACCGCTCTAGTTGCAATCAAATCGAGTTTGGCCAAAGTTGCCGCTACGTAAAGATGATTCGAGCGACGTATCGCTAAGAGGAAAACATGACGAACAATAAGATGGACCGCAGAAAGTTCCTTGGGTTAACGCTCGTGGGCGGCTTAGCAACACCTGCGATCCTTACCGCAACGCGCGTTGACGCTGCCGAAGTGGAAAAAATGGCCGGACAGCTATTGATTCCCGGTTTTCCGGGGTCAACTCCCAATTCAAAATCCGCCAAGGCGCTTGCCAAACACATCGCAGCCGGTCGAGCTGGTGGTGCCTTGTTTTTGCGACACAACGTTAAAAATGGCGCGAACACCAAAGCTACAGCCCGTTCATTCATAGCAGCAAGCCGTCAAAGCCTCTTAGCCATCGATCAGGAGGGGGGCAAAGTCCAGCGCCTTGGTAAAAAACACGGTTTCACTGCTATCCCAACTGCGCAATGGGTTGCTGGAAATAGGTCGATAGCGGAAGCCAAAGCACTGTACGCAAAGGCAGGGCGCGAACTCCGGTCTGCAGGCTTCAACCTCAATATGGCGCCTTCTGTCGATATTCATGATCCCAAAAATCCGGTGATTGGCAAATACGGCCGTGGTTTTTCTACCGATGTTGAACGCATTTCAACCTATGCGGGAGCATTTGTTGATGGCTTCGCAGCGGCCGGGGTCGCCTGTTCGTTGAAACACTTTCCTGGCCATGGATCTTCTCGAGGCGATAGCCATGACGGATTTGTCGACATCACAAACACCTGGACCAAGAATGAGCTTGTTCCGTTTCAGCGTTTAGCCGGTAAAGCGCCCTTGATTATGGGAGGACACTTGTTTCATCCCCAATTCTCTAACGGTAAATCACCGGTTACATTTTCTCAAAAAGCGCTTGTCACGCAATTGCGCAAAGGATTGGGATACAACGGTGTTATTCTGACTGACGATCTGGATATGGGAGCAATCCGAAAGTCGTTCCAACTGAAAGAGGCTATTATACTGGCTCTGGCAGCTGGTAATGATTTGCTGCTGCTTTCCAACTCGCTGAGGTATGATGCAGACATGCCAGCCAATGCTGTGCGCTGGATAGCGGATGCCGTGAAGCAGGGTCGAATTTCTAAAAGCAGTCTTCAAGCATCTTACAATCGTGTCGTTTCAGTAAAACGACGGTTCAGCGCCTGAACCCTGATTGTGCATAAACAGAGGAGGCGGAGCGCCTCCCCAAATTAGCTTCCGCGTTTTCCGAAGACCGGTCTGGTATTCTTCCGCACTAAACGGGATGGTTCCGGCTCGTCCCGTTCGACAACGGGTTGAGCATGAGTTTGCTCGCGACGTTGATTGATCATCTGATCAATCAGGTCAAAATCCTGCTCGTCCTCATACTCCATCTGACGGGCAGAATTACCGCCACCGCGTACACCGTAGTCGTTTCCACCCGGCGTGCCAGCAAGGAAACCACACTCGACGATCTGCCAAAGTCCGCCAATATATGGGACAAAGATGATGAAGAACCAAAAGCCGCTCTTGTTTCTGTCATGGAAACGTTTCACGGTTGTCGCCGCGTTGATCCAGATCGAAGGTATCAGTGCCGCAATGGCAAACAATAACAAGCTCGCGCCAACACCCGCTTTTTGATTGTCCGTAAGAGACTCAAAGTCGCCTACAGAAAATCCGGTAACTGCAACAAGCACCAAAAAGGAAACAACAAGCCAAATCGTAAGTGCAAGTTGTCCGAGCCACCACTGAAGGCGACCTATTCTGCCCTGAAAGCCAAAAAGTAAGTTCATAACTTATACTCCCCTGCATCTTTGGGGGGAGGATATCTTATTTGTTAACAAATTTACTTAACGTCGAGAGCTGAATACTTTATAGCGTTAAAAAACGGTTTAGCTTTTAACAATTATTAAGGGGTCGCCAAATGGCAACCCCTTGAAAAATATAGGAATTTTATTTAAGCATTCTTGGAATCTACGGAAATTCCACCGGCACCTGCAACAGAGAGCGCAAGAAATCCGCCAGCCATTGCAATGTTCTTCATGAACAAAATGAACTGAGTTTGATCCCCGAAATTGTTGTGAAAAATCGCAGCGGAGGCCACACAGAACGCAGCCAAGGCCCAAGACACAAGCTTTGTTTTAAATCCGATAACCAGTGCAATCCCTGCCAAGACCTCAAAGATTGCAGTCCCCCAAGCAAGTAAAACGCCCATCGGTAGTCCGACGGAGCCGATATAACCCGCTGTTCCGGCGATGTTGCCGAACTTGTTTAGGCCGGCCAGAATAAAAATTGCGGCCAGCAAAATGCGCGCAATGAGTAGGATGGTTGCGTTGTTCATGTTGGTAGCTCCCTTGGTTTCTTGAGCGAATGTTGCGTCTGTCATAATTTCCTCCTCGGAAGAGTGTTTCGATGAGACGCAATCTAGGGAGCCAAGCATGACACGTCAGTACCGGAAATGGTAGACGGATTGTTCACCAGTCGTATCTAAAGGGCCATTTGGACAAAGGTTTATCCCGATTGAAGGGATCAACCGGGACACGTTTCGGAATGTATCAAAGAATCTTTTGCTTAAAGTTCGAGACCATTGTTTGCTCTGCCGCCTCTACCTCTAAAGTCGAGTCTCCGTTTAACATCGTTGCTTTCGGTGCTTGACGTATCCAAGCCTCTGATCTTTTTAAGGTTGGGCGTGATAGCTTCTTCACTACCAGAACTATCAGCCCTCCCTTTCAAAACACCGCTGGATCGATTGAACTGATCACGAGTCGGGCTTTTTTCATGTGTGGCCCTGGTTTTTCTCCAAAGAGATTTGAAACGCTCAACTTTGTTTCCAGGTCGATTGAATTCCTCAGTGACTGACTTGTTTGCACGTCTTGGTACGTTCCCCCAGTTCTCCTTTATGTACCTGTCTATTGAAGAATATGAACTTTCTGAATCAATACTGGTACTGCTAGATGCATTTGAACTTCGGGAGCTTTGGACTGAGTTTTGACGTTTAACAGATCCACCCGAGTTTCCGGTGGTACCTCTAGTCTTTTCAGGAAATGAGGTGGCAGTCATATAATTATCGCTATCAGTACTACCGCCTTTTGAAGCCGAACTTAACCCTCTGAATTTGCTAGAATTCAACCTTCCTTCGGTCGACGTGCCAGATGAAGCTTCCGAACTACTTGAAGAGTAGTCTGAATAACTGCTGCTTGAACTGCTGCCTTTTGAAGCAGAACTAGAGCTGTCGGAATTGCTGGAACTCCAACTTCCATCAGATGACGCGCGAGATGATGTTGCTTCGCTGTCTGCGGCGTAACCTGAAAGTCTGCTGCTTGAACTGCTGCCTCTTGAAGCAGAACTAGAGCTGCCGGATTCGCTGGAACTCCAACTTCCATCGGATGACGCGCGAGATAATGTTGCTTCGCTGTCTGCGGCGTAACCTGAAAGACTGCTGTTTGAACTGCTTCTTTTTGAAACAAAATTTGACCTGCTGAATTTGCGGGAATGCCATCTTCTGTCAGTCGACGCGAGTGATGAAGTTGCTTCGCTATCTGCGGAATAACCTGAAAGATTGCTATCAGCACTACTGCTTTTTGAAGAAGAACTTGAACGTCTGGAGTTTTGGGATGGATTCCGAAGTTTATAGGTTATTTCAGTGTCACTAGGCGGACCAAGATTTGTGATATCCAACTCTCCGGTGGTTGAAGATCTTGAACTACCAACTGAATTTGGAGAGTGCTTTGAAAGATTGGGGCCGGACGCTTCTACATTCCTACCCAGAACTCTGCCTGCGAAACGAACTTTACCTTTGATTTTTCCATCGTTGATTTGCGCAATCAACCCCTCATTATGTTCACGATTGATCTGATCTAAAGTTTCTTTCCTGCTGGGTTGGCGTTCAAGTTGGTTAAATGTGTCGATTGGAAAGCTCTTGAGAACGTCGCGCGGCACCATAATGTTATGCCGTTCTTTCAGTTCGTGAATGGCCTTTTGCCGACTAAGAAAACTATTACCTTCATTCTTGAATAGAGACGAGCGATTTTCATAAATGTCGTCGTAAAGCTTATTGATATTGCGATCTGTGTTGAAAATCTTTGCAACTCTGTTGGATTTCCAACTTTTGGAATAATCTGAATAATGTCCTACTTTTGCTCGATATTCTTTGCGAACCTGGTGTCTAAGGCGGTCCTGTCGTGAGAGTTCATGTCTGTCCTTCATGCATACCACCTTTCGTTTTGTTTCAACTAGGGTGGCAACTACATGTGTATATGTAAATAGTTTTTGGTATTAACGCATGATTAAAAATACCAAGAATTATGGCAATCAGAAAAATATTGTTTTACTTCAAAAGTAAAAAAAGTATTCAAAAAAATATATACTAATGATTTTCGGCAAATTTTCGTCACAAAAAAAGGGTCGGATTTTTGCCCGACCCTTCCGAATTTTGTAAAAACTGATGTAAACCTTACATCATGCCGCCCATTCCGCCCATGTCAGGCATTGCTGGGGCAGGTGCATCTTTCTTAGGAGCTTCCGCAACCATGGCTTCCGTTGTAATCAACAGAGAAGCAACTGAGGCTGCATCCTGAAGCGCATGACGTACAACCTTTACAGGGTCGATGATGCCCATGGCTACCATGTCACCGTACTTTCCTGTTTGAGCGTTGTAGCCGAAGTTTGCTTTCCCCTCGAGTACCTTGCCAACAACGATTGAACCTTCGTCGCCTGCGTTTTCCGCAATCTGGCGAATAGGAGCTTGAAGCGCACGGCGAACAATATTGATGCCAGCTTCCTGGTCAGAATTGTCACCTTTTGAAGAGATCGCTTTGGAAGCTTTCAGAAGCGCAACGCCACCACCAGCGACAATGCCTTCTTCAACCGCAGCGCGAGTTGCGTTAAGCGCATCATCAACGCGGTCTTTCTTTTCCTTCACTTCAACTTCGGTTGCACCACCAACGCGGATTACTGCAACACCACCTGCCAGCTTGGCAAGACGCTCTTGGAGTTTCTCACGATCGTAGTCAGAAGATGTTTCTTCGATCTGCTGCTTGATCTGACCAACACGGCCTTCGATCTCTTTTTTCTTGCCAGCGCCGTCTACGATTGTGGTGTTCTCTTTAGAGATGTTCACTTTCTTTGCGGTACCCAGCATATCAAGAGATACGTTTTCAAGCTTGATCCCAAGATCTTCGGAGATCACTTGACCACCAGTCAAGATCGCAATGTCTTCAAGCATTGCTTTACGACGATCGCCAAAACCTGGTGCTTTAACAGCCGCGATTTTCAAGCCACCGCGCAGTTTGTTTACAACGAGCGTAGCAAGGGCTTCACCTTCAACATCTTCAGCGATGATGAGAAGAGGACGAGAAGACTGAACAACAGACTCAAGGATTGGCAACATAGCCTGCAGGTTAGAGAGTTTTTTCTCATGAAGCAGGATGTATGGATCTTCAAGATCCGCAATCATCTTTTCAGGATTGGTGACGAAGTAGGGTGACAGGTAACCGCGGTCAAACTGCATGCCTTCAACAACTTCCAACTCGGTTTCAGCTGTTTTTGCTTCTTCGACGGTGATGACGCCTTCGTTTCCGACGCGTTGCATTGCATCTGCAATATCAGCTCCGATTTGCGCCTCACCGTTTGCAGAAATCGTTCCGACCTGTGCAACTTCTTCCGAGGTTTTGATCTTTTTAGATTTTTTGACGAGGTCAGCGATAACCTCTTCAACTGCCATGTCAACGCCACGCTTGAGGTCCATTGGGTTCATGCCAGCTGCAACAGCTTTAGCGCCTTCCTTAACGATTGATTGTGCAAGGACTGTTGCTGTGGTTGTTCCATCACCGGCAACATCATTTGTCTTGGAAGCAACTTCCTTGACCATTTGTGCGCCCATGTTTTCAAACTTGTCTTCTAGTTCGATTTCTTTGGCAACCGAGACACCATCTTTTGTGATACGGGGTGCGCCGAATGATTTGTCGAGAACAACATTCCGGCCCTTTGGACCGAGTGTAACTTTTACTGCATTTGCAAGTGTGTCGACGCCGTTGAGCATGCGCTCACGAGCATCGGAAGAGAATTTTACTTCTTTGGCAGCCATTTTTAGCTCCTGATTGAATTACGAATTACATAAAAAAGGGCATTCGGATTTAACCGATGATGCCCATGATGTCGGATTCTTTCATGATCAACAGATCTTCGCCATTGATCTTCACTTCAGTCCCTGACCATTTGCCGAACATGATGTGGTCACCAACTTTAACGTCCAGCTCGACGAGCTTGCCGTTTTCATCGCGAGCGCCAGAACCGACCGCAACGATTTCACCTTCAGAAGGCTTTTCTTGAGCGGTATCGGGGAGGATGATGCCGCCAGCTGTTTTTTCCTCTGAATCTACCCGGCGAACAACCACGCGGTCGTGCAGGGGACGAAATTTCATTTTTGCCATAATATTTTACCCATTTGTTAGAAGCGTATCAGTCACGCAATTAACGTTCCAAACAAATTAGCACTCATGTTTAGTGAGTGCTAACGGCGAGGGAGATAGGTAGTTTTTCACGGGATGTCAAGCAGATAACACCGCGTTGGACGTACTTTCTATTGCCGCACGTGAATTCCTCCGACAACGGTTAATTTCATACCGCTTTAATCTGTCTGATACACTGTGACCATAAACATGCGGTATTCCGGCTTCCAATGAACTCAAACTTATAAGGAAATGAATGGACCCGGAAATTTCAAATGATTTAGAATACCTCAAAGAACAATACCAGACAAAACCCGGCAACCTGACGACAAATTTTGCGAGAAGCTTACTTTTGTACCGAAATGCGCACCACAGAAGGCTTGATGTGCCTGCGGATGGGATCGGTCTGCTCGATCAGGACGATATGGAAACCTTGTTCAACAGTTTGCAAAGCCAATATCGCAGTTCTGCAAACGTGGAGGAATACCGCAACCAAATGACCAGAGATATGGCTGCAATGGCAGCTGTTGGGATAGCAAAGGCTGACAAAAAAGTCATGGAAAAGCATGTGCCTGAAGAATTGCACAAGCCACTTGAAACCTTTTCTGAGGCACTTTCCAAAGTAACAGCACAAAGGCAACAAGATTTGCCGGAGAACAGGATTAAAGTGTTGGATGCGGTGCTCAACGAGTTTCCCGAAGGCTTGCGTGTGGGACAAGTTATCGATCGGACCATTGCAGCGCATAAAATCTCCCGGAATGTCATATTTGGGGAGGATCAGAGGTACACATATTCGATCAATGAAAAGAACCACGTAAAAGCATATCTGAACTCAGACGAGGTGCCGGTTAATCCGGTTGAACCCCGTTTCTTCGACACCGAAGGAAAGCCCCTACGCCGCTCCGATGTGCTAGCAAACCGAGAACTCGGCAATGATCAGAATGTGAACGTTACCAACCATCTCACGGAGCAAGACGTATTTCAGATCTTCAAATCCTATCATAACGCCAAACGGGAAGCGAATTTGCATGTCAGAGCTTGGCAACCAGACCAAGCGGTCAGAGAGGACAGCATCAATTCTCAAGCGACATCAGAAGAACGACCAACGCAAAGAAGAAGGATAATGCAAGACGATGACAATATTCGGCAAATGCCGGGTCCATCACGCCAGGCAAATTATGAAAATGCGTTGGATGAACGGATACGAGGCCAAAGGTCGCGAGATTTCTAGCGCCTTATTTGAAATCGCCCATTGAGTATCCAGTCCGAAATATGTAACTACTCACCCGGTTAAACCTAGCCGGAACAATTTCTCCATGACGATGACGACAACTGCCATTAACGGCCTTAACGAGCTTGTGGATCAATATGATTGCATATTGTGCGATGTTTGGGGCGTGCTGCACAACGGTAAGGAAATTTGGACAAATGCGGCCAAGGCGTTGAGCAAAGCGCGCGAAGCAGGATTGGCCGTCGTCATGATTACAAATGCCCCGCGACCGCGTGGACCCGTTCTGCGCCAACTTGCGCGTATGAATTGTCCGCAGACCACGTTCGATGAAATCGTTACCTCCGGCGATGTAACCCGGGTTTTGATCGAACAATTGGATGGGCCGGTTTTCAATATCGGGCCCGGGCGTGACCATACACTTTATGAAGGTCTGGACATAACCTTTACCGAACGGGCAGAAGATGCCGCTGGTATTGTCTGTACTGGGCTTTTTGACGATTACAACGAACATCCAAGCGAATATGTGGAACGGTTTAAACGGTATGTCGAACTGGAACTTCCCTTTATCTGCGCCAATCCAGATATTGTCGTGGAGGTCGTCGATAAACTCCTATGGTGCGCTGGGGCATTGGCCCGCGAGTATGACAAACTGGGCGGAGAAACCCGAATTGTCGGTAAACCCTATGCCCCCATTTATGATGTCGCTGTACAATTTGGGGAAAAGGCCCTCGACCGTTCGATTGACAAGTCACGGATTTTAGCGATCGGTGATGGTCTTCCAACTGACATCAAAGGTGCTCGAGATTACGGGATCGACGCCCTGTTCATCGCAAACGGAATTCATGCGGCGGATTACATCGAAGACGCGGTAGACCCGGAAAAGCTCCACGCGTTTTTATCCAGCAACAATGCTGCGCCAGTGGCCTGGATAAAATCCCTTGTGTGGTAACGTGGAATTTGGCAACCAACGCTCATGACTTTTCAGCGCTTAGATAACCCCACCCTTTTTCCCGCTAACCTCAAAGGCGGTGTTGTAGCAATCGGCAACTTTGATGGCGTACATCGGGGACATCAGGCCGTCCTTTGTCAGGCAGTCAACCTCGCAAGGGCAAACAGCGTGCCCGCAACCGTTTTGACGTTTGAACCGCATCCCAGAACGTTCTTCAAACCGGATAGCCCTGTCTTTCGGTTGACAGATGCGGGTACCAAAGCGGAGCTTATGAAATCCCTCGGTTTTGATTGTGTTATCGAGCACAAATTTGACCGTGGTTTTTCCGAAACACCGGCAGATGATTTTGTACGAAACGTGCTGATTGACCTGTTTGGTGTGTCGCATGTGGTCACCGGGTATGATTTCCATTTTGGCAAGAATAGGCAAGGCAGTCCTCAATTCTTGATGCGGTCGGGAGAGGAACTTGGGTTTTCTGCAACAATTGTCACGGCATTCAGCGATGAAGGGGGAAGCGTGGTATCTTCCAGCCGAATTCGAGATTGTCTTGCTGGAGGAGACATTTCTCAAGCAAATGGACTTCTTGGATATTCCTTTCGCGTGAGTGGTGAGGTCATTAAAGGCAAGCAGCTGGGCAGAACACTTGGGTATCCCACTGCAAATCTGCTGCTGCCCGTAGAAACAAGGCTCGCGCATGGAATTTATGCTGTCAGAGTAAAACTACAGGATGGCAGCTTGATGCAAGGCGTAGCAAGCTATGGTCGCAGGCCAACGTTTGATCATGGTGAAGCGCTCCTCGAAACCCACATATTCGATTTTTCCGGAGACTTGTACGGCCAGACACTTACGATCCTTTTGGATTCCTGGCTCCGTGGAGAAGAAAAATTTGATAGCGCTGAAGCGTTGGTGGTCCAAATGGATAAAGATTCTGAAGAGGCTCGCTCCTATTTGTCATCAATCGGTCCAGAGCAGGGCCTCTGGCCAACAGTTCCCTGTTGATTTTGTTAACCGGTTTCAGCTAAAGAACACATCATGGACACCCGTTTTCTGAACACGATCTTCAAACGAATTACTTGCCCGGACTTGGGATAACCTCAAGTTCCGGGAAGGGCTGGCCTTGGCCTTGCGAACAAGGTAAACCTCCAAGAAATTATGGTATCTTTACCTGTTTTTAAAACGGGCAAACTCACGTGAAGCGATGACTGACGAAACAACAACAAAACGCGACTATTCCAAAACCCTGTTCCTTCCAGAAACAGATTTTCCCATGCGAGCAGGGCTTCCAAAAAAGGAACCTGAACTCATAGCAAAATGGGACGAAATAAACCTCTATAAAAGACTGCGGGAACAGTCGAAGGGTCGACCTAAATATGTTCTTCATGACGGCCCTCCCTACGCCAATGGCCACCTGCACATAGGTCATGCATTAAACAAAATCCTCAAGGACATGATTACCCGCTCGTTTCAGATGCGTGGATATGACTCGAACTACGTACCAGGCTGGGATTGCCATGGTTTGCCGATTGAATGGAAAATCGAAGAACAATATCGCGCCAAGGGTAAAAACAAGGACGAAGTACCGGTAAACGAGTTCCGCAAGGAATGCCGAGAATTCGCGGAACACTGGATTGAGGTGCAAACGGATGAATTCCGCCGATTGGGCGTCGAAGGCGATTTTGAAACCCCATACAAGACTATGAATTTTGCCGCCGAAGCAAAAATTGCTGCGGAACTGATGAAGTTTGCGCAATCAGGTCAATTGTACCGGGGGTCTAAGCCGATCATGTGGTCCGTGGTCGAGCGGACAGCCCTTGCGGAAGCAGAAATAGAGTATGAACAATATGAAAGCGATACGGTTTGGGTGAAATTCCCGATCGTGTCGGGATCGGATGAACTCAAAGGGGTTCCGGTTGTCATCTGGACAACCACCCCCTGGACGATACCCGGAAACCGCGCCATCTGTTTTTCATCACGGATAAAGTACGGACTTTACGAGGTTGTCTCCGCTGAAAACGATTTTGGTCCCCAAGCCGGCGATAAACTCATATTTGCTGATAAACTCGCGAGTGAGTGCTTTGAAAAAGCAAAATTGGAATTTAAGCGTCTAGGCGATGTTCAACCAGAGGTGTTGAAACAAGTTTCCTGCGCTCATCCGCTCAGAGACTTTAATCCCGGCTATGGATTTGATGTGCCACTCCTGGATGGTGATCATGTGACGGATGATGCTGGAACCGGGTTCGTTCACACAGCCCCCGGCCACGGGCGCGACGACTTCGAAATCTGGATGGCGCAGGCTCGAAAGCTGGAAGAGCGTGGGATTGATACAAAGATCCCGTTTACAGTGGCTGATGATGGCGCTTACACGCAAGAGGCTCCAGGTTTTGTCGGGGAACGCGTGATTGACGACAAGGGCAAAAAGGGAAAGGCCAACCAAGCCGTGATAACGGCATTGATTGGGCAGAATAATCTGTTTGCGCGGGGCAGGTTGAAACACGAATACCCGCATTCATGGCGTTCTAAAAAGCCAATCATTTTCCGCAACACCCCCCAGTGGTTTGTCTACATGGACAAGGGTGGAGTTTCAGGAAACGCGACGCTCAGGGAAACCTCACTAAGGGCCATTGATGACACGCGCTTCGTGCCCGCAGCAGGACAAAATCGCTTGCGTGCGATGATTGAACAACGGCCGGATTGGGTTTTGTCCCGTCAGCGTGCTTGGGGTGTTCCAATCTCGGTATTTCGAAATCCCAAGACGGACCAGGTCATTCCAGGGCCAGGCTTCGATCAGTCTGACGCGCTGATCGCCAGGATTGAACAGGCCTTTAAAGAAGAAGGGGCCGATGCCTGGTTTGCAGAGGGTGCAAAAGAACGTTTTCTGGACGGACTTGTTGAAAACCCGGCGGAATGGGATCAGGTGAGTGATATCCTTGATGTCTGGTTTGATTCCGGTTCGACCCATGCGTTTTGCCTTGAAGAACGTGAAGATCTGAAATGGCCTGCTGATTTGTACCTCGAAGGCTCGGATCAGCATCGAGGCTGGTTCCATTCTTCTTTGCTGGAGAGTTGCGGCACACGCGGCAGAGCACCCTACGACGCGGTTCTCACACATGGCTTCGTTATGGATGAAGAAGGACGTAAAATGTCCAAGTCGCTGGGCAATGTAATCACGCCGCAGGAGGTCATCAAACAATCAGGCGCTGATATTTTGAGACTATGGGTGGCATCAGCAGATTATTCTGAAGATCTACGTATCGGCCCGGAAATTCTTAAAACCTCCATCGATGCCTATCGTAAAATGCGAAACACTTTGCGCTGGATGCTTGGAAACCTAGCCCACTTCAAAGGCGAAATTCCAATGGTTGATGAAATGCCGGAATTGGAGCAACTCATGCTGCATCGGCTCTACGAACTCGACCAGGTTGTCCGTAAAGGATATGACGATTTCGATTTCAAGCGGATTTTTGCGCAATTATTCAATTTCATGACGGTAGAACTCTCCGCGTTTTACTTTGATATCCGCAAGGATTCCCTTTACTGCGATCCACCTTCCAGCGCGAAACGAAAGGCTGCTCTTTATGTTGTCAGCCAATTGTTTGATCATCTGGTTTGCTGGCTTGCGCCAATGTTGCCGTTTACGATGGAAGAAAGTTTCCAAAGCCGAAAGGGCAGTGATTTGACGTCCGTACACATGGAGCAATTCCCGCAAGTGCCGGAAAAATGGCGTAACGAAGCTTTGGTGGCAAAGTGGAAGAAAATCCGTGCAGTACGTCGGGTCGTTACCGGAAGTCTTGAAATCGAGCGCCGTGAAAAGCGCATTGGGTCATCGCTGGAAGCAGCGCCCCAGGTTTACATTACGGATTCGGGCTTTTTGGACGCGATTGATGGTCATGATCTAGCTGAAATCTGTATCACAAGCACAATTTCGGTTTCAAAAGATAACATCCCCGAAAATGCATTCGTTTTGGACGAAGTAAGCGGCGTAGGCGTGGTTCCAGCGATGGCGGAAGGTTCAAAATGTGCCAGATCCTGGAAAGTGCTGCCTGAAGTGGGTACAGACCCGGATTACCCTGATATTTCACTGCGGGATGCAGCAGCAATGCGTGAAATTGAAAAAGGCGCTTGAATCGCACGAAATCACTGATCGGTTACCCAGGATTTCTTGTAATATTAAGACTTTTGGGGTATGGAGGCTTGATTGCCGCGTAATTGCCTCATTTGGCAAGCTAAAAAGACGGTGAAATTCAAGAGCTTCGTTGAGACGGGTGGTAATATGAGAAAAAACACTTCTCTTGCGGGAATCGGTGCAAGTTTGATCATCCTTGCAGGATGTACAAGCGGTACGACCTACGGGACTGGAACAAGCCACGAGGAAGATACGGTCAAGGGTATCGTCAATATGCTGGCCGTTTCGCCTAAAGACAAGCCGGACATTGATTACTCAGCTCGGCCTGATTTGGTCATGCCGGCAAACCCACAGGCATTGCCGTCGCCTTCTGAAAATGCAGAATTGCAAGATGAAGATTGGCCAGTTTCACCGGAGCAGAGAATCGCTGATGTCCGCGCTTCCGCACCAGAAGGCAACTGGAGAGGCAGTGAAGACATTCCTCTGGAGTATCAACTCAGTGAAAAAGATGGAATTACCAATTCTGCACGTGTCTATCGTCAAAGCCGTGCACATTCGCGAAGCGGTTCAGACAAATTGATTGAAGCCATTCGTGACGACGCCAACGGCGTGGGTGAGGGTGCCGAGGCACGCAAGCGCCGCGAAGAATTGGCGTATTCGACAGGTGTGAAACGCAAGTTCCTGACCGAGCCACCGGTGGAATACCGTCAACCATCCCAGAATGCCGAGGCTGGTGATACAGGGATTACGCGCAAAGAGATTACCGAAGCGCAAAAGAAAGCCAAGGAAGATCAGCGTAACATCGACGCCGGTGTGATTACACCGGGCGGTTAATCCCGTTTCTGTTTGAAGAAGGCCTTCAGTAAACCTTTGCATTCTGTTTCCATCAACCCGGAATAGATTTCTGGGCTGTGATGGCATGTTGTTTGCGTAAAAAAGCGGGCACCGTTTTCAACACCTCCGGATTTCAAATCTGTGGCACCGTAGTAAAGACGGCGTATCCTGGCAAAAGAGATCGCTGCAGCGCACATGGTGCAGGGTTCCAATGTAACGTAAAGATCGCAGTCGTTGATGCGTTCTGATCCTTTTTGTCGGGCTGCTGCTCTGAGTACCAGCATTTCGGCATGTGCAGTGGGATCTTTCAGCTCAAGCGTTCGATTTCCATCGGCAGCAATAATCTCTCCATTACAAACGATAATGGCGCCTACCGGAACTTCCCCTCGTTTTGCTGCAAGTTGAGCCTGTTCAAAGGCCTCAATCATAAAACTTGCTTTTGATGACATATTGGATCACCTAAACTAGACAAAGACTAACTGAATCGAAATCAGATCCGAGACATGAATAACAGTTCCCGGCGGAAAATAAAGAAACGCGAATCACAATCCGAGAATTTGGATGGCGCACCCAAACAGGGCTCTGAACGGATCGCCAAGCGCATGTCGCGTGCTGGGTTATGTTCTCGCCGCGAAGCCGAAACCTGGATTACCGAAGGACGGGTGAAGATTAATGGCAAACTGCTAACCACACCCGCATTTACAGTAACTCCTGATGATCGCGTTGAAGTCGATGGAAAACTTTTGGGACAACGGGAACGAACGAGGCTTTGGTTGTTTCATAAACCTGGTGGGACAGTGACCACCAATCGGGACCCGGAAGCCCGTAAAACCGTTTTTGAGCTGTTACCTCAAGAATTACCCCGTCTCATGACAATTGGTCGCTTGGACATCAATACAGAGGGATTGCTGCTTATGACCAACGACGGAGGTTTGGCCCGCGTTCTTGAACTTCCATCAACGGGGTGGTTGCGTCGTTACCGAGTAAGAGTGCATGGAAAAGTCGATGAGTCAGAACTTTTAAAGCTCCAGGATGGCATCGCTGTGGACGGTGTTCTTTACGGTGCCATTCATGCCGAGTTGGAACATGTACAAGGGTCAAACTCCTGGTTGAGTGTTTCCCTTCGGGAGGGAAAAAACCGGGAAATCAAAAAGGTAATGGGTGCGCTCAACCTAGAGGTGACCCGCTTGATCCGCATTTCCTTTGGGCCTTTCCAACTGGGCGATTTGCCATCCGGGACGATTCGCGAGATTAGAAGTCGAACGTTGCGTGATCAGTTGGGTGAAAAACTGATTGAAGAAGCAGGGGCGGATTTCGACGCTCCGATACTTAACCTTGCTCCGGAAGTCAGTCGCAGTGCAACGAAAGCGGCAGCGGGAAACAAAAAGTCCAAGCAAAAATCAAAAGTAAAACGCGGTGCTGTACGGGATGAAACACTTGCACGCATGACGACGTCAAAACATCAAACCCCCGGAACAGATCAGAACCGACGGGGCGCAAAAAGAAACAAGAAAAGAAAATGAGGGTGATCGGCGGCAAGTTTCGAGGTAAAAACCTCAAAGCGCCGAAAGGGCTTGGGACGCGCCCTACAACAGATCGCGTTCGGGAAAACGTTTTTAACATCATCGAAAACCGCAAACAGCTTGGGGGCCTGCGCGTCCTGGATTTGTTTGCAGGTTCTGGAGCCTTGGGTATTGAGGCGATTTCACGAGGCGCCGGATTTTGTTTGTTTGTGGAAGAAAATACCAATGCAAGAGCAACCATCCGGCAAAACGTGGAAGGATTTGGTTTGACAGGACAAACAAAAGTGTTTCGACGTGACGCGATTAAAATGGGTTCAATCGGCACTATGATTCCCTTCGATCTTGTCTTTGCAGATCCGCCCTACGGGATGGCGTACGGGCAAAAAGCAGCCAGATCCCTTGTCGAAGGTCAATGGCTTGTTGATAACGCGATGTTTATTCTTGAAGAAAAAAAATCAGAAATGCCTGAAAACATTGAAAAATTTAGCACCATCGACACGCGTGTCTATGGCGACACGGCAATCGGGATATTTGAATATGGTAATCTTTAATCTATATGCCATCCAGTCCTTCTCTCAACCAAACTTGGCTCAATATTCATGAAAAAAATCGCCCTGTTTCTTTTTATATTCCTTTCGGGTGTTTCTGCTGCCATCGCCAATCAAGATGTACCAAAAATCAAAATTGAAGATTTCACTTTGGAGAACGGTGTTCGGGTCGTCGTCATACCAGATCGCCGTGCACCGGTGGTGACCCACATGATTTGGTATGGAGTGGGATCAGCAGATGATCCATCGGGTAAATCCGGCCTCGCTCATTTTCTAGAACATCTGATGTTCAAGGGGACAGCGAACACACCTCAAGGCGAATTTTCACAGGCAATATCTTCTATTGGTGGCCAGGAAAATGCGTTCACCAGCCATGATTACACAGCATATTACCAGAAGGTATCACCCGAAGCGTTGCTACAAATGATGACATATGAAGCAGATCGGATGCGCAATTTGGTGTTGAGCGATGAAGTAGTGGATCCGGAACGCGAGGTAATTTTGGAAGAACGTTCAGGGCGAGTGGATAACAGTCCCGCGGCCATCCTGTCTGAATTTACCCGATCCGCTTTGTACGTGCATCATCCCTATGGCATTCCCGTCATTGGATGGGAGCACGAAATCCGCGATCTGACGCGGGAAGATGCGCTCGCCTTTTATGAAAAATGGTATCAGCCGTGGAATGCGACAGTCGTCGTGGCCGGGGATGTTGAACCGGAACAAGTGCTGGAAAACGCAAAAAATACCTACGGAAAGATAAAATCTACTGCTGAAAAAATTGATCGGGAGCGGCTGCGGGATCCCGAGACCGTAGTGGCAAAAACCATCAGCTATGCCGATCGAAGGGTAACCAATCCTGTCTGGCGTCGGGCGTATCTCACACCGTCTTATCGCCTCGCAGAACCTTTGGAAGGCGAAGCACTTGATCTGTTGGGAACAATTTTGGGTGATTCTGTTACCAGCAGGATTTATCGGGAAGTTGTGCTGGGCGCAGAAATTGCAAACAGTGCGGGTGCATTCTATCAAGGGTCTTCACGGGACATGAGCTATTTTGGTTTTTACGCGACCCCGAGGGGTGACAATTCACTTCAGGCGGTAGAAAAAGCCGTTCAAGAGCAAATCGATAAAATCCTCAAAGATGGTGTTACTCAGGACGAGTTGGATCGAGCGCGCAAATCATACCTGAAATCTCTGGTATACAGTCAGGACAGCCAGGTAACGCTTGCACGAATTTTTGGTTCCATACTATCGACCGGAGGCACGATTGATGATTTTGTAAATTGGCCGGATCGTCTCGCCCGAGTAACGGTTGAGGATGTAAACAAAGCGGCACGGAAATATCTGGACGACAGACATGCTGTCACAAGCTACCTGTTACCGGAGGGCAATTGATATGATGAAGCTTCATGGAAAAATTACAGTAGTATTGAGTGCTTTAATCTGGTTGGCAGTAAGTCAGATGGCGGTAGCAATCGAGATTAAATCCGTTGAAAGCAGTACTGGCGTAAAAGCGTTGCTGGTCGAAGACTACACCTTGCCGCTTGTATCATTTTCCTATTCATTTTCCGGCGGAACGTCACAAGACCCCCCAGCTAAATCTGGAGCCGTGCGTTTGATGTCAGCGCTCATAGATGAAGGTGCCGGAGATTTAGATAGCATCGCATTCAGAGCAAAACTGGAGGAGATGGGGATCGAATTTGGATTCTCAAGCTCGCAAGATTTCCTTTCCGGAAGCATGCGCTTCTTACGGGAAGATAAAGACACTGCATTCCAGATGTTAAAACTGGCGCTTACCGAACCCCGCTTTGACAATGATGCCATCGAGCGGATGCGTGATGCAATTTTGACAGGTATTGTCCGGTCAAAAACAAATCCGGGATCGGTCGCCTCAGTTGCAATGCGCGAAGCCCTTTTTGGACAACACCCTTATTCCAGGCGCTCAAGCGGTGACGAGGAATCGGTCAAAGCGATTACGCGCGACGACATTGTGACCTTGCATCAAAGCTTGTTCGCACAAGATACCCTTGTCGTTGGGGTAGTGGGAGCAATAAGCGAAGAAGAGCTGAAGACTGCAATGGATGAGATTTTTGGATCACTACCGCAAAAGTCAGGCGCTTCCGTTATCAGTGAAATTGAACCAAACCTGGGGGAAAGCATATCGATTGAAATGCCTGTACCAAATTCCAGAGTGACGCTGATCTACAAAGGATTAAAACGTGATGATCCTGACTTTTTTGCAGCCCATCTGATGAATCATATACTCGGAGGGGGAAGTTTCTCATCGAGGCTCTACACAGAAGTTAGAGAAAAGCGCGGTCTCGCCTATAGCGTATCTTCAGGGATTTCCACCTTCAAAAACGCTTCGTTTCTGGCTGCTGGAACCTCCACACGAACGGAAAACCAGGATGAGGTCATCGCTGTAATCCGAGGTGAAATAGACAAAATAGCCACCGAGGGGGTGACACAGGAAGAGCTGGATGCCGCCAAAAAATTTGTCTCTGGCGCTTATGCAATCTCCAATTTGGACACCTCAAGAAAGATTGCAAATGTTCTCGTTGCATTGCAAACGCAGAATTTGGGCATCGATTACATCGATAGGCGAAAAGAATTCATAGCGAATGTAACCCTTGAAGATGTGAATCGTGTTGCAAAAAAACTACTTGGCGTAGAACCTACACAAATACTGGTCGGCCCCGCTACTCAGTAGCAATCACCACCGGTTTCTGACTCTTAAGCCGACGCTTCATTGCGTTTTCAATAGCAGTGTCGATCATATTTTCAATGAGGTTGGGGTCTTCGACTTTCAGTTCGATATTAAGAACCTCGGAAGATTCAAGGAGTTTTCCCTGACGATCCCCCATCCCTCGTAACCTGGCCGCATCCTTGGCCGTGGTAATCAATGTGGCGTTTGCTTTATCAGCCTTTTCCAGAAGATCATCACATTCTTCGTCCGTAAAAAAGTGATGATCCCCAAAACCCTCAGTGCCTTTCACCTCGATTTCAAGATTGGATAACGTATCAAAAAACTTGGAAGGATCCGCTATTCCGGCAAAAGCGAAATAGGCATCTAGCGCTAAAAGTGTTTTTGGGTTGGTCATGGCCCGAAGCACAGGCTTCCCCGCCCTCGAGCATTTTCGCAAAACGTCGTCTCCGGCTTTGCCCTCACCGATGATGATGACTGCATCAGCGAACAAAAGCTGATGTTTAAATGGGACCCGCATAGGACCTGACGGCATTGCAAAACCGTTCCCCAAACCGCGTTTTCCATCAACGACGACGAGATTGAAGTCCTTTTCGAGCGATGGATTCTGAAACCCGTCATCCATGAGTATGAATTCGCATCCCTGCTCTAACAGCAATCGAGCGCCGCTGGGCCTGTCTGCAGAAACCACTGTCATTGCATGTGCGGCGTGAAGCAGAGCCTCATCGCCAACATCATGCGCATTATGCCGATCGCGTTTCACGACGGTAGAAGCAGTAATAGCGCCCCCATGTCCGCGGGTAAGAACACCGGGACGAATCCCGCGTGCCCGGATTACTCTGGACATCATTTCAACGGTTGGTGTTTTGCCAGCTCCGCCCACAATGAAATTGCCGACACACATTACCGGGATTGGAACAGAGGCTGTTGCGCTAAACTCCATCCGCTTTGCTGCTGCCCGACCATAGACGTAAGAAAGCGGCGAAAGGAGCCAGGCTTGCCAACTTGGGTTTTGCCACCAAAACGGAGGGGCTTCATCGAGCGCCATTAGCTGAGCTCCTCCAAATCTCGTTTGATGGTAAGCGGGAAGAGATAAGAATCCAGAATATGGTTGGTCCGCTTTAACGCACCTTGCATCTGGGCAAGCGTCTCTGTGGCTGCAGACGCCATGCGTTTACGCTCTGAGGGGTTCTTAAGCAGGTACTCCACATTCGCCGCCAGCATTTTTTCATCCGAAACCAATCGGACTGCCCCCGTCGACAGGAGATTGTTGTAAGCCTCCCGAAAATTATGGACGGCCTGTCCGGATATTATAGGAGTGCCCGTCATTGCCGGTTCAAGTGGATTTTGCCCGCCCGATGACTTTAGGCTCTTTCCGACAAAGGCAACATGTGCCATGCGCAGGAAAAGGCCCATCTCGCCAATCGTGTCACCCATGTAAACATCAGTATCTGGATTGATGGTCATATTGGCACTTCGCCTCGCTACTTTTAACTTGTTTTCCTCAAGCATGGATGTGATCCCCGGAGCACGATCCGGATGCCTGGGAACAATAATAGTGAGTAAACTTGGAATTCGTTTTTTCAGATGGACATGGATTTTCCCAACAGCCTCTTCTTCACCCTCGTGCGTGCTACAGGCAACCCAACATGGCCGCTCACCTATGCGATTTAATAGTAAAGAAAGTTCACGTTCATCAAACGGGAGAGAATCCGTATCTACCTTCAGATTTCCTGAAACATCCACGGGATTGGCCCCCAATTGCCTGAAACGGTCTGCGTCAATCTCAGATTGGGCAATCACGTGGGAAAAGTTGTCAAACAGAGCTTCTGCCAGGCCAGATGCATTTTTCCAACGCTTGAAGGATTTGTCGGACATCCGCGCATTAACCAGCACGCGGGGAATATTTCTGTGTGCCAATTCAAGCATCGTCACTGGCCAGATCTCTGACTCTGTAAAAATCGCCATGTCCGGTTTCCAGTGGTCGAGAAACCGCTGTAATGCCGGTTTCAGATCAAGAGGCACATATTGATGAAACGAACCTCGCGGAAGACGATTTCTGACAACCTGTGCTGAGGTAACCGTCCCGGTCGTCATGATCGTATTGATACCTAAAGAGTTGACGTGTTCAATCAAGGGGATCACAGCCATGGATTCCCCGACGCTTGCCGCATGAAACCAAATGATTGGACCTTGCGGTTTTTCAGCACTGGGATATCCATAACGCTCATAGCGCCGCTTTCGGTCTTCCTTGCCTTTCGTTGCCCGAAACCGCAAAAACGGTCCCATGAAAGGATACGCAATAAGACCTACGGTTCTGTAAGTTTTGAACGCAATTTGGCTAAAAAGGTTGCTCATTCAGGCTTGCCGGTAAGTTCGTATGCGCGTTTCGTAATTCTTTGCATCTCTTCTTCAAGTCGAAAACGACAGGCTTCTATTTCTTCATCTCCTGCATCCGAAGATACATATACCAATTCACCGACACAAATAGCAGTTTTTCCAAAGGGCAAATTGAGAGCGGCCTTGTCCCAGGCCTTCTTAAAAACCAGCCTCCTGCTAGAAGCAATGGCCAACGGAACAATTGGCGCTCCAGACCGCTGTGCCAGAGAAACGATGCCGAGACCAGCTCTTCTTGATATCCCTTGCGGAATATCGGCAGTCTGAACAACGTTATCACCGGCTTCAAGTGCGCGCAGCATTTCCAAAAACCCCGTCATTCCGCCCTTTTTGAGCGTATCTTTTTGTTTTCTTCCTCCAGATGCCCGGATAGTCCTATTCCCAAAATGTTCTACGATGCGCGCGGTGACTTCACCATCGAAGTTCCGCGAAATCATGGCAGATCCATTCAGGCCAATGGGCAGTATCGGCAACATAATGTGCTGTCCATGCCACACGCCAACGATCACAGGCTGTTTTGGAGTAACCTGTTCAACGATGTGAGCGGGCTCTACCGTGTAGCGGTTCGTAAGGTGTACAAGTTTTAGGTACCAGATTGCCAATCGTGAAAGAATAGCGAGTGATACTGGGCCCTGAGAAATGGCGCGAAACCATTTTCTGAAACGCTTTCTAGAGCGTTTGGAAGGAGGTGAAGATGGTGTTTCTAGCATGGTTTATCCGCCTATTCGGCGAAACAAAAAAAGTCAGCCAAATTTGCCGTCGCCATCTGGATCAAGCAATTTGTGCAAATGTACGATGAAGTATCGCATATGTGCATTGTCGACAGTTTCCTGTGCCTTTGATCTCCAAGCTTTTTCGGCCTCGGCATAATTCGGATAAATCCCGACAATGTCGAGGTCATCCAGATTTCGGAAATCGCAGTGCTCAAGGTCTTCAAGCTCTCCGCCGAAAACCAGATGAAGCAGTTGCCTGCGATTTGTTTCTTCGCCCATGGTGTGCTCCGTGTAAATTAGGTTGGAATCTTGAGATATCAGGCTCTTTGCGCAGACTAATGAAGAATCCCGGATGAATTGGCAAGGCCCAAAATTTCTGTTTGCCGACTGACCGTTGTAGCGATCAGTGCCGGAGAAGAGACTTCTCGTCTGTTGTAACGGAGTTTCTGACCATTTTTATCCGAAAGAATGCACCTTGCCTCTTCCAGAATAATATCTGCGGCTGCAATATCCCATTCACTTGCACCCGGACGCGCAAAAGCTGCATCCAGTTGACCTGTGGCAACGAGGCTCAACCGATAGGCAAGAGAGGGAATAAATGCGGTCGTATCCATTGGCATTCCGGGAATGTTCCGAATGGATTCAATAAGTTTTGAAGAGCCGGTAACAAGTGGACGCGCACGTTGCAGATCTGATTTTTCTTCAAAAGCGCCATCCACAGCAATGCCTTTGTTTTTTGCAGCATAAATTGTCTTTCCAAGGGCAGGGCAATGCAGAATGCCCTCTATAGGTCTTCCGTCTTCAACAATTGCGATCGAGATACACCATTCTTTCTTCCCCGCGATAAACCCTCTGGTACCGTCAATGGGGTCGACAATGAAAACCCGTTTGTTTTCAAGACGGACCGCATCATCTTCTGTTTCTTCCGAAAGCCAACCATGGTCTGGGCATGTGTCGAGTAGAAAGTGGCGAAGGAAGGTGTCAATTTCCTGGTCAGCCTGCGAGACGGGAGAATTTCCCGATTTGTACCAGACATTCGTGGAAGCCTTTTCAAAAAATGACATCCCGATCTGTCCAGCCTCCACGGCCGCTTTTACCAATAAGTTATCCTTCAGTAGAGGTTGATCACGTCCCGCCAATCGTCATTCCTTCTATGCGCAACGTAGGCGCATCCGTTCCATATTTGAACATCAGGTCATTCGCTGGCGTCATGTTCATGAACATATCGGCAAGATTTCCCGCAACGGTGATCTCTGCCACCGGAAATGTAATTTCACCGTTTTCAATCCAAAAGCCCGCAGCACCTTTTGAATAATCACCAGTAACCATATTAATCCCGTGGCCTATTGTTTCAGTCAAATAAAGCCCATGCTCTATTTCTGCAATTAACGCCTCAGGAGCGTGTGCTCCAGGCGCCATATAACAGTTTGTTGTCGACGGGCTCGTGCCACTGCCACTGCGTGAGGCGCGTCCATTGGTCTGAAGGCCAAGCTCTCGAGCAGTCGCTGAGTCCAATAGCCATGTCTGGAGAACGCCATCTTCAACAAGGTTCATTTTTTTGCTGGCAACACCTTCCCCATCAAAAGCACGCGATCCCGCTTTACGCACCATCAATGGGTCATCAATTACATGGATCCCCGGCATTGCGATCGCCTCGTTCATTTTTTCTCGTAAAAAGCTTGTCTTACGGGCAACCGAGGCACCGCTGATGGCACCGGTTAAGGTGCCAAGAATGCCAGCGGAAATTCTTGGGTCAAACACGACAGGATATGCACCGGATTTTACCTGTTGAGGATGGAGGCGTTTTACAACCCGTTCGCCCGCTGATTTACCAATAGCCTCAGCCGATTTCATATCAGAAAAATGAACGGCACTATCATAGTCATAGTCGCGCTCCATCTTCACCCCATCACCCGCAACAAGTGAGGCCGAAACAGAATATCCAGAACGTCTGTAACTGCCGACAAAACCCTGTGATGTTGCAAGTACAAAGCCGCTGTTACTCCACCCTGTTCCCGCACCCATGGACTTGGTAACACCAGACACCGAAAGGCCGCTTTTTTCGCACTCTAGGGCCAGCTTTTGCATGTCCTCGGTGCTGGGATTGTGGGCATCGTAGAGTTCTAATCCATCCACTTTTGCGTTCAGGGCTTCATGCGCCAGCAAAAGATTGTCTTCCGCAAGCCCCTGAAAAGGATCTTCGGGAGATACCTTTGCCATAGCAACAACGCGCTCGGCGAGTTGCCCCGGAAACTTTTTTGTGTTTGAGTTTACACTCGCCACCTTTTTTCCACAAAAGGCTCGTATTGATAGCATGTCACTTTCTGACCGCTTATTGGTTTCGACAATACCGTCCCTTACACCGATACTCGCGGATTGCCCACTTGCCACCACCACATCGCAAGCGTCCGCTCCAGCCTTTAACACCAATTGGATCAGGTTTTGCGCGTCAGCTTCAAGAGATTTGAGTTCGTCCATAATTTTTGCCAAGAAAGGAGATGATTTGATTGGAAATAAGTTACTCGTGACACATAAGGCCCATAATACCCCGGTGCAAGGCAAATTGATGCGATCAATTCGCTCATACAATTGCGGAAAGGAAGTTGGTTAGATGGCTGCTGCTGCTACTCCGGAGATATATTCGCAAGCGATCATTCTGATGGCCGGTGCCGTGGTTGCTGCTCCGATCTTCAAACGCATTGGACTTGGCACAGTTTTAGGATATCTGGCTGCTGGCGTTGTCCTAGGTCCCCTGTTTGGCGTCGTCCAAAATGGCGAAAGCATACTGCACTTTGCTGAACTGGGAATCGTCTTCCTTTTGTTTATCGTTGGCCTCGAAATGAAACCATCGCGGCTTTGGTCGATGAGAAAATACATATTTGGCCTCGGAACGGCGCAGGTCCTTTTATGTGGTGTTTTACTCTCCGGCGTTGCCCTATTTATTGCGCCGTCGTGGCGAATGGCCGTGGTTGCGGGCTTTGGCCTCGCGCTCTCTTCGACAGCTTTTGCCCTACAGATGCTTGAATCCCGGGGAGAGGTCAACACAGCCTACGGCCGACGAACGTTTTCAATTCTCCTGTTCCAAGACTTGGCAATCATTCCATTACTCGCTGTGTTGCCGCTGTTTTCGCTGTATGTCGACACGGGCTCAGACTGGAGTGCCTTTTTGATCGGAATTGGGGCGATTGGGTTTGTTATATTTGCCGGACAATATCTGCTTAATCCCTTGTTGAGCATCATCGCCAAAACCGGCGCGCACGAAGCAATGATCGCAACAGCACTCCTGGTGGTGTTTGGATCCGCAATGTTAATGCAGGCTGCAGGCTTGTCGATGGCACTAGGATCTTTTTTAGCGGGTGTTTTGTTGGCAGAATCCTCTTACAAACACGAACTCGAAGCCAATATTGAGCCCTTCCGTGGGATCTTGCTCGGTCTGTTCTTCATGGCCGTCGGTTTGTCCCTTGATGTCACAGTCTTGGCGGAAAACTGGCTTGCAATCATTGTTTGTGTGTTGGTAGCCATGGCAATCAAGGCAATCTGTATTTACGGCTCAGCCCGTGTATTTGGGTCTGGTCATCCCGACAGCATCAGGATAGCTGCCATGGTCTCTCAACATGGAGAATTCGGATTTGTGCTCTTTGCCTCTGCGTCGGCGATTGGCATTCTTGATAGTCAGACCTCTTCGTTCCTCGTTGCAATGGTGGTCTTATCGATGGCGCTCACCCCGATGTGTGTCTGGCTTGGCGGTGAGGTGATTAGCCGGGGCGAGCAAGAACATGATGATATGGAGGAAGATTTCGAAGGCGCGAATTCTCCTGTCCTGATGATCGGATTTTCCAGAATGGGTCAAATCGCTGCCCAGACGCTTCTTGCCGCTGGCATAGATGTGACCGTCATAGAAAACAATCCAAATGTGATCAAACAGGCTGCAAGATTTGGTTTCAGGATTTACTTTGGAAATGGAACAAGAAAGGAAGTGCTTGTTTCCGCCGGGATTGAAAATTGCAGCATGATTTGCGTTAGCACACATACGCCGGAAATAACCAATCGCATCGTTGATCTTATTTCCAAGGAATATCCAGACAAGCCGATCTATGTCCGAGCCTATGACCGCGCCCACACCCTCCAATTAATGGATAAACCTGTAAAATTCCATATTCGTGAGACGTTTGAGTCTGCGCTTGTTCTTGGTGCCGAAATGCTGCAAGGGCTTGGGCACACACATGAACAAGCGGAAGAAATCGTAGACGAAGTCCGGCATCTGGACAACGAGCGGCTGAAGGTCCAATACCGTGAGGGAATTTATGCAGGGCAAGACATCATGCACACACGACCCGTGATACCAGAGCCTCTCGTTGAGCCTCAGCATCCTGCTGAAGCCTTGGACGAGCGTTCACGTGAGATGGTTGAGGAGATTGATGACAAGAAAACGGTCCCAGCCGAATAATGGCTGACGTTCAGGAAAAGCCTGAAAAGGCAGTTTTCACCGAAGGCTCTACCATGCGTCATGTGCTGACAATGACCAGTACTGGCGCGATTGGCCTGCTGTCTATTTTTCTGGTTGATGTCGTAAACCTGTTTTACATTTCTTTGCTTGGACAACAGGAATTGGCTGCAGCTATTGGGTATGCATCTACTTTGATGTTTTTTACCGTTTCGGTTTCTATCGGGTTTTCGATAGCTGCGACAGCGATAACGGCAAAGGCGATTGGAGCTGGCAAGGAAAAAGAGGCCCGAAAGAACGCTGGCGCGTCCGTGATATTCATGGTTGTGATGGCTATCGGGCTTGTGGCAATCGTCTATCCATCCCTTCCCGTATTAATTAGCCTTCTAGGCGCAAAGGGCGAAACGCATCAGCTATCACTTGAGTTTATGCAGATTGCGATCCTGTCATTCCCATTAATGTGTGTAGGCATGTGCATGTCCGCCTTATTGCGCGCCAGGGGGGATGCAAAACGTTCTATGTACGTCACGCTTTCCGCCGGAGGTGCCGCCTTGGTCCTCGACCCGCTGTTCATATTTGGATTCGACCTCGGTATTCATGGCGCTGCGATCGCAATTTTGTTCATTCGACTTGTCCTCACCCTGGTAGGCCTACACGGTGCAGTCATCGTGCATAACATGGTTGGCATGCCAGATTTGAGTTGGATCCGGCAAACAATAAAACCTTTTATGATCATCGCCGTTCCCGCCGTGCTCACTCAAATAGCGACCCCAATTGGAAATGCATACGTAACAGCGTCAATCGCAGAATTTGGCGATGATGCGGTAGCGGGATGGGCAATCGTCGGACGGCTTATGCCTTTGGCATTTGCGGGTGTATTTGCACTTTCAGGTGCAGTTGGCCCGATCCTCAGCCAAAATCTCGGTGCTCAAAAATTCGACCGTGTGAACCAGGCGATGCGCGACAGCCTGATATTCACCCTCGCGTACTCATTAACCGTGTGGTTGGTCCTCGCGCTCTCGTGGCAACCCATTGCACAATTGTTTAACGCAGAAAGTGACGCACTTTCTCTAATTCGGTTCTTCTGCCTTTTCGTCGCTGGAAGTTTTATTTTCAATGGTGCTTTGTTTGTTGCAAATGCGGCATTCAATAACCTGGGCTATCCAATCTATTCCACCGTATTTAACTGGGGGCGTGCGACCCTTGGTGTCATTCCGTTTGTCTGGGTAGGCATGGCTTGGGGACCGGAAGGTGTGCTGGCTGGCTGGGGCTTGGGCGGTATCGTATTCGGTGTTGCCGCCGTCATCGTCTGTTTCAGAGAAATCCGGAAACTACCTGAACGTGCGCAGGTCGAGCGAGAAACCATCCCGACAGTGCCAACTTCCAACTCCCCGTTTACGTCTGGTCGGGGCGCTTCCGTGGGGTAGGTTGAGGTGTCTGAACGTTTGGTGGATTTAGACCTTTACGAGCTGCTGTCGGGGCTTGAGAAGCACGAGTTTTCCCATGAACAACTCATGGATGAAACCCTTGGCCGCATTGCCGACGTAAACCCCACTGTGAACGCAATTGTCTCCTTGCGTGATCGCGATGAATTGCTCGCGGAAGCAAAGGCATTCGACATGAAGCCTCGCGTGGGCAAACTTGATGGTATTCCTATCGCCATTAAAGACTTGGTGGAGACAAAGGACCTCCGCACCACGCATGGTTCGCCGATTTTTGCCAATCATATGCCACAAGAGGATGAACTGATTGTCAGTCGTATCCGGGGCGCAGGGGCAATCCTTATTGGAAAAACCAACGTTCCAGAGTTCGGTCTTGGTTCCAACTCATACAATCCTGTTTTTGGTAGAACCAGGAACCCCTATGACCTGACCAAAACAGCAGGCGGATCAAGCGGCGGTGCGGGCGCAGCGCTCGCTGCTCGAATGGTGCCGATAGCGGATGGTTCAGACATGATGGGGTCTCTTCGCAACCCAGCTGCGTTTTGTAACGTATACGGGTTGAGACCAACCTATGGATTGGTGCCGGGCGATCCCAAGGGTGACGTCTTTTTGCATCAACTTTCGACACTTGGCCCAATGGCCCGTTCGGTCACAGATCTTGCAATCCTCCTGGATGTAATAGCAGGCCCTGATCCTCGCTTGCCGCACTCAATTTTGGAAAAGCCTCGCTTCGAAGAAGCCGCAAAGATACAACCTAAACCGAAACGGATTGGATGGTTGGGAAGCTGGGCAAACTACTTCCCCATAGAGCCCGAGATTTTATCGCTTTGCGAAAGAGCTTTAGGCGTTTTTTCAGGTCTTGGACATACGGTAGAAGACATTGAACTTGAGTTTGATCCGTCTTCTTTGTGGACCTCATGGACAAGACTTCGAAGCTTGGCCATTGCCGGAAGTCTTGGAGATCATTACGATTCCGCAGACGAAAACCACCTGCTTAAGCCCGAAGCGATTTTTGAAATTGAAGCGGGGCGGCAATTATCACCCGTCGAGATACTCGAAGCCAGTCGTATACGATCTGATTGGTTCTGCTACACCGCACAAGCGTTCGAAAAATGGGACGCCATCGTTTTGCCAAGTGCACAAGTGTTTCCATTTGATGCAGAAGTTAACTGGCCGAACAAAATTCTAAATCAAGATTTGACGACCTATCACAAATGGATGGAGGTCGTAGTTCCAGCTTCTTTGATAGGCCTTCCTGCCATCAACGTTCCAGTGGGTTTTTCGACAACTGGCCTTCCGATGGGCATGCAGATAATCGGAAAACGGTCAGCAGACGCTGAATTGCTGAGCCTTGGTAACGCGTATCACGTTGAAACCCGTTGGCCTCAGATAAAATCCAGTTCGATTGACTGACAGGAACTTATTTGGTTCAGGTCTGTGAACCCTCAACAGAAGCAGCGACGTCGATATAGGGTTCCTGTTTGGCAACGCTCCAATACTTGAGTTCATCAAGCGGAATCGGTTTGCCAGTGACAGCGCAGCGCACGAAAGTGCCTGCGGAGAGTACCTGAAAATCCGCATCCAGATATTTGACTTTGGCTTCGCCCGATCCTGGGCCTTCAAAGCGGTTCATATCTTTTTCCCTAGCTTCATCTACCAAATAACCGTTCTATGTCTTTTAAATCAAGCTCTATAAACGTCGGACGTCCATGGTTGCATTGACCAGAGTTAGGTGTTGTTTCCATTTGGCGCAATAGCATATTCATTTCTTCAGGTTTTAAAATCCGTCCTGAACGGACAGAACCATGGCATGCCATGGTCGCAGCAACATAGTCTAGACGTTCCCGCAAGCCATCTGCTGATCCCCACTCGGATATCTCATCAGCGATATCGCGAACCAGTTCCTGTGTATTCGTTTCCCCTAACATAGATGGTGTTCCTCGAACGGCAATTGCTCCAGGACCAAAGGCCTCCAGTTCCAACCCCAACTTCCGAAATGCATCAGCGAAGCTGACCAGTCTCGTGACATCTTCCTCCGGCAGCTCCACGATTTCAGGCACAAGAAGAAGTTGGCTTGCCAACCCTTTTTCCAATCCGGCTTTCAATTTCTCATAAACAATACGCTCATGGGCAGCATGCTGATCCACAATGATAAGGCCGCTTTCGGTTTGAGATACAATATAATTCTGATGCACCTGTGCGCGGGCAGCACCCAGAGGAAACGTCGACTGAACGTCCTCAGCAACAACCTCGGCACTGGCCGCGCTTGGCAAATCAGTTGTCTCGAAACGCGCCTGGGTTTCAGAAAATCCGGTCGCGTTGTATTCGCCTTCTTCAAGCGGACGTGCCCATTCCGTGGCGTTTGAACCAGTATCGTCTGCCCATCCATGAGCGGGTCGAAAACTTCCTCCTGTTTGCGGTCTGAAAGCGTCCATCATGGCTTCAGCACCAGCTCTGCTGGTCAGCGGCCCATCCTGTGTAATGGCTTGTTTTAAAGACCCGACGATAAGCCCCCTCACAAGCCCTGGATCGCGAAATCGGACGTCAGACTTCGCCGGGTGCACGTTCACGTCCACCATATGCGGATCAAGCGTGAGGTACAGCGCAACAATGGGATGTTTTCCCTTTGGAAGGAAATCCATATAGGCGCCACGTACGGCACCCAACAATGCCTTGTCTTTAATCGGTCTGCCATTGACGAAAAAATACTGACCAAGCGCATTTCCGCGATGGAAGGTTGGCACGCTTGCATATCCTTCAAGGAAAACGTTTTCTCGTTCGGCATCAATCTCAAGGGCATTTTCAAGAAATTGTTTGCCAAGAACTTGAGTGATCCGGTTTTTCCTGGATGTAGCTGGATACTCGATAGCAGAGCGATCTCCACCGTGGATAGAAAAATGAATATTTGGAAACGCAAGCGCAATCCGTTTAAAAATTTCAGTGATCGCGTTGGTCTCTGCCTGATCGGATTTCAAAAATTTCAATCGAGCTGGTGTAGCAAAAAACAAATCTGAAACTTCAACGGTTGTACCCAGGGACAATGCAGCAGGTTTTGGACCTTCGATCCGGCCTCCTTCCACTGAAATCTGCCACGCCTCACCTGCATCTTTGGTGCGAGAGGTGATGGTAAGTCTCGAGACCGAACCAATGGAGGGTAGGGCCTCTCCCCGAAACCCAAGACTTTGAATATTCAAAAGGTCATCTGCAAGCTTGGATGTGCAATGTCGTTCGATCGCCAGTCGCAGGTTTTCCTGTGTCATTCCTTGACCATCGTCGGTAACTCTTAAAAGCGTTTTGCCGCCATTTGAGGTTACAACGTCAATTCGAGAAGCCCCTGCATCAATCGCATTTTCGATCAACTCTTTAATGACACTAGCCGGACGTTCAACGACTTCACCTGCCGCAATCTGGTTGATAACGGCTTCATCAAGCCGTCTCACATTGCCAGACGGATGCCCTTCAAATTTTAAATTCTCGGCGGTCACGGACATGGGATACAATCCTCGCGCAAATCGATGCGCCAAGATACCCGACAAATTGGTGCTATCAAATCGCTTCCAACGGTCAGTTCACAGTATTCTACTGAATGCGGCTGCTGCATCTTCAATCAGATTTCGATCTTTCCCGCCGATAAGTAGATACTCGTACCCGTCCTTAGCCCATGTTGTAGAAGCCATTCCCTCCATTTCCATATGCCGCAGGAGCCCTTCTTTTTCTCCTGGGCCAGAGCGGATGATGCACAATGCGATTGGAACTCCCATTTTGGAAAGAAAGGTCATTTGCGCAATAGGTTTGCCTTCATACCCCAGAATCTGCGCGCGTTTATAGTCGAGGCCGCCAAACCGGGTGAGCGTGTCCAAAGTCAGTGGTTTGGCAAGGGCATCGCCCACTCTGGTCAATTCGTTGGCTTGAACGGCAGCATCGGTTTCGATGTTTGACAGCGTACTGCTTACATACAAAAGATGATAGGCGGCGACATAATCCTGCCAACCATCTTCTGGCTGTTCATTCAATGCAAAGCCGAAGACGCCACCAACAGCCAGAATGATCAGACTGGCGGCCGCAGTTTTGAGGGTTTGTGCCCAGGATTTTGACAGGCTTTCCGTTTCTGCCCGAATATCAACTGGCAGCTCTGGAACCGAAGGGGCTAAGTCAAGAAGGGGTTCCATGGCCAGCCCGATCTCATCACTTGAAATGTTGAGTCGCGCAATGCGCTGCGCGAGTATGGCATCGGTGGCTGCAGCATGCTTGATTTGCTCGGAAAGCTTTAAATCAAGTTCATGATCCAGATAGGCCGTTAGAATTTCATCAGTATATGTTTCAGTGTCCATCACGTGCATCGTCCATACCATCGCGGAATTTTTCAGCCAACTTTGTTCTTGAGCTTGCCAACCGACTCATGACGGTGCCGATCGGAATGTCCAAAATTTTGGCAGCTTCCTTATATGAAAACCCCTCTACGTATACCAAAATGACAGTGGTCCTCTGCGCTTCCGGCAATTGCATCACTTCTAATAACAGCTGGCGGGCAAATAAATTCGTTTCCTGATTACTTTTTTTATCCGGAAGTTCAATCTCTTCTATGGCGATCAGTCCGCCGCCCTTGCGAACGGCCTCCGCCCTGAGTTCATTGATCCACAAACGTTGTGCAATTCGAAACACCCATCGATCAAACTTAGTGCCCGGTTCAAACAAATGTGCTTTTTCAAGCGCCCGCAAACAAACCGATTGGGCAAGATCATTTGCCCTTTCTGTATTGCTCGTCAGCGCCAGACAGTACCGCCAAAGACGCGGGAATACTTTTTCCAAGCCTTGGGAAACTTCTTGATATGTGTTTTTTTTAAAAAACATCTGAATAAAAAACCCGTAAGCGCTGTTTACCTTCTAGCTGGGAAAGCGAATTCCGGTCAAAACTAGTTGGAGGAACCTGAAATGAAAAGATTAATGTCAATCACTGCCGCCGCACTATTTTGTGTTTTGCCACCGGCTCTAGCAGGCGAAACACCTTCGCCTGCCGGTGCCAAGCAGTATTTTGTCAACCTCAAAGATGGGGATACGGTCTCAGGACCTGTTCACATTGTCTTTGGGCTCAAAGGCATGGGAGTAGCACCAGCGGGTGTTGAAGTTGAAAATACCGGGCATCATCATGTTTTGATAAATCGCCCGCCCCTCGGACAGGGTGAAGACGGTGCAGAAGAGTTTGAATTTGCGTTACCGGCAGATGACAATCATAAGCATTACGGTAAGGGGCAAACCGAAACGACGTTGGAACTGCCGGCTGGTACGCACACCTTGCAATTGGTTTTGGGGGACTGGTCACACGTACCTCACAACCCACCGGTGATGTCAGACCAGATAACAATCACGGTTGAGTAATGCTGCCGGCTTTGTCGTGTGCCAAGTTTCGGGACGCGACAAGCCGCTTGCCAAATTCGATGAAGTCAGCCCCTCGGGCCGAGGTTTTTCTCCATGCAAGACCAATCTTTCGACTCGGAACAGGTTTGTCGAACTTAAGCAATTCGATGTTCTGATGGCGGGCTTCAACATCCATGCTCATCTCCGGTAGGAGCGTTACGCCCATCCCATTTGCAACCATCTGCACGAGTGTTGAAAGGGAAGAAGCGCCCTGGGTATTGATGTTCCCAGCCTGCTGTAGTTGACAATAGGCGATGGTTTGATCCCGCATACAATGGCCTTCCTCGAGCAATAAGAGATTTTTGCCCTCCATCATTTGCGGGCTGGCAATCACTCTTCCGGAGAGCTTCTGACCTTTGGGAAGGGCAAGAACAAAATCATCTTTGAAAAGAATTTCTGTCGAAATATCTTCGAGATCTTGCTCGATCGGCAAGGCAAGCAGCAAGAGGTCCAGCTGTCCGGCCATCAATTCACTGATGAGATTTCTGGTTTGTGATTCTCGGATATGGAGATCCAGTTCCGGGAAAGAAGTTTTCAGGTTTGGCAAAAGTGGCGGCAGGATATAGGGCGCAATGGAGGGAATAACGCCCAAATTAAGCTTGCCGGTAAGCAGTTTGTCTCCATGACGAGCATACTCAGTCAGAGTCTGGACATCCTCTAGAATTCGTCGCGCCTTTTTAGCAATCTCGCGTCCCATCGCAGTCGTGATGACCCCGGTGGGGCCGCGCTCCAAAAGCTGGACACCCAAATCCGCTTCCATGTTTTGTATTTGCATCGACAGTGCCGGCTGAGTGACTGCGCAATGTTCTGCGGCTCTCCCAAAATGACCGAATTTTACGACTGCATTGAAGTATTTGAGCTGCTTAATAGAAACCATAGGTATCAGAAAATATTTTAAAATCTCAAAAAATATAACAGAAAAACTGATAAATATAAAGCCTGGAAATCGACACTTTAATTCGATTTATAGAAAGTCGGTGATCAAATTTTTGATGCTTGTTGGATTTTCCTTGCCTCAATAGCACAATCACCTAAAACGGATTTAACAGACACACACAATCCAGAATGTGGAGCAAATCATGCTTGCGATTTCAGAAGAATTCAAAAGAGAAACCAATCTAATCAATGGCGAATGGGTTGGTGCAGACAATGGCGATACGTTTGACGTTAACAATCCGGCAACCGGCGCCAAGTTGGGTACAGTGCCAAATGCTGGCAGGGAAGAAACCCGCCGTGCGATTGAGGCAGCCACAAATGCATTCAAGACATTTGGCAAGACCACAGCAAAAGAACGCTCGGAAATGCTTCACAAACTTCATGATGTGATCATGGAAAATCAAGAATCCCTGGCTCAGCTTCTATCAGCAGAACAAGGCAAACCTCTTGCAGAATCGCGTGGAGAGGTGGGCATGTCAGCTGCATACATCCGCTGGTATGCAGCGGAGTCCCGTCGTGTTTATGGAGATGTTATCCCGTCACCCTGGAAAGAACGCCGTATTCTTGTAACCCGCGAACCCATAGGTGTTGTGTCTTGTATAACGCCTTGGAATTTTCCTTCTTCTATGCTTGCAAGGAAAGTAGGGCCCGCGATCGCGGCTGGTTGCACCGTGGTTTGTAAACCCGCAGAAGCCACGCCCTATTCGGGTCTTGCGTGGGGGGTCTTGGCGGAAATGGCCGGCATTCCTCCTGGCGTTGTAAACGTCGTCACTGGAAATCCGGTTGAAATTGGAGAGGAACTGACAACCAACCCAAATGTGCGAAAAGTAACCTTTACCGGTTCAACCAGAGTTGGAAAGATTATCTTGGAGCAATGCTCACGTACCGTGAAAAAATGCTCCATGGAACTGGGAGGCAACGCACCTTTTATCGTCTTTGACGATGCAGACCTCGATCGGGCAGTAGAGGGTGCAATCGCCGCTAAATATCGAAACTCTGGCCAGACGTGTGTTTGCACCAACCGCTTTTATGCGCAAGCCGGAATTTATGATGCATTTGTCGAAAAACTCGTTGCTGCTACGTCAGAGCTGAAAGTGGGCGAGTATACCGACGAAGAAGTCAAGCAAGGACCTTTGATCAACGAAGCAGCCGTCGAAAAATGTGAGCAATTCGTTGCTGATGCAGTAGAGAAGGGCGGAAATGTTGCTACTGGCGGTTCCCGACATGCATTGGGCGGTAATTTCTTTGAACCGACCGTTATTACCAATGCAAATCCCAACATGATGTTCTCGAAAGATGAGATTTTCGGGCCTGTGGCTCCGATTTACAAGTTCGACACAGAAGAAGAAGCCATTGCGATGGCCAATGACACCAATTTCGGTTTGGCAGCTTACTTCTATACGAAGGACTTGGGTAAAACCTATCGTGTGATGGAAGCGCTCGAATATGGCCTGGTAGGCGTGAATGAAGGCGTCATCACAACTGTGGAAGCGCCATTTGGCGGGTTCAAAGAGTCTGGTCTTGGAAAAGAGGGCGGTTACCAAGGCATCGAAGACTATGTCGAGTCCAAGTATGTTTGTGTCGGTGGTCTGGGATTGTAATCTAACCGCTGGATGCCAATGCAATACCAGAGATGATGAGGGCGCTGCCAGCCAGCGTTCTCACATCAAGCGTCTCATTTAGAAAGTACCATGCGCCGACAGGGACGAGAACAAAACTCATCGACATAAACAGGTAGGCGGTAGACAGAGGGACCTGCCGCAGGGCCAAGACCCAGCCAAGCGTCGACGCACCGTAAAAAACCAAAGCCGTCAGGAACAGTGCGGCTGATTTGTAATCTTCCAGAAGAATATCAAATCCGCGCGCACCCATGCGTAGCCCGACAAGTTTGAAAAGCAATTGCCCGATCGCAACGACCAAAACGCATCCAAAAATGATGACATAATTACTCATCTGCGATCTTGATATTGGCTGCGTAGATGAGGTTGACATCGGCTAAGGGGACCCGAAGCGGCCACCATTTGGCATCAATGTCAGCATAGTAGTAGTTTATGAACGTGACCAAATTGTAGATGGAGTTAACATGCTCTCGGGCCATCCAGTAATCATATTCAAGGCCCGCATCCTCGGCGCGTTTGCGTACGCCAAGCATCCTTCCAAAACGCCAGGCAAAACCCGGATCACAGGGAAGGACAAGCGATAACATGCCACCCGGCTTGATAACGCGTGTCCATTCTCTCAGGACTTCGTGGGGATGCACCAGATGTTCCAGCACATGTGTTGCAATCACCCGGTCAAAGGATTTGTCTTTGAATGAGAGCTTACGGGCATCCTCTACTTTGTATTCAAAACGCGCGTCATCCGTGAACCGCTCGCGCGCTTGATCCAACATGCGGTCATTCCCGTCCGTGATGAGATAGCGATCAAATCCGTGTTTGACAGACAGGGGATGCTGACCGGAGCCAGCTCCAATCTCCAGCACTTCGGCAAAATGATCTTCTCTGGTGAAGGCGTTTTCAAGCACAACGTGCGAATGAGCCAGCACTTTTGAAGATAAATTGCCGGAGTAATTCAGCTTTTCATAATTCTCTTCGAATTGCTTTAAATAGGCTTCTTGGTCGGGTTCGGCTTTCATCAGCATTATCGCGTCTCTTGCTTCAGGAGTTGTTGTAAAACATGCGTTTGACTTCCGCACGGAACCGTCTGAGCGAATCCAAAATCACCCCAGCGGTCGCTGAAAGCATGGATACGATCATGATCCCGGTTGAAAGGACGGCGGTTGGTATGAGGGAGACATTGGGGTTCTGGCGGTACTCCAGAAACACCGGCAAAAACAGAGCGATTGAAAAAAGTGCACCGCAAAATCCGATAAACCCAAAAAAATACAAAGGTTTGTATTCTTTCATTAAAACCACGATCGTCTTCAGAATCCGTGCGCCATCTTTAAACGTAGACAGTTTGCTCTCAGATCCTTCTGCTCGGTTCGAGTATTGAGTAGCAATTTCCGTGACAGGCAACCGCAATTGAGACGCATGCGCTGAAAGTTCGGTCTCAATCTCAAAGCCTTGTGATAGCGCAGGGAAACTTTTCACAAATCGGCGACTAAACCCGCGATAGCCAGAAAAAATATCGGAAAATTCTTGGCCAAGAGAGAGGCGGTACAGCGAGTTAAACATCGAGTTACCGAGAGCATGACCAGATCGCTCGTGTTTTTCGAGTGCTCCCGATCGGGTGCCCACAACCATGTCAAAATGGTTTTTCACGGCCTCAACTATGCGCGGTGCTGCTTGCGGATCATAGGTGTCATCACCGTCCACCATGACGTAAACATCGGCTTCAATTTCAGAAAACATCCGCCGAACAACGTTTCCCTTTCCAGGGCGAGGTTCAAAACCAACGATTGCGCCTGCTTTTTTGCCTTCTTCAGCGGTATTATCAACAGAATTGTTATCATAAACGTACACGGTGCAGCCCGGCAGATTCTTTTTGAAATCCTGCACGACTTTACCAATCGCAATGGCTTCGTCCTTGCATGGAATAATAACTGCAGTGTCGGAATATCTTGCCAATTCAGGGGCTCGCGCTCGAATAAATGCTCAGAATTTGTATAACCGGAATGTCTAAATATTAAATTAAGTGTTTGCCCGTAGCATTTTGGCGATAAACGCTCTGTGGTGAACCGGTACATGCAAATCAAAAATCAATCCGGATCAGCCCCCGTTTTTTCAGTGCCCAAACTGTTGTTTTGGAGTGCATTGCTCTATGCCGCCTGGCATTGGAAAAACGTTTCTCCTGTGCTTTTGCAAGGTGAGCTCCCCGGTCCGGATGACTTTTTAAGACTGCATTTGGTTCAAAGCTGGCTGGCGGGCAAATCATGGTTTGATGCGAGCATCGCAGGCTTCCTTGGTTCCGATATCCATTGGTCCCGAATAATCGATGTGCCACTGGCGATGATCGCCCTTCCTTTGACCTTGGTTCTTGAAAGTGCGCTTGCCTTGCGTGTCACCGCAGTTGTGTGGCCATTTTTTCTATTTCTTTCTGGCATGCTGGTCATGATGAAAATCTGTGATCAGCTGTGTGGCAAACAGGCCCGTGTTTTTGTCTTACTGTTCACCGGACTCAACAGCTTTACCATGCATGAATTTGCTCCTGGACGCATAGATCATCACAATGCGCAAATCATTGTGTTACTCTTGGCAGTCTATGGGTTGTTTTTGCAAAACAGCTGGAAGCGTGCGCTGCTAATCGGTCTATCCATACCGCTTTCTGTTTCAATTGGCTTGGAGATTTTAGTCCTATTCCTCGCGATCCTCGCTGGACTTGCGCTCGAATGGGCACTGTCGGAAAAGCCTCAAGACCGGACCTTGCAGCGCACGGGCATGATAATGGGAGCGGCGTGCCTTGTCTTTTACATGATGACCATCCCGCCAGACGAATACGTCTCGGCCTATTGCGATGAGTATTCCATTGTTTATCTGTCCGCGCTTCTTGGTATTTCTGTCTGCTTCCTCGTGCTCCAGAGCTCGCAAGGTTGGTTGGATCGTTTTACATCCAATCAGGCGCTTTCACGCATCCTGTCAGGTATTGTGTTAGCAGGCATTCTTGCCGTTTCCCTGATAGGACAGTTTCCGCATTGCCTTGCAGGGCCCTTGGGAGAGATGAACCCTGAGCTTGTCAGACGTTGGCTTGCCGGGGTGTCCGAAGCAAAGGGTATTTTTGAAACCGTAAATGCCAGTCCGGAGAGATGGATAAGCGGCATAGGATACATTGGTTTGATGTTGCTGATCGGCATTGCCGTTGCGATCCGCCGATGGAAACAGCACCCGCATCTGGTAACACTGTTTGCGGTCTTGGCTTTGTGTGTCATCACGTCATTCTGGCAAATGCGTGTCCTTCGCACCGGTATCTTTGCGTCAATTCCATTCATTGTAATCTTCGCTTTGATTGTGATGCACAAAATCCGCGAAAGCCTTGGTCGTGATCGGCTGTCTTCCAAGCTGTTGCAAGCATTGGTGTGCGTCGTCTTGACTTCATATACATGGACATTGGCTGCAACCCACCTGGCAAAGCCAATGTTCGAACAAACCCCGATTAGTGCTGAAACGCAAACAAGCTCGGGGCAGACCTGCTTTGCAAAAAGAGACTACTTAGCGCTTTCAGGATTACCCGAAGGATTGGTCATGTCAGATCTCAATTCAGCCGCACCAATCGCTGTGCATACCCATCATCGTGTAATCTCGGGTCCATATCATCGCAACACAGAAGAAATTCTGTTGGTCTATGATTTTTTCCAATCTCCAGAAGTTGCCGCCAAACGCCTGGCGCAAGAAAACAAGATTGACTATGTCGCGCTTTGCCTGACAGCCGGCAGCATTCCAATCTTGGAAAAAACCCATTTAAACGCCCTGATCCAGCGTGATGCATTACCACCATGGCTAAACCGTGTGTCTTCAAGAGACGAAAAACTGGTGGTTTTGGAAGTCCAGCATTGAGTTTGCCAACAACGAACAAAACCGGTTCGTGTGAGATATCTTACAATAACCGGCAAACTTTTTGAAAAACGTCTTTCCAAGCCATGATCGGCGTGTTAACGACAATCGTCAATCCAAAGATTTAGCACGCGGCGGAAACCGTAAACATTACTGCCTACAAGAACGGGATTGGCGCCAGCCAAACAAAGAATGAATAAATTAATCACCTCAGGAACTGGTGACATCGCACTCACTTTTGATGATGTCCTTTTGCAGCCCGGGCATTCCAATGTGATGCCGGGTGAAGTGGATATTTCAACCAGGATTGCAGATGGGATCGAGCTCAACATGCCGATTTTGTCGGCTGCCATGGATACGGTAACGGAATCAAGACTGGCCATAGCGATGGCACAGGCAGGCGGTATGGGTGTCATCCATCGGAATTTGGAACCGATTCAACAGGCTGAGGAGGTTCGGCAAGTCAAGAAGTTTGAGTCCGGCATGGTGGTAAACCCCCTGACGATTGGCCCGGATGCAACGCTGCAGAATGCCAAGGATTTGATGCGTGCCAATAAAATCTCGGGTATCCCGGTCGTCGAAAATGGCGAAGAGGGGGGCCATGTGACCGGTAAATTGATCGGTATTCTCACAAACCGGGATGTTCGTTTTGCCTCTAATCCGAACCAGAAGGTCAGCGAACTGATGACGCATGAAAACCTGATCACCGTTCGCGAAGGCGTGGACCAGGACGAAGCCAAGCGCCTTCTTCACAAACATCGAATCGAGAAACTGTTGGTGGTTGATGACGAACACCAATGTGTCGGGCTGATCACCGTCAAAGACATTGAGAAATCCAAACTCAATCCCAACGCATCGAAAGATGCGCAAGGACGGTTGAGAGTCGCAGCGGCCACGACAGTTGGTGCAGATGGCATAGAGCGAGCCGAACGTTTGTTGGATGCCGGTGTCGACCTGCTGGTGGTAGACACTGCCCATGGTCATTCTCAAAAGGTGCTGGATGCCGTCGGTAAAATCAAAACGATGTCCAATTCGGTCAAGATATTGGCCGGCAATGTGGCAACCGCAGACGGGACACGAGCCCTCATTGATGCAGGTGCAGATGCAGTTAAAGTCGGAATCGGACCAGGCTCAATTTGTACCACGAGAATTGTCGCTGGCGTTGGCGTCCCTCAGCTTTCAGCCATTTTTTCGGCAGTTGAAGAAGCACACAAATCCGGGACACCCGTGGTAGCAGATGGCGGGATCAAGTTTTCTGGGGATATAGCCAAGGCAATTGCAGCCGGAGCATCGGTCGTGATGGTGGGTTCATTGCTGGCGGGAACAGACGAGAGCCCCGGAGAAGTCTACTTACATCAGGGACGTTCGTTCAAATCCTATCGCGGCATGGGTTCGGTTGGTGCCATGGCGCGTGGATCGGCAGATCGGTACTTCCAGGCAGAAGTAACCGACAGCCTCAAATTGGTTCCAGAGGGCGTGGAAGGTCAAGTCCCTTACAAGGGACCGGTTTCTGCAGTCGTTCACCAACTTTCCGGTGGGCTGAAAGCAGCAATGGGATATGTTGGCGGCGAAACCATTCAAGATTTTCAGCGGAAAGCCACATTTGTTCGTATTTCCGGTGCGGGATTGCGGGAAAGCCACGCACATGATGTGGCAATTACCCGTGAAAGCCCGAACTACCACAGGACGACATAACCATGGAAACCATTTTATTGCTCTGGACAGCAGCGCCAGCGCTTAAAACCCAGATTGTCGTTTTGACCATTCTAGCCCAAATTGTTCTGACCGTTTGGTGCTACGGCAAATTGAGTTCCAAAAGGGTGAGCGCAGCCAAATCTGGCAAGGTAACACCGGATATGTACAAAGCCGTTGGCGACGCAGAACCGGAAGAAATCCGGGTTTACACGCGGCTTGTCGCCAACCAGTTCGAGATGCCGGTCCTGTTTTATGTTTTGCTCATGACGGGCCTGGCAATCAACGTGACCAGTTGGTTTACAGTTGTCCTCGCCATCCTCTATGTCGTGCTGCGCGTTGTCCACGCCCGAGAAATGACAGGGACCCACAATGTTTTCCGTCGCCGTAAAATTTTCATACAGTCCGCGCGCGTTCTCTTGTTGCTTATTTTGGAGCTCGCAGTTTCTACGGTGTTCTTTTTCCAGGTCTGATCCATGCTCAGTCTCCCGGATGCGATATTAGTGCCAGTTGCCGGCCATCTGATGTGGCTGCTCTTCCTTTTTGGCGCTGTGAGCCTCAAGCGCATGCAGGCAGTCAAGATAAACAAGATTGAGATCGACGATCTTGCGCACAAGGAGAGGGAGCCGGAGATTTCCAGACGGTGGGCTAACAATCTGAACAATCAGTTTGAAGTACCTGTCCTGTTTTATGGGATCATTGCCCTGTTGTATGCCACCGACATGGTAACCCAGACACACGTATTTTTGGCATGGATCTTTCTACTAGGCAGGCTGGCTCATTCCTATGTTCAGATTTCTGGCGATAATGTCAGGCTTCGCGGGCAAGTATTTGTCATCAACTTCTTGGCAGTTTATGCAATGTGGGCTTTGTTCTTTCTTGCGCGATTGGGTGATGCATGAGGCTTGGAGGTAGAGTTCAGGCAGCAAGTGAAGTCCTCGATGATATTAAAAATCGGCGGCGCCCCGCCTCCGATGCGCTCAAAGACTGGGGTCTGTCACATCGATTTGCGGGATCAGGAGACCGGGCAGCAATTGGCAACCTTGTGTACGATGTACTGAGGCAAAATCTGTCTTTGGGGTACTTGGCTGATAGCGACGATAACACGGCACTTTTATTTGCCCTTATGTTTCGTGCCTGGAAACTAAACGTGGAAGACACGCGTAAACAGTTCAGCGATGACAAATTTGCACCGCCGTTCCTGCAGGACGGCGTATTGAAAGCATTGTTAGAAAGAGGCTTTCAAGACGCTGAAGCCCATGTTGCTGCGGATATTCCAGCGTGGTGTGTTCCCAGTTTTGAAGCCAACTTTTCTGAAGACTGGCAAGATGAAGCAAAAGCGTTTTCTAAGCGCCCCTCGCTGGACCTGCGGGTAAACACCCTAAAGTCCGACCGCGCTAAAGTAATGAAGCAAATTTCCAGGACGCGGGCAAAACCAACAACCATCGCCCGCAATGGGTTGCGGATCGAAACCCACAAGCCATTTGACCGGCAACCCAATGTACAAGCTGAAGAGGCGTTTCAGAAAGGACGTTTCGAAATTCAGGACGAGGGCAGTCAAATTGTTTCAGACTTAATTTTTGCAAGGCCAGGAGAAAACGTGCTCGACTTTTGTGCAGGCGCAGGCGGAAAGACTCTCGCGATGTCTGCAGCGATGGAAAATGCCGGTCAAATTCATGCCTATGACATTGATAAAAATAGGCTTTCACCCATTCATGAACGGTTGAAGCGCGCAGGCACGCGCAATGTTCAAGTACATGCACCTGATGCAGATTTGTCTTTCCTTTCCGAAAAAATGGACAAAGTGGTAGTGGATGCACCTTGCACCGGTTCAGGCACTTGGCGTCGGCGCCCGGAAGCAAAATGGCGTCTGGAAGCAAAAAACCTTGAAGAACGTTTGCAGCAACAGGAGGAGGTTTTAAGCGAATCCGCTCCTTTTGTGCGCCCGGGGGGTCATCTGGTTTACATCACCTGTTCTGTGTTTCCGGAGGAAAATGAAAATCAGGTATATGCGTTCAGCGAAGACAATCCTGAATTTGAACTGGTTTCTGCGGGAGAGGTTTGGGAAGATCTGTTTGGCTATGACAAACCAGCGCCGTGGTCATCCGATATGAAAACGGTAACCTTGACCCCGGCATCTACAAAAACGGATGGTTTCTTTTTGGCCGTTCTTGAACGCAAGGGCATGTGAAAGTCTCAAAAAAGCGCAATTCCCACGGCAGTATCCCTTATTTTCGTTCAAAAGTTGGGCATTCCTGTCTGTGACAGATCACACAGATTGAAAGCAAGAACATCTGTGATAAATGGACTAGTAGAAAGCACGGGCGTTAAATGAATGAGTTTCTAACAGAGTTTTGGGCTGATTTTTCCAGGCCGGAAAATTTGGTCGGCCATTTTGCATATGTCTTGCTGATCGTATCCATGATGATGCGCAGCATGAACTGGCTGCGTTTTTTTGCGATTCTGGCGGGGTCTATTTCGTCAGTTTATTATTGGATTTTGAGCGATTACGTTTCCATGTTTTGGGAGGCTCTTTTTTCACTCGTGAATGTGGCTCAGTTGATCATCTTGCAAATTGAAAATCGCCGTGGAAAATTTTCTGAGGAAGAAAGTATGTTTATCAAAACCTGCCTCACCGGAATCGAAAGAGCACATTCAAGGCGGCTGATGAAACTTGGCGCCTGGACTGAAGTTCAGGAAGAGGTGACCCTGATTACTCAGGATACCTGTCCCGGACACTTAAAGTTTCTTGTCAGTGGGGGCGCGAAAGTATTGCGTGACGGAAGAGAAATTGGAAGCGTCAAGACCGGAGATTTTCTGGGAGAGATGAGTTACTTGACGGGAAAAACTGCCACAGCATCGGTCATCACCACCGAGCCAACCCGATACCTTGCGTTCGAGAGGAAATCCCTACGGGCGCATCTGGATAAAAATCCTGAGGTTCGCCATGCGCTGGAAGCCAGTTTCAACCGCAATCTGGTCGAAAAATTAGCCAAGACGAGCGAGTCAACCACAGCCTCCATTGAGAGAAAAGCATAATTGGGATTGCGACTTCAAGCGACTCGAATTAAAGCCTTTTCATGAGCACTCCGACACAATCAATTCTCATCATAGATTTCGGTTCACAAGTCACCCAGCTGATTGCACGCCGTGTGCGCGAGGCTGGTGTTTACTGCGAGATCATTCCCTTTAATTCTGCTGCAGAAGCCTTCCGTAGAATGCAGCCCAAAGCCGTTATTTTTTCCGGCGGCCCGGCCTCAGTTCCAGATGAAAACAGCCCCCGAGCACCCCAGGAGATTTTCGAATCGGGACTGCCAATATTGGCGATTTGCTATGGACAACAGACCTTGTGTGCACAACTTGGTGGCACCGTTGAAGGTGGGCATCACAGAGAATTTGGTGCAGCAGACATCGAAATCCACAAACCAAGCCCCCTATTCGACGGAGTTTGGGAAGTCGGAAACAAGTATCCGGTTTGGATGTCGCACGGAGACCGGGTCACACAATTGCCACAAGGCTTTGAAGTCGTAGCGACATCACCCAATGCACCCTGCGCAATCGCAGTCGATGAAAGCAGGCACTACTATTCGACGATGTTTCATCCCGAAGTGGTTCATACCCCGGATGGCGCCAAACTCATTTCCAATTTTGTTCATCAGATCGCCGGACTGAAAGGCGATTGGACAATGGCGGCTTATCGCGAACAGGCGATTGCTGCCATTCGCGATCAAGTGGGTGACAAGAAAGTCATTTGCGGATTATCAGGCGGCGTTGACTCCTCAGTTGCAGCGCTGTTGATCCACGAGGCCGTCGGGGATCAGCTAACCTGCATCTTGGTGGATCACGGGCTAATGCGGATGAATGAGGCACAAGAGGTCGTTTCAATGTTCCGCGAACACTACAATATTCCGCTCGTCCATGTAGATGCTTCTGGTACATTTATTTCCGCTCTGGAAAGCGAAGCGGATCCGGAGAAAAAGCGTAAGACAATTGGCAAATTGTTTATTGATGTTTTTGAAGAGGAAGCAAGCAAACTTGGAGGCGCTGACTTTCTTGCACAAGGCACCTTGTATCCGGATGTCATTGAAAGCGTGTCCTTTACCGGCGGTCCATCCGTTACCATTAAAAGCCACCATAATGTGGGTGGTTTGCCAGAGCGCATGAACATGAAGCTCGTCGAACCTCTGCGTGAACTTTTCAAGGACGAAGTCCGCAGTCTGGGGCGGGAGTTGGGATTGCCGGAGCAATTTGTTGGGCGTCACCCCTTTCCCGGTCCGGGGCTTGCGATACGCTGCCCAGGAGGGGTTACCCGCGAAAAGCTTGATATCCTGCGACAAGCAGATGCGATCTATCTCGATGAAATCCGAAATGCTGGGCTGTATGATGAAATTTGGCAGGCTTTTGCCGTGCTTTTACCAGTCCAGACGGTCGGCGTCATGGGAGATGGCCGGACTTATGAATTCGTGTGCGCGTTGAGAGCTGTTACATCGGTTGATGGCATGACCGCAGATTTTTATCCCTACGAGATGCAGTTCCTGGGAAGAGCCGCTACCCGCATCATCAACGAAGTGAGGGGAATAAATCGGGTTGTCTACGATGTCACATCAAAACCGCCCGGTACCATCGAGTGGGAGTAAGCCTAAGCCCTTACCAGCTCAGTCGTATTAAATCCCGTTTCGTTTCAGTATAGTACCACCTTTCATAATCAGTGGCATATGTGCGCCTTGGTTTGTCAGCAATGACAAATCCTCCAGCGGATTACCATCAACCACGATCAAATCTGCAAATGCACCCGGTGCGATTCTGCCAAGGTCTCCCTCCATCCGCAGTACTTTTGCCGCATCAACTGTCGCAGAACGAATGACCGCATCGGACGGGAGGTAACGCCCGCGCAACAAAAATTCTCCTGACTGGTGAAGGTGCATGCCACCGAGCAGGTCCGAACCGTAGCCCATGGTTATCCCGGCAGCATGAAGTCTCGGCAATCGTTCAAGACCGGCCTCTCGGACGTCTTCAATCTTAGCGACCGATGCAGGCGGAAGCCCATACTCAGCACCCTCAATTGCGAGCCTGTCATAGGTAATGTTCGTCGGCACAACGAACTGCCCCTCCCTTGCGATCCGGGCGATTGTGTCATCGCTCATTAGATTGCCGTGTTCAACGCATTCGATCCCGCAATCAAGGGCCCTTGTGATGGCGGTATCATCATAAAGATGGGCCGCAACATACGTGCCAGCCCCTTTTGCGACCTCCACAACGGCTTTCAGCTCATCGACTGAAAACCCTAAAAATCCGACCGGATCGGACGGTGAAGAAACGCCCCCGTCTGCCATGACCTTAATAAACTGGGCGCCCCCTTTGATCTCTTCCCGCGCAGCGCGTGTCACCTCCGGTACGCCGTCGCAAATTCTTCCCAACGCCCCGAGTTTGTGCATATGCCATGCCGTGTCACGGCTGTGAAATGCGCCCCGCTGATCGCTGTGTCCACCCGTTTGAGAAAGCCCTTTGCCACAAATCACCAGTCGGGGGGCCTCGACCAATCCTTCATCTACCGCCATCTGCAAACCTTTGTCCGCGCCTGCCAGATCACGAACAGTCGTAAACCCGCGCATCAACATGCCCCGCATGATTTCCGCGGATTTCAAGGCCACCCAGGCGTTGGGTAACTCTGCATTCAGCGCCATGTTAGCAGTCGTGGCGAGAACATGCACATGGCAGTCGATTAAACCAGGCATGACAATGGCCCCGTTCAAATCTACCGCATCATCAGCTGAAAAAGAAATGCCTGGCCCGACATCCACAAACCTATCGTCTTCGATTGCGATGTTGACAGGATCGGTCGGCTCCGGTGTGGTGCCGTCCACCACTCGGACATTTTTAAGAAAAAGGGAAGTCATGCTGGGGCGCCTTTTGCCGGAGTTTTTCAAATTCCAACAAATGTGGCCCGCAATTGGTGCCTAGATCAAGGTCGCTGCGTGTTTTTATCCAACCTTGACGAAAACGAGTTCAGCAATGTTGCCATGCTCATAAACCCAGGCTTCCCGGTCACCATTGTAAAATCGACGATCTGGTGGGCATAAGTCAGGATTTAAATCTGCGATATCAAGCAGAATGTCATCCATTTCTTTGGCAAACTGGTCAGCCTCAACCGCATCCATCTGATCAAGTGCGTGAAGGGCTTCATCATCATTTCTGATGGTCATTTCGGCGTACTCCATACGAATCGCGTTAATGGTTTCAGTCTGTGCGAAGATGGTAAGCAGCGGGTTAAAGAATGGTTTCAGCTTGGTTAATTTCAATAAAAATGAAAACCGCTTCCCCGGGGCGATCAGGGAAGCGGCTCATTAACCTTTGTACCGGAAGGGGCGTTACCGATACGCCGGAAATTCTGGAAAGTCCTCCCGGAAAGGGGCGTTATCCGGGAGGACTTCAATCTCTGCTCCAAAGGTTGTGTGGGCGATTAAGGTGGAGCAGAAATCCCGTTTGTTGATAAACAATTTAGGCGCTTCGATTGCGCTCTGCTGTGTCAAAATACACATGTGCAAACATTAAGTTTTATTTTGTGTATTGAAACGCCGGATCAGAAGTAGGCTGTCTGACTGAACCAGAAATGAAACCGTTGTGATTAACCAGGGCTTGCTAGTGGCCCTGCCACGCTTTAGGTGTTAGGGATTGGTTTCCATTAAAGGGTCTAAACCGTGTTTCATTACTTTTTTCCAAATCCGAAACTTTATTTTGGTTCATTTGCTGTCTACGCGATCGCGTGTGTTTTGGTCTGGTTTTTCATCCTGACCGGCCTCGGGAGTACGTTTAGCATTGGCGGATTGGTGGGATATGGATTTCCTGCGGAGCTGGGCACCGATGCAGATGATGCCGCCAAAGCAGCGTTCGCCGCACAAGTATCAGCGGCGAATACTTTTTGGTTTTACCAGTTTTTCCTGATTGCGATTTTCCTCTTTTGCGGATTTTGGATGCGATACTATCAGCATCCTTGGCAGCGCTGGTCAGTCGCCGGATCGGCTCTCATCTTTTTTGTAAACTGGTTCCTGGTTCAGCTCGACGTCATGATAAACGAGTGGTTCGGGACATTTTATGACATGATTCAGCGTGCACTCGGGACGCCCAACAGCGTCACGGAATGGGAGATATACGGGCAGATCGCCACATTTCTTCAAATCGCTTTGCTGTATGTTTTTGTGGCTGTCCTGTTTCGCTTTTTTGTGAGCCACTATGTGTTCCGCTGGCGCACCGCCATGAACAACTATTACATGTCACGCTGGCAGGAATTGAGAAAAATTGAAGGCGCATCTCAGCGGGTCCAGGAAGACGCCAAAAAGTTTGCTGATATCACCCAAAACCTTGGCGTCAATTTTCTCGATTCGGTCATGACGCTGATCGCATTTTTGCCACTGCTTTGGGGCTTGTCAGCGCAAGTCAAAGAATTACCGATTGTAGGCGAGGTCTCCCAAGGGTTGGTTTTCGTCGCAATTCTTTGGTCTATCTTTGGTACCGCTCTGGTGGCTGCGGCCGGCATCAAGCTACCCGGACTGGAGTTCAACAATCAGAAAGTAGAGGCGGCGTACCGGAAAGAATTGGTCTATGGGGAAGATGACAGTGAGCGCGCAGCCCCACCCACGGTAATCGAGTTGTTTGCCGATGTGCGTAAGAACTATTTCAGACTGTATTTTCACTACATGTATTTCAATGTGGTCAGAATATTTTATCTGCAGATTGGTAATCTCGTTCCCTACATCGCATTGGCCCCAACCCTTGCAACGGGTGCGATAACACTGGGCGTTATGCAGCAGATTATCCGGGCATTCAGCAGGGTAGAGGGATCCTTCCAGTATCTGATCAACTCTTGGTCTACGATCGTGGAACTCTTGTCGGTCTACAAACGCCTACAGGCATTTGAGGCGGTGCTCGATGGCAGAGAACTCTCTGATGCCGAACGACAATACATTGAAAGACAGGGAAATCCTGCCGAATAAGCACATGTTACGCACAATTCACGCAGCGTTCCGCCATGGGATCAATGGCCAAACGTCCGTCGGGAATTTCTTCGTCACACTGGGTGCAATACCCGTAATCTCCATCTTTCATGCGGCGATAAGCAAGGTCTATTCGCTGTAAATCATGCCGACGGGAGCGCTCCTGGGCCTCAGCCATCGCTTGCTGTTGCATCGCATCCATCCGCGAAAGCCGGCCAACAGCCTGCTGATCGAGTTCGACTGTATCTCTTGCTTGCTTGGATATCTCCGACAGGGTCTCCAATTCAAGGCGTTTGGCCTCCAGCCGTTTCTTTGCTGTTGTTACGTCGATCGTCATTTTGTCCCATTTCTGATTGGCCAATCAGCATATAAAGATAAGGTGTTATTTCAAGGCTAGAGGATTTTACCATGTGGTTTTTAGTTGCCGGGCTCTTTGTGTTTCTTGGAATTCATAGCACGCGCATGTTGGCACCAGCCTGGCGCGAGTCTTTCATCGAGGCACGCGGTGAAGCACCCTGGAAAGGCATGTACACAATAACTTCCATCGCGGGGATGGCATTATTGGTCTGGGGATATGGTCAGGCAAGATTTGATAATGTGTTCCTGTATGCATCACCCGTGTGGCTTAGCCATCTTCAACTACTCCTCATGGTGCCTGTGATGATTTTGCTTGTTGCCAGCAATCTCCCGGCTGGACGGATAAAAAAGGCCGTTAAAAATCCGATGCTCATTGCGATCAAAATCTGGGCAATTGGCCATATTCTGGTCAATGGAGATCTGGCAAGCCTGTTACTGTTCGGTACGTTTTTGATTTGGGCGGTTTTTTTGGTCATCAACACCAATAGAAGGAACGAGCCCCGTCCAGAAACCGTATCCGTACGCAGCGATGTAATCTCGGTTGTTGCCGGTGTTATTGCCTGGGTCGTGTTTATTTTCTGGCTTCACGAAGTGATTACTGGTGTTCCAGCGATTGCATAACGATATCGACTTCGGCTAAAAGACGACAAATTACGCGACATTTATACGTCGCCCATAAATGGATTTTCTAAAATGTCAGATGACAGTTTTATCCGCGAAGTCGACGAAGAGCTTCGCAGCGATCAGTTTAAAGGGTTCTGGGCCAAGTACAAATGGTTCATCATTGGCGCCGCTGTAGCCATCGTTCTGGCGACGGGCGGTTACCGCGCCTGGGATTACTACACCCTACAGGCTGCCGGTGAATCGGGCGATCGGTTTATAGAGGCGATTGAGCGCTCCAATGAGGGCAAGCACGAGGAAGCTATCGCGATCCTTGAGCAGCTGGGCAAAGATGGGGTGGGGGAATACCCCGCTCTGGCCAACATTCGCCTTGCGGCCGAGTTGGCAAAACAAGGCAATATTGATGATGCGATTGAAGCATTTGACCAAATTGCCGGTGATAGCGGCTTCAACGAAACGCTGCGCAACGTCGCTCGGCTGCGGGCGGGGCTGCTTCTCGTAGACCACGGCTCCTATGAAGAAGTGACCGAACGTTTGCAAACAATGGCCAATACCGGACAACCGTTTCGCCATTCTTCACGCGAGGGGTTGGGACTTTCCGCCTGGAAACACAACAAACTTGAAGATGCTCACCGGTGGTTCACCGCAATCTCGCAGGATATAGAAGCACCGGGCGGAATTCGCTCCCGTGCCACGATCATGCTTGAATTACTCGCTGGCAAAGGTATTACAGGCCAAACCTAAAAACCGTCTCGAACCGGCTGACGCCGCCTTCTTAAAGGGACAATATGACATTCAAAGTCGCCATAATCGGACGCCCGAACGTGGGTAAGTCGACGCTTTTCAATCGTCTGGTTGGGAAGCGTTTGGCATTGGTCGATGACATGCCGGGTGTCACGCGGGATCGTCGCTTCGCTGAAGCCTCGATTGGAGACTTGTCGTTTGATGTGATTGACACCGCAGGTCTGGAACAGGCACACGAGGATAGCCTTGAAGGGCGTATGTGGGAGCAAACCCAGGCAGCTATAGATGAAGCAGACGTATGCTTGTTTTTGGTGGATTCGCGAGCTGGAATTCTTCCCGATGACCGCACCTTTGCAAACATATTGCGGCGCTCCGAAAAACCAGTCCTTTTGGTTGCCAATAAAATGGAGGGAAAACCGGGAGAAGCAGGCTATTACGACGCCTTCTCTCTGGGCTTTGGAGATCCGGTGCCCATCTCAGCTGAACACGGTCAAGGCATGGCCGACCTATATGAAGCAATCGTGCAAGCGGTCGGCGAAGAAACCGCATTCCCGCAACCCGAACCCGATACCGGCGAAGTCGATGCCGACTCCCTTGAAAGCAAAACACTCAAGATTGCAGTGGTGGGGAGGCCAAATGCAGGTAAATCGACATTGATCAATCAATTGGTCGGTCAAGAGCGTTTGCTGACCGGGCCAGAGGCAGGGATCACGCGCGATTCCATTTCAGTCGATTGGGAATGGAATGGCAGAACAATCCGGCTATTTGATACCGCAGGCATGCGCCGCAAAGCCAAGGTTCAGGAAAAACTGGAAAAACTCTCGGTTTCAGATGGCCTGCGCGCGATTAAATTTGCGGAAGTGGTTATCATTGTATTGGACGTAACCAAACCGTTTGAAAAACAGGATTTGCAAATCGCCGATCTGATCATCCGCGAAGGGCGCGCACCGGTTATTGCATTGAACAAATGGGACCTTGTGGAGGACAGACAGGCAGTGTTGAAGGAACTGCTTTTGCAGTCTGAAGAACATATCTCCCAGATCAAGGGTCTGAAGGTGGTGCCGATCTCTGGCGCTACCGGGGAAAATCTGGATCGGTTGATGGAGGCAGTCCTTGCAGTGCACAAAGTCTGGAACAAGAGAATTTCGACCGCCCCTCTAAACCGGTGGCTCGAAGAGGTTCAGTATCATCATCCACCTCCAGCAGTTGCAGGGCGACGGATCAAGCTAAAATATGTCACCCAAGTAAAAAGCCGACCGCCTACCTTTTCCGTTCAGTGTTCAAGACCAGAGGCGCTTCCGGATTCTTATGTGCGATATCTTGTGAACAGCGTCCGTCGGGAGTTTGATTTGGACGCCACGCCGATCCGTATGCATATGCGAAAAGGGGATAACCCCTATGCCGGACGAAAAAAACGCTAATTGTGAGATTTTAGTTCCTGTTTTTGCCACAATTCGTAAGCAAAGGAAGGGCTCGGTGCGCTCGCTGCTGGCAGGGCAGAAGCAGGAAACAGGGTAATTCACTCCCTTTAACGCTCAATTAAGGTTAACCCATTATGTTCTATCGAGATCGTGGGGATCGATCAGTTCATATTGAGTGGAGTTTGGTTTTGCGTAGCACTCTCGGAATACCCGCCTCGTGCAAGGGGCGCGCAGCACATTTTTCTTTTTGTTTTGGCCTGGCAGTATCGGCCCTTACCTTTCAAACATCGCCAGTTGCGTTTCAGGATATCGCTGATCTGACTGGGCAAAAAAGCCAGATCCGTTGGCTGGTGCACGCTCAGCAGCCAGCAGGTGCCAGTGTCGCAAGCCTCAACTTTTCTGATAAAGGCAATCCAAACATTGATCCGATCACAACCGCTGGACTTTCTCCAGAGATCGAACTCAGCGAAACTGTAAAACTCGGTTCAGAGCCAGAACGCGTCAATCGCAAAATCAAGGGTGGCCGGGTGGTGCAAACCACTGCAAAGCAGGCACCTAAGGATTTTTCCGCCGGTTCTGTGCTTGAGCGACACAGTGTTCTCCGCCCAACGACGGCCAGCAACAAATACGCGCTGAGTTTTGTAAAACCAAAACCCGCAAAAGAGGCGTTTGAAGTTGCAAGCCTGTTCCATGTTACGAAGCCAAAGAAGAACGACATCCCGGCAAACCTTCCAGTCGTCGTTGCAAGCTTGGTCAAACAATCAGAAAGCTCGATTCTTTCTTATGCTCCTGAAGAGGAGCTGGAATACTCGCCTTTCAGCGCAGTGCTGGTTGAAGAAAAGCCTATAAAAATTCTGCCTAAACTGAACAAAGATGATCACGCTTGGGCAGATGATCCATTACCAAAAAACTCGTTTTCAAAGCGTCAGCAGCGGTGCCTGGCTCAAGGAATTTATTTCGAGGCCCGGGGCGAGCCGGTGAAGGGGCAAGCTGCGGTTTCACAAGTCATTTTAAACCGCGTGAGAAACCCTCATTACCCGAATTCAATTTGCGGTGTCGTGTATCAAAACAAGCATTGGCACAACCGGTGTCAGTTTTCCTTTGCCTGTGACCGCATCCGCGACCGTGTGAAAAACAAACGGCTCTACGATATCGCTCAGCATGTGGCGGCTGAAACGACGGCTGGCCGGATTTGGCTGCCGGAAGTCGGTTCTTCAACACACTATCATGCGACCTACGTTAATCCGCGGTGGAATCGTCGGATGAAGCGGGTTGGAAAGATCGGACTGCACATATTCTACCGCACATTTGGTGGTGGCTGGTCCTGATATCGGCCAATTTCCGGGTCACTTTTTTATGGATTCTTGCAAATTCGGCGCAGGCGTAATGCCGCATCGCGATTAGTATTATTAAAATCTAACAAAATCAAAGGCTTGGATTACGCGCATTTGCTTGACAGCGAAAGCTGGCAAAACTATGTTGCCGCCAACTTCGGGCAATTCAAAACGGGTGCTCTCCCAGACAATTTTCAATCCATTTTTGCATCGCCAAAATGCATGTTGTAGAAAGGCTCAGCGATTGACAATCGCGCCGGCAAAAGGTTGGAAATGGCACGTAAGAGCACTCAAATTGACACAAGCGCGAAACAGGATCTGGATAAACGTCTAAAGGAAATGAACCAGCGTCTCGGACGCAATGTTCAACCCGAAAAGGACGGAAGTCCAGAAAAACCGGCAAACACCGGTTATGGAAATGCGTTTCGGTTGTCGAGTGAGTTTATCTCGGCGATCCTTGTTGGAGCTGCAATCGGTTATGGCATCGACTGGCTCCTTGGGACGACACCTTGGGCAATGATTGTGTTTTTGCTGCTCGGGTTTGTCGCCGGTATTATGAATGTGCTTCGCGCTGCAGGCGAGATGGACGGGACACTGAGCTCCGAAATTTCAAAACGGCAAGAAGGCAACAGAGACGAAAGTTGAATTCAAAACGATCGTAAAAGATGGTTTTGGAAAGGGATTAAAGGACATAACCTGTGGCAAATGATCCAATTTCGCAGTTCAAACTGACAGAACTCATTCCGCTTGAAATCGCTGAAACGAACATTTCGTTCACGAATTCATCCCTTTTCATGGTGGCGACAGTGGTTCTGACTTCCGGTTACTTCATTTGGGCGACGAGCAGTCGCGGTCTGATCCCCTCACGGGCACAGTCTTTCGCGGAGATGACCTACGAGTTTGTTGCAAACATGTTACGGGATTCCGCTGGCTCGGAAGGGATGCGATTTTTCCCGTTGGTATTCTCCCTGTTTCTTTTCATTCTCGTCGCAAACATGCTTGGCATGTTCCCATACTTCTTTACGGTGACCAGTCATATGATCATCACCGTAGCCTTGGCGTTACTGGTGTTCGCCACCGTGATCATCGTCGGGTTGATGCGAAACGGATTGGGCTTTTTGAAGCTTTTCGTACCAAGCGGTGTGCCTTTGGCGATCATGCCGCTGGTGATTGCGATCGAAGTCATTTCATTCTTTGCCCGTCCAGTCAGCCATTCCATCCGACTGTTTGCAAACATGCTGGCCGGCCACATCACGCTGAAAGTGTTCGCCGGCTTTATTGTCTCGATGGGAAGCATCGGCGCAGTAGGCATTGTGGGCGCAATTCTTCCTTTGATCATGACCATCGGACTTACAGCGCTTGAATTCCTTGTGGCCTTCTTGCAGGCCTACGTCTTTACCATGCTGACATGCATGTATCTCAACGATGCGCTCCATCCTGGAGGGCACTAAACAAAAACCGGCGGTTCGCCGCCAATCGAAATCTTACCGTTTCCATAAAGGAGTACTTGAAATGGAACCAGAAGCAGCAAAACTCATCGGTGCAGGCCTAGCAGCTATCGGTACAGGCGCAGCCGGTATCGGTGTTGGTAACTTGTTCGGTCAATTCCTTCAGGGCGCACTTCGCAACCCTTCAGCCGCTGATGGCCAGTTTGGCCGTCTGATTTTCGGCTTCGCGGTGACAGAAGCGCTTGGAATTTTTGCATTGTTGATCGCGCTTCTCCTTCTCTTCACATAAAAACTTTAGGGGCCTATTGCCCCTTTCGGACCTAGGGGCATGATGCCCCTTCGGACCTATTGTGAACGAAACCGGAGAAAGCTGATGTTCATCAGTCAGGCACTGGCCGCAACACAGGAAACCGCAGACAGCGGTGGCGGGGCATTCCCCCCATTTGATCCAACGTATTTTGCTTCGCAAATTCTTTGGCTCGTTATTACGTTCGGCCTTTTTTACATGATCATGAGTCGGGTGGTGATCCCGCGTCTTGCAGGCATTCTGGAAGTTCGCCGAGATCGGATCTCCCGTGATCTTGATGAAACGCAACGCCTTAAAGCCGAAGCGGACGCGGCCCATGCAGCCTATGAGCATGAGTTGGCAGAAGCCAAACGCAACGCACACTCAATCGCACTTGATGCGACGGATAAAGCGAAGGCGGAAGCCAACGAAGCCCGCGAGAAGGTTGAAGCTGAATTGGCTGAAAAAATGGCTGAGGCGGAAGCACATATCGCAGGCATTAAGCAAAAGGCATTGGGAGAAGTCGGGACAATCGCGTCTGACACGACCAAGGAAATTGTCACTCAATTGATCGGTGGCAAGCTCACAAAAGCTGAAGTCAGCAAAGCGGTTTCAGCGGCCGAAGGCAAATAGGAGGCAGGAAATGGACGCTACATTTTGGACTCTTGTTGCTTTGATCATTTTCCTTGCAGGGATGGTCTATCTAAAAGTCCCTGGCATGGTAACCAAAAGCTTAGATGACCGATCAGATAAAATCCGTGATGAATTGGATGAGGCCCGTAAGCTTCGTGAAGAGGCACAGGCACTGTTGGCGGAATATCAAGGCAAACGGAAAGAAGCAGAAAAAGAAGCCGAGGAAATCGTTGCCGCAGCAAAACGCGAAGCGACCGCCCTTGCAGAAGATGCGGCCCGTAAAACCGCTGACTTTGTCAAACGCCGTACTGCTCTTGCTGAGACCAAGATCGAACAGGCGGAGGCATCCGCCCTTGCAGAGGTTCGAGCTTCAGCGGTAGACGTTGCTATTGCTGCTGCGGAACAAATCATCGCGGACAAAGTGACTGGCGCGACTGCAAACAACTTGATCAAAAGCAGCATTGCAGAAGTTAAATCGAAACTGAACTAAACCTTTTTTGAGGTTGGTATTAGGGGCGCTTCTGGCGCCCTTTTTTGTGCGCTATGCATGACGGGGAAGGTCCTTCATGGGCGAAAAGCTCATCCGATGGAGAGCGCAGGGCCCATGATTTAAAATGGCATCGCGATGTGTTTTGGAACCGTACCCCTTATGACGGTCAAAACCGTACAGTGGAAACACCTCAGCCGCAGCCATCATCATGCGATCCCGGATAACCTTCGCGACAATAGAGGCTGCAGAAATCGAAAGCGATCGCGCGTCGCCTTTGACATAGGCGCGGCCAATCCTCGTAAGCCCTTGTGGTATATCACGCCCATCAATGATGGCCGCATCCGCCCGCAACGGTAACCGGTGTACCGCATTTGTCATTGTCAACAATGTAGCTTCACGAATGTTAATCTGGTCAATAACTTGAGCAGGAGCACATGACCAAGAGACATGCGCGGTCTTGAGGATTTCCGTGAACAAGAGTTCTCGAGATGTTTCGGTCAGTTTTTTAGAATCATTCAGACCCTGTGGAATGTGATCCGGATCCAAAATTACGGCAGCCGCTGTGACCGGACCAGCCAGTGGTCCTCTGCCAGCTTCATCGACGCCAGCGACCCTTGCAAAACCATCTGAGCGCAGACGATTTTCAATTTCAAAATCAGGAACGCAATCCAGCACGTCAGAAAAAAGAGAATCAGTGGCAGGCATAGGGGGACATTAGCGCATAGGACTCGGAAAGTGGACAATTTCCGGTTAGTGATATGCGCATCCATGCCTGCTCACTGATTCTCATCGAAGCCCGGAGGTGGGTTGGGTGCGGCGTCCAACGTCCGGGCTTATCGGCTATTCACTCAAAAAGGCAAAGTTGATCTCCCTTTACCTGAGGCGGGGTGAACAGGTTCCGATTAAGCGTTCTTCGCGTTTCGTTAAGGCCAAGCCGTTTGCAAGCCATCTCAAACCGCCGTCCAATTTGCCAGGCATATGGCCCATCGCCCCGCAACCGCTTGCCAAACTCCGCATCATAGTCTTTCCCACCACGCATAGCGCGCAACAAATTCATGACATGTCGATAGCGATCTGGATAATGATGCAGGAGCCAGTCACGAAACAAAGGGCTGACCTCCCGTGGTAAACGAAGCAGGATAAAGCCCGCTTCTGCAGCACCTGCTGCTTGGGCAGAATCAAGGATACGCTCAATCTCATGATCGTTAAGCGCGGGGATGACAGGTGCAACCATCACCGAAACGGGGATGCCTGCCGCTTTCAAATCCCGCACTGCTTTCAACCGCAGCCCGGGAGTAGCCGCGCGCGGCTCCATCGCCCGTGCAAGTCTTCGATCTAGCGACGTAATGGAAAGCGCGACCTTCACAAGGTTTTTGGCTGCCATCCGCTCAAGAATATCAATATCCCGCGTTACCAATGCTGACTTTGTAACAATCGCAACAGGATGGTTGCTCGCTTCCAAAACCTCAAGGATTTCACGCGTAACCCGCCATTGCTTCTCAATTGGCTGATACGGATCTGTATTCGTTCCGATTGCAAGGGTCCGAGGTTGATAGCCTTTTCTTGCCAACTCTTTTTGCAGGAGTTTTGCCGCATTGGGCTTGGCGAAAAGATTTGATTCGAAATCAAGTCCCGCCGAAAGCCCCATATAGGCATGCGAAGGCCTCGCAAAACAATAAATACATCCATGCTCACACCCCCGGTATGGATTAATCGACCGGTCAAAATGCAAATCCGGGGACTCATTCTTTGTAATAATGGTCTTCGGGTTTTCAGTTTGAACTTCGGTCTTAAACGGGGGAAGCTCATCAAGCGTTTGCCAGCCATCGTCGAAAACATGCCGTGTGTGCGTGTCAAAGCGACCTGAAGGATTAAGCGTTGCGCCGCGCCCTTTGTTTTTCACCTCCACGCGCAACTTGTCTACAGCAGTATCCCGACCCTGCGAGATGACAGACTGCTTCATAAATGCATCATGCGCTGAAATGCTGTCGATATTGGGTTCTGGCGAAGCACGCATCGAACGTCTCCTTTTTAAAATAAGGCTGATCTGATTCTTTTCATGAAAATATTCCTATCAACAAGAAGAGAACAAATCAAGAACAAATTTTTGAGTGGGCTTGATAAACAAGATTGCATGTATGCGCAATTAGAAGGAAATTATGACGTGGCACCCATCAAATCAGGATGAAAACATCAAAATTCGAACGATTTATCGTCAATGTTCTGGGTTTTGATCGGTCTGACTAAAAAAAGAAGAAAAAGAAACATGTCAGATAACGCCCCAAATCCAGAAGACAGCTTTGATCCCTTTGAAGAAGAAGAAGGCCAAGAGGAAGAAGAAGAACAACAACGCAATCAGCAAGGTTTGGAATCGGGCGGTCAGAGCGACTCGTTTTGGGGTACTATCGGGGGTCTAATTAACCGGTTTCAGCAATGGCGTCATAGCGGTGGGCGGGATGACGAAGATGAACAGTCAGGCCGTTTTGGTGGAAGTCGCGGTCCTAACAGTGAACCTGACGAACCGCCAGATGATGAACGGCCCCATTGGGGTTGGAACAGTCCCGGCCGCAGTGGCGCTGATCGCGAGGGCGGCGATACCCACGAAGCTGGCGGCGGTGCTCGTGGCGAGGGCGGTGATACCCGCGACGCTGGCGGCGGTGCTCGTGATGAGGGTGGCGATAGCGCCACAAATCAAAGTAACAATGAACCAGAAGAGGCCTGGACCTGGCATCGATTCGCGACAAGGAGACCTCTCACGGCGAGAGAGGAAAAAAACATACATGACAGTAGCATGGAAAGCTATCGAGATAGACACCCTCGCGATGATAGGCCAGAAGACCTTGAAAACAAAGAGAATTATGGTGCTCCCGCCGACGGTCCATATGGCGGCCGTAAGACCTTAGATCAACAAGACCCTGACGTTCAGGATAAGGTACAGGCTTATTCAGATGAGAACGTGGTTTTTTGGCATGCCGAAAACCGTGGTAAAATGGATGAGAATGGACATTATAATCCCAAAGACTTTGATGCTGACAAGGATCGACATTACGCTGAATACGCGAATGACCTAAGGGACAACCGGCCAGAAGATCATGACCGGCTAGACAGGGCTGCAACAGACGATTTGCGAAAAGAGGCCATGGGGAACGAAACCAATTACGTTGATTTGGATGACGATGGCATTATTAAAACGGACCGTACTCCCTTTCGTGAAAACTCTGATCTCAAGAAGGAAGCAGAAAGGTCATTCCAACCCCAGACGGGCAAGAAACTGGATGATTTGCAGGAACAGCTGGAAACGCTCCGAAACGAATTGGCAGCGCAAAGAGGTGACAGAGGTGATCAAAACGACCATTCGCCAGATGCGAACGATAGGGGTGATCAAAACGACCGTTCACCGGATGCTACCGATCGTTCTAGTGAAAGTTCCAACGCCGGCGACGGCAATAGCAATGGTGGCATGGATCAAGCCAGCCCGCCAAGCCACCGGGACGGATTCCAGGGTGACAACGTCATAAGCCTGCAAGAACGCATGGCAGAGCGGGACCGACAGGGTCAGCCCACACAAGACAGGGACGTTACTGCTGATGCGGCCACCGGGACGGATAACGCGCGAGGATCGAACGGTATGGATATCGATGCAATGTTAGAACAGCAGCGTAACGGTTCAAATACTGATCGTGGTTCAAACACTGAGCGTGGATCAAGTTCTGGGCGCGAGACAGCAGAGGTATCAGATTCCGCTGACGGCCTTTTAAATTCCAGAGGCTTGGAAGCGCGCAGCCGTGGTGGTGACGGAGGTTGGGGTAGGGACTAAGAACGGTCAGTGCTCTCCAGTCCATAAAACTCAAAATGCCGTGCAAAGAATTGCGCGGCGTTTTTCTTTACACGGCCGGCCATCCGGTTATTCTTTCCTTCACGAACCGATATTGTGAAAGAGGCACCGTGATGAAACCGATCGCAAACGAAGAACGCAGAGTCAGCAACGTCAAAGACGCCCAATTCGTCCCGTTTGACGACACCAGCGAAACAGAACGGGGAACGTCTTTCCTGCAGCTTAATCCCGACATGCCTAAGGGCGTTGGGTTTTACATCTATAAAATGGAACCCGGTTCTCAATCAGCACCGCACAGACATGGTGGGGCAGAAGAGTTTTTCATGATCGAGGGCGAACTGATCGACAACGATGGCACGGTCTACCGGCCTGGCGATGTGGTTTGGCTTGCAGGGGGAACAGAACACACCTCGCACACGGAGACCGGCTGCCTGATCGCGGTTTTTGCGGAAGGGGCAGAGGAAGAGATCACCTAGGCCAGGTGTGCACGTGTGCAACATCGCCACAACAGATTTCCAGCTGTCAGGCATGAAAGAAAGACGAGCCAGACGATGTTGAGAAACAACGTAAACAGAAACGCCAAATCTGCTTGATATTTAATCTGTTGGAAAAGCGTGCAGGCCCATTTCCCGTCAGTCATGCCATAGCAAAACCCGTCGTGATGAAAGGGCGCCGCACAAATAGCGACAAGGGTGTTGATACACAGCGGTGCAATGAGCAGACCAAGCATCGCAAGCAAAAACGTCCTCCAATGCAACCGTCGTTCCAGGCTGATGCACCCGGCGATTAACAGCGGAAGGAAGTAAGAAACAAAAAGCACATATCCATAAAGCATGAACTAGGGATACCCACCCCGATTGCAGATTTATCCCAAACCGTCTGCACATCTTGAGCAAATCCGGAAAATCTTCTCAGCAACCCTGCAACCCGAAAATTGACGGGTACGTAATCGTCAAATACATTTATTGCTGCGGCGTATGCCTATGGGGGAAATCGCAGTGATTAAAAAAATTCTGGGCGGCCTGCTTATCGCGTTGGCGTTAGTGGTCGCCGTGCTGATAACAAATACATTGCTGTATACACCGGGCAATTCTCTCGTTACAAACGCTGGAAAAATCAAAGAGCTGGATGTCGACAACCTTGCGCGGAATCTTTCCAGGGCTGTGCAATTCAAAACAGTCTCCCATCAAAACCCGGCAGATTTTGAGCGTTCCGAATTCGAAGATTTCTTGGCATGGCTGGAAGAAACCTATCCCAGAAGTCATGCGACCATGCAGAGAACCCTGGCAGGTGGTCTTACCCCGCTCTATAAGTGGCAAGGTGCCGATGACGCGCTTCTACCTGTCATCATGACGGGGCATTATGATGTTGTCCCGGCACCGGACGAAACGCTTGCATCCTGGAGCTATCCGCCCTTTTCGGGCGAAATCGCGGAGGGCTTTGTTTGGGGTCGCGGAACGCTGGATGACAAGATTGCGGTTCTGGGATTGCTGGAGGCTGCCGAACACCTAATTGCTGAGGGGTTCCAACCCAAACGTACCATCTACTTCAGTTTTGGCCATGATGAGGAAGTGGGCGGCTGGCAAGGGGCAGGCCGGGTGGCGCACATGTTGAAGAAACAGGGCGTTGAAATGGAGTGGTCCCTCGATGAGGGATCCATGGTGCTGGATGGCATTTTACCTGGCATCAAAAAGCCGATCGCCAGCATCAATGTTGCCGAAAAAGGCTACGTCACGCTCGATATCAAGGCAAAAGCGCAAGGCGGGCATTCCTCCCTGCCACCACCTGATACAGCGGTTGGACGTTTGTCTCGCGCCATCAAGAAACTTGAGGAGAACCCGGTGCCTGGGGGCCTTACCGGTGTCAGCGCAGAATTTTTTGACGCCATTGCCCCTAATTTTCCGTTTATCCAGCGCATGTTGTTCGCAAACCGCTGGCTTTTTGGGCCGCTTCTGGAGGGGGAACTTTCAAAATCTGCTGCAACCAATGCCATGCTGCGCACAACCACCGCACCAACCATGCTTTCCGCGTCGGTAAAGGAGAACGTGCTTCCAACCGAAGCAACAGCGGCGGTCAACTTCAGAATTCATCCCCGTGATACAGTCAATGGCGTCTTGGGGTATGTCAAAGGCATCATTGATGATCCGCAGGTTGAGGTGAGCATTCGCGGTGAAAACAACGAAGCAAGCGCCGTTTCAGATCATCGAGTTCAGGGTTATCGAATGCTCTCATCAACCTTCAGAGAGGTTTTCGGCGATTTGATCGTCGTCCCCGGTTTGACGATTGCCGCGACCGACACCAAGCACTACTCCCGAATTTCGCAGAACAGTTATCGGATCAATCCGCTCATCTTTGGGCCAACGGACATTCCCCGCATCCACGGGATAAACGAGCGTGTCTCTCTGGAGAACATCGAGCTTTCGGTCAACTTCTACATCAAGTTGTTCCAAAACATCGACAAACCTTCCTAGCCTCTCCTGAAATCGGGATCAGATGAGCAGCTAAGGTCAGCCTTCTTCAGCAGGTGTCATCCATCCAATCATTGCGCCATCAGGTTGCTTTAACATCGCGATCCGGCCAACCCCATCCACATCAAAGATGTCTCGCATGAGCGTCATGCCATGGGCTTTTGCCTTGTCGACAGCCGCATCAACGTCGTCGATGGAAATATACGCGATCCAGTGTTCCGGGACATCCGCAGCCATCTCCGGTGGCATTGTGAACAGCCCGCAAATCGGTGTTTCTCCATCCATTGCCACCCAGTAAGTGGTGCCATCGTCCATATCCATAGAGTTAAATGTCCAGCCAGCGGCCTCGGCGTATATCTTTTTTGCCGTTTCAACGTCTGTTGTACCCAGTTCGTTCCAATGAAAATATCCATGCGGCGTTGTCATGCCGTGTCCTCCCTGTTTGCATCAACACGTTAGGGGTTAATCATGACAGTTTTTAGAGCCATGTCCAACAAATCAAGAGCAGGCGATGTGCTTATTCGAACATGGATCTCAAATTGAGGGTCGAATCCTTGCCAATCTTTTTGTAATTCTCCTCAAGCCAGGCATGCGCGCTGTCGCGTCCCAAATCCCGCAGGTAGTAGAGAAATTCAAGCTCAAGATTGAGTTTTGAAGAGGAGGATAGCTCCAGCATCGCTTCTGCCGGACCAATGGAATGCATGTTCACGCGTTTATACGTTTCCATATCAAGCTTACCATTATCGATCAGCCGGGTAACAAACTCCACCATGCGCAACTCCCGCAATAGCGTGGCATTGAAGGTGATTTCGTTGAGGCGGTTATGAATGCCCCGCGCAGTCTTTGGTACTTCATCGCGTTCCACCGGGTTGATCTGGATCAGCAATACATCCGGGCAATCGGTGTGATAGAAAAGCGGATAAAGGGGTGGGTTGCCCATAAAGCCCCCATCCCAGTAGTGTTCGCCATCCACTTCCACCGCCTGGTAAACCTCGGGTAGGCAGGAGGAGGCCATCACAGTATCAGGCGTGATTTCATGATGTTTGAAAACCTTGGTTTTTCCCGTTCTCACATTGGTTGCGCAAACAAAAAGCATGATGGTTGAACAGGCCCGTACCCGTTCAAAATTCACTTCCGCCTTGAGCAGCTCAAGCAGCGGATTGTAGTTCATCGGATTGTATTCATAAGGCGAAAATGCGCGGGTAAACGCGTCATACATCATGCGCCCAGGAGAAAAATCGAGGCTCCAATCGCCACGTGCCCGATCAAACGGGGTGCGCTGGATTGGGCTGAATTGTCCGAATTTGCTCAGTTTTTCCCAGAAATTCGCAAGCCTCTCTCGCGCGCAATCTGCGCCACCGCGTTCAAGCCCATCGGCCATAACAACGCCGTTCATAGCACCTGCACTGGTGCCTGATATCCCGACAATATCAAGCCGGTCATCTTCCAAAAGCCCGTCCAAAACGCCCCAGGTAAAGGCGCCATGAGACCCACCTCCCTGCAAAGCAAGGTTGATTTTCTTTGGTTTTGCATTCGATTTGCCTGGCATGGGTAAAAACTCGCCTAGTGATATCAAGGTGTTAGACCGTTGTGTGCGCAAATGCACAGCAATCATTATCCTAATATTAAAGAATGGTTAAGACCGTACAAAACACAAAAAACATCGTTACCTTTGGTCATACGCTTGGAGGGCGCCAAACTAGGAGTAGAGTCATGAAAAAATTGATTTCGTATCTTTTCGCTGCAACGGTTTCTGTAACTGCCATCACCGCACTACAGGGCTCGGCAATGGCACAAGATCAAAACTACTTCAACGACCGCCTGACCCTCTCATTTGCCCCTGAAAATCCTGAGACCGGCGCTGATCCGTTCAGCCAGTTCGACCTGCAGGGCGACTATAGCGATGCGGCAAATCAGGAAGAATTGCACGGCAGCTACGATGACGCGCACGAACTCAACGATGCCTGGCTTGGCATGCCGGTCCGCGATGCGGCAGGCAAGATCATTGGTTATGTGGACGATGCGTTCCTCGATGACGAAGGCTACCTGACCGAATTGCTCGTAAGCCTCAACGGTTCTGGTGTGACAGTGTTTGTGGACCAAAAGCACGTGGAATATACAGAGGTCGCTGTCCTCGTCGACTTGCCCCTGCAAACGATTGCTTCCCTCGCAAGCGCCATCGCTCCTAACGTGGAGTGAGCTGCGGTTATCTGAAGATATCGCCTGAGCGGTCGCCAAAATTCTAGCAGTGGTGTTACCAACTATCGTATTCGTGATATCTCCCGTTTTTCGATTAGCATTGCGATTAGTGCTTTGTGGCGGTTGCTTTCTAAAGTTGTATCCAAAGTGATTCCCCATCTTGCAAATAGTCGGCCTCCGTTTCCAAAATTGCTGCATTAAGGGCCTGCGCAACGGCCCACCCCCATGTCATGAGGCGGCAGGACACTTCAGCCGTGATCGGCACAGCATGGATGCAGCGTGAGAAAAAGCCTCTGACACAAGCGCTCGCGGTGCATCTAATCGGACAACAGGGGATCGGATAACAAGCATTTTCGGCCACGGACAGTGTATTTAACGGGTAAATTTTTCGACCAAGTTGAGTTTGGTTATACCTATAACTGACTGTTTATAATATATAAAAAAAATAAAAAAAAGTATTTAAATGTAAAAATTATCCTCCCATATGATTTTCGCAAATAATACGCATGCATAAATCATACTAGGAGAAAATATATGCCACAAAATTTTGATCGAAGACAACAATCCCTTGATGTGCGCGAAAGCGCCGCCAAGTTGGCCGCAGATCGGGTTCATCCTGAGCATCTGGCCAACGGTGATGAACAAAAGTATGCGGTTGCAAACTACCCCATGAGCTTTACAAAAGGGCTCGAGCACGACGAAGTAACGGGTCTTGTATCCAACAAACAAGATTTCGAGGCCTTTCGGCAGGCGATCGATAACGGGTTCATCGAGCCCTATACAACCCGCGTTCGTGTGCCCCGTCCCGAAGGTGTGGGACGTCGCCGATGGGAAGCGCCAACGGCTGGCGTAGCCTTTGACCTGGAAGGTCCGGATGCTCAGGCCGTTACCATGCCACCTGCGCCGGCGCTCAACTCAGATGAGCTGAACTTCGAAATGGCGGAGGTCTATGAACTCGCACTTCTTCGCGATACACCGTTCAGTATTTTTGATGAAGGTGGGGGTTCTGGTCAAAACGCCCTTAACCGTGCGATCAAGCGCCTGAACAACCTGCCTTACGCCATGAATGGGTTCCAGGATCGTCCGCGGCTGACAGATGAAAGTGGAAAACTTACCCGCCAAACCGTGTTCCGTGGTTCTTCCCCCGGCGTTGGCGAAGGTCCATACCTTTCACAGTTCCTGCTGATTGGTAACCGCGATCTGACCGGTTCCCTCAACCCGGAAGACGGCCGCATCATGTATGGCGCGCAACGCATCAACCAACGCGTGCCTGAGGCCGTCAAAGGCGTGGACTACATGACAACCTGGGCTGACTGGTTGGCAGTTCAAAACGGCTTTGATGTCAACGCCAGCAACGGCACAAGCAGTGGTCAGGAGTTCACCGGCAAGTACCGCTTCATTCACACGCTGCGCGACCTTGCAACCTACGTGCACTTTGATGCGCTTTACCAGGCTTACCTGAACGCTTGTCTCATTCTGTTGAGCAGCCGCACACCGTTTGACCCTGCTTTTGACAACCTGTCGGGAACAGATAATCACTCTGTGCTGATTGATGCTGAGAACGAAATCACGTCGACAACCGGTGGTTTTGCGCTTTACGGTGGTCCTCAAATCCAGACGTTGGTCACTGAGGTCGCAACGCGCGCATTGAAAGCCGTTCGTTTCCAGAAGTTCAACAATCACCTGCGATTGCGTCCTGAAACCCTTTCCGGACGGATCGAGGCTGCGAAGGTACTTCATGAAGCAGAACCAACGCTTTGTAACGCATTTGGCGACATGGCGGATCAGCTTGCAGAAACTGTGGAAGCGGTGCGCTCAGCAAATGCATCCGGTACGGCGCTATTGCCGATGGCGTTTGCAGAAGGCTCGCCCATGCACCCAACTTACGGTGCAGGACACGCAAGTGTGGCAGGTGCCTGTGTAACGATGTTGAAAGCGTTCTTTGACACCTCAGCCGTCTTTGCAAAAGTCGATGGCGTTGCAGGCTTCTATGGCCAAAGACAGCTTGATGCAGCCAAGAAAGTGGAATTCATCTATTATGAATCCCAAGACAACGGCAAGCGTCTGGTCGAAAAAGAAATCGATTGCCCGTTAACCCTGGAAGGTGAGTTGAACAAACTGGCGGCCAATATTTCCATTGGTCGGAACATGGCAGGTGTTCACTTCTTCTCTGACTACTTTGACAGCGTGCGCCTGGGTGAAGAGATCTCCATCGGAATTCTCGAAGAGCAAGCGCTTGGTTACCCGACAGATCCGTTTGTACTTGGTGTACCAACATTCGACGGTGACGTTCGGCGCATCGGAGCAAGATAACCCGCTTATCTAAGAAAAAATCGTGTCAGGCCCCTGCGGCCTGGCATTTTCCGGTGGTTTGGCTGAATTTTCAAAAACCGATTTGATACGACACAAATGCCGTATTCAGAAATTGTGTTTTGCAGATTTCAGGCAGACCTTAAACCTTCGCGGTTCGAGGTTTGCAATGAATGATGTAAAGACCATTACAGAGACGACGGAAGTCCGGGTCAGTGCGACCCCGATTGCCATGTCCGGGATCATCATTTCCATGATGTTCATGGCGGCAGCGTCAGGACTTGGCTTTGCATATGTCCCCATCCGGCTGAAGGAACTGGGTTTTGAACCTTGGGTGGCAAACGCAATGTTTCCTGCACTCTCTCTCGGGGGTTTGTTTGGATGTTTGGCGACCGGATGGATGCTGAGGCTTTCCGGCCACGCACGCGTCTTCATGACCGTTTACGCCATCATCATCTTGTCATTTCTTTTGGTCTTGATAACCGAAAACCCCGCCGTTTGGGTGCTGGCACGCGCATTATATGGGTTTGGCATCAACGGCGCTTTCATTGTTGCTCAAAGCTGGTTGCATGATGCCTGTACGGATGAAAATCGCGGTCGGGTGATCTCGACATTTTATGTGTGCTATGTTCTCTCGCTTGGCGTTGGTTCCTACATGATCGGCTGGATTGACGTCGGCAGTTACGTTCCGATGGCTTTAAGTGTTGCCTTTGTAACCCTGGCAATTCTTCCGGTCGGTTTGACCCGCCTGCGTCAGCCCGAAGCGCCGGAAGAATTTAACATTCAGATCCGAAAACTCTGGAAAGTTTCACCGGTCGGCCTCATGGGCATGTTGTGCGTCGGTGGCTTGACCATGACCCTTCAGGGGTTCGCACCAATCTACACCGGCGAGTTGGGATACAAGGCCGCTGATATAGGTTTGTTGATGCTGATTATGCAGATGGGGCTTCTGGTTGTGCAGCTACCCATGGGCGCGCTTTCTGATAGAATCGATCGCCGATACGTATTGCTGATTGTGGCGGCGATGTCGTGTACGCTTGGCGTTTTTGCAATCGCAACGGAATCAAACTTGAGTTTTGTCTGGCTGATATTGATGTTCGCAATCTGGTCAGGATCGATAGAGACTTTTTATTCGGTTTCTTCTGCGCTTGCCAATGACCGGGCAGACCCCAAGGACTATGTCTTTTTGTCCTCCACACAAATGGTGATGTGGTCCGTGGGTGCGTTTATCATTCCGCTGATGTCAACAGTGTTGCTTCTGTTCCTGCCTGTTACCATGTTCATGTGGTTGTTGCTGGCGCTGTCTTCATTCTTTGCGGCGTTCGTCATCGTGCGTATTTTTATTCGCGATGCAGTTCCGCAAGAAGAAATGGAAAACTTTCAATATGCAACTGCCCAGGTCGTAAACCCGGGTGAATATTACAACCCCGAAGCCATTGCAGAAGCCAATGCCGGTTCATCCGAAGGATTGATCAACTAGGGCTGGAGTCGTCATCGGTGCGATTGGGTCTGTAAACCCCATCTTCGCCCTCAACCAGCTCTTTGCCACGTTTGGCTTCGGAAGCTTTTTGCTCTGCTTCGCGCGTTTCCCGGCCAATCCGTTCCATTTCCCGCTTCAAAGCCCGATACCCGTACCAGAGAACGCCGCCGATAAGGGCAAGTCCAATCAACTGTGCCAAAATCGTCTCCCTTTCCCTTTAAAGCCCATAGCGGGCCCGCAAGGCTCTTTCTTCGGCCGAAAAAACAGCCTGGTCAATCATGGACGTGGTCGCCTCTTGCATCATTGAAACACCAACCCCTTGTGAAGGCCGCCCAAACAAACCCCGTCTGGGCTGAACAAGCTTGATTTTCACGTCCTCACCATAGCGTTCTTTCAAAACGGTTCCCAAATGCCCGAAGTGATCAACCAGACCCAGATCTTTTGCCCGCAGGCCTGTCCAGAACTTCCCGGTGAACAAATCGGCGTCATCGCCCAATTTGCCTTGTCTGCGATCCTTCACCATGTCGATGAAGACTTGATGAATCTCAAGCTGCAGTTCTTTCAAGTAAGCGATGTCTGATTTTTTTTCTGGCTGAAACGGGTCAAGCGTGACTTTGTTTTTGCCCGCTGTGTAAACACGTCGGTCAACACCCAGTTTCGCAATCGCCTTATCGAACCCAAAACTCGCCGAAACCACGCCAATAGACCCAACGATTGACGTCTCATCCACAAAAATTTCATCGCCCGCAACCGCCAGCATATAACCGCCGGAAGCCGCTACATCCTCAACAAAAACGAGCACTTGTTTTTGGTGTTGCGCCGCAAGTTCGCGAATCCGGTTAAAAATGAGGCGCGATTGCACCGGCGAGCCGCCTGGAGAATTAATCGCCAACGCAACTGCGGGCGCCCGCTTTTCGCTAAACGCCTTTTCCAGCAAAGCTGCGACGCTTGCCAATGACAAATTTCGACTGATCGGGCTGTTCCCGCCGGCAGCGATTGCACCTGAAAGTCTTACAACGGGAATTACGGTCGATTGTTTGCCCAGTTTCCCGGGCAGGAATTTTCTGATGTTCATATTTTTTGAATACCGAAGCAATTGATATGTAACACAAATGGTCCGGCGAAATTAAGATTGCAAGAGGTGCGGCAAGAATTGCCTACCGGATAGCGATCTTAACCAGCAAAACGAATTCGGCTCTCTCCTGCCAGAACAGTCTGTGCTTCTGTCGTAAAACTTCCATTGTCCTGATGGACAACAAAGCCCGGCACAATCATCATAGGTGCTCTGGATCCCCGTGTACCGCGCACAATGAGCCGCTTTGCCGCTTCGTCTTTGTGCGAATGGACAGGCAAAATCTCCAGTCCCCCAAATCGACCTTGAGCACAGGCGAGAATATCGCCCAAGTCTTCTGTGCGATAGATCATTGTAAGCGTGCCACCCGGTTTGATCATGGCAGCCGCCGTCCTGAACCAGGCATCAATCCCGCCTTCTCCAAGCATGTAGGCTTCAGCTTTCATCATGTCGGCAGGGGGTCTGTATCTGGATTTATTGTAGGGCGGGTTCATGATTCCATGCGAGACGCTGTCCGGCTCCAGACCGGATTTCAACCGCTCAGTACCATTTGCCGTAATATCGGCTTTGATGATCTTGGCGCGGGTTTTGAGCGTTTCATTGCCTTCAAGTTGCAAGGATCGGGAAGCAAGACCCGCCATCTCTTGGTTCAATTCTACCGAAATGAGATCAAGTTCTTTGTTCAAATTCAACGCAGCAAAGCCTGCTACGCCAGCACCCGCACCGAAATCCGCCAAAATGCCGGATGCGTCTGCAGGGACGGATGCCGCCAGCAACAGCGCATCCAAACCACTGCGATGCCCGGATGATGTGGGCTGCAATACCTTGAAATCTCCATTATGAAAAGCGTCAACGCTTGCCCCCTCAGACTCATGCTCAAGCGGTTCTGAAATAATTGAATGTGCCTCATTCAAAGTCATCTGGGACCGTTCTCCTATGCTTTCTTAACCTATCTGGCAGAAATTTCCTGTTTCAAACCAGCTTCTTCCAACAGTCGCGAAGCTTTATACCAAACGGTTTCTCCAACCATTATTCGCCTGGGAATGATGCCGATCGATCCCTCAAGAACACTCATATTCTGGTCAAGGATCAAATAATCAATATCGGCTTCGTTCAATAGAGCTTCGACAAATGATATTGTGACCAGATTGTTTGTAGCGACAAGTTCCTTCATGCCACTACGTATAACCTCGTCTTGGTTTATCTAACAACGAAGGATGCGAATATGTAATCATAACCATTCACGTTACGGTGAGTTGTGGTTGCTGCCGCCTGCGCCAAAATTACCCTTGTCTATAGCGTCCGCGCAACATATTTTCGCATAAAACAGCGAGATAAAAATGTCCGGAAACGTCGTACCACTAAAAGATATTCGAACTACACACAGCATCGACGCGTTAATGTCGCTCGTAAGAGAAGACATGCAGCGGGTTAACACGCTCATTTTGTCCAAAACGGGGTCAGAAGTTCAGATGATCCCTGAAGTTGCAAAGCATCTTATCGATTCCGGAGGAAAGCGTCTGCGCCCCATGATAACGATTGCAGCTGCCCAAATGTGTGGCTACGAGGGCGATGGACACGTTACGTTGGCTGCCAGTGTGGAATTCATGCATACCGCGACACTGCTTCACGACGATGTGGTCGATGAAAGCGATATGCGTCGCGGAAAGCTTGCAGCCCGCATGCTTTGGGGGAACGAGGCGAGCGTTTTGGTCGGCGATTTTCTGCTTGGTCAGGCGTTCCGCATGATGGTGGAGGTAGGCTCTCTAAGGGCTTTGGATGTCCTTTCGCATGCGGCAACGGTTATCGCAGAAGGCGAGGTTTTACAGCTTTCGACAGCCAAAAATCTTGAAACAACGGAAGATGAATACCTGGAAGTGATCCGTTCCAAGACGGCTGCATTGTTTGCAGCCGCAGCAGAAGTTGGGCCTATTTTAGCCGAAGACAGCAATGCCTCAATCAGCGCATTACGTTCTTACGGCAACAATTTGGGGCTTGCTTTCCAGTTGATTGACGATGCCCTCGATTACGGTGGCAATGCCGCGGACCTTGGCAAAAACACAGGCGATGATTTCCGCGAGGGCAAAGTAACATTGCCGGTCTTGCTCGCATACCGTCGGGGCAGTGATGCCGAACGGGATTTTTGGCATAAGGCAATTTCAGAAGGTGAAACAGACGAACAAGCGCTGCACCGGGCAATCGAGCTGCTCAAAAAACATGATGCAATCAGTGATACAGTCGCCAGAGCACGGCATTATGTGGAAATGGCAAAAGATGCCTTGGGAACCATGCCCGAATCTGAACACAAAGAAGCGCTTGTTGAAGTTTTGGAATTTTGCGTAAGCCGCGCAAATTAGACGTACAGATCAAACTATCGTGTTTGGCTTTGTGGATTGTTAAACTTCGTGGCATATATCCTGTAGTCTCAACCACCAAGCGGCATTTGGGAGGAAAGAGGAATACATGTTGAAAGCAATCGTTAAAGCTTTGAAGGTTTCCACCTTGTCAGCCTCAATTGTTGTGCTCGGCTCTCTGGGTTTTGCAAGCGCAGACCTTACAGAAACCGTGAGCAACTCTGGGCTTTCAGGTAGTTTTTTGGCTTCCCGGATTGCGATCAATGACCAGGATGATGAAGCAGCGGTTCGTTTTCTGGAAAAAGCAGCTTCATTTGACCCGGATAATCTCAAACTAAAGCAGGATTTGTTGGCGGCACTCGTCACCAATGGCCGGATAGAAGATGCCGGCAAAATCGCTCGGGAAATTGAAGGCAATTCCGGCAACCGAAACCTGATTGGGTTTGTCAATGCCGCCCAGCAGCTTAAGAAGAGATCCTGGAACAAAGTGCCGGATGCGCTGAAAGATGTTGCTGGTGCAGATTTGGATAAAACGTTACGGGAAATAACGCTTGCCTGGGCACTCTCCGGAGAACGTAAAGTTGATGAGGCGCTTGCCAAGCTTGATGATCTCAATGGGCCTGAATGGATAAAAGTCATGCGCGATTATCACTCCGGGCTGATTGCAGAAGCGGGCGGAAAAGGGGACTTGGCCGCAGAGAAGTTTCAGGCTGTCATCGACAATCGCGCTGTAATTTCGGTGCTAACGGAAACGTATATCCGTGCGATCGAAGCCAGGGTTCGCAACCGCAGTAAATCCGGTGTACGGGAAGAAGCTCTGGAAACCTTGGAATATGGTCAGACACTCCTGCCAGATCATGCTCCCTTTGAGGTGTTACGAACTGCGCTGAGCAATCAACAAACGCTAACCCCGCTCCTGACAGCGCCTCAAGATGGGGTTGCGGAGCTATTTTACAATATATCGACTGCACTCCGCCGGGATGGAAGCGGTGGATTTGCAAAATCCTACCTTCAACTGGCGAACTATCTCTCACCGGAAACAGATGTGATCACGGTTGCCTTGGCAGAACTCTATCTGCGTCAAAGCAACTTTGAAAAGTCCAATGAGTTTTACGATCAAATCTCTGCCGAGTCCGCCTTTTACCGGATCAGCCAACTGGAAAGGGCGAGCAATCTCTCTCGCCTCGACCAAAAAGACGAAGCAATTGAGGGCCTCAAAAAGCTGATTGAAAACGAGCCGGACGATTTGGCGGGCTACATGGTATTGGGTGATATCTTCAATCGCGAAAAGCGCTACCGGGAAGCAGCGGATACATTCGACAAAGCCGTTTCGATCATCGGATTGCCCGAACCTCATCATTGGAACTTGTTTTTCCGCCGTGGCATCGCCTACGAGCGTTTGAAAGAGTGGGAAAAAGCGGAGCCCAATTTCAAAAAGTCTCTAAACCTTTCGGCAAACCAACCCGAAGTGCTCAACTATCTTGGATACTCATGGATTGACCAAGGCATCAATCTCAAAGAGGGAATGGCAATGATTCGCCAGGCGGTTGAACTCCGCCCGCGTTCAGGGTTTATCGTCGACAGTCTGGGTTGGGCTCACTATCGTTTGGGCGAGTATGAAGAAGCTGTCCAGGAGTTGGAGCGTGCGGTTCAACTGATGCCGCAGGATCCCACCATCAACGACCATTTGGGCGATGCCTATTGGAAAGTCGGACGCAAACTCGAGGCAACCTTCCAATGGAAAATCGCATTGGCTGCGAAAACACCTCCGGATAATCCAGAAGCCATCGAGAAGAAGCTTGCCGAAGGATTGTTGGATGATGAAAAGGACGAAGCAAAAGCTGAGTAGCGTTTCATGATCGAACGCATTGCCCATGCCAAGATTAACCTCGCACTGCACGTGACAGGTCAGCGAAAAGATGGGTATCACCTTCTGGACAGTCTGGTCGTGTTCTCTGAGTACGGCGACAAAGTCCGCGTAGATAAACCCCATCATGCCCATGGTCCCCTTGAAGTATCGGTTGACGGTCCTTTTTCGCAAGGCCTTTCCGGTGGGCCCGGCAATCTGGTTTCAAGCGCAGCGCTCATGTTGATGGAAGCGGTGAAAAAAAATCAGGAAGTGAAACCGGTCGCGGTTCATTTGACGAAAAATCTGCCGGTCGCAAGCGGAATCGGTGGCGGTTCAGCCGACGCGGCTGCAACGTTGCTTGCGCTTCAGGAATTCTGGGGCAGCGATGTAGACCTCGTACCGATCGCCGCTGGATTGGGTGCCGATGTACCCATGTGTCTGCAGTCCAAGCCACTCAGGGCAGAGGGGATTGGTGACAAGCTTTCTCCTTTAAAAACCGAAAACGCCCTTTCCGTATTACTGGTCAATCCCGGACAGGACGTGCCCACGCCGATTATCTTCAGGCTTTTAAAAGATAAAGAAAATTCGCCTATTTCAAGTAACGGCATGGACACACTACCTGATTTGACTGAATTGGGAGCGATGCGGAATGACCTACAGGGTCCGGCCGAAAAGCTTTTTCCGGTTATATCGGATGTCTTGGAAAGGCTTGTGCAGGCAGGCGCTGTGGTGACGCGCATGAGTGGATCGGGTGCAACCTGTTTTGGAATATTCAACACCCTGGAAGAGGCGGAAGCCGCAGGTCGGGCAATTTTGAAGGAAAATTCTGACTGGTGGTGTGTTGCCGCAGGCACAACCGTTGGCTAGGTAAGGGGTAGGAGGAGTGTAATGTCGCGCATTGATGAAAGCCGCCCGTTTGTTCCGGTTGGAATCGCCGTACTGACCGTTTCTGACACCCGCAGCATGGACGAAGACAAATCCGGCGCGACCCTGGCCAACCGTATTTCACAGGCCGGTCATACGCTCAAAGCCCGCACAATTGTGACCGATGACGTCGAAAAAATTCAAGATCAGGTGAAGCTTTGGGTTGAAGACGAAGAAATCGACGTGGTCATTACCACCGGAGGAACCGGCTTTACTGGACGTGATGTAACGCCGGATGCGCTGGAACCGCTCTTTGAAAAACGCATGGATGGGTTTTCAGAAGTCTTTCATCGCATCAGCTATGACAAAATCGGCACCTCGACCATCCAATCCCGGGCAACGGGCGGAGTGGTCGGCACAACCTTTGTTTTCTGTCTCCCCGGGTCTCCCGGAGCGTGCAAAGATGGTTGGGATGGCATTTTGAAGAAACAACTGGATTACAGGCATATGCCCTGCAATTTCGTGGAAATCATGCCGAGACTGGATGAGCACCTGAAGCGCGGAAAATCATAAAAATCACACACAAACACCACAGACACGGGGCTAATGACCTGTTTTTTGCGCTTGAAATTTCCGGATTTAGCCATATGACAAGTCTGACACCGGGTCGTTAGCAATTACTGGGATCCATGGTCAAACGACCAAGCAACGCCAAATGGGAGGCTCACATGAAAATCTGGAAACTCTATCTGTCCGGCGAAATACATACCGATTGGCGCGAACAAATCGAGACTGGATGCGCTGCGGCCGATTTGCCGGTTTCATTTGCTTCACCAGTTACTCATCACGAAGCGTCAGATGATTGCGGCGTCGCTATTCTTGGAGCGGAACCCAATAAGTATTGGCACGATCATAAAGGTGCGCAGATCAATGCAATCCGCACCCGCACTCTGATTTCACAGGCTGATATTGTGATTGTTCGCTTCGGCGAAAAGTACAAGCAGTGGAATGCAGCCTTCGATGCCGGGTTTGCATCGGCCCTTGGCAAGCCCATGATTGTCATGCACGGCGCTGACCATCAACACGCGCTCAAAGAAGTTGATGCAGCAGCACTTGCCGTGACCGAGACGGCTGAGGAAATCGTCGAGATTTTGCAATATGTGATCAAAGCTGAATTGAAAGGCTATACCGATCGCGCCGAAGCAGCGGAATAAACTGTTAACTAACACAGAAACTTTCTGAAAATTGATTGAATATTTTTGCGTCCATTAAGGCCTTTTAAACCGCAACCGAAGAGCATGGGTGAGGTTATGGCAAGCAGGGGCATAGCATGATGGCAAGGCCAAAAAATGTGGCAGACGCAATCGAAGTGGGTCAGGAAGGCTGCCCACAAGGTCGCTACAAATCGTTCGTTTTGAAACCAGCGTACCAACCCATTTTTAGTGTGGACACATTTGGGACCTGGAAAATCTCAGGGTTCGAAGGTTTGGTTCGTCCTTTTCAAAACGGTGAACAGATCGAGACAGCTGAATTTTTCGCAGAAGTGAGCGATGAGGATCAGCTCTTCATCCAATGCATGTGCATGGCACTTCATATCCGCGGATACAAAAATGTACTTCCCAAGGAACGTACACTCTTCGTCAATGTTGATGTTTCCATGTTCCCGTCTATAGACATCCTGGAAACCGAGATCTTCTACACGTTCTCGCAGCTTCCAAAGAACGGATTAAACCGCGATCGCATCGTGTTCGAAATTTTGGAAACGGAAGTGCTGGAACAAGAGGTTTTACTGCGCTTGTGTGAAATGTTCCGCAACAATGGTTTCAGATTTGCGCTGGATGATTTTGGAACCAAACACTCGAATATCGAGCGCTTTCTGCTGGTCAGACCCGACATCGTCAAACTTGACCGCGCAATCTTCCATAATTTCATTCGAATTAAGGAAACCGAAAAGCTGCTTCGGGCTTTGATTACAGCATTCCGAAACAATGGATCTTCCGTCTTGATGGAAGGGCTGGAAAACGCACAGGAAGTCGGAATGGCTGCCGACATGAACGTTGATATGATGCAGGGTTTCGCATTGGCAAAGCCGGAACTGCTGCCCAACGCATTCGAAGACAACATGGAAATCCCTAAAGTAGAGCCAAAAGCTTCCCTTCACCTGGTAGAAGAAACCGGGCTTAATCAAGCACAAGCCCGGTAACTCAAAACGCTATGTTAGGCGACTTTCAAGGCTTCTTCCGGAGCATTCATCTCCAGGTTTAGCGCTTCTGCAACCGCTTGATTGGTGACGCGTCCGCGATGAACGTTCAATCCGTTTCTCAAGTGCGGATTTGCTGCTATGGCTTCCAACCCCTTGTTGGCCAATGCCAATCCAAACGGTAGCGTAGCATTGTTCAGCGCATGGGAAGAGGTCAACGGAACCGCGCCCGGCATGTTTGCAACGCAATAATGGACAATCCCGTCAACAACATAGGTTGGATCTTCATGTGTGGTTGGCTTTGAAGTTTCAAAACATCCACCCTGATCAATGGCAACGTCGACAATCACTGAGCCGGGTTTCATGCGTGAAAGCATGTCACGACGCACCAGTTTAGGCGCGGCAGCACCGGGAATGAGTACCGCTCCAATAACAGCATCTGCCTGTAGGCATTCCTCCTCGACCGACTCATGGGTAGAGTAACGCGTCTTGGCCGTATTCCCGAAAACATCATCCAATTCGCGCATGCGCGGCAGCGAACGGTCAAGAATGGTGACATCAGCACCTAATCCGATGGCCATTTTAGCTGCATGGGTACCCACGACCCCGCCGCCAATAACAACAACTTTTGCAGGTAAAACGCCGGGCACACCACCCATCAAAATACCACGGCCACCATTTGGTTTTTGCAAGGCTGTTGCAGCACACTGGATGGAAAGACGTCCTGCGACTTCACTCATTGGGGCAAGAAGTGGCAGCCCGCCTTCAGCATCGGTTACGGTTTCATACGCAACCGCTGTACATCCCGATTCTAACAGGCCTCTGGTTTGATCTGGATCCGGAGCCAGGTGCAGGTAAGTATACAGAATCTGATTTTCGCGCAATTTTGTCCATTCGTTAGGCTGTGGTTCTTTGACTTTGACAATCATGTCTGCGGTATCAAAAACCTCCGCTGCAGTCGGCAAAATCTTAGCACCTACTGCTTCGTAGGCCTCGTCGTTGGCACCGATGCCGGCACCAGCCATGGTTTCCACAAAAACTTCATGGCCACGTGCGACATACTCGCGTGCAGAACCCGGGGTTACACCAACCCTGAATTCGTTATTTTTAATTTCCTTTGGCACTCCAATTTTCATCTTCAAGCTCCCTAAGCCCAAGTTTATCTGGGGGGAATTGTACCCTCAAAATTCAGAAACGTCCGTGCAAATACAGTTTGGAAATTTCAAGAAATTAGTGAATAATTGCATATACAAGATATAAAACAGAGGAAAATTGCAAAAATGAAGCTAGATCGTATCGATAAAGCGATTCTGACGGCGCTTCAGAAAAACGCTCGAATCTCGAATGTAGAGCTTGCAAACGAGGTTGGACTTTCACCGTCCGCGTGTTCTCGCAGGCTGGAGCAACTTGAGCGATCGCACATAATTGAGGGCTACCAGGCGCTTATTTCTAACCGGGCTTTAGGCCAGACAATCACCGCCGTTGTGCATGTGACGCTCGATCGTCAATCTGGAACGGAATTGGAGACGTTCGAAAATGCAATTCGATCCTGCCCGCACATCGTGGCATGCTTTTTGATGTCCGGAGAGCACGACTATATCTTGCGCGTCAATGCAAAGGACATGGAGCATTTTGAGTACATCCATAAAAATTGGCTCTCGGCCCTGCCGGGCATTGCCAGAATGCAATCCAGTTTCGCAATGCGAACGGTCGTAAACAGGGCAAACATTGATCTGGCGAGCATAGACGGGACTTGAAGTCTTTGAATAATTTGTGCAAATTTCTTGCATGAAAAAGACTTTATACGTTGTGCTGGCTGTTGTGGCGGCATTAGCAATCATTTTCGTGTCGGGGCCAAGGCCTGACACAAATGCTACCGTTACCTTTGATCCCGCAACGCTCGGCGAAGATCTCGACGTTTACCTTGCCACCAGCGAGGCGAAGGTCGATAACCTCGTCACAGGTGCTGAAAAAGAAATCGTTTGGTTCGATCCTATAGCCAAACAAAAAACACCGCTTTCAATCATTTATATCCATGGTTTTTCTGCAACCAAGCATGAAACCCGCCCTGTTCCTGACAATGTGGCCAAGGCGGTTGGTGCAAATCTGTTCTTCACCCGGCTGCAAGGCCATGGACGCGATGGTACAGGGCTTGCCGAAGCGACCTTGCAGGGTTGGGTCAACGACTTTGTGGAAGCTGTTGAAATTGGAAAGCGGATTGGCGATAGGGTCGTGATAATGGCTACTTCAAATGGGGCACCCATCAGCACTTGGGGTTTGTCCCAACCGGAAATTTCAGAAAGTGTTGCCGGAATTGTTTTTTCTTCGCCGAATTTCGAGTTAACAGGAATATCGACCTCCTTAGCCAACATTCCGTGGGCAGAGACGATCCTGCCTGCACTTGCCGGGTCCCAGCGGTCTTGGGAACCCAGCAACGAACTCCACGGCAAATGGTGGACAACCTCCTATCCCAGCCGCGCAATTTTCCCGATGACATCCATGCTGAAATTGGTGAAAGAGATCGAAATGTCAGAAATAGAGGTTCCGGCACTTTTCTTTTATCATCCGCAAGACAAGGTCGTTGTACCGGCAGAAATAGAAAAAGCGATTGAAGCCTGGGGTGGGCCGACGCAAGTCAGCAAAACCGAAACCAGCAGTGACCAGTACAATCACGTGATTATGGGCGATATTCTGAGCCCTGAAAATACCGAGAACGCCACGCAGACGATCATCGCTTGGATCAATGCGCTTGCAGACTAGGTTTGGCATCTTTTGCAAAGACATAGACGGATGTCGCCAATGCCATAATGCCGGTATAATACCAAAACAGCGCCTGAAACTGGCTCTCTGCGTTGCCCGCAATTGCATAGGTTTCAACCACTGGCCCGCTGATCCACTGGAATATTCCAGCACCGCCAATGGAGCAAAAGTTTAGCAACGTAACGCCCCTTCCGGCCAAGTGTTCTGGAACAAAAGACTTCCCATGTGCCATTTGCACTGCGTAACTTGCACCGAAAAAACCGAAAAATACAAACGCAGCGGTGCCCCAAAACGGAGTGCTGGGTATATGCATCGCCATGATGGCGCAAGCCGCCAAAACGATCACGTTGGCCGATAAGACGACGATTTTGCGTGAATTCGCTATCCTGTCCAACGGGCCATAAAAAAGGGTGCCCAAGACCAGCGCAATGGACATGAACAACGTGGCACGGCCCACCTCAAGGGTGTCATAGCCATAAAGATCAGTATGAAACGGCCCGATCCAGGAGCCTCGTAGCCCCGCATTGACCACATAACCTCCCAGGATTATCGGAAATATCGGCCACAGTTCTCGAATCTTTAAAACGTCGAGAAACCCTCCTCTTTCCTCCCGCGGCGTCAACCGCTCCGGATCGTTGACAAAAACAAAAATACCAAAACCGACTACGACCGTGCCAATCGCAATGGCAAAACAAGTCTCCCGCCATCCAAAGACTTCAATTGCCGCTGCAAGCGGTTCGGAGCTTGCAATATTTCCAAGCGTTCCGACCCCGATAAAAACTGAAACCAGAGTTGCAAACTTTGTTGCTTCATAACTCCTGACAAAAATATACATCGGCGCCATCAAGGCGACCGAGCAACCACTGCCAATCAAACCCATCGCCAGGATAATTTGCTGCGGTCCGGTGGCATAAGCAAACAAGAACATGCCTGCCCCGGAAAAAATGGTGAAAATCACACCAGCCGTTTTTCGCGGACCAACCTTGTCGAGGAGAATGCCGACGGGAAACTGAAAAAGCGCAAAGGCGATAAACCAGGCACCGGACGCATACGCAAACTGCGTCGAAGTCATGGCAAATTCAGTTGATAGAACAGGCGTCATAACCGCCAGAAATGCCCGATAAAATTGACTGAACACATACGAAAGGCACAGCACTGCAATTCCGGGCAATTTTTTTCTCCTAACCAAGCCGTAAATGCCTACGCCCGGTTGCAGCCAAATACAAGCAAAACTGTGAACAGTGTGTTGCACGATCCATGTCTGTCAATCTCCCCGATCTGATTTAGGTTTATATGAAATCCAAAACCAAATGAGGTTGCCATGCTTAAAGAAATTCAAGGCCTCCATCACGTCACTTCGATGGCGGCAGACGCCAACAGCAATAATCACTTTTTCACGAATGTTCTGGGGTTAAGACGCGTTAAGAAAACCGTTAATTTTGATCGGCCCGATGTCTACCATCTTTACTATGGCGATGAGATGGGCAGCCCGGGATCAGTGATGACCTACTTCCCCTTTCCCGGAATGGCGCGCGGCAAAAAAGGGGTTGGAGAAGTAGGAACAACCGCTTTTTCAGTTCCCGAAAATTCGCTCACGTTTTGGGAAAAGCGTTTTGCTGAACTCGGGCTTCAAGAAGTAGTGTCTTCAGAACACTTTGGAGAAAAGCGTCTTACGCTGTCTGGGCCAGATGGTGATGAATTTGCTTTGGTAGAAACTGCCAATGACGAACGATTGCCATGGGTGAGTGCAAACATTCCACAAGAGGCTGCAATCCGAGGGTTTCATTCCACAGCAATGCGCCTTGAAGATGCCGGCGCCATGCAGGAACTTCTGCGTTTCATGAACTATGAAAAGCTGGACGAGCAAGGGGACACAACCCGTTTGGCCGTGAACAACGGAAATGGAGCGCATATTCTTGATCTCGAATTACTTCCCTCGGCAGCTCAGGCAAGCCAGGGAGCGGGATCTGTTCATCACATTGCATTCTCGGTAGAGGACCGCAATGCACAGGTGCGCGTGCGCGATGCGCTTATTGATACGGGTTATTCCGTTACGCCGGTGATTGATCGCG
>JBCCXO010000003.1:0-119418 GCA_039191645.1 Pseudomonadota bacterium | reverse complement strand
TAATGTATACATTACGGATATCGAACATCAGGCTGTTGTTAAAATGGCGCCAGACGGGACATTGACGACGATTGTAAAAGATGATCGTATCCGCTGGGCAGATGGTTTGAGTTTCGGCCCTGATGGTTGGTTGTATCTTGCAGATAGCGCAATTCCACATATTGTCTTACAAAACGCTGAGTATCATCGGTCTCATGCGCCCTACTATATATGGCGGTTCAAACCGGGCACTTCAGGAGCAGCCGGACACTAACCTAATTCTGACGTAACTTGGGATTTCTTGTATGAGTGATGGTCCAATACGCCATGGTGGCAAAGCATTGATTGAGGGGCTTCAGGCCCAGGGTGTCAGACGCGTTTTTTGCATACCCGGAGAGAGCTATCTCGCGGCACTGGACGGCCTGCATGATTCAGGGATCGAGACTGTTGTCACACGCCATGAAGGCGGGGCCGCAATGATGGCGGAAGCGCATGGGAAGCTTACCGGTAAGGCTGGTGTCGCCTTTGTGACACGCGGTCCAGGAGCGACGAATGCCTCGGCAGGTGTTCATATTGCGTTTCAGGACTCCACGCCGATGATTTTGTTTGTGGGTCAAGTCGCGACAGACCAGCGTGACAGGGAAGCGTTTCAGGAAGTTGATTATCGGGCAATGTTTGCGCCCTTGGCAAAACATGTCCTGGAGATTAACCGGCCAGACCGAATTCCTGAATATGTAAGCCAGGCATTCCATATTGCCCAGTCTGGCCGACCGGGTCCTGTCGTTGTTGCACTTCCAGAGGATGTTCTTTCGTCGCCTTGTTCCTCACCTGCCGTTCCGAGCGCTGTGCTTCCAAGCGGGTTGGCTTCGCATTCAGATGTCAACGTGGTCTTGGAGAAAATTACAAGCGCAGAAAGACCCTTTATCTTGGTTGGCGGCCCACATTGGTCGCAAGATGCAGCCAAAAATCTTGGTAAATTTGCCAGTAAAATGGGTATCCCGGTTGGCGTATCTTTCCGGTGTCAGGATTATCTGGACAACCGTCTGACATGCTACGCCGGTGATGTGGGCATTGGCCCGAACCCCGATCTGGCCGAAAGAGTGCGAAATGCAGATGTTGTTTTATGTATCGGGGCACGGCTTGGGGAGATGACAACCGGTGGATATTCATTGTTGAAACCCCCAAAGCTTGATCAATTTCTGATCCATGTACACCCAGACCCCAGTGAACCGGGAAAAGTGTTTCGCCCTGATGTTTCGGTCACTGCGAACGGCGGCGCCTTTATCGGGCAACTGGCTGAAAAAACATTAGAAGCAGAGGCAAAAGATGCGTCAGAAATTGAAAGAGCGCACCTTTCTTATCAGAACTGGCTGATGCCGGAAGAGACCCCGGGCTCGTTGAAAATGGAAAATGTCATTCTGCATCTCAGTAAAATGCTACCCGATGATGCAATCATCACCAATGGGGCAGGAAACTATGCATCCTGGCTGCACCGCTACTACCAGTATCGCCGTTACAAAACCCAATTGGCACCAACCTCCGGATCCATGGGGTATGGGCTTCCTGCCGCCGTTTCTGCAAAACTGGATCAGCCAGAACGTAACGTCGTTTGTCTTGCCGGAGATGGGTGTATTCAAATGAGCATTCAGGAATTTGGGACGGCTTGCCAATATGGAGCAAACATCATTGTTCTTGTCTCAAACAATGGAATGTATGGAACCATTCGAATGCATCAGCAGAAAAACTACCCGCATCGGCCAAGTGGCACCGAGATGGTAAATCCTGATTTTGCAGCGATTGCAAAAGCCTATGGGGGATTCGGTGCAACAGCTCACAGCGACGACGAATTTATATCGGCTTTTGCCGCTGCACGATCGGCGAATCTACCTGCCATTATTGATATGAAAGTCTCTCCGCAAGCATTGTCACCAAAGCTGACCCTCGAGAAAGCCGAACCTTAGCAGCTCAGTCAAAGGTAAGCAGTATTTTACCTCGGTGCTCTTTGGCTTCCATCATTCGATGCGCCTTTACCACCTCTTCGAACTTGAAACACGCATGTGTCAGGGTGCTCAACTTGCCTTCTGCGAAAAGCGGCCACACCCTTTTTTCCAAATCTGCCGCAATACGGGCTTTAAACGCGTCGGATCGAGCACGTAGGGTGGAGCCGGTTATCGTCAATCGTTTCAGCATTACCGGCATGAAATCGATTTCCACTTTTGAACCTTGATTAAACGCCAACTGCACTATCCTGCCGTCTGCATTCGACGCTTTGATGTTACGGACAATGTATTCTCCGCCAACAATGTCCAGAACAAGATTCGCACCACCTGCTTCTCGCACCACGGCGACGAAGTCTTCTTCGCGGTAATTGATTGCTCTTTCCGCTCCGAGATTTTGGCAAAACGCTGCGTTTTCCGGGCTGGATACGGTGGTAAAGACCCTTAATCCAAGCGCAGCTCCAAGCTGGATTGCTGTCGTGCCAATGCCGCCAGCGCCGCCATGAACAAGGAATAGGGCTGATGGTGATACCTCCATGTCCAGGAAGAAATTGTTCCAAACCGTAAAATAAGTTTCTGGAATGCCAGCGGCATCTACCTCCGAAACACCTGAGGGTATCGGAAGGCAATGCTCTTCGTTAATGGCAACATATTCTGCATAAGCACCCCCATGTGTCAGCGCACAAATCTGGTCTCCAACGGACCATTTTTTTACCGCACTACCGACGGCCATCACTTCTCCAGATGTCTCAAGGCCCAGAAGGTCTGACGCGCCGGGTGGTGGCGGATAAAATCCTTTTCTTTGGATCATGTCCGGTCCGTTTACGCCGCTGGCAATGGTACGAACCAGGACTTCATTGTCTTTTATTTTAGGAACGTCCCGCTCGCCGATGCGCAGTACATCGGGATCGCCGGATTCTGTGATTTCAATGGTTCGCATTCGTGCTGGCAACATTAGACTGGATCCGCTCAACAAGTTAAATTCTTTTATCAATTCTGGTTTTAACGCTTTCTTCGGGTTTGTCTAACAACAGAAAAAGGATTACCGAGGATCTGCATTGCAAATCTGCCAAAGAGCTGGCGCCGAAACCAAAAAAAACACCAAGGGAGGGATGGCGGGAATATGAAAAAAGTGGAAGCTGTCGTGTTTGACTGGGCAGGCACGATGATTGACTTTGGCTCGTTTGCTCCGGTTTCTTCTTTCATTGAAGCATTCAAGACTTTGGATATCGTTGTTACCGTTGATGAGGCGCGCGGCCCCATGGGCATGGGAAAGCGGGATCACATCCAAGCAATATTCGATCTGTCGCGGGTCAAAGAACAGTTTGAATCTGGATTTGGTCGAAGCCCTAACGAAGCCGATGTTGATGACATGTTCAAGGTGTTCGTTCCGTTAAACGAGAAGGTTGCCACCCGTCATGCCACGTTGGTTCCCGGTGCTGCTGATGTGATTGAACGCTTGCAGGGTAACGGTATAAAAATAGGTTCTACCACTGGCTATACGCGATCTATTATGAGGCAAATCGTTCCCCTCGCAGCACAACAAGGATACGTGCCTGATAGTATAGTGTGCATCGACGATGTAGAGCACGGCAGACCGGCGCCGGATGCGATGCTGAAAGTCCTTCATGAGCTTGGCGTATCAGATCATACGGCAGTTCTTAAAGTCGACGATACAGTGCCGGGAATCGGTGAAGGATTGGCAATTGGATGCCATACGATTGGGGTTAGTCTTTCTGGCAATGCAGTCGGCAAAACACCTTTGGCGCTTTCTCAAATGGCAGATGAAGATTTAGCCGTTCTGCGAAAGGCAGCCGAAAGGGTTCTAAAGGGAGCTGGTGCTCACCATGTGATAGATACGGTTGCAGACCTCCCCGCTCTGATCGCCAAACTTGAGACCTAGATGCAGAAGATCACAAAACTTGATTTTCAAGACACTTCGCAGCGAGATGAATGTCATCTGAAAGCGGTCTGTCTTCTCGCAGCATCGGGACTACTTTCCTGATCGCCGGCCATATGTTTCGAGTAAGCTTTCCGCATTTTTTTGCTTCACGCATGTCGAGTGCCTGACAGGCAACCAAAGCTTCTATTCCCGCAAGCAACTTCACGCTTCTTGCCTGTTCATCCAATTTGGAAGCCGATTGAGACGTCATAGGGGCTACATCTTCAACAGCATCGCTTACCGGCGCTGGATCGAACGCCACTGGTACCGCGTGGCGCCTGATCTCAGCCAAAAGTGCCGCCGCCGTTTTTTGCACGGGCACCATGCCTGCTGCACCCTGCCCAAGCGGGGACAAGTAACGCGGCAGGCCAGAAAGGTCCGGGTTCATCATTTTTTGCACGCGCTGGACACTGCCGTTCGAAACGCTTGCAACTGCCAGCGCTACATTCTCCAGGGCTAGCGCAAGGGCAGGAGAATGAAAATTTGCCGTTGAGAGCATTTCTCCATCTTCCAAGATGACTGGGCTGTCTGAACTTCCCAGGAGTTCTGCCTCGAGCACATCGATGGCGTTGTTTAAAGACGCTTGAGCCGCACCAAATACACTCGCGACAGTGCGAAATGATAACGCCTCTTGAATTCGCCTGGGTTCGTATTCAGCCTCAGACAACATTTCTGAAAACCATTCAGCGCATTCGGTTTGGCCCGGCGCGAGGCGGATGTTGTTTAAATCACGTTCCAAGATTGTTTTGTTGGCGGCATAGCCTTCAAAGGATAAAACGGTTGCGCATTTTATCATCTGGAGCGCCATCTGAGCATTTTTTAGCGCGTGTGCTGCACGCGCCACAGACATTCCAGAATGATTGATCAGGACCATTGCATCTTTGGGGCCAAGTGCTGGGACGCTAATGTTCAGCTGCTCTAACACACGATTAGATTTTGAGCGGTCTTGACCATTCCATACTTCACCTTCACCGATTACAGACAATGCCAAACTGGCATTTTGGGTAAGATCACCTGCACCTATTGAACCAAACTCTGGAACAATCGGCGCAAGGCCTGCTTGATAAAACTGGCAGAGGTGATGGAACAGCTCCAGACTTATGCCCGACAATCCAGTCGTAGCAGATATAATCCTTGCCAAAAGGGCACCACGGCTGATTTCTGGGGGCAAAGGTTCCCCACACGCAACGGCACGTCCTCTCAAGATAACTTTCTGAAATTCCGGAATTTCATCTGGTTTCAAACGGTAGGTGAGGTTTGCGCCAAGACCCGTGTTCATGCCGTAAATTGGCTTTTCGCCTTTTGACAACAACGCAACATGTTGCTGGGCAGATTTTATTCTCTCAAAGACATCCTGGCCGCACTCAATGCGCTTGACTGCATGCATCGCATCGCAAAACACGTTGAAATCAATGGATTTGCCATCGAGTTTCAACATCAGAAAAACCTGAGCTTTTGACCAACGTTCATCGTTTTGGCTTTTACGAGCATTGCATGGCCCAATGCAATATCAGACAAAGACAGCCCTCTGTGCCAGAACAGGATTGTTTCTTCATCACTCTCCCGCCCTTGCTTGTGGCCGGCTACGATTTGGCCGAGTTCTGCATGAAGTGTCTCTTTGGTCAATTTCCCACGATCGACGTGCTCTCGCAAAGCTCCGAAAATTCCATGTGCCTGCCCCCAATCATCCATTACGATTTTATCCATTATGTCAGTAAGTGAAAGTTCAATGGCTGACATGGTGCCGTAGGGAACGACCAGCGCACCAGGTTTTATCCATTCAGTCTTTAAAAGTGGCTCTGGTTCTGGAAGTCTGGATGCTTCTACGACAATGTCCGCATTCTCAAGGCACGATTCCCAGTCCGCGGTTACCGTGATTTTGCGGCCGAGGTCTGTTTCCAGTTTCTCAGCAAACGCTTCTCTGCTCTCTGGTCGACGAGAATGGACCCGCACTTCGTCAAAATCATAAAGATGGCACAGCAGTCTTACGTTCCAATACGCTGTACCACGCGCCCCAATGTGACCAAGGATTTTTGGCTTGTTGGGACCAAGATACTTAGCGCCCAAAGCAGTTATGGCACCCGTCCGCATTTCTGTAATTCCAGTCGCATCGATGATGGCTTTCGGCGCGCCCATTTTAGGATCAAAGAGCGTCAGCAACCCATATTCAGACGGTCGCCCCTGCAGATAATTGGGAACAAAATCGCCAACCACCTTCACACCTGCACTATCGATTTCATCGCCAATCCATCCGCGCAGTACGTTGAAATGCCCCTCTACACCGGTCCTTGGACGAATATGCGTCCTTGGTTCAATCTCAGTGTCTCCCTTACCCTGAGCAAGCAGTGCCTGCTCCACCGCAGCAAGAATTTCCTCGTCGCTAATAGCGAGTTCCTCAATGTCCATCCGATTCAGATAGTCGATATAGACCGGAGGTGTTTTACTCGTGCTCATTTAGTTCCTTAAACGTTGTTTTTTAATGATTTACCTGACTCTTTTGCCGCACGGAGTAACTTGTCAAGCACTTCTATGTCACCGATCGCCTCTGCCATCAGCAGCACGAGGCGTGTGTTCAACGCATGGCTATCTTCCTCACTCAATCCTTCATGGCACCTGAGCAGGAGTTCATAAAAATCATCTCCGTCCAGGCCGAGGCCGCTTTCCTCATCCATGTCCAAGCGCCTTTCTTTTGGCTGCTTCGATTTCCATGGTAGACGGGTTTTTAAATACGGCCGCAACATGCTGATCGGGTCTGAACAGGTATGTCAAATCCCTTCCGTATCGCTTCATAGCGAGGCCAGAAACATCGCCAAGACTATCCTTATGTCTATCGCACATTTCCACGATATGATGGTGTGGCATGCCTAAAGCCGCGACGTCTGGCTTCCGTCCAAACGATACCAACCCGAAATCGCCTCCCGTCTTGCCCAATAGCCATTCAGCATTGGCGCCATTTTTTAGTGGAGCATCCATTGCCGCTGTTCCTGGCTCAACAACTGCATTTGGTGAAACGGTTTCCAGACTTGATCCTTTAAGGGAACAGGGCACGGACAGCCTTCCTGAGTTGATCAACTTTCGTGCAAAGTCGTGTTGACTGGCCAAATTTAAAATCTCAGCTCTGAATTCTCGTTCAATTTGAGATTTGGGCGTCATAAAATTGGTTGCGCGCGATGAATTTTTTATGTTCTCGTCCGCTGCCAAGCTCCGTTCTTCCTGATAGCTCTCAAGCAAACCATCACCTGCATCGCCTTTCAAGACAGCGGCAAGTTTCCAAGCCAGATTGTCAACATCCTGAATGCCACCATTTCCTCCCCGTGCTCCAAAGGGTGAAACAACATGTGCACTGTCGCCTGCAAAAATCACCCGGTTATGAATGAACTCCTTCAGGCGCGCGCAACGAAAGCGATAAACACTTTTCCAATCTACCCGGAAGGGCTTTTCGCCAATTATAGCTTTGATCCTAGGTAACACTCTTTCGTCGCTGACTTCTGCTGCAGGGTCCGCCTCAAACCCCAGTTGGAGGTCTATGCGGTAGATGTTATCTGGCTGTTTGTGCAGGAGCGCTGATTGTCCGGCATGAAACGTTGGTTCAAACCAAAACCATCTTTCCGCTGTTTCAGTTTTAAACGGACTTTCATCGAGTTCTACATCGATGATCAAGAAATGCTCATCAAAGTTTTGTCCTTCAAAGGCTAGATCCATGCGCTTGCGCGTGGGTGATCCCGCTCCATCACAGGCAATCACGAACTCAGCCTCCAGCGTGTACGCACCGTCCGGTGTTTCTATCAACAAAGAAACCCGTTCGCCTGTGTCTTTATGGTTGATGACCTTGTTTAGAAAACGAAGGTCTATAAGATCCGGAAAATCTCTCGCACGTTCCACCAGAAATTGTTCGACGTAATATTGCTGCAGATTGATAAAGGCAGGAAATTTGTGCCCGTCCTCCGGGAGTAGATTGAAGTTGTAGATTTCGTTGTCACCGTGGAACAACCGTCCAACTTTCCATGTCACACCCTTTTCCAGCATGCGATCGGCGATGCCAAGGCGGTCAAAAATTTCGAGGGTTCGTTTTGACCAGCAAATTGCACGGGAGCCGACTGAAACTACGTTGTTATCATCGAGAACGACGCTCTTTACTCCCTTGGTTGCCAGATCAATCGCCAAGGCAAGCCCAATCGGGCCGGCACCGATGATTACAACCGGATGCACGGGCTCGTTTTTGTCAAGACCCGGAGGTTTGGAGTAGCCAAACGGTTCATACGCGTATCCGGCCATGTCTTAACCCTGGAGGGCCTCCCACATTTTCAGATCACGTTCGGCAGTCCAAATCCTCGGCGTATCAATATCAAGGGCTTCATCATATGCGCGTGCAACGTTAAACGGAAGACAGTGCTCATATATTGCATACTCGGAGAATTTTGGGTCGCATTCTGCCCTGCACGCGTCCCAAGCCTCTTTCAATGTGCCACCCCCGAGTGCTATTTTTGCCACCGAGCGGTAGGTTGAACGCACAAAATCTTTCGTCAAATCGAGCGCTTCATTGACTTTATCTTTTCCGACCAAGGCGTCGCCCCGGCCGGGCGCGATGGCATCTACATCGAACGCACGCACCGCATCCAATGTCCCCGGCCAGTCGTGGAAATGGCCATCACCACAATAGCAGGCAGATTTGTATTCAACGATGTCCCCGGTAAACATCACATTTTGGTCTGGAACGTAAGCAACCACATCGCCTGCAGTATGCGCCCGACCAAGGTGCATCAGATCGATCCGTCGTTTTCCAAGATATACCGTCATCCGTTTTGTAAACGTGGTTGTCGGCCAGGTGAGCCCCGGAATGCTCTCATGTCCTTCAAACAATCTCGGAAACCTCTGAAATTCGGAATCCCAATCTTCCTGTCCGCGCTCAACAACCATCCCTCTTGCTTTCTCGGACATGATTACCTGGTTGGCATGATAAGCCGATGCGCCCAGCACTCTTACCGCATGATAGTGGGTCAACAAGACATGGGTGATCGGCTTGTCCGTGACAGATCTAACTTTTTCGACGACTTTATTAGCCAGTTTTGGCGTTGCTTGCGCATCAACGATCATGACGCCATCATCCCCAATAATAACCCCCGTATTGGGATCTCCTTGAGCGGTAAATGCCCAAAGGTCTTCCCCTATTTGAGTGAACGAGATTTCCTTTTCTTCAAGGTCCCCTTGCGAGGCAAACGCTTTCGCCATGTTTGTTTTCCTATGTGCTGATTGGGTTTTCTAAAGCCGGCATTACCTTGCCTATACACTCGCCAAACCCGACTTTGTAATCAGATGTTTTCGCCCCTCCTCGGAAGATCACCGTATCACCGTCCTGAAGAAAGGTTCGCGTTTCATTACCAAGATTGAGTGGTTCTTTTCCACCCCAACTCAATTCCAGCATCGACCCGCGGCTGTTCCGATCTGAGCCTGAAATTGTACCAGAGCCCAAAAGGTCACCAACCCGCATGGGACAGCCGGAGGACGTATGATGGGCAAGCTGTTGGGCTGCAGAATAATAAATTTCATTGTAGTTCGTGCGTGAAATCAAGTGCTCTTCCGTCCCAGCGGGACTGAGAAAAACCTCAAGATTAATGTTGTAAAAGCTCGGGTTTGTTTCTTTCAGGTAAGGAAGCAACTCGACATCCCGATCCGGCGCAGAGATGCGGAACGGATCCAGTGCAAGCGAAGTTACAATCCATGGACTTATGGTAGTGGCTGCCGCCTTTGCCTGAAACGGTCCCAGGGGTTGGTATTCCCAGGCTTGAATATCCCGTGCAGACCAATCGTTTAGCATTACATAGCCAAAGATCATCGCGTCCGCTTCTTCAGTTGAGACCGGCGCGTTTGAGTTTTTGCCTACGATTGCCCCCATCTCAAGCTCGAAGTCGAACCGGCGGCTTGGTAAGAACGCGGGGTTTTCATGTTTGGTGCTTTTCAATTGTCCCCAGGGTCTGTGTACATTGGTACCTGAAACAAACACCGATGAAGCCCGTCCATTATAGCCAATTGGCATATGCAACCAATTTGGTGGAAGCGCATTTTCCTGGCCTCTGAACATTGTACCAACATTTGAAGCATGGTGTTTACCGGAATAAAAATCCGTAAATTCTGCTACGTTAAAGGGCATGTGCAGATTCACCTCACTTAGAGGATAGAGCAGCGACTGTACCAGACTTTGTTTTGTGCTGCCTTCAACAAAAAAGTCCATCAATCGTTCGCGTAGTTCTGACCAAGTCGCAGACCCCGATTCCATCAAAGGATTCCAGACAGATTTTGAAAGAATTGGGGCTTTTGAGACCTCTAACAAGCCCTGCTCCTCCGCGGCAGAACAGTCAAAAACAAAATCACCGATGGCAACACCACACCGCAGCAAACCATCCGTTCTGGAAAACACACCATAGGGCAGATTGTTTACAGGAAATTCGCAGGATGGTTTGTTTGCACTCTCAACCCAGCTCTTAATCAAGGACACTCAATTACCCCGCATGTTGTGAAAAAGAATTGATAAGACAGAGTTCCAGTTTTATGGCTTGCCATCAAACTTCTTTTCCAAATCAACCCAACAATCAATATAGTCATCCTGTAGCGGAGCCTCCTTTGCAGCAAACTCCGTTAGATGCTGCGGAAACCTTGTTTCGAACATGAATGACATCGTACCGTCGAGCTTCTGAGGCTTCAAATCAGCATTTGATGCTGCCTCAAATGCCTCGCGATCCGGTCCGTGCGGTAACATCATATTGTGCAGGGACATGCCACCCGGTAAAAATCCGTGTGGTTTGGCGTCGTATTGGCCGTAGATGTTACCCATCAACTCTGACATTACGTTTTTGTGGTACCAAGGCGGACGGAATGTGTTTTCGGCGACTGACCAACGCTCCCGAAACAGAACAAAATCTATGTTCGCTGTTCCGGGAATACCGGAAGGGGCGGTCAAAACCGTAAATATTGACGGATCTGGATGATCAAAAAGTACGGCTCCTACAGGACAATAATCGCGCAGGTCGTACTTGGTTGGTGCATAGTTTCCATGCCAGGCAACCACATCCAAAGGACTGTGATCCAGTTTTGTCCGGTGGAATTGACCGCACCATTTAATATACAATACGGAAGAAGTTTGGAGGTCTTCGTACGCGGCAACCGGTGTTTTGAAATCACGCCGATTGGCCATACAATTGGCACCGATTGGGCCACGCTCAGGCAGCATGAATTTTTGGCCGTAATTCTCGCACACGAATCCTCTAGCCGGGCCCTTTAAAACTTCTACCCTGTACACGAGGCCACGGGGAAGGATGGCAATTTCCTTCGGCGACACATCAAGAATTCCAAGCTCAGTGAAAAACCGAAGTTTTCCTTCCTGCGGAACAATCAGTATTTCACTATCAGCTGAATAGAAATATTCATGCTCCATGCTCTCGGTCACCAGATAGATATGGCTCGCCATTCCAGTCTGCGTGTTTACGTCGCCCGCGGTTGTTATCGTGTGCATGCCGGACAACCAATTCAGTTTCTCATCGGTATGCGGGATAGGATCCCAGCGATATTGGCCCAAGCTGATGATGTCCTCAAGGATGAGTGGGGCTGATTTCCAATAGGGAAAGGTCACTTTTTCATATCGCCCGGAGTGTTTCACGGAGGGTCGAATGCGATAGCACCAGGTCCTTTCATTTTGATCGCCGGGGGCGGTGAACGCAGTCCCTGATAACTGTTCACCATAAAGACCATAGGCGCATTTTTGAGGGCTGTTCATCCCTTGTGGTAAGGCGCCTTCAAGCACTTCTGTCTCAAAATCGTTTCCGAAACCGGGCATGTAACCCTGATTCTTCCCAGGCAATGACGGTGCCAACGTCATTCTGTCATGGGTGACTTGGATATTCATGATTGAAACTTCCTCCTCCTAAAACGATAATAGTTGAAAATGTAACTATCAAGGCAAGATTCCATGTCTGATTTTGATCTCACGGACTTCCTCCCCTACCTGCTTAACCGTGCAGCTGAAAAGGCAAGTAGGGACTTTCAGGCAGTTTATAAACGCGACTATGGCATGTTGAGAACCGAGTGGCGGGTTTTGTTTCATCTTGGAATCTACGGCGCAATGACCGCCCGGAAAATCTGCCAACGCGGCGAATTGCATAAAACCAAGGTCAGCAGAGCGGTGGCAGCGTTGCAGTCAAAAAGATTTCTGAAGCGTCAACGCTCACAAATTGATGGTAGGGAAGAACTCCTAAGGCTGACAAATTCTGGATACCTTGTTTTCCGACACTTGAGGGACCAAGCTGCGGACTACCATTTGGCACTGGCTCAGCATTTCTCTGAAGACGAATTTCAGCAGTTCAAAGCATCCTTAAAAAAGATCATTGCGGACCGTTAGTTCCCGATGGCAATTTTTGACCAATCGGCACCATGTTCCCTGCTAAATCGTCGGTTTTCTCGTTTCGCTCTGAGCAATTTCGATAACTGATTTCAACACCGCTATTGTATTACGAAGGGATGCTCCGGTTGCGACACAGAGCTGAGGGAGCATAAGCCACTCGAATGTCCAAGCAGATCCAGAACGCTCCTGCTCATGAACTTTGTTGTGTTGCAGTCCAGAATTTAAAGACGCAACGAACCTTGCGTTTGTGATCAGAACCTCTGCTTTAACCGGGTTTTTTTTGTGCGCCATCGCAGATGATCCCCCAGGATCTTTCAGATGAATTTCGTTGACTTCATTTTGCGCCATCAACAAAATGTCCTGCCCAATTTTGCCCGTTGCACCGCAAACATCGCTCAACCAATTACAGTAGTTATAGAGGCGTGTTCGATCGGTATGCCAAGCAGAACCCGGATCAAACAAATCCAGATTTTTTGCCAAGAGTGACCGCACATGAGCGCCTTTTTCGCCCATTTTGTTAAGGTCACCGACTGGTCCCCCCAGTTGAATGACATGGAGTTGCTCGCAGATATCAACAAACTTGCTTTTTAGGTTCGCCAGCGGTTCTGACCAAAGCCGTAGTCTATCGGCAACGGAAACGGACAGTGCGGCCTGCATCCGTGTCCGTGCCATGAGGGTCCTTGACCCGAACTTGCTTTCAAGGCTTGAGAGTTCGTCTAGTGTCTCGATCAAAGAGCGTTCTAGAATGGAGTTTACACGAACCAAGCGGACAATCAGGCTGGTATCTATGACATCCTGACTGGTTGAGCCGAAGTGCAATGCATCTCCAGCCTCGCTCTTGCACGTTTCGCGCAGTTGCCGGATAAACTCCGGAACGGCCATGCCATCACGAAGAACACCGTTTTGAAGCTTGACCATGTCAGGTTCAAACTCTGAGCAGGCCCGCTCAATTTCTTCGTAGTGTTCTTGGCGGATCAACCCTGCTTCTGCCTGAGACTTAGCCAACATTGTCTCAACTTTAAGCATTGCTTCAATGTCTGCCTTGACTGAAAACTGAGCCGCAATTTCCATATGGCCCAACAGGCCTGAAAGAAGTGGCGCATTGTAAGGTGTAAAAGACATTGCAACATTGAACCCTAAATATCGAAGAATACCGTTTCCATTTCGCCCTGCAGATGAATATCAAAGCGATAGGCAGAATTTGTTTTTTCGGCTATGAGCGTGGCGCGCCGATCAACGTCAATGCGCTGGAGAACATGATCGATTTCATTGTTCTCCTGAGGGAAATAAATGCGGGTATTCAAACCGATGTTTATTCCTCGCGCGGCCAAAAACACTGAAATATGGGGTGCGGAAATCAAATTGCCTGATTCAAGTCTCTGTACCGGTTTTGGGAAATTTAGTCGGTAAAAACCGCTTTCTTCATCAAACGCGCACCTGGACCAAAAGGCCGGATCGGCAATCCAGATTTCAAGGATTGCGTCCGTGACCGCGTTTTCTGCTCCATCAAACACTGAAATCTCCAACCGTTGATCGCCCTTGATTGCATTGATTTCATGAAGATCATGCTCGTAGATGCCTTTGATCCCCGCATGAAGTGGCATGCAACCAATGTGAACATAGGGACCTGCTGTCTGGGAGGGGCTTTCCGCCAGCTCTCTATCGTGTTGCATTTCAGTTACCCCCCTTCTGATTTTCGAATGGTGTTGCTGACTTTCCCCGCAGAACAATGTTAAAACGGTAGGCCAGACAATCCATACTAACGGCCCTTTGCATGTCCAGTCGAGCGGTCAACATTTTGATTGCTCGCTGGTTCGGAATTGCATTGACTATTGGGCAAAGCGGGATCAGGGGATCGCCCTCAAAATACATCTGCGTTATCAGCCTCTGCGCAAAGCTGTGTCCAAAAATTGAAAAATGAATATGCATTGGACGCCAGGCATTTTCGTGATTGGACCATGGATAGGCGCCAGGTTGGATGGTGACAAATTCATACGCTCCGTTTTCATCGGTTATTGTCCGACCACATCCGCCAAAATTAGGGTCAAGCGGAGCAAGATACGTATCATTCTTATGGCGATAGCGCCCAGCTGCATTGGCCTGCCAGATTTCAATCAACGCATTGGGAACCGGATTTTTGTTTTCATCCATTAGATTGCCGTGAACAATTATCCTCGGTCCGATTGGCGTTCCTTGATTGCGAGAGAAATTCGTGATCAGATTGTTGTCCAGCTCGCCTAACAGATCATGACCAAACACGGGTCCATTTAGCTCGCTGGATGTCGACGGGATGTAAATCAGTGGCTTTTTCGGGCTTCGCAAAACGGATGATTTATATTGAGGTGTTTCGTGAACCGGATGCCAGTTGCGATCCCGTGGAATGAACACACCATTCTTGGTCATTCAGATTCTTCCTCACCTTCAGCAAGTATTTTCTGTGCTATTTTGATTGCGCTATTGGCTTTCGGGACACCTGAATAGATTGCAACGTGAAGAAGCGCTTCGCGAACCTCGTCGTGCGATGCACCCGTATTTTTTGTTGCTCTTAGATGCAGCGCCAGCTCATCCTTGTTTCCCTGGGCTGCAAGCAAGGCAATCGTAATCAAAGATCGATCTCTCTTAGACAGCGTTGGATCTGACCAAACATGCCCCCAAGCACTTTCGGTTATCAGCTCGATGAAGCGTTCGTTGAACGTGTTTTTTGCTGCATTGCTCTTATCGACATAGGCTTCACCCAGCACTTCACGCCGGGTACCTGCTCCTGTTTTTGATCTATCCGCCATGTTGATGCTCACCTAGAGTTCCAGGGCCAAGCCAACATAATTTTCAGCAATTGCCCGTGAAGCGCTTTCTGACTGCATCATATATTCAAATTCGGCCTGCTGCATCTTTTTCTCAAAGAGATCGTTGTCCGGGAACTGGTGCATCACTTTGGACAAATACCAAGAGAACCGTTCTACCTTCCATACGCGGCGAAGGCAGGTTTCAGAATACCTTTCGAGCAATGTTGGCTTACCCTTGTTGAAAGACTCGTGAAGCGCTTTCGATAATACAGCAACATCTGCAATCGCAAGGTTCAATCCTTTCGCACCGGTTGGCGGAACAATATGTGCAGCGTCACCCGCTAGAAAGAGATTTCTATACTGCATCGGCTCTGCAACGAATGAGCGCAAGGGCGCGATACTCTTTTCGATTGACGGGCCCGTGACGATGCGCGACGCAATCTCTGCATTCAGCCGATTTTTCAGTTCCTTCCAGAACCTCTCATCAGACCAGTTTTCCGCATGATCATCTACAGCGCATTGAATGTAATATCGGCTGCGTGTTTTGGATCGCATGGAACAAAGCGCAAATCCACGATCATGGTTTGCATAGATCAACTCTTCCAAGGCCGGTGGTGTATCTGTCAGCAACCCTAACCACCCAAAAGGATAAACGCGTTCATAGGTCTTTAGAACGTCTTTCGGCATCGATTGTCGAGCAATGCCATGAAACCCGTCACAACCTGCAATTGCGTCACACTCAATCTCCTGCTGATCGTCGTTTATGCCATAGCGCAGGCGAGGCTTTCCATTTTCCGGGTTCTCGATTGAAATATTACCCACACTGAAGATAAGTTCCCCGCCATCTTCATGTCTTTGTTCCATCAAGTCTTTCGTCAGTTCCGTTTGGCCATAAATCATAACGCCTTTCCCGACCAATCCTCTCAGATCAATGCGATGTCTGAGGTCGTGGAATGCGAGTTCAAAACCATCGTGAACCAGGCCCTGTTTATCCATGCGTGCCGACAAACCCGCTTCTCGCAGAATTTCAACAGAACCCCATTCCAAAACGCCTGCACGAATACGCCCTTCAACATGTTCCCTTGTCTGGCGCTCCAGCACAATTGAACTGATCCCAGCCTTGAACAAAAGGTGCGAAAGCAACAATCCCGCCGGTCCCGCTCCGATTATTGCGACTTGAGTTTTTCTTATTGCTGTCATTTTTCAGAGGGCGCAGTCATCTAGGCTTCATGACGGTTAGACCAAAGTTCCCACATAAACCTTACCCTGATCCCCAGGTCGAGGAATGGACGTGGTGGTAAGGTATTGGGTTCTCCCAAAGAGAGCATATCTTCGATCAATGGATTTTCTCTTCCCGTTGCCATATCTGCGGCGAGAATGCCACCGAAGGTCCCTTTGGTAACCCCAACCGCATTTTGACAAACAGCTGACCAAACGTTTGGTGCAATCTTCCCAAAACCCGGTGCGCTGTTTTGCGAAAGACAGACAATGCCAGTCCAGGTGTGCTCCATTTCCACATCTGGCAAATTTGGGAACCGCTGATCAAAGAGTTTTTTGTGCCGCTTTTGCGCTTCCAACCGCTCTTGCTCTGAGACCCGTTGAGAGGGGCAGTAGTCAAGACCTTGCCGAATGAGAATGCGACGATCGTTTGTATAACGCATTGTAATGCCTGCAAATGCATTTGCAGGGGTGAGACCCCAGGGTTTTTCTACACCGTAGGTTTTTTGTTCAGTTTCACTCAATGGTCTGGTCAGACTTGCCTGAGCAGAGAGATGAAAAAACTTTCTGGGAAAAAACCCAAACTGCTCAGAAAATCCATTTGCAGCCAAAATCATCTTTGGGGCTCGAACAGATCCCTTTTCAGTCGTCAGATGTATTCCGTTTTCAAAAATCGCATCGATAACCGGTGAATGCTCATGCAGGGTGACATTGGCGGGTAAATTATCCGCAAGTCCCCGCGTTAACGCCGCCGGGTTCATCAATGAACCACCCGGAGTATAAAGTGCAGCCGTAAAATGTTCTGTTCCCAGTTTTTGCGCCAGGTCTGAACCGCGGACCCATTCGTATGGCTCGCCCAAGGCGTCTAGTTCTTTTGCGAAGGGCTCCAGAACTTCTCTGGTACCGCGCTCAGACACCGCTGCATGGTATTTCCCGTCCTTGGACCATTCACACTCGATACCATGCTCCTTAACCAATCCCTCGAGGTGATCGATGGCAAACCGGGCCAGACGCATGAACCGATGAGACCCTTCAAGTTCATCCAAAGACGAACCGACATTGTGGGGCAGATCAATGGCAAATCCGGAGTTTCGACCCGATGCGTTTTCACCCGCTGCCCCAGCGTCTACCAGAACAATTTTGTCTTCCGGACAGTTCTCGGCCAGTCTTCTTGCTGCAGCAAGGCCCGCATATCCTCCACCCAACACAATCCAGTCGGCGTAAACGTCACTTTCCAATTGTGGTGTAGGCGCGCGATCTTGAAGCACTGCGCTCCAACCGTTTGAGGTATCATCTTTTGGTAAGCGTTTGATTTTCATGAATTATCCAGCCCAGTTAGCGGGATGTATGGCATAGAAAACCAAAGCGTTTTCGGCGCGGTAGGTCAACTTGGTTCCTTTTGGTAACCAGATGCTGTCCTTAGGACCGGCGGTATATTCTCCGTCATCTGTTACAACGGTAAACTCGCCTTCTATGACCAAAATGATTTCATCATATTTCACCGTCCAGGGGATTTCAGCGGCCGTCATGCGCGCAAAGCCAGTGCCGAGTTCTGTTAGGTCCTTGCTCCCGCAGACTTCGACAGCTTGTGCCATATGTCCGTATTCAAATCGCGGCGCAAACTCGAGATCTTGAAACCCGATGAGACGCGGTTTGGCCATGTTCTATCCCTCCCAAAGATAACACAGTCGACCTTTAGTGTGGCCTACCCCCCAATGACAGGCAATACCCATTCACGACATGGATAAGACTTACTCTCCAACTTCCGTTTTAAGATATTTAGCAGCTTCCTCCCGGCTTTCAAAAATGTGCGGCGGAATAGAGCGATTCTTGAAATCATGACCGAGTTTCTGTCGCATGAATGCACTGGTCGTATAATGGGTAGACGTGAGATAATAATCGTACTCAAGCTGCCCCAACAAATTCATAAACTTGGATGACAATCGAGGTGCGATTGATATGCCATCATAATTCGCAACGATGTTTACCTTGCGACCAAGCTTGGTGAAGAAGCGGTTCAATTCATCATCGAGCGCTGCGAGTTCTTCCTTTGTCGAAACATCCAGTCCACTCATATTGGCATATACGATGTTTGAAATCTCGTCGTGTACCAATCGCTGTACGATTGGAATGTCGAGCATCTCTTTGCGAAGTTTCATTGTACGTTCGTTGAAGATCCTCGCGTCCATTTCTTTTGGATCTTTCACAACCGGTGAAAAATCCATTTGACCCAAAATATCTCTATCGATGTCTATGCCAGGTGCCACTTCTATCAATGCCAAACCATCGCTGGTGAGTTCAAATACACATCGCTCTGTTATGTAGAGCACTTCGCGCCCTTGCGTTGCCGCAAATTGACCATTGAAGGTAATCTGCTCAACATCCTTCGTGAACTTGCAATTTCGCCCCTCTTGCACAATTTCAATCCGGCCACCGCCTGCTTTCACCTTCAAACCGCCAGCGGTAAATGTTCCGACAAATAAAACTTTGCGCGCATTTTGGGATATGTTGATGAAGCCACCTGCGCCCGCAAAACGATCCTTAAATCGACTGACGTTTACATTTCCCAATCGATCTGTTTCTGCCATTCCAAGGCAAGCAAGATCCAGCCCGCCACCATCGTAGAAATCGAATTGCTGGTTGGTTTGGATGATTGCATTTGCGTTTACTGCGGCACCAAAATCCAGGCCTGACTGCGGTACACCTCCGTGGACACCGGCTTCCGTTGTAAGTGTGATGCAATCAATGATGTTTTCTTCGTTCGCAACAGAACCGACCCCCTCCGGCATTCCAATCCCTAAATTTACAACACCGTTTACTGGCAATTCCATGGTTGCCCGTCTTGCAATTACCTTGCGCTCTGTAAGTTCCATTGGAGCGAGCGTATCCACCACGGCTTTCATCCGACCGGAAAAACCATGGCTATAGGGTGTTTGGTAGGTTTGTAGGTGTTCGTCCGGTTCGGATAGAACAACGCAATCAACCAGATTGCCGGGCACGACAACTTCTTTTGGCATCAATGAACCAGGGGCTGCGATGCGTTCGACTTGAGCGATAACAAGACCACCCGAGTTTTTTGCCGCCATAGCGATCGGGAGCATATCCAGCGTCAAGGCCTCACGTTCCATGGTTATGTTGCCAAAAGGATCTGCGGTGGTGCCTCGTATTAGCGCTACGTTGACGGGGATTGAATGGTAAAACAACCATTCCTCTCCTTTGATCTCCTGCACTTCCACCAGCGGATGCTTCGTGCGTGCGTTGATGGCACCGCCCGATTGCCTTGGATCAACAAATGTATGAAGGCCTACCTTGGAGAACATACCAGGTTTTCCCGCCGCAATGTCACGATAGAGCTGCGAAATACAACCCAATGGCAGATTGTAGGCTTCTATTTCCTCATTCATTGCCAGTGCGCCCAGTTTGGGTACGAGGGACCAATGCCCACCAATTGCGCGCCTTACCAAACCGGAATGGGCAAGGCGGTTTAGCCCCCGGTCTTTTCCATCACCCGGCGCTGCTGCAAACAACAAGGAAATGTCTTTTGGCGCCGCATGCGCAAGAAAGCGCTGTTCGATGCCGCGCAAAAGACTTTCCGGCGTTCCGATCCCGACGAAACCTGAAACACAAACCGTGTCACCATCGGCAATTGTAGCAATCGCATCTTCCAGCGAAACAACTTTGTCCACCATCGTAAAACAGGCCCCTCCTTCTCACACGCAATCTTACTTTACTGCTTCTTTTTTGATCCTTTGGATTTGGCTGATTTTCCCTGCGAACGGTTAAGCCATTCTATCAGCCCACCTGCTACGACACCTTGTGCCTTGGAACTTACGAACACACCAACATGACCGCCTGGGAATCCAATTTCCGCGTAATTGCGATCTTTGATGAACTTACTTAATGCTTTGGAGCAACTAACAGGAATGATGTGATCCTGCAGCGCATAAATGTTCAGAACCGGACAGGTGATCTTTGACAAGTCGACCTGTTGGCCCGCTATTGAAAATTCGCCTTTTACCAGTTTGTTTTCCCGATAAAGGTCGTTCAACCATTGTTTAGCCAACGCGCCAGGATGATCGGGACGGTCTGCGATCCATTTTTCCATTCTTAGGAAGTTTAGAAGTGCATCTTTGTTTCCATCCATTTTGGCAAGACCAAGATTGTATTTTGTCATGCTATTGACCGGGGTGAGGGATGAAAAAATTGCGCCCGTCATCGCGCCTGGCAACATGCCGTAAGTTTCGATCAGGAGATTGATGTCATCCGTTCCAAGATTTCCGATCCAAGCGTTGAGAAACCCCTCACCCAACCAGAAATTTTCATGGTCGCCTTGGAAATCAATCGGTGTGATCGCAAGCGCCAAGCCAGATAGCAAATCCGGGCGTAACGCCGCTAGCATCGCCGCGAAGGTGCCGCCCTCACAAATCCCAAACAGACAAGCGGGCTTGCCACCGTTTAGCTTTACGACCTCCTCCAGACACAGTCCGAGATAGGCATCCACATAATCGTCGAAATTTAAAAACTGATCGGCGCGGGTGGGGTTTCCCCAATCTACAACATAGACATCAACCCCAGCTGCAAGCAGATTTCGGACAAGCGAACGATCCTCCTGAAGGTCGATCATGCTTTGACGCCCGAACAATCCGTAGCAAATTACAACGGGTGGCAGGTCTGCTTTTTTCTTGGCCAAGGGTTCATAGTGAAACAGTCGAACCTTGTCGATTTCGAAAACAGTTTCCAAAGGGCTTTCTGCTATCTGAACTTCTTCATTGGTAACCTGAGAAAGAACACCACCTGAACGGATAGCTTTAGTACCAGTATCCAGCATTTGCCGCATCGCAACGCTCCAAGCTTCCATTGCAGCATCTGTGTCCACGGCTGGTGCACCATCCTTTCCCTGATTGAATGCCATCAGGAAATGTCTCCCTTTAGTCTGGATAACTCCCGCTTGAGCTCGCGCAGCTCCCTTCGCAGCTGATGAACGATCAAGGTGAGATCATCAACTTCCGTTCTCGTGGGTATTTGCCAGACCTCGCTCCAATCCTCGGCCATATCGCGCTGCCTAGCCCGAATTTCGGTTGAAGCACGGATCATTCGCTTTTGCGCATCGAGAAATGCCGTGCTTCCCTGGGCTTCTAAAAGTGCATTGTTTGCAGCTTTCAACCACTCATCCAATGCCTCGTTTACATTGCCTGATTTCAAATCTTCCAGCGTGTATTTTTCGCTGTATGTGCCATAGGCGGCAGTCCAGGCTTCCTGCATTACCCGTGACATATCACTTGCTGCCTGTTGGTAATCAAGAGATTCACGCCAGGCTTGCGCCATGCCTTGCTGAGGCATCATCAAATCGGCAAATTGAGGCCCACGGGCGATCGCATCCAGCATGACCCGCAGTTGTTCCGGGGCGTAATGTGTCCACTTTTGAGGTTCAAGCATTGAGAAGAAGGCATCAGGTCCGTTGTTGAAATCAGGAGCAAATGCACTGTGGGGTTGGGTGAACGTGTTCATGTCCAGCGTCGGCGCCCAGGACTTGATGAATGCCTGCCATGCGGCCATCGGATCCATTTGTGGATTTGATTGCGCTGACAGATTTCCCGTAAGAGAATTTTTAAACTGTTCAGCAACGTCTGCCTGGGCTTTCATGAAAGCATTCTGACCTTGTTGCCAGATGTCCATGATCGCCTCAAAACCATTGTCCTTATCGTTCACGTCGACACTCCGTTTTAACTGCCACTATGTTCAAAGCGCCTGCGTGTAGATGTCAAGCGCGGCTTCATAGGTCATCTCCCTTGGATTGTTTACCAACAACCTCTGCTGTTTCATGGCATCCTCAGCAAGCATCGGAAGGTGGTTGTGATTCACGCCTACCTCTGCGAGTTTGCTTTGCATTCCGAGGTCGGGTCCCATTTTCTTGAAACCGTCTACCATCGCGTCACACGCATCCTTTTCTGACTTGCCAGCGGTGTCACGGAAAATGATCGGAGCAAGTTCTGCATAAAGCGGCGCTGCCTCTGTCATGTTGAAATCGAGAACGTAGGGTAAAACCAAAGCATTAGACAAGCCATGAGGAACATGGAAGTGTCCGCCCAGCGGATAAGCCAACGCGTGTACTGCTGCCACTGGCGCATTGGCGAAAGCCATGCCTGCCAGCATCGATCCCAACAGCATGTTCGAGCGTGCATCGCGATCTTCCGGTGTGTTGCAAGCAGCATAAATCGAGTTTCCTAACAAGTCTAAAGCCTGTCGCGCCAGCGTATCGGATACGATGTTCTTTTTGTGTTTCGATGTATAGGCCTCAATCGCGTGGACCATCGCATCTATACCGGTAGCCGCTGTAACATGTGCAGGAAGCCCTACCGTTAGTTCAGCATCCAGAATTGCCCAGTCCGGCAGAAGTTGATGGGAGACAACGCCCTTTTTCTCATTTGTCCCGGTGGTTACGATGGAGATCGGTGTAACTTCAGAACCAGTACCGGCGGTGGTTGGCGCCAAGACCATAGGCAAACGTCCACCTTTGACCAAACCTACACCATACATTTCTTCGATTGGTTGGTCCGAACCGACCAGAACCGCAATCAGTTTAGCGGTGTCCATGGAGGAACCACCTCCAACGGATACGACACCATCAATGCCCTCTGATTTTGCTTCTTCAACGGCCTTTAAAATCATTGATTCCGGTGGATCAGCGACCACTTCATCAATCACATGAACGCCAATACCTGCACTTTTCAGGCCGTCCAAGGCAGCTTGTGCCAAGCCAAGTTCCAATATGATCTTGTCGGTAACAAAGGCTATTTTCTTACATCCCATATCGGCCATGATCTCGCCGATTTTTGAAGTACTACCGACTTCGCTCAGGATGGATTTTGTAGTCTGAAACTGAAATGCATGCATATTCACAACCTTATTTAACGAGTTCAGATTCTTCTTCGAGCGATTTCATGCTTCTTAAACGCTCGGTAAGTTTCATGTTTTCTGTGTAGTCGACCGGACAATCGATCAGGGAGACGCGCCCGTCCTGCAGCGCGGTTTCCAGAATCGGGCCAAGGTCTTCTGCGTCTTCCACTTTGTAGCCCACTGCGCCAAAGCTCTCCGCAAACTTCACAAAATCCGGATTGCCAACGTCTACATTACTTTTTCGGCCGAATTCGCGGAGTTGATGCCATTCGATCAAACCAAGCTTATTGTCATTGAACATCAAGACGGTGATGTTGAGCCCAAGGCGGACCGCGGTTTCGATCTCTTGGTTGTTCATCATAAAGCCACCGTCTCCGCATACAGCAAGGATGTTGCGTTCCGGATAGATCAGCTTGGCGGCAATGGCACCCGGGAGTGCGATCCCCATGGATGCAAAACCATTTGATATGATGCAGGTGTTTGGTCTTTCTGCCTGAAACATCCGTGCCATCCACATTTTATGGGCGCCAACATCCGAGATAACAACATCCTCCGGTTTAAGCGCTTTTCGGATATCGCAGATGATCCTTTGTGGTTTGACCGGGAAGCTTTTGTCGTTTTCATGCGCGTTCAACTCGGTCACAATTCTTTCGCGCAGTTTCTTCATAGGCTTGCTTGGGTCACGCTCGCTCCTGGCCGCGATGCGCCGCATGGAATCTTTGATGTCACCAATCACACCCGCTTCGACGATGTAATTTGCATCGACTTCCGCCGGCGAGCCGTCGATGTGGATGATCTGTTTGTCATGTTTAGGGTTCCAATGGGCCGGATCGTACTCCACCATGTCGTAGCCAATGCATATGACAAGGTCCGCTTCGTCGATACCGAATGCGACGAGGTCATGTGCCTTGAGACCTACCGTGCCAATGCTTAGAGGATGCGATGACGGGATTACCCCTTTCGCCATAAACGTGGTGGCGACGGGTGCGTTTATCGTTTCGGCAAATTCAATCAATGCCTGGCTTGCATTGTGCCTGATGATTCCGTTACCGGCAATGATGACCGGGTTCTTACATTTGCTGATGGTTTCAGCAACTTGGCTGCACTTTCCCCGCGCAGCCTCAGGCAACAAAGGTGACTGCACTCTCAGTGGCACTGCATTTCCTACTTGCATGTCTGCAACGTTTTCCGGGAAATCGATAAAGGCTGCACCGGGCTTCTCTGCCTGCGCGAATTTGAACGCCTTGCGCACAACTTCGGGAACGATCTCGGGCTCGCGAATCTGCGTGCTGTACTTCGTGATTGGTGCGAACAGATTGACGAGATCAAGGATTTGATGACTTTCCTTGTGCATTCGGGTTGTCGCGCCCTGTCCGGCAATCGCGACAACAGGTGCTCGATCCATATTGGCGTCTGCGACACCTGTTACGAGGTTTGTCGCCCCAGGGCCCAATGTCGACATGCAAACCCCTGCCTTGCCAGTAAGTCTGCCGTAGACATCTGCCATAAACGCTGCAGCCTGCTCATGGCGTGTAACAATGAATTTGATTTTACTGTCAAGGAGTGCGTCCATCACAGCAATGTTTTCCTCGCCAGGTATCCCGAAAATGTATTCGACACCCTCATTCTCAAGGCACCGTACCAAAAGTTGTGCGGCAGTTAGATTTCTTGTTTCTTTCAAGGGGTGCTCCGTCGTTTGGACTCGGGTGACATCATCATCACACAATAATTTTCCCAAGCAAAATAAAACTTGAGAAAGCACGGCCTCCAAACCACGCCAACACGCATGGGACAATTGTTAATTGTGCAATTAAGACGTGTTGTTATCGCATATCTAAGTCATTTGTACGACGACTTCAACAGGCCTAAGCCAAGCATTTTTTGTGCAGCGCACAATATTTTGTTGCATTGCACAATTAATTTGCTAATATATGGATGTTTCGCGCAAGCGAGGTTCCCAACCCATCCAAACTAAGGATCAGAACATGACTAAGAAGATTGACGGTGCTGAAACTCTGGAACAATCAAAAGAGTACATGACAAAACACATTGCAAACTCAGAGAAATTCTTTGAGAGCATGATCGAGTTTAATGCTGCGATGTTTAAGGGCAGCGAAACGTTGGCTAAAAAAGCTTACGACAACTATGTTTCAAATGTCGCTGCTTCATTTGATGGCATCAAAGCCCTCAATAAATCAGGAGATTTGCCTGAGTTCTATAAGGTCGCGACGTCCAACATCGCTTCTGCTACCGAGCGCTATTCAGAGCAAGTTAAAGGGTTCTCTGAACTTACAAGCAAAGTGATGAAAGATACCGGTGATGCGGGCCGCCAAGCCTATTCAAAAACCTTCTCCGGCACTGTTTAAGTTAAACAATCCTCCCAGGAATGCTTAACCATACGAGAAACCGCCTCCGGAAACGGATGGCGGTTTCTTTGTTTTTGATTGCCAAGCAAGGGATGATGCCATATTTGTGTTGCAGCGCACCAAAAACGGTATTGCAATGGAAGAACCCAATCGTTTGCAAACAGAAGCGGAACAGGATGCTGATCTAATACTGATTAAAAAGTATCCCAATCGCAGATTGTACAACACCGCTACCAGCACCTACATCGTGTTGGACGATGTCGTGAATTTGGTAAGATCCGGTGCTGCCTTTAAAATTGCGGATGCGAAGACAGGCGCAGATCTCACCCGCAGCATTCTCAATCAAATCATCTACGAACGCGAGACGGGTCAATCGAACTATCACTTCCCTCTGGATGTACAAAAACAGTTGATCATGATGTACGACGACGCGTATGGGAAAATGGTTCCTGAATATTTACGGGAGTCAATGCGCGTGTTTGCTTCCGAGCGTGAACGCATGAAAGAGGCCTTTGAAGAGATGGTCACTTTTAACTCCCAGACCATGGCACGGTTCGGCGAAAACATCGCCCGCCAGAATATGGAAGTGTTCAACAGAACGGTGGAGTTCTTTCAGGGCATGAATGCTTTTTCACCCTCATCTAATGAAGCAAAGAATCCGGTGGATACAGCCGTAGAAAACGGTGACAGAGATGAAGAACTCAAGGAAATTCAGGCACAGATTGATGCACTTCAGAAGCGTTTGAAATCTCTTTCGTAGTTTACAGGTTCAAAACACATGCCACATCGTCTTAAGAAGCCAGCAAAAGCCTATTCCAAACACTATTTTCTGGGTTTGGGGTTTCATGGATTTCACCGCGTAAACTATCTGGAATGGGGCGATGTTTCGAAGTTTCATCGCCAGGAAACCTTGTTTTGCGTCCACGGGCTTACGCGTAACGCACGAGATTTCGACTACTTTGCAAGCAAGCTTTGTGACCGATATCGGGTCGTGTGTCCTGATGTGGTTGGCCGGGGAGACAGCGATCATTTGTTGAGTGATGAAGCGTATAACTATCTTCAATACAACTCAGATATGAACACCCTGATTGCGCGATTGGGGGTTACGGAAGTCAACTGGGTGGGCACTTCGATGGGTGGTATTATCGGTATGGTGCTCGCCTCGGTTGCACAATCCCCTATTCGACGTTTGGTTGTAAATGATATCGGCCCGGAAGTTTCAAGGGATGCGCTATTGTCCATCGCACAATATATCGGTCGCTCGGATGAATTTGGGTCTGTTAAAGAAGTAGAAGACTATCTGCGTGAAATTTATCCCGAGTTTGGTCCAATGAATGATGAAGACTGGGCGCATATGGCAAAGTATTCCTGCAAACGGACCGAACATGGAACTTTCAAGATGAAAGTCGATTCTCGCGTTGGCGATGCGTTTCGGGATTCAATTTCCTACTTCAACGTCGAAATGTGGGAAACCTGGGAAAAAATTACCTGCCCTGTTTTGATATTGAGAGGTAAAAATTCAAGTTTTCTCTCGGAGGAAACTGCGCACAAAATGCTTTCCTGCGGGCCGGAGACAGTGCTTGTCGAATTTGAAGATACTGGCCATACACCCACTTTACGCAATGATGAACAAGTCGATGTCATTGCTGAATGGCTGGCTGAAAATTAGTCAAAAGACAGGCACGCCCCTGACAAGACCTTTGTTGGGAAAATGGGTGATCTGGTCCCTCTATCGAATGGAGGTGCTGCTGGTTCTTGGTTTTTCAGGACCATCAGTAAACGAACGGTTCAACGCCTTTCCAAATGCTGTTCGTTCCTACAACACCAGCTTTGGTTCCGCCCGTGGTCAGGCTCTGGGCTTTTCCCGTTTTGCGTCGATAAACGGAATGTTCGTTACCAAACATGGCAGACGTTTCATGTGCCCATCCAGCTTTCCAACTTCCAATTCGGCCCCGGTTTCCGCATTCTCGATCGCAATACGCGCCATGGCAATTGCATGCCCGAGTTGTGGAGAAAAACATCCGCTGGTCACGACGCCCACCTGCTCTCTTCCCAAAAAGACCGCATCTCCGTGGTGGGGCGGCTCACTGCCTTTAAAGGCCAGGCCAACCAGTTTACGTCGGATTGCCCCACTGTTGCGAAGCAACGCATCTTTGCCGATAAAATCTTCTTTTTTCAAATCAACGGCAAACGCCAGTCCGGATTCCAGTGCATCAGCATCTGGGCCAAACTCAGCCCCTGCGATCATTAATCCTGCTTCTATCCTGAGCATGTCCAAAGCATGAGAACCCATGGGCTTCAAGCCGTGTTTGTCGCCTGCAGCGACCACCCCATCCCAGATCTCAACGGCATCCTGCTCATCACAAAAAATCTCGTATCCTAACTCGCCGGTAAATCCTGTTCTGCATAGCATGAACATTGGACCATCCCGATCCTTTAATCGGGCGACGGTGAACCCAAACCATTTCAGATTTTCAAGGGACGGACGAGTGGGTTGTGTAAATACGATTTCCTTCAGAATTTCTCGTGATTTAGGCCCCTGAAGTGCAAGGTTCGCTGTTTTATGACCGTGGGCCAAGATTTTGGCTTTTAGGTCAAGCTTTTCAGCTTGTTCTTGCAGATGCAGCGCCGAATTGGTCGACCCGCAACACCAACGAAATGCCATTGGCTCAAGCCTGAACAAAGTCCCATCGTCGATCACGCTTCCACGATCATCGCAAATAAGGGCATAAAAGCCGCGATGCTGTGAAAGCTTGGTCACATTTCGGGTCATGCAAGCCTGCAAAAGCTCTTCGGCATCAGGTCCGACCACATCGTATTTCAGCAGGCTGGACATATCCTGCAAGGTTGCTCCATTGCGGCAAGCCCAATACTCCGCAATGGCACCGGTCGCATCGAATTGGCTGGGTAGCCACAAGTCTTTGGCCACCTGAAAGTCCTGTGTGAGATTGGAGGTCCGCGGGTGAAATGCAGAATGACGGGTCATCTGTGCACTGTCCTCTGGTTGTGCGCGCCAGGCTACTGAATGTGAAATGGTGGAATCCTCCTCATAAACGCGAACGTGGATGTCCGTCGGATTCCATCCGTTTATGGGATCGACGTCATCCGGACAGGCGGTAGAAACACACACCAGGTCTGTCAGCGCTTGCATGACGACATAGTCACCGGGACGCGACCAGGCTTCGTCAGCGGCGATGTTATGGTCCGCCCAATCGATCCATGAATTGAAGAAAAAGTTGATGGCTGGCCAAGCCTTGCGAGACGCAATGCTATAGGGCTCATACGCAGTAGATATGTTGTCAGAGCAGTTTATATGCCCCGGGAAACCCCGTTCTTCATACCCGCGTGCGGTGCAGGCAAGGGCAAAAGTATCGTGCCGGCCAACGGTGTCTTGTCGGACTGCCAACAGCGGTCTTATGTCCTGATCAAAAAACTTATCGTGCAACCCCGGTAATGGATATGCGCTCCTTGACATGGTTCTGGAAACGGTTGAATCAATGTAGCGTTCAAGGCCCTTGTCTAAAGCATCGGAGCGCATCGCCATAAAATCAGAACATTGCTGACCCTCGACATCGATGATTTGGACGAACTGCCCTTTTTTCAGTTCGTATGCCTTGGCAGTTCCCGTTCCGACACGCCATTCATCGACTACTTTTCCAAGGGGATCAGGAATGAAAAAATCGCGATCAGACCCGTCCATGTTTGATACTTGAAGGCGGAAATGCCCGCCCCCGCCGTTCTCCAGATACGTTGGCACAACAGGAACCACCGCGAAGATCTCAATATCGGCATTCACTCTCAAAAGGAATTCTTCGTTTACTGTCGAGTTGGCATCAAAGATGCAGATTGCTTTGCCCTGTTCCAGGGTTGAGGACCGAGCAAGCGCGATCTCTTCCATCTTGCGGCTATCGAAATTGATAGATGTGAGCGAAACTGTCTTAGCATCGGGCAAATCGAATGCATGCGGCGAAAAATGCTTGGACGTTACATCAAGGGCCGTGAGGAAAATCCCCGGACTGCCATTCAAATTGGTGATCGAAACCAAGGATCCGCTTTTGACTTTGATAGAGGTCGCCTGACCGCAAAACACATCTGCAGTTTTTACCGCTTTTTCATCCAGACCGATGTATCGGCGACGGTCCTTTATGCTTCGTACAAGTCCATCCAACATCACACCAAGTGTTCCAGTCTTATCATTGTACAAACCCAAAATGGAACGATTCACATTTTCAAAATCTACCAGACTTTAGAAATCACGCTAAAACCCGTCAGATTGCAGAATGTAACCGTTTACATTAATGTTTAGGCTCGGTTGAGAGTCAAGGGTAAATTCATGGCAGACAGGTTTGTGAGAGTGTAGATGTCGAACAGGGTTGGGAAAATTCGTGATGTTGCCAGGGAGACAGGATTTTCGGTAGCTACCATCTCGCGGGTGATGAATGGGGCCACGAACGTCAAGCCTACAACGCGTGACAAGGTACTGCTTGCTTGCGAAAAAATGGATTATTTCCCCAACCCTGCAGCACGGGCGCTATCGACAAACCGTTCCAAATCAATTGCGGCTATCATTCCAACAATCGAGCATTCAGTTTTTGCCAAGTACATTGATGCTGTTGAGCAAACCTTGAGTAAGCGTGGATATTCTCTGGTTCTGTCGATTTCAAATGCCGATGCAACGGAAGAGTTAGGTGCAGCGCGCAAACTGCTCGGCATGGGTGCGGACGCGTTTATTCTTTCGGGCGCGGATCACAGTACCGAATTGCTAGACCTGTTTCGGCGCCGACACATTCCGTTTGTCTTCACATCTATTTGGAATGGAAAAAGCCCCTATCCTACCATCGGGTATGACAACCATGCGCTTGCGAAATTGGCTGTTGAATATCTAATTTCAAAAGGGCACCAGAACATCGCAGTGGTACATGGTCCCCTCTTGGAAAGCGACAGAACTCGGTCACGAAAGGAGGGAGCGCTTTCTGCGCAATCCTCGAATGTTTCCATCGCGTTTTTCGAAACAGATCTTAGCGTATCAGGCGGAAAAACAGTCGTACGATCGATCAAAGAATCGGGCAAAAACTTTACCGCAATCCTTTGTTTCTCCGATGTAATCGCACTTGGAGTGTATTTTCGATTGCAGGAATTGGGAATCGCTATTCCCGATGATGTTTCGGTCATGGGGTTTGATAATCTCGATTGGTCAGAGTTCATTGTTCCAGCCTTAACCACTATTTATCTGCCGGCCGCAGAAATGGGCCATAGTGTAGCAGAGGCGTTGATGGACCATCTGGAGACGAAAGAAGCGATGGTTTCCAGCGAGGTGCCGGGTCACATTGTAGAGCGCCAATCCGTTGCCAATCGCAAAAGCCGCTCCCTTTAAACATCCAGCGTGTTGATGCGTTCCCATTCGGTGAAATGAGAAACATAAGCGTTCCATTCCTCGTTTTTCAATTTCAGAAACGCTGCTGAAAACTCTTCACCCATCATGGATTTAAGGGCCCGGTCTTTGTCAAACATGCGCAAGGCATCGAGAAGGTTGAGTGGTAACTTCTGCGCACCTCTTGCTTTGTGGCCTTCGGTATACATGTTGATGTCCCACCGTTTTCCAGGATCCGCTTTCGAACGAACACCAGACAGACCGGCAGCGATGATAGCAGCTTGCAGGAGATATGGATTTGTTGCCCCGTCTGCGAGACGCAACTCAAAACGCCCTGGTCCCGGAACACGAACCATGTGTGTGCGGTTGTTTGATGTCCAAGTTACTGTATTCGGTGCCCAGGTTGCACCGGAAGAAGTCACCGGTGCATTAATGCGTTTATACGAGTTCACCGTAGGGTTTGTAATCGCACACATGCCGGTTGCATGTTTCATTATGCCACCAAGGAACTGATATCCTTTTTCGGATAGACCAAGCTCATCTTTGCTGTCTTCGAAGATGTTGTTTTTGCCCTTCTTATCCCAAACAGAAATATGAGCATGGCACCCATTGCCGGTTAGCCCTTCAAAGGGTTTAGGCATGAAGGTAGCTCTTAGGCCATGTTTCTCCGCCACTGATTTCACCATGAACTTAAAGAATGAGTGTTTATCTGCGGTTGCGAGAACATCATCAAACTCGAAGTTCATTTCAAACTGGCCGTTTGCATCTTCGTGGTCGTTTTGATACGGCCCCCATCCCAGCTCCAGCATGTAATCGCAAATCTCGGCGATGACATCATACCGCCGCATGACGGCCTGCTGATCATAACAAGGTTTTTCGGCAATGTCCTGAGGATCGGAAATCGCGGTCCCATCTGGCGTAGTGAGAAAAAATTCCGCTTCTACACCAGTCTTTACACGCATGCCTTCCGCATCAGCTTCTGCAATCATGCGCTTTAATGTGTTTCGAGGCGCCTGATCGACGGGTAGTTCTTCCATCACGCAATCCCCTGCTACCCATGCTACTTCCGGTTTCCAGGGCAATTGGATAACGCTTGCCGGATCAGGAACCGCCAGCATATCGGGGTGCGCAGGTGTCATATCGAGCCATGTTGCAAACCCCGCGAACCCGGCCCCTTCGTCTTGCATGTCGCCAATCGCTGCAGCTGGCACAAGCTTTGCTCTTTGCCCGCCGAACAAATCCGTAAACGAAATCATGAAGTATTTTATGCCCTTATCCTTGGCAAATTTCGCGAGATCTTTAGGCATATTTCCCTCCCTAAACCCTTGTTTGTAGCACGCCTTGGTTTTTCACTGCGCTGGCGTTCCTGTTTCAATTCGATCATTCCAACGCGCGTTGCGTTCGTCAAACATTTTTAAGCCGTCAATACCCTTGTCCTGGTATCCAGTTCGTCCCTGATAATGGTACTTGAGCCATTGCAGCAGCCTCGACAGTCAGTGCAACCAAGTCTTCCGGCTCTAGATTACGCAGATCATTTTTGCCACACGCGCGGGCAATGGTCTGGGCTTCCAACGTCATCACTTTGAGGTAATTTGCAAGTCTGCGTCCAGCTGCAATCGGATCAAGTCGCTTCATCAGTTCGGGCTCTTGTGTTGTGATGCCGGCCGGGTCTTGACCCTCATGCCAGTCATCGTAAGCGCCCGCAGTTGACCCCAGCTCCTTGTATTCGCTCTCCCATTTCGGGTCGTTGTCTCCGATTGCAATCAGAGCCGCTGTGCCAATTGCGACTGCGTCAGCGCCAAGGGCCATGGCTTTGGCTACATCGGCACCGTTTCGAACGCCACCTGATAAAACCAACTGCACATCACGATGAACGCCTAGATCCTGCAAGGCTTGAACAGCAGGCCTTATACATGCCAGCGTCGGTTGACCAACATGTTCTATAAAGACTTCCTGAGTTGCTGCGGTCCCCCCTTGCATCCCATCCAGAACAACGACATCAGCGCCTGCTTTCACTGCAAGGGCTGTGTCATAATAGGGTCGAGACCCAGCAACTTTGATGTAGATTGGAACCTTCCAACCTGTAATTTCCCTGAGTTCCAGAATTTTAATCTCAAGATCGTCGGGGCCTGTCCAGTCGGGATGTCGGCAGGCTGACCTTTGGTCTATCCCTTTGGGCAGATTGCGCATCTCTGCGACACGGTCGGAAATTTTCTGTCCCAGCAACATGCCACCTCCGCCCGGTTTTGCACCCTGGCCAATCACCACTTCAACTGCATCAGCTTTACGCAGATCATCCGGATTCATTCCATAACGCGATGGTAACAACTGATACACAAGCTTATCGGATTGGCCCCGCTCTTCTGGGGTCATGCCGCCATCACCTGTGGTCGTGGATGTACCAGCAGCTGAGGCACCTCTGCCAAGGGCTTCTTTTGCGGCGCCAGAAAGCGCTCCAAAGCTCATGCCAGCAATCGTGATGGGAATATCCAAGTGTATTGGATTTTTGGCAAATCTGGTTCCCAGTGCCACTTTTGTGTTGCAAGCTTCACGGTATCCCTCCAGCGGGTAGCGGGACATTGAGGCACCAAGAAACAACAGATCATCGAAATTAGGGATTCGTCTCTTCGCGCCGCCACCGCGGATGTCATAAATTCCAGTTTGCGCGGCTCTGCGAATTTCTGAATTTGTATACTCGTCAAACGTTGCTGGTATTCGCGGATGGGTCGGAGGGTTTGTCATCAATAAGCATCCACATTGTCGATGTTGAAATTGTAAAGTTTTCGAGCTGAACCGTATCTTCTGAAGTCTTCCGGTTTTGCATCCAGCACTTCACCGCGCTCTAAAAGATCGGCCAACAGCGCGAGGTGTTCAGGACGAACGTCTTTTTCGATGCAATCCGCTCCCAGTGATTTGACGTTGCCACGAACAAAGAGACGAGCCTCATACAAACTATCGCCGAGCGCATCTCCAGCATCACCGCAAACAACCAGGTTTCCTGATTGCGCCATGAAAGCAGACATATGCCCTATGTTTCCATGGACAATGATATCGATCCCTTTCATGGATATACCGCATCGCGAAGACGCATTGCCCTTTATGACGAGCGTTCCCCCATGTCCTGTCGCACCAGCATACTGGCTGGCGTCCCCTTCGATGACCACTTTCCCAGACATCATGTTTTCGGCAACCCCGGGGCCCGCTGAGCCAACAATATTTATGTTTGCCTCCTTATTCATCCCACCACAATAGTATCCGGTTGAACCGTTTACGCGGACTGAAATGGGACCGTCCAACCCACAAGCGATCGCATGGGCACCACGCGGGTTTAAAATTTCCCACTCAGTCTGGTTGGAACCTGCAGATTGAGCCTGAAGCTTTTCATTCATTTGCCGAAGGCTTACTTGCGATAAATCCAGTGTTTCCATTTATCGCTCCCAGAAATAGACGGTCGCGGGTTCAGGCTCCCAGACCTTTGCTTGGTCAATCCCCGGTAGATCAACCAACGCTCGATACTCAGATCCGAAAGCAACATACTGATCGGTTTCTGCCAGAACAGCTGGTTTACAAGCGATGGGGTCTCTTAAAACCCCAAACCCGTCTTTTGTGCCGATGACAAAGGTGTAAAACCCATCCAAATCTTTTAGCCCGGCTTCCAGTGCTTCTCCAAGCGAAGCACCCTTTTGCATTTTGTTGGCCAGGTAAGCTGCGCCAACTTCCGTGTCATTTTCCGTTTCGAACGTCATGCCGTCCCGGATCAGTTTTCTGCGTAGGGAGTTATGATTGGACAAAGAACCATTGTGCACCAGACATTGGTCTTCGTCGGTTGAAAACGGATGTGCTCCCAATGTCGTCACCGCCGACTCCGTTGCCATGCGGGTATGACCGACACCATGTGTCCCAGCCATTTGTCGTATGTCAAACCGCTCGACAACCGATTTTGGCAATCCAACTTCCTTATAGATTTCAACGCTTTCTCCGCTGCTCATGACGCGAACGGAGGGAAACGAAGCAACAATGAAGTCTCGTATGTGATCCACTTGATCTTCTGCAACTTTAAAGACGGCATGCGTGTCCTTCAATGTCATGTCGATATCTGCCTTCAGTTCTTTTTGCAAAGCGCCATGAAGCGTCTCAAAATCCTTGTCCGCATTATCTGACTGAACGGTGATCTTGGATCGGCCTTGATCAGTCTCATTATAGAGGGCGATGCCGGCACTATCCGGCCCTCGATCGGACATGGTGATCAGCATGTCAGACAGGAGATTTCCCAAATCTGGTTCGAGCGCTTTGTCTTTTAAAAAAAGACCAACAATTCCACACATGACAGTATCCTTAAATGCATGGAAGCACGTTAATTGGCTGTGCAGAACAGTCAAATAAAAAGAAAAAAATATTCCTGTTAGTGAAAATACCGGCTCATTTCTTCATTCAACGTGTTGATAACTGATGATTGAAAGGTAAATTGCAGGCAGTTTTAACAGCGTGACCGGCCCATGGGGTGCATCGGCATCAAAATAGAGGCTGTCCCCCGGTTTCAACACATAATGCTTGTTCCCATGGCGGTATTCGATTTGTCCTTCCAGCATATACAGGAATTCCAGTCCCTCATGCTGGAATGTCGGGAACGTATCAGATTCCTCGGTAAGCGTGATTAAGTAAGGCTCAACCGTCACGCCACTGGTATTCCCGCCAATGTGTCCGAGCAACTTGTATTGATGTCCGGCACGTGTTCCGCGGCGCTCTGCTTGAAACCCCTCCCCTGCCTTCACGTGGACGGCTGCACGTGTTTCCTCGAAGCGTTTGAAAAACGAACTGATGGGCACACCCAAAGCGTCGGAAAGAATCTGCAATGTGGTGAGGGAGGCAGACGTGGAACCGTTCTCAATCTTGGAAAGCATTCCTATCGACAAGCCAGACGCATCGGAAAGTTCTGATATCGTGATGTCCAGCCGCTTCCGGGCTTTTCGGACTTCGTGCCCAATCGCAGATTCCAGACGCTGTTCTAGATCGCCCTGTACAGCATGCGGGTCTTGTTTCAGCGATATCGGAACTTTCTTGCCCATTTTCTGAGTGTGTACGAGCGTCAAATCCCGGTCAAACGAAATTCACGAACAGGGTTGCGCCAAGAATTACGGCGATCCACAAAACCATTGCTCCGGTTGGCCAGACACGGGCCATACGACCTTCTGGGCCATGAGAGCGGTAGAGCGCTTTCATAAACAGCTCTATCCTTCTTATGACGAACCAGGAAACAAACTCCATTATGTTAAAGAATATGTTTGACCCGCGCCTAACGATTGCTGGCAGAAGCTTGCGATAGGTCCAATCCGAATCCAAGTTTACGGATTTCAGCTCGGGCGGATAAATGCCTGTGCGCATGAGAACGGTGAAGGCCAGTGCCGAGAAAAACAAGAGTTGCAATTGGGTGATGACGTGGGTGGTTGTGTATGGAACGTATTTCACGTCATAGGGCAAAAGCGCATAAAGCGGGTCAGGATACACACCAATAAAAATGCAAAGGAAAGCAGTTATGCCCATCGCGAGCAGCATGTGCGTTGGCGCTTCTTTGGGGCGCATGCCGCTGTCGTGAGCGAAAAAGGCAAAGTACGGAATTTTTATGCCAGAATGGTGAAACACACCTGCTGATGCAAAGAGTAAAATCCCCCAGACAATGTAATAGCCTTCGTGCGCTGCATCAGAAAGAATGAGCGATTTGGTAACAAAACCCGAGAAGAGTGGGAAAGCAGAGATCGATGCTGCCCCGATTACACAAAACACCATTGTAAGGGGCATCGTTTTGTAGAGACCGCCCAGCTCTGATCCTTTGGCTGTACCGGTTCTGAATAACACAGCGCCCACGCTCATAAACAGTAAGGATTTGTAGAGAATATGGGCAAATGCGTGCGCTGCCGTGCCATTTAGTGAGAGTTCGGTGCCAATACCCACGCCCACAACCATGAACCCCAATTGGTTGTTCAGCGAATAGGCCAAAACACGTCTCAGGTCGTTTTCGATCACGGCATAAAAAATCGGGAACAATGTCATCACAGCGCCGATGTAAATCAGGATCTCAGTACCGGGAAAGCCGCGTGCAAGAGCATACACAGCGAGTTTTGTTGTAAACGATGAAAGGATAACCGTACCGGTGATCGTTGCAGCGGGATAGGAGTCTTGAAGCCAATTGTGCAACAAGGGGAAAGCGCATTTTATGCCAAAGGCAAAAAAGATAAGCCAGGTTGCAAAGCTTCCCAAGGTCATCGCTTCAAAGGCAATAGACCCGGTTTCGCGGTAGAATAGCGCGACACCACCCAGTAAAAGTACACCCGAACCAATCTGAATGACCAAATATCGCATGCCGGTTGCGAACGCGCCTCGGGTGCGTCGTGCCCAAATCAGGAAGACCGATGTGATCGCTGTACCTTCCCAGAAGATGAAGAGCGTGATCAAGTCACCCGCAAAGACAGCTCCAATCGCAGAGCCTGCGTATAAAAGGGCGGCAACCTGCTGCACTAGGTCTTTAACATGCCAAGCATATAAGAGTGAAAGAAACGCTGCGAGTGAGAATACAAGCCCGAAAATCGTCGACAGCTTGTCTACTCGCATGACTGTGAGGTCCAATCCTGCAAGCGCGACCTGTCCATACATTCCTGGAGATGTTTCAAAAACAATCGCGGCTGAAACAACAGGAACCAAAAGTGAAATCCCACCGCGGATTGAGCCAGCCGGAACAAATGGAAGCACAAGGGCTCCAAGCACAAAAACGAGAAACGGCGGGAAGACATCAATCATCAATGCTCTCCCGGTTTAGATCATGCTCGGGATGTGCTTCGGATTCAACATCGTCCGGTGCATAGTATTCTTCCGAGCGCATCAGGAATATCCGCATCCCGCGGGCGCAAATCACCAGCGCTGCACACATGATAAAGCCATAAAGGGCATAAAACCCGGGCAGATCTTCTAGATCCAGATAGCTCTTTTTCTTGTAGAAGAAGTCAGCAAGAAACAGGACGGTACAGAGGCCGTAAAGTCCATAAACAATTCGATCGACGTTCTTCATGTTGTCTAGCCAAAGCAGTTTTCGACCAAGCCAAGGCAATGTGGACGGGTTCGTTGGTTTTATGTCTTTTTTAGCACCCATGGTTACCCCCCCGGCCGAACTGCAATGGGTTCAAGAAAGGCTGTGATTTCGCCGGCATAGAAAAACAGAACGAGACACCCTATCGCGGTGAAGACCGGAGGTGCTACACACCAGAAAGGTGCTTCTGCTATTCCGCCTGATCCAAGTTTTTCGTTTTCTGCATCGCTGAGATAAAACCCTCTTGCAATGGGACCCAACAGATACACGACGTTTAACAACGAACTCAACATCAGCACCCCGATCATGACAAGTTGACCTGTGTCTGCCGCCCCCAGCATCAATTGCCATTTTGACCAAGAACCTCCCATTGGGGGCAATCCGATGATCGACAGAGCGCCGACAAGAAATGCACCATAGGTGATGGGCATCACCCTTCCGAGGCCTGTCATCTGACCAATTTCGGTTTTGTGTGTTGCGACGTATATCGCCCCTGCACACATAAACAACGTAATTTTGCCGAAGGCATGCATGGCAATGTGGAGCCCGCCACCAACCACACCCATGGATGTCGCCAAAGCCATCCCCAACGTGATGTAGGAGAGCTGGCTCACCGTGGAGTATGCCAATCGTGCTTTCAAATTGTCCTTTGTCATTGCGACGATTGAAGCAGCTAAAATCGAAAATGCCGCTAACCACATCAACCATTCCGATGCACCGGTTTCGCTGAGGAAATCGATTCCAAATATGTAGATGCCTACTTTCAACATCGAGAAGACGCCTGCCTTCACAACTGCCACAGCATGCAGCAACGCTGAAACCGGTGTGGGAGCCACCATCGCGGATGGCAGCCAACGATGGAAGGGCATGAGTGCAGCCTTGCCGATTCCGAATGCGTACAGCGCCAGTAAAACCGCAACAATCGCGCCTTCGACATTGCCGCTAAGAATACCACCAACTTTGAAGTCCAATGTCCCTGCAAGATACCAAGTCCAAACCACCGCAACCAACAAAAAGCCGATGGATGTTCCCATCAAAATTCCGAGATAAACGCGCGCTCCGCGTTTGGCTTCCTCCGTGCCTTTATGAGCAACAAGGGGATAGGTTGAGAGTGTCAGCACTTCGTAAAACACGAAGAGCGTGAACATATTCGCAGAAAAGGCAATTGCCAGCGTTGCTGCAATGGAGAATGAAAACGCGGCAAAAAACCGGCTATGATTTTCTTCGTTGTTTCCTCGCATATAGCCGATCGCATATAGGTGAGTTACACACCAAAGGCCTGACGCGATGAGTCCGAAAAGCATGCCAAGTGGTTCAATTGAAAAGGAAATTTCTAAACCTGGCATAACGGTAAGCAATGTGAAGGACGGAGTCGGCTCACCTTTACTTGCAATCAGGATGTAGACCACACACGCAAAGGTAGCCAGCGCTGAAAGGAAGGTAATCCCATCGCGAAGGTTTGCTCTGTCATCTCCGTGCAAAAGATTACTGATACAAGCCACAATCGGCAAAGCCATGGAAAGCAGGATCGCAAAACTGAGGTCCATTAGGTTGCACCTCCCAGCAAACTCTTGGCAGCAACGGTGGCCGACCCAATTGTCAAATCTGTATCGAGGCCTGAATAGATACACGTGAGTGCCATCACCCACATGGGTACCAACATGCTCAATGGCACTTCCTTAAGCTCGGTTTCTTTTTCAGGTTTTTGAAGGTAAAGGAGTTCGACGATCTTCCAGATGTAAATGACGGCGAGCAGTGACGAAGCCACGATCAGGATAGCCATCCACCACCATCCTTTTTCGAACGCTGCCTGCATTAAAACCCATTTCGAAATAAATCCGGCTGTGCCCGGCACCCCGATCAAACTCAATCCACCAATCACAAACGCAGCACTGGTAATAGGCATTTGCCTTCCCAGGCCGGCAAGCCGGTCACAGAAAACGCCTCCCGCCCGCATGACATAAGCACCCACAACCATGAATAAGGTGGCTTTCGTCACGCCATGATTGAAGAGGTGGATCAGCGTCGCTGTAAGCCCGTTTAAGTTAACAAAGCCAATTCCCAACATCATATATCCGATTTGAGCGACACTCGAATAAGCAAGTAAGCGTTTCAAGTCTTGCTGAAATACCGCAATGATAGAAGCGGCAAACATGGCAACAAGTGCCAGCGGTATGATGATGAATTTCAGCGTGTGTACTTCAAAAACGAACCCGGGTTGGTAAACGGAAAACATGAAGCGCATCAGCACATAGATGGCTGCTTTCGTTGCTGTTGCCGCGAGGAATGTTGTTACAACTGACGGGGCATAGGTGTAGGCGCTGGGCAGCCACAGATGGATGGGATAGATCGCCGCTTTCAATCCCATCCCGACAATTATAAAAGCAAATCCGGCTTGTACAGTTCGGTTGTCCCCAAGCTCGACCAGACGCACTGAAAGATCTGCCATGTTGAGCGTACCCGTCGCCATATAGAGAAAGCCAATGCCTATCACAAAAAACGTTGCGCCAATTGTTCCCATGATCAAATAGTCATAAGCAGCCGTCAAAGCTCTCTTGTCGCGCTCTGCGCCCATGGCAATCAAGACGTAGGTGGAAAGGGAGGAAATTTCCAAAAATACGAACACATTGAACGCGTCACCTGTCGCGACCACACCCAACAGACCAGAAAAACACAGCAAATAGCAGCAATAAAACAGAGTATGACTGACTTGCTTGATCTCATGCTCAATGCTTTTTTTAGCATATGGCAAAACAATTGTGCTGATCAAAGAAATCAGCAATAGAACAAATGCGTTTGCCGCATCTATACGATATTCAATGCCAAGAGGTGGTTTCCAGCCTCCCAATGCGTAAGACAGAATGCTGCCATCCAGCACTTGTAACAAAACATGCGCGGAACACGCGAGTGAAATTGCGCTCGCAACAAATGCCAAAAACCAAGAGATAGAGCGATTGCCGACGAGGATGCATATCGGCGCCATTAAGAGCGGAACGACAACGGTGAGAAGCGGAAAATGCGTTGTCAACAGCGCCGTATCATCTGGAGCAATTGCCATTAGGCACGCCCTCCCATGGCGCTACCATGTTCGGCATTTTCTTTGCGTTGCATTTCGCTTTCAATTTCAAGGATATCTTCTTCCTCAATCGAGCCGTATTCTTCTCTAATGCGTACAATCAGAGCTAGGCCAAGTGCCGTGGTGGCGACACCGACAACAATAGCCGTCAGAATCAGCACATGCGGGAGGGGGTTGGAATAAAGCGTGTTGGGGTCAACCTGCAGGTTTATGGGATAAATTGGCGCCGTGCCGCCGGTGACTTTGCCAATGGAGATGTAGAACATGAACACCGAAACCTGGAAAATGTTCAGGCCAACAATTTTCTTTACATAATTCCCGCGCGAAACAACGATGTAAAAGCCGGTCATCATCAAAATGATAAAAAGCCAGTAGTTTAGATGACCCAGGACGAATTCTAAGACCATGTCTCACCAATCCTCATCATTGATGCGTGGGGGACGAGCGGCAAACGCATAAAAGATCGCAACCATAACGGCTGATACCGTCACACCGACCCCCAGTTCGACTGCAATGATCCCATAATGCTGTCCATCTTTGGGATGTGCTGCCAGTGCTGAATAGTCCAAAAAGGCTTTACCAGCTAAAAGACTGATCACCCCCGTACCGCCGTAAATGAGCACACCCAGAGCTGCAAGTTTGTGAACGAGCCAGGGCGGGAAAACCTTTTTGACTTTGCGCTGACCATAGACGATCCCGAATAGGATCAGCCCGGCTGCAAGAATAACCCCAGCCTGAAAGCCACCACCGGGTGAATAATCCCCATGGAACTGAACATAGAGCGCAAACAAGACGATCGGCGGTACCAGGAGTTTGGTTATGACACGCAAAATCAGGTGATGTCGCATCAGTCTGACTCCTCCGGCTCCCGCCGACGGGCCAAGTTGCCGATCAGGATCAAAACCCCAATTGCAGCTGTAAATACAACCACGACTTCCCCAAATGTATCATAACCGCGATAACTCGCCAGGATGGCAGTAACCACATTTGGTACGCCGGTGTCTTTCGGTGTCTTTTTCAAATATTCCGCTGCAACATGGGTTTGTGCGGGGGAATCTGCGGAACCAAAATTCGGCATATCCAAAGTTCCGTAGACAAGGACGACCCCTGTGATGATCACCACGATCAATGGCAGTAACGAGAAATTTCTGGGCATTTTTTCTTCGCGGCTTGTGAGTGCCATCGTACCCAATAACAAAACGGTTGAAATGCCAGCCCCAACTGCAGCCTCAGTAAACGCAACATCCACTGCATCGAGGGTGACAAAAAGCAAGGCGGAAAGAAGACTGAAAACGCCCGACAACATGACCACCGCAAAGAGGTGTCGCATTCTCAAAATGGCCAGTGCCGTTGCGACCAACATAATAAAAAGCACCAGGTTGATTAAAACATCCATCGTAATCTACTTTTTTGCTTTCGTGCGGGGTTTGGGGTCTTTCTTTTTGATCACGTTCGCAATTTTTGACGGCTTATCTTCCAATTTTGGAACCTCTTTTTTTCTTGGAAGTAAGCCTGAGACCAATGCCGCGTTTGCAACTGCATGGGTTGCGGTTGGACCGGTTATAAAAATGAACCCACCGATGAGGATGAGTTTTGCCGTTACCAACGTGAGCCCCGAGTGCAACACCATGCCGGCTATCAGCAGAAGCATGCCTCCAGAATCGGATACGGAGACTGCGTGAACCCGCGTCCAGAAGTCGGGAAATCTGAGGGTACCAATCGCGCCGATCAGTAAGAATCCGCTGCCTGCCAGGATCAAAATCCAAGACAGAACCTCAAGGAAGGGCTGTAGTGCACTCATAACTGCGCGCCCCTGTCTTTGAGTTGGCCCCGCGTTATCGGCTCGCCACGCGGTGGTGGAGACGTGTCGCCAATCGCCCGATATCGGAAGTATTTGAGCACGGCAATGGTACCCACGAAATTTATCAATGCATACAACAGGGCAATATCCAAAAAGTCAGGACGCCCCATTAAAAAACCCAAAACACCAATAAACAAAACTGTGTAGGTACCAAAAGCGTTGCCTGCCAACACCCGATCATAGAGCGTAGGACCCGCATATAGCCTTATTAAAATGAGTGCCATTCCAACAAACAATGCAATGGTTGCAATAAGGAATATCATGTCCCGTCTCCAGCGGCATTTGTTTCGATGGCGGTCACCCGTGCGTCCATGTCTGCCAGTGCTTCCATATCGCCTTCACCAAAATCCAATGCATGAACCAAAAAATGTTCGCCCTCGGTCTCCACCGAAATCGTTCCAGGGGTGAGCGTAATAGAGTTGGCAAACACGACCTGTGCAAGGTCACTTTTTTGCGTGACGGGTACCCAAAAGAGATTTTCTTTTTCAGGACTTTTGCCAGACAGGATTATTTTTGTGACGGCCCAGTTGGACTTTGCAATCTCAACGAGAAGCCAGCAGAGATATCGTAGTGTCCGTATCCCTGAAATCGGGTATGTCAGGCGCTCGCCATCCGCCATATCTAAACGAAGCCCGACCCAGACGGACAGCGCAACCGAGATCACACCAAAGATTAAAATCAACGGCTTGTCGAAAATGCCAGACATCAGCAACCAGAGCGCGACAAGCCCCGATGCCGCCAAGATTATTCTGCCCATTTGCGCCAACTGTTTCCTTATTCTTATGCGTGCAGATACAATGATGAAGTCCTATTTTCAAGCAAAACCCCATATAGTCAACATGAGTTCATCTATTCTTTTTCAAGAATTCGCTCAGAATATTTGCGCAGTTTTGTGCACCTGCCAAATCAAGACTGTTGGTTGCAAGCATACGCTGCGACAGTGCATCAATTGAGGTGGCAAGATGCTGCGGAGTCAATTCATCCGGCTCTATCATTGCAGCGAGATTTTTATCCGCCAATAGTCTCGATCGACGCAATTGCTCTGTTTCCTTGTCGCCGATATAGGGGTAAAGCAGGGCTTTACACCCAGAAATCAGAATATCACAGACCGTGTTATAGCCTGCATGAGATACGGATACTTTTGCCTGCTTCATGACAGAAACTAGATTTGGAAGGTGTTTCACGATCCGCATGCCCTTGGGACAATTGTCCTTCAAAAATTGGAAATCAGGGGGCGACAGTTCACTGCCCCCAACAATCAGCCAATTGCTTGGAAATTCCTTTGACCAAGCCATTGCTTGTAGCGCTGTCTGGGTCAATTCTTGTCCAAAGGCACCGCCACCAACAGAGACGAGGACATCACACGAAACTTCCGAATCTGCCCGCGTCAACGCACGTTCGGGCGCCACCAAACCGGTATATCTTACCTTGTCCAGGAATGATTGGGCGCCTTGCAGCGTTTGTTCAATACGAACCAGTTTTTCATCCCCGTGGACTAATATGAGATCATAATACTGCTCAACTAGGTTGGTAGATTCCGCGACGCGCTTCTCGCTCCGGCCTTCTTGCATGATGTCTCGGATTGAAGCGACAATAATTGGTTTGTTTGGCGTTTCGTGTGCAGCTTCGAGCAAGGGAAGCAATTCAAACAACATCTGGCGGCGACCAAACGGAAATGCTTCCGTGATCAGAATATCTGGTTCGATCCGGTAAAACAGCGAAAGGAGATGATCGCGCCGTGATGCCTTATCTGCATCCATAAATTCATCTCCGTTTGCGTGCAACAGGTTCTTAAATGAAACATCGGAACTGCGTACGGCGGGCAGTCGATGAAGTGTAAGGCCCGTAAAATCAAACCCTGAGATTTCCGTGCCACCCCATATCAGGTGCACGTCCATGCCGTTCTTGGCTAAGGCGCGGGCGACCCGGGTTGCGCGATAGACGTGACCCACCCCCCATAAATGTTGCACATACAGAAAAACCTTCGGCCCATTCACTTGGATTTCTCCAGGCTTTGATCCAGGAGACTTACGATCTCTCCAATGGTTTCTTTATGGCTAAATTGGGTGCGGACTTTTTCTTCTCCGGCTTCTCCCATTGCGCTGCGAAGCTTAGGATCACGTGCTAGTTTTTCTATGGCCTCAATCAAAGCGGGGGTATCGTCCGGTTCTATCAGAATACCGTTTTTTCCCGATTCAATCAGTTCTGGAATTCCGGAAATGTTGGTGGAGATGATGGGCAAACGTTGGCTTTGTGCTTCCACGATTACATTTGGCAACCCGTCTCTGTCACCGGTTTCGTCAATCCTGCTCGGTAGAATAAAGATGTCGGAGACTCGATAGGCTTCTAACACTTCTGCCTGTGACAGGGCTCCCCTGAAATCACATTTACCTGCAATTCCCAATTGCTGCGCCAAATCCTGCAACTGCTGACGTTGGGGACCGCCTCCGATGTGCACCCAGTGCCAATGAAGGGTTTCCGGCAACTGAGCTAATGCAGTAAGGAGCGTATCAATTCCCTTTTTTGTGACAGCCCGTCCGACTGTTATCAATTGAAGGGATTTTTCTTGTGTTACGCCATCGTGCAAGCTCTCTTGTTTTTGCGGAGACGTGAAACGGCATAAATCAAGGCCATGATAGACCAGCCGAACTTTTCCCTCAGGCGCAAGTGACATGAGATATTCGGCACCGCCGCGTGTGCACGTTACCAACCAATCACAGTCAGCCAATTTTTCTTTGATTTCCCATTCAGGGATCGTCCAGATATCTTTTGCGTGGGCGGAGTAGGAAAATGATTTTCCGGAAATTATGGAGGCGTAACGCGCCACTGATCCGGGTGTGTGAAGGAAATGGGCGTAGATGTGGTCGCACAGCGGTGCATATTCGCGGGCCATCACCATTGCCTGGCCAAATCGTCTTACGCGGTTTGGTGTACGATCTCTCCAGAAATCCTTCAAAAAAACCCCAACTGCTCGCCAAAACCCAGGTTTGGTGAGACAATACAATTTAGCAAGCAGAACCCTGATAGGTTCTTGATGGAGATATTCAGGCAGATAATTTTTAACGGCTTTGATTTCTGAATGAATCGGATGTGTTTTTGTATCCGTAGGATGGCGCAGAGAGATGATTGAAATCTCAAACCCTGCGCGTTCCAGTTCCAATATTTCTTGTGCGATAAATGTTTCAGACAAACGCGGATACCCCTTGAGCACAAGGGCAATGCGCCGACCTTTTTTCTGGTTCATGCGTTTTCCACTGCCCTGTCGATGATCGTCTTAAGCTGGCGGGATCTGGGTTTCTGGGAGAGATGAGCAATTTCTTTGCAGATATTCTCAAGCCCGGTCATGTCTTCCGGTAGTAAATTGCGAGAAGGGCTGGCAATCTCCGGCAAAGCCTGGAGTTTTTTGGCCAAAGCACTTGGGATTGCAGCCTCGTCGGGTGTAAGCATGTCGCACAATCCCAACTCATTAGCGCGCTTGGCGCGTATGTATTGCTCTTCTCGCGGGGTCGTGCGTGGAACAAACAAAGCCTTTTTATCAAAAGACATAGCTTCGCAGAATGTATTGTATCCACACATGCCAACAATTGCAGTGGCTTCCTGCATCATCACTTCCAGTCGGCTTTCAAAGTCGATGACTGTCACATTCGCTAAATGCGATGCACGCATCCTGATTCGCTCGCGGCTATCGGATTTCATGAACGGTCCCAATACCATAACGATCGGATAATCGATGGACGGATCATATTCTCTGGCGGCCAACACCTGCTCCATCAGGTTGATGCCATCCCCTCCTCCACCGGCTGTAACAAGGATATAATTCTCAGGCAGAGAATGGTTTTCCAGAACCGGCATGTTGAAGGAATCCCGATCCAAGAATCCGGTGTAAACAATGCTTTCAACCATATTCTTGGATAAATCCATTCCTTGTAGAGGGTTCCAAAACCGCTCAGGCCCGTATACCCAAATTTTGTTGTAATACCCCTCAATGCGATTGATCATGTTGTTTTTGGCCCACTCCTGCGACAGCAATCGTGGGGAATCCATAACATCGCGCAATCCCAAAATTGTCGTCGTTTCGGAATCTTTAAACATTTGCAAGGTGGGCTCCAACTCACCTTTCAGGCCCATCGGCTCTTTATCGACGATGAATATGTCGGGTTGAAATGCTTCCGCAGTCCGTTGGATGATCAGTTTCCGCATTTCCAGAATTTCATCGATATCGATGTACTCTCCTATCGAGTCATACTCGCCATTGTAGAGCTTAATGACAGAAGGGATTTTCACAAAATCAACCCTTGCCCTGAAATCAAACGCGCCGGCGATTTGCGAACCGGAAATGATCAGCACGCTCACACCTTTAAATTGTTCGACGATGGCATGGGCAATCGCTCTGCATCGGCGCAGGTGACCCAGGCCAAAAGTATCATGGCTGTACATCAGGATTCTGATGTGTTCGAGACGATTTATGTCCACAAATTTTCCGTCCTGATGAAATGCCTTTGCAGTTTTGTCCGCCTCCCCGCGAACAATTTCATCATTATGAGAATTTTCCATGCTAAAACAAGGCCATTCGTTCACTTTTGGGTTGCCTGCCTGATAACAGATCCGCACATTCAAAACATGACATATCAAAAGAGAATTGCTTTTTTTGCTCCTATAAAGTCGCCGGATCATCCGATTCCCTCTGGAGATCGCCTCATTGCAAGGAATTTGATGAAGGCATTGCATCAAGCAGGATACGCCGTTGATCTAGCTTCCCGTTACATTTGTTACTCAAAAAACAGTGACAATGAGATCCTACAGGAGCGGAAAAGCGGGGCGATACAGGAAGCCAAACGCCTTGTTGAGCAGTACCAATGTATTGATGTGAAAGAACGTCCGCAGATCTGGATCACCTATCACCCCTATTGCAAGGCTCCCGATTGGATTGGGCCAATCGTCTCGAATGCACTTGGCATTCCATACGTTACGGTTGAAGCTGCCAGGACTGGGCAAGGCGGCGCTGAAGATTTGTGGGCCTCGTGGCGTGAGGAGGCGCAACGCGGGATAAAACAGGCAGATTTGCACCTTGTCTTCAAACCTACGGATCGAGCTTATCTGGCTGAACTGTTGGGCGATCAAGCCAGGTTGATCGACATTCAACCCTTTATGAATGTGGATACCGGAGAGATTGCACCCCAATCTCTTCCACCCTCTTGGAACCGAACAACAACGTTTGTCACAACTGGCATGATGCGGAAGGGTAAAAAGGACAAAAATTTTTTTATGCTTGCTGACATCTTTTCCGGTCTCGAACGGCAAGACTGGAAACTCGTCATCGTTGGGGGCGGACCAGAGGAAGCAAACATTCGTGCCGCATTTTCCAAGATTGAAGCTTCCCACCTTCATTGGACGGGCCAGGTTGAACACGCAGAAGTATTGGGTTGGATGAAAGCGTGTGATGCTTTTGTCTGGCCCGGTTGGAAGGAACCGATCGGCATGGTCTATCTTGAAGCGCAACTTATGGGGCTTCCCGTGATCGCATACAAGAGCATGGGCGTTCCACTCGTCGTCAAAGATGGGCTGACCGGGTTTCTTGCGCCAGAAGAGAACAAAGCTTCTATTCGCGCTGCCCTTGAAAAAACTCTAGACAACAAGGCTCTTAGACAACAGATGGGTGTGGCTGCGAAAAAAATGGTGCTTGAAAAACATTCGATTGACGCAGGTTCAAAACAGATAAAAAAGGCCTTGGCTATAGGCCTTTAACTTCTCCTATCCGTAAGGGTCGGCCGCATCCCTCAGTCCGTCGCCAAAAAAATTAAACGCAAGTATGACCAAGATTACAGGCACGACCGGCAAGATTAGCCATGGCGTTAATGCAACCACATTTATGTTCTGGGCCTCGTTTAACAACACACCCCAACTCACCGTTGGAGAACGCAAACCAAGTCCCAAGAATGACAAGGCCGTTTCGCCCAAAATCATGGTTGGAATTGTAATGGTTGCGGACGCGATCAAATGACTCATGAAGCCCGGCACCAAATGCAGACCAATGATTCGGGACGGACTGGCTCCCATCAGGCGCGCTGCGAGAACATAATCTTCTTCCCTTAGGGAAAGAAGTTTAGACCGTACTGCACGGGCTAAACCTGTCCAATCAATCAATCCAAGAATTACCGTGATGCCAAAATAAATCAGTATTGGCGACCAATTTGCCGGCATAATGGCCGCTAACACGAGCCAAAGTGGCAGTGTTGGCAGCGATTGGACAACCTCAATCATACGCTGAACCACAAGATCGACCCAACCACCATAATAGCCGGCAAGGCCGCCAAGAATGATGCCAAGTGCGAAGCTGATTGCAATTCCAACCAAGCCAATCGTCAATGAAATCCTGGCTCCGTATATGATCCGGGAGAGTAGATCCCGGCCAAGACGATCAGACCCCAACAAATATACCGGTTTTTCGATATCAGCACATAAAAGATGATTATCAGCGGGAATCATCCCCCAGAATTCATACGGGTCACCGGAACAGAAAAAATTCAGCTTTATGATGCGGTCCTGGTTGGGTGTGTAAACCCGCTGCATTCTCTCAAGATTGAGTTCCTTATCATAGTCATAGACGAATGGACCAATGAACTCACCTTCGTGGAACAAGTGAATTTGATGGGGCGGAGCGTAGATGTACTGGGAGTTTCGCGAATCCAACGAGTAAGGGGCGAGAAATTCGGCAAACACCGTCATCAAATACAACAACGCAAGGAACAGACCACTTGCAACGGCAAGTTTGTGGCGTTTGAACTTCCACCACATCAACTTGGACTGTGAGGCGAGAAAAACGCGCTCCTGTTCCGGTGTCATCGTTTCAATTGATCGAGGATCAAAAGGCTCGGTGTTCACATAGTGACTGGGAGAGAGATCGGCTTTGGTGTTCATCGACTAACTCCCCCCTGCAGGCGTATCCGCGGGTCCAGGAAGGCAAGTGCAATGTCCGAAATGAGCACGCCAATAACCGTTAGGAATCCAAGCAGCATGAGGAATGACCCTGCCAGATACATGTCTTGGCTCTGCAACGCCTGAATGAGGAGCGGTCCGGTTGTTTCGAGCGACAGAACAATGGCCACGACTTCTGCACCGGATATGACCTGAGGCAGGATACTGCCGATATCTGCGATGAAAAAGTTCAATGACATCCGGAAGGGGTATTTGATCAAGCCTTTGAACTCTGGCACGCCTTTCGCGCGCGCAGTCGTCACGTACGGTTTGCGAAGTTCATCCAGAAGGTTTGCCCGCACGCGGCGGATCATCGCCGCTGTCCCTGATGTCCCGATCACGATAACCGGGATCCAGATGTGCTCCAAAACAGAAAGAAATTTTTCCAAACTGAATGGTTTGTCGATGTATTCGGGATCAACAAGTCCCCCGATCGCTGTTCCAAACCATTGATTTGCAAGATACATCATGATCAGAGCCAAAAGGAAATTCGGCGTAGCAAGCCCAAGCAGCCCGAGGAAAGTCAGCCCATAATCCCCCCAACTATACTGATGTGTTGCTGAGTAGATGCCGATTGGAAATGCAATCAGCCAGGTGAAAATGATGGTAAAAAACGTCACGATAATCGTGAAAATCAAACGATCGCCGATTACCTCGCGCACCGGCAACTCATATTCGAAAGAAAACCCAAGGTCGCCAACGAGCAGTCCTCCTGCCCATTTTAGGTATCTTTCCCAAAGCGGGCGATCAAACCCATACTCCTCCCTTAGATATTCGATGTGCTTTGGGTCGATTGTTTCGCCTGCTGCGAGCAATTCATTTACATAGCTTTCGAAAAAGTCTCCGGGTGGAAGTTCTATCAAAAAGAAGACCAATATGCTGATCAAAATCAGCGTCGGGATCATGTAAAGAATGCGTTTGATGATATAAAGCAGCATCGTTGTTCCCTATCTGTCAAACCAAAATGTATCTGGCTTGTAGATGCCGAAATATGATGTGGGATCCCATGCATAAATGCCATTCTCAGGAACATTCCTTAGGTCCTTAGAAACAACGACCGGTTGGCGGCTGTTGTTTACTGTGCCGATGCTGAATACGTTATCAGCATAGTTTTTCAGCATTTGATGCCATATTTCTTTCTTTGATTCATAGGAAGTTGCTTCCATCCAACTGGTATAAAGCTGGAGTTGCTTTCCGGCGCCATCCAGATCAATCGGCTCTCCCGCCTTGGCGTTGGTCTCAACATATTGTCCCCACTTCGGCCATTGGAGTTGCGGCTGTGCGGTCGGGGCCAATTCCTTTGGGCTCATTTGAGCGCTGGGAATTGCGTTATCCAATCCATTGAAAACAGATAAAACCGTGTCACCGGAATAAGCGCGTCTGCGGAAGATATCGCGTTGGGATGCACGAACAAAAATCTTAACTCCAATTTCGCGATAATGGTCAGCAATCAACTCCAACACATCTGTTTCTTCTGTACTTTCACCAGCAGATTCGATTGTGATTTCAAGGCGCTCCCCGTTGGGTAATAGCCTCGTGCCATCCAATGCACGCTCTGTCAGGCCTATTTCATCCAACAGCTCATTGGCTTTGACACGATTAAATTCTGTCCACATGTCCGCGTACTCTGCTTTGTAGAGACGGCTTTCCGGCATAACGGTGTTTGCGCTTGGGCTTGCAAGTCCGAAGTAGATTGCCTCGTTTATCTCCTCTCGATTGATCGCAAGTGAAAGCGCACGTCTGAAGCGCACATCACGAACCAAATCCCGCCATTGCGGTTTGTTCGTATTCAGATTTGGGAACAGCGCGATTTGGGAACCCTTACCCAAAGACCACAAATGGGTTTTGTAATTACCCTTCTCCTCGCCCTGAATTAGGAACGGTACGCTATCAAACCGTAAGTAACGTGCTTGAAGATCGCTCTCGCCAGTTCCGGTTTTTGCGGGAATAACCTCCTTGGACACAATAGACATAATCACCTTGTCTATGTACGGAAGTTGCCGACCTAGCGTATCCACGCGATGGTAAAACGGGTTGCGTTCGAAGATGAACCTGGTGCTGGGCGGCTTTGTGGTATTGCGCCAGGCTTGTAAGGTTGGAAGGTCCGGGTTTTCCGGCCGGCGCTGGCGTTGCAACCGGGTGTGAACTGACATCCAGTCTTTCACATTCATGGCCTCCACAAGCGCATCGAGCTCTGCCTTATCGGCGTATTTTTCATGAAACTGTTTCAAGTAATGGGCTGGCCTGTAAATGTACAATGGGGATGGTTTTGCTAGTGAAGGCAGGAAAGCGGGATTGGGTTTGCGCCACGTGTATCTAAAGGTCAACGCGTCGATGACCTCAAAAATAGGTTCTTCGCCATCTACCAGAAGTTCAGAAGGCACACCTTTGCGACCCAATTCCGGATGCTTGATTATGTCTTCCCAAAAATATCTAAAATCTTCCGAAGTCAGCGGATAGCCATCCGACCACCTGTGCCCTGGCCGCAAATGGAATGTAAATTCGCGTCCCTCTTTGACATCAAAAGATCGAACAATATCAGGTTGGATCGAATAATCGGGAGCATAGCCTACAACCCGGGCATAGCTGTACACCGTCATCTGTCCAATGTCTTTTGCCTTCCCCATCAAAAGATTCATTTCGCCGCCATATTTACCGATCTTTTTGCCTTCGGCTTCGAAATCCACCACAAAGGGAACATAAGGAAGACGCTGCTTAACTGACGGAAGTTCGCCTCTGGCGACTTTATCCTCAAAAAACGGAACTTCAGATGCCCAGGATCCTGCTGCAATTCCCAGCATAAACAAACATGAAACACATAAACGAATAAACTGCCCTGCTAGATTTACCCTCACGCCCTCAACTCCCCTATATCGCAGTTTTCGTTGGCTAGAACAAAGTGACCGCTTTCTATCTCAAAATTCATTAGGCTGGCATCATCGGATTGCCTGAATGCCCCGCTCCACTCATCCGCATCGAAGGATGTTGTAAATTTGAAGTTTTCAAAATCAAGCAGATGATCAAGATCAGGATAAGGTACTGATGCAAGAAGCGACTTGGTGTATGGGTGGCAGGGATTGGCGAAAAGCTGTTCCCGTGTTGCCAATTCAACCAGTTTCCCCTGGCACATGACCGCAATACGGTCGGCTACATAATTTACCACCGCCAAATTGTGAGAGATAAAGATGCTGCTGAGGCCAAGCTCGGCGCGAAGATCGTTGAGCAGATTCAGGATTTGCGCTTGTACCGATACATCAAGGGCGGAAACCGGTTCATCACAAATCATAAACTCAGGATGAAGCGCCAAAGCACGGGCGATGCCGATGCGTTGTCTCTGCCCGCCGGAAAACGAATGCGGATATCGGTTCAGAAACCTCGGATCAAGGCCCACCAGTGACATCAGGTCAACAATGTCTTTGAGCTGCTCCTCCTGTGTTCCAATGTTGTGAATGACAAAGGGTTCCCGGAGAATGTTAAGCACCGTCATTCTTGGATTAAGGGAGCTGAAAGGATCTTGAAAAATCATCTGAACACGTCGACGGAATGTCTGAAGATCTTCTCCCGATAAATCGAGGATTTCTTTTTGTCCGTCCGCCGTATTCATAGAAACAGTGCCGGATGTTGCTTCCAAAGCCCGCATGATGAGTTTTGAAACGGTTGTCTTGCCAGATCCGCTTTCACCAACCAATCCCAGACATTCGCCTTTCGCGACATCAAAACTGACATCATCAACAGCCACAAATTTTCTGGATTCGCCGGAACCAAACCAACTGCCCTTGCTTGAATAAAATTCCTTCCGCAGATTTCGAACGCTAAGATGCGGCCCGTCTCCCTTTGCGGTTTCTTCCGCCCGGAACCGGTGCGCCAACTTCTTTACGGCACTTTCTTCGTTTTCTTTTTTGTTTTCGCGCAGCGAAACCAGGCGTTCGCCGGGTTCCATATCGAAATGCGGAACCGCTGCCATCAAGGCTTTGAGATAAGGGTGTTGCGGACGATTGAAGATATCTTTGATCTGGCCGGCTTCCATGATTTTGCCATGGTAGATCACCACCACCTCATCGGCCATGTTTGCCACGACACCAAGGTCGTGTGTGATGAGCAAAATCGAGGTGCCGAACTTTTTTTGCAGCTGCTTCATAAGGCCAATGATCTGAGCCTGAACCGTTACATCCAATGCGGTCGTTGGTTCATCTGCAATGACCATCGCCGGATTACAGATCAGTGCCATTGCTATGACTGCTCTTTGCCGCAACCCGCCGGAAAGCTCGAAGGAATACATATCATAACCCCGATGGGGATCGGGAAATCCGACAAGTCTCAGGATTTCCTCTGTCTCCTTGCGCGCTTCAGCAGCTGCCTTTTTCTGATGAAGGATCAGGGCTTCTTCAACCTGATTTCCTACCGTATGGATTGGCGAGAGCGCTGTCATCGGCTCTTGAAACACCATGGATATCCTGCTGCCGCGCAGTTTTAGCAAATATGGATCTTTGGCAGAGAGGGCCGCGATATCCACTGTTTTTCCATTTTCCGACGGGTCACGCAGCAGGATGCTCCCACTGACTATCTTAGCATTTTTTGGCAAAATACGAAGTATCGTCTGGGCGATCACAGATTTCCCAGAACCGGATTCGCCGACCAGGGCGACGACTTTTCCAGGCTTGACGTCGAAGCTGACACCCTTGACGGCTTCGACACTTCCTCCCTGAATATCAAACGAAACTCGCAAGTCTCGTACGCTTAACAAACTATCTGCTTCACCCATGCAGTAGATTTCCCCTCAATCATGGGAGCCCCTAGCGTCCCATCAAAAGAACTGTATGCACACAGTTTCGCGAATGAAAAGTGACATAATGCACACATTTCACGTTTGAGGACTGGTAAATTACTTTTTTCGGGAAAAGTTATAGGAAATCCACACCGTTAATGGGGTAATCTCCCCTTGAAACCTGCCTCTCGAAGGATCTCGCAGTAGTCTTTGTCCATAACACCGGTGTTGCTGGAGAGCTGCCAAAGGTTCAGATCACCCCCAAAATTTACTTCCAGTAGGATTGGGCCCTTGGTTGTAATTGCAACATCCCACGACTGAACCCGCACGCCCGGCATGAAACGAGCACCCTTCAAGACGCAGTCTTTTGCTTTCTCGAAATCAGGCAATGTGAAGTCAAACAGGGTTTTGGCTTGAGGATCATTTTTCTTTAGTTCCGTCACACCTGTATCCGATTTTAATACCGCTCTTTTCAGTTTGCCGGAATCAATATCGATGGCTCCGATCACCGAGCCTGTCCTCCAGAAATTATCTGCCACTTCTCCCTGCGCAGGAACTTTAAGGACACCGGAATGGATTTTTGCATGTTTCTCGTGATTTAAAACGAGGAACCTTAGGGAGGAGATTACGGTGCAGTTTATGTCCTTAAATCCTTCATGCGGCTCAAGGACAGATTGAAAGATGTATCCTTTGGGGGATAACCCTTGAATGTATCGGATGACTTCAGCCACGGGGTATTCATGCGTGGCATTCACAATCAACGTGTTTTCTCTTCTAGCATCAATGCGGAAAGAGCCAATGCTCAGCAATCCAGTTGTGGGTTTACAAAAGAAGGGATATTGGTCTTCGCTCAGCAGGAAAGCTTCCAACGCATTTGTTGTTTTTAGAACCGGAGCACCTGCACCACGTCCTTTGCGGTCGTAGATTGCAATTGTCTGCGGACACGGCATACCCCCACCGCGCATTAACATCTCAAACGCAATTTTGTTTTTGGTCAGAGCATACCACGTTTTGTCATTATAGATTTTGTTGAATGCCTGCTGAGCCTGTTTACCCGCGAACGTCGTGATATCGCGATCTGCATTGGTGGGATCGCAAAACCCGAATTGTAAAAACTCGCCGCTTGAAAGTTTCCCGGTTCCGTACCTTGCTTGGAGAAACTTCCAACAGGTCTCGATCTTTCTACCAGCCGGTGCTGCTGACCATATATCAGTTAGCGAAGAGGGTTGTACCGTTGAAAGGTCCCTTCGGAGTTTGAGGTGCGTTTCGAGCTGCAGGGGCTTTGCGTCTTCCATGTCTACGGGCCGTCATCAGATTGCTGGCCTTGCGCTTGTGCTGCTGCCTCATCGTCCTGGATGAGTCGGGCTGCGGCTGCGACAGCTGTTTTTTCTTCCTTCGTCAATTCCTTTGCCGGTTCTTCTGCGAGCCGGACAGTTACTTCCTTGCTGGCAAAACGAATGCCTTCACGTTCGAACAGGTCCCGAATGGCTGCATACACCACCTTTCTTGTCACAAACTGATCACCAGGCTTCGTCATGAACTTGACCCGAATGATCATGGCCGAGTCTTCCATTCTGTAGACACCCTGAGACTTTAGCGGCTGCAAGAAGAGTTCCCCTACTTCCTGGTGGCTCAAGAGGCTTTGCCCCAGTTTCTTGACAAGTTTCCTTACCCGTTCGACATCTGTGTCGTAGGTCAGCCGCAACGGCAGTTTCATCATGACCCAATCGCGGGAATAGTTTGTAAGCTGTTTGATTTCACCGAATGGAATGGTGTGAAGCGGACCATTATGGTGGCGTAGTTGAAAAGATCGAAGGGAGATTTTCTCTACGGTTCCTCGAATGTTATCCAACTCTATGTATTCACCTTTGCGAAATGCATCATCAAAAAGGAAAAAGCCGCCGGAGAAAATATCCCGGATCAGAGTTTGTGCACCAAAACCGACCGCTAGACCAATAACACCGGCACCTGCAAAGAGCGGCGCGATATCAACCCCGAGGTTTGACAGAATGATCATGATTGAGAGCACCGCAATCGAAGCAATCAACACGTTACGAACCAGTGGAAGCAACGTAGCCAGACGGCTGGCGCTTTTGCCGGACATTTCTTCGCCGGGTTCTCCGTCCTCCGGGGTGGCGTCGTCGCCTTCTTCCTCCAGTTGGTTGTCGATGTAAACGACAACTGCACGGTATAGGAGCCAACCCAAAAACGCGATCACAAGGGTGTCCATAAACGCCGTTACCGGATGTTGTTGATCTCCGACACTGATGTCCCAAGCGGCAAGGACATAAGCAAGACCGAGGATAATCACCAGAATCCCGACAGCCTCTTCCAGAACAATTTTAAACACCGGCTTGAATACCGGCATTTCTTCTATCTGTTTTGCTGACATTACCTGATTGATGATGATTTCTTCATCATCATCTTCCGAGCGGTTTTCCTGAATTTCCTCCAGCGCCTTTTGCTCAGCTTCAATCTCCCTGCGACGCTGTTCATGCGCGATTTCCACTCTTTCCTCGAACCGCTTTTGCCGTGCCACATAAAAGCGGTCGATGAAGATCAAAAGCAAACCATAAATGGCAATTGCCCCAACCAACGCAACTATGGGAGCACCAATAACCGCAAGCGCACTGGGTAGGTTGAGGACGATGCGATAGACACTTACAAGCCAGGCAACCGCAAGGTAACTGAGGATGATCAATTGCCATTGTGATGCCAGTACTCGACGCCAAATCGGTTTTAACGAGGGTTCGCCTTCACCCAAAATGATGTCGTGGAACTCTTTTCGATGCTTCACTACCCCGTAGGCGATGAGCAAGGCTGAAAAAAGCAACGAGATCATCACAAGTAGTTTCAGCGGATCTGGTGGTAGACCAAGCAGCGCAAGCCAGACAAAGAATGAACAAATTACGATGACGAACATGGCGATTGTCCGCCAATCTCGTTGCATCATATCAGCGCTTTCGTCGCTTAAATTGATCATTCGATGTGAGGGTGTATCCGGTGCTATCAAATTGAAGAAAATGACGTGCCGAAAAACCCGATAAGCAAGATAAGCAACGAGGATGACGCCAATTGTTCCGCGGCTTGCATCGTGCCCGGAATCAAAAATTACCGCGACCAGCACAGCAATGATGAACGCCAATCCTACGGTAAGAAGGATCAGCGTCGCACGAAACATCAGGTACGAAATTTTTTCTGCCCGGTTTTGCGGATTTGGATTGAAAAAATCCGCAAAATGCTTGCGGTTCCAGTTTCGGATTACAAGCGTTGGCCCGGTTCCAACGAGGATGCCGCCAATCGCTGTTAGCACGGCTATCCCAAGCCAAAAAAACGAACCGTCAGGACTTACCCGCTGCAAGGTTGTCATGATGCTTGGTCCTAGCTCATGTGCATTTCCAATGATTCTGGAAAGTTCCGATCGGACTGTTAACGCTTGTTCACCCAGGCTTGGACCAGATGAGACGTTTTCCTCTTTTTCACTACCGGGTGAGACGACGATTACGTTCAACCCTTTTTCCTGAGCACTTTCCAAAAGGGGTTTAAGCTCTTCCGCAATTGTCGCGTTTTCCTGAGCAGCCGTTGGGAGGGATGTTAATGGACAGGACAAAAATATTAATAAAAACAATATGATAATATGTTTCACTTGAACTCTCAAATCAACTCCCCCGAATTGCTTAGACGCAAGGTGTTTGTCGCGAACTTACTGGCATTTGTAGTATTCACGATACCATTGCACAAATGATTTTAATCCACTTTGCAGATCCGTTTGTGGTTTGAAGCCGTAGTCCTGGTTGATTTCGGTAATATCGGCGTAGGTGGTTGGAACATCACCTGGTTGCATTGGGAGGTTCTTACGATTGGCTTTTTTTCCAAGTTCGGATTCAAGAATTGCCAAAAAATCTTCGAGTTTCTCGGGATTGTTGTTGCCGATATTGTAGACTTTATGTGGAGGATGGGTTTGCGCTTTGGGGCCGTCTTTGGCAATTTTTAACACGCCCTCAACGATATCATCGATGTAAGTGAAATCTCGCATCATATTGCCGTTGTTGAAGACGTGGATCTGTTCACCTTTGAGAATTTTATCCGTAAATGAAAAATACGCCATATCCGGTCTTCCCCATGGACCATACACCGTAAAGAAGCGCAATCCAGTCAAAGGAATATCAAACAAGTGAGCGTAGGTATGGCTCATTAGTTCGTTTGATTTCTTGGTTGCAGCGTATAACGAAATCGGCGTATCAGCTCGGTCTTTCTCGCGGAACGGGGTGTCTGTCCTGCCGCCATAAACGGAGCTTGAAGAGGCATACAACATATGTTCAAGGCCCTCGCATCTACGGGCAACTTCAAGCATGTTGAGATGTCCGACAAGGTTTGACTGAGCATAAACTGATGGATTTTCGAGGCTGTATCGAACGCCTGCCTGTGCAGCCAGATGGATTATTTTGCTGAAGGTTTTGCCCGTCAGGAACTGTGTCAGAGCGAGATTGTCGGAAATATCAAGTTGGCCAAACTGAAACCTCTCACCAAAGTTCTTCAAGATATCAAGGCGCGATTTCTTGAGTTCGACGGGATAATAGTCATTGATCGAGTCAACACCGAAAACTGTTTCGCCGGATTGCAAAAGCTCATTTGCAACGTGAAATCCGATAAAGCCAGCAACGCCGGTAACCAAATAGGTCATTCCAACAATCCATCCCGAACCATTCCAGCGGTTGTTTGCGCCGGAAGGGCTTGAATGTCAAACGCCATATGCCGAGATCCAGAAGGATAAAAGAAAAACGGAAGTTACTCCCCACCCTAGTTCAGTAACTTCCGATATCTTTTCACGTGCTGGCGGTTGTCCGCCAATTTTTGTGGTGTTGGTAGTTCACCATTTCGATGCGTTGTACCGCATTCTTTTTATTTCTGGTGCTTTTCGCACTCTTATTGTTCATTTGGCCTTTTTCGGCTCGTTAAATCCGCACTTCTTTGTTGCGGCTTGTCTTCGAGACGTGCCCCTGTTCAGTTTTCATTCCGAAAAGGAACACGCCGTACCATCCTGGGAGGAGTTTGGATGGTGAAACTGGGTTAGTGTTGTGTGAGCCACTCACGGGCTGCACGTTGTGCTTTTGCAATCTGCGACCTAGTCATTTCTGCTGCGATTTCTTCACGTCGTGCTTTTGCAGTCTCAAATCCGCGAAAAGCAGCGATGTTAAACCACTTATGAGCGGCGATCATATCTTCCTCACCATCCCGACCGGTTGCATACATCAGACCAAGTTCAAAAAGCACTTCCGCGTTGCCAGAAGATGCCATGTCAGCAAAATTTGCGTTGCCAATTTCAAAACGAGCCATTTAATCAGTCCCTCATTTCGCCCTCTTTAAAAGGAGGGTCATTGTTTTTGATTCTGCCGGTTTTCCCGATCTTATTGTTTGTGCCGAGTTTGCCTCGGTCTTATTTTTGATGGGGGTAATTTGCCCTAGGGAATTGAAATCCGTCTTAAGATCGATGCTTAACGAGAAACAAACAAAGTAAAAATGAAATATGAATTTAGGATTCGATTCACTTTGTAAATGCTTTAAATTCAGTGAGTTACACCGAATTTTACAGTTGATTCAGGTTTGAAATTCAAGAGTTTCGTAACCATCCTGACGATTGATGATTCAAGGTTGTATAAAATTCGATGTAATTTTGATGCTTTCTGCCAATCACGAACGTTCACAAAATTGGACAATTCACAACGCGCTATTGACGTTTACGTCAATTTTCGCTTTCTATGGGGCATCGTTTCTGGAGGATCAATATGAAAACAGTCATTTCTACAGCCTGTGCGGCGCTGCTTTTTGCTGCAAGCACGACTTTCGCCATCTCAGCAGAGCCCATTGAGGGCAACTGGAAAACTGAGCCAGGTGAAACCGCAGCCATTTCCAAATGCGGAGGTTCTTTCTGCATCAAATTAAAGACTGGTGAACACGCTGGTAAGACTATAGGCAAACTCAAAGGCTCGGGTGCAAATTATTCAGGTACTATTACCGATCCAGCTGACAATAAAGAGTATACTGGGTCGGCCAAAGTGTCTGGCGCCAGCATGAAATTGAAAGGATGTGCGCTTAAGATTTTCTGTCAAACACAGACCTGGAAAAAACTCTAAGCAAGCTTACAAATACTTTTTATCGACCCCGGCTTCGCCCGGGGTTTTTTATTGCTCCCGGTGCCAGACTTTGCAACGCACCCATGTAACGCCTGTCATTTCAAAATAGTCTTCTGCAGCAACAACAAACCCGCCATTTCTGGCTTGCGCTTCAATGGCCCGGTTCGGGGCATTGGCATCGAAGGTCCAACCCCAGCCGATCGGCGGCGTCATTTGCTCAAATTCAGCGCGGAAAATGACATGGCTGCGTCCGGGGTTTTCTACGCCATCCTTGAACTTGCAGTTAAGTCCGACCAACACAAGGTTGTGCTGCCGGGCAAATGCGGATTGGCGCTTCATCTCAGCTTCATCGATCCATTCTTTTCCAAGAAATTGTGCAGAGGCCGGTGCTACCAAGAAGGCAGTGGCGAAGGCCAAGCCTACGAAATGGAGATATCTCATTTCACTGTGCCTTTTGACCAAACAGGATTTTTTGCTGTTCTTCATCCTTGTCGAATTGCATTTGTTGGCGCTTTTCAATGCCCAGATTAAGCCCCTTATCGACCGCTGGCCTTGCCTTCATGCGTTCTATCCATGCTTCAACGTGGGGAAACTGTTTAATCTCCTGGCCCTGGCGTTCCCACAGGACTGCCCAGCCAATCGAGGCCATATCTGCGATTGAATACGTATCCGCAATGAATTCGCGCCCATCAAGTTGTTTGTTGAGGACACCATAAAGGCGGTTCACTTCATTTGTGTAGCGTTCAATGGCATACGGCACCTGTTCAGGCGCATAAATCCGAAAGTGGTGTGTTTGCCCTGCCATTGGGCCAAGCCCGCCCATTTGCCACATCAGCCATTGATCGACATTTGTCTTAGCCCGTTCCTCTTTGGGATAGAACTTATTGAATTTACGTCCGAGATACTGGAGGATAGCACCGGACTCGAAGACAGAAATGGGTTTCCCGTCCGGTCCTTCCGGATCTACGATGGCAGGCATTCGATTGTTTGGGGCAATCTTTAAAAACGCTGGTTCAAACTGATCGCCCGCCCCAATGTTCACATATTTGACCGTGTAGGGTATCCCAAGCTCTTCCAGCATGATGGTTACTTTCCAACCATTTGGCGTTGGCCAGTAGTGAAGTTCTATCGGTTCGTTCTGTTGCACGGAGAAACCTGCTTTGACTGTTGCGAAATCCAGAAAATAGTCCATTTGTTGGAAAGCGCAATCACTTCACGTTAAATTGGCCGCGCCTAACTGTGTGCACAACAAGATAGCTGTTGAACAAGGATGCTATAGTCTCTATTGCGATTGAACAGGATGAACGATTTGCCCAATCAAGATCCCAAGACTTTCCATAGCGCCAGAGAGGCGGTGGAAGACCTTTGCCAACGGTATGACCGAGCAACCGCGTTTTTACGAAGGCAGTTTGATCTGTTTTTAAAAGGTGAAGTTTCTGGAGAGCGGTTTAGAGCTTTTTATCCTGAGATCAAAGTTACCACGACAAGCTTTGCTCGAATTGATTCAAGATTGTCCTTTGGACATGTCAGCCGCCCTGGGGTCTATTCAACGACAGTCACAAGGCCAGATTTGTTCCGTGAATATCTGGAAGACCAATTGGAGTTGTTGATACATAACCACGGCATTTCTGTAGAAATCAGAGCATCAAAAACCCCAATCCCACTGCATTTCGCATTCAACGAGGGCACCGCAATCGATGGCGCTGATCCGGAACAACACGACGTCACCATTCGGGATACGTTCGACACGCCAGACCTAGCATTTATGGATGATAGCATTGTTAACGGGGATTTTGAGGCAGTTCCCGAAGGTATCGAACCGCTTGCCCCGTTTACTGCTCCACGGGTAGATTATTCCCTTTATCGGCTGGCGCACTACACTGGCACAAGTCCTCATCATTTCCAGAACTTTGTGCTGTTTACCAATTATCAGTTCTATATCGATCGATTTGCCGAATTCGCAGAAGAAGCCTTAAGAGATGCAGAATCTGAATACGAAGAATTTGTGACCCCTGGAAATCGGATCACTTGCAAGGCCGATTGTAGTGAGGCTCAGGCGAACGCCACTCCGCTATCGCGCATGCCACAAATGCCTGCCTATCATCTTAAAACCAAAAAAAGGTCAGGAATAACGCTGGTCAACATCGGTGTTGGACCGTCAAATGCCAAAACCATTACCGACCACATCGCCGTATTGCGCCCGCATACGTGGTTGATGCTCGGCCACTGTGCCGGGCTCCGTAACACGCAGTCGCTTGGCGACTATGTCCTGGCTCACGGCTATGTGCGAGAAGATCATGTCTTGGATGAGGATATCCCAATATCCGTCCCTATTCCGCCACTGGCAGAAGTTCAGGTTGCCCTGCAAGAAGCAGTTGCTGAATTAACAGGCTTCTCCGGATATGACCTAAAAAACATCATGCGCACCGGAACGGTAGCAACGATCGATAACAGGAACTGGGAATTGCGGGATCAAAAAGGACCCGTCAAACGGCTATCGCAATCCCGTGCCATTGCGCTTGATATGGAATCCGCCACGATTGCTGCCAATGGATTTAGGTTTCGGGTGCCGTATGGAACCCTTCTGTGCGTCTCGGACAAACCCCTGCACGGCGAATTGAAACTGCCCGGCATGGCATCTGAATTTTATCGAACACAGATTGGCAGACATCTTTTGATTGGCATCAGAACCCTTGAAAAGCTTCGAAATATGCCAACCGAGCGGTTGCATTCGCGTAAGTTACGCGCCTTTGATGAAACAGCATTCCAATAGCCGGGTCCTGATTTTGCATGCGTAACTCTATCAGAAAGCTGTTTTTGCTGGCCTGTCTTGGCGCCTCCTTCATCATCATCATTGGATTTTTAAACCGGCTTCATCCAGCCTTCGACACGCTAGCCCATTTCAGGTTGCATGCATCCGCCGGATTGATTTTGGTATGCCTCTTTCTGTTTTTTCAGGAGCGCATCAAATTGGGTCTTCTTGCTTTGATTATCGCCTTGGCGGGATTTTCCTATTCCTATAGCGGAACCGGCTTTGCCGCGTTACACCGAGACAGCATCCCGGACCGCCCCACTTACAAGATGTTTCATTTCAATCTGTTGTGGCTAAACACACGAAAACAGCACACCATCGACCGTATTTCACAGCTTGACCCCGATTTGATTTCAATTTCAGAAGCATCGGAAACATGGGAACCTTTTTTGAGCCAACTTAGTGCGCGGTGGCCAAACATGGCGCATTGTCCGGAGGGACATATCAGAGGTGGCGTTAAAATTCTTTCCAAATGGCAACTGGATCCTTCAAACGACTATTGCGGTGACTTTGGATCGTTTCAAAAAACCGACGTTATTCTAAAAGGGGGCGATCGGGTTACGCTGGGGGTAGTGCATCCCCGGTGGCCGTGGCCTGCAAGTGGACCAAGGCAGGTGGATAGCTTTTTGCCTGTCCTTTCGCGGTTGGGACCCGATGCGCTGATCGCAGGTGATTTTAATGCTACAACCTGGTCATGGGGTGTGCAGCGATTTGCTGATGCTGGTGGTCTCTCAATTCATCCGGGTATTGGTGGGACATGGATGTTTGGCATATTGCCGGCTGGATTGGTGAGAATAATTGGACTTCCAATTGACAATGTGATGTCCAAGGGAAGCGTACGAATTCTCTCTGTACAATCGCTAGAAGAGATGGGTTCTGACCATCTTCCATTGATGATTGAATTTCAGATCCAATGATCTTGGCAATTTGCTTTCATCCACACTATCGCCCTGTAAATTTCCCATAGGTCGGTTTTTGCAATACAATTCTTTCTTGGGGGGACAGTGAGCTTATTCAAAGGAGGAATTGCAAATGTCCGTTTCCGAAATCCTCGCCCAGAAGGGTAGACTTGTTTTCACCGCGAATTCCAGTGAAACCATCGAGGGAATTGCAAAAGTACTTGCAGAAAAGAAAATAGGCGCAGCCGTCATACTTGATGAGGCAGACCAGGTTTGCGGTATTGCCTCTGAACGTGATTTGGTTCGGGAGATTGCTAAAACAGGCAGAGATGCGCTTTCGAAACCGGTGTCTGTTTGCATGACACAAAGGGTGGTTTCCTGCAGCGATGCAGAGAGTGTCAACGCGCTTATGGATAAAATGACAAAGGGGCGTTTTCGGCATTTACCGGTTATCAATGATGGAAAGTTGGACGGGATCATCTCCATCGGTGATGTGGTCAAGAAGAAAATCGAACTGGCCGAACGCGAGGCTGAGGATATGAAGCATTACATCGCGAGCTAATCTTTGCCGTTGAAACCGCCCGCCTTAAACGGGCAGGTTTGAACCTCGCTAGCCGGATCACATGTTTGGATATACCGGCCCTTCACCCCCTTGGGGCACAGTCCAGTTGATGTTCTGATTTGGATCTTTGATATCGCATGTTTTGCAATGAACGCAGTTTTGGAAATTGATCACAAAGGTTGCGTCGTCCGACTCCATTTCTTTACCATTTTCAATTGAATCACCTTTACCATCGACCCATTCATAAACGCCTGCCGGGCAATATCTGGTTGAAGGCCCCGCAAATTCCATCAATTCGGAGCGCTTCTGAAGGTCCAGATCAGCAACTTTCAAATGAGCCGGTTGCTCCTCAGCATGGTTGGTATTGGACAAAAAGACTGACGACAAGCGATCAAACGTGATTTTCCCATCCGGTTTGGGGTAGGTGATCGGCGTATGATCTGCCAGGGGTTCTGTGGCCTGGTAATCTGCTTTTTGGTGGTTCATCGTGCCAAACGGTGACCAGCCAACTAATGAATTGAGCCACATATCCATACCGGCAAACATCATTCCCAGAACTGAACCATATTTGGTGACAAGCGGTTTCACGTTCCTGACCGGTTTCAGGTCTTTTCCGATGGCGCTTTCACGCCAAGCTTCCTCGTAAGAGATTAACTCGTCTCCGGCACGCTCTTCTTCAATTGCTTTGGCAACGTGTTCTGCTGCCAATATGCCTGAGAGCATGGCATTGTGTGACCCTTTAATGCGTGGGACATTCACGAAGCCTGCCGCACACCCGATCAGTGCGCCCCCTGGGAATGAAAGTTTCGGAACGGATTGCCATCCACCCTGCGTGATCGCCCGCGATCCGTACGCAATACGTTTTGCGCCTTCCAGCAGCGGAGCAACCGTTGGGTGAGTTTTGAAGCGCTGAAACTCCTGAAACGGCGAGAGGTACGGGTTTTTGTATCCCAATGCGACCACATAGCCGACATAAACCTGATTGTTTTCAATGTGGTAGATGAACGATCCACCATCTTGATTGTTCTGAAGCGGCCATCCAAGCGAATGAAGCACGGTCCCTTCAGAATGTTTTGAGGGATCAACTTCCCAAAGCTCTTTAAAGCCTATTCCGAACTTTGGCGGATTTGCGTCCTTGTCGAGTTCGAATTTACGAATCAACTCTTTCGACAAAGAACCGCGAGCCCCTTCCGCAAACAGCACGTACTTACCGTGAAGTTCCATGCCTCGTTCAAACATCGGTCCTGGTGTCCCATCTTTTTGAACACCCATGTCGCCGGTGGCCACACCTTTCACACTTCCATCGTCGTTGTACACCACTTCAGCAGCAGCAAAACCCGGATAAACCTCAACTTCGAGGCCTTCCGCTTTTTCCGCCAGCCAACGACAGACATTTCCCAATGAAACGATATAGTTGCCGTGGTTGTTCATGAATCTCGGCATTGCGAATGTTGGGAGCGGTATCTTGCCGTTTTTGGTTAGAAAATCGAATTTGTCAGTTTTTACAGGAACTTGGAAGGGATGACCCTCTTCTTCTCTCCAGCCAGGCAAAAGGCTGTCCACACCTACTGGATCGACAACTGCACCAGAAAGAATATGTGCTCCGACTTCCGGCCCTTTTTCCAACACAACCACGTTGAGGTCTTGATTGAGCTGTTTCAACTTGATGGCTGCAGACAGGCCTGCCGGTCCCGCACCGACGATAACCACATCAAATTCCATACTTTCGCGTTCTGGAAGTTCCTCGGACATTTATCTCTCCAACCAAGTTTCTAAAGGACGCCTTCGCCCTGGACTATACCTTCTTTTATCACGCAATAATTGACGTGCCACGTCAATTTTGCCGCATGTTCATTGTGTATTAACGACACAAATGACTATTCACTTAAAACATAGGCGTTAAAATCATCACATGCAGAGCGCAAGAGAGATATTGGAGTGGTATGTTGAAGCCGGCGTCGATGTGATGCTGGAAGACGTGGCAATAAATCGGTTTGCCGAATCGGAAGCGTCAAGACAAGCAGGAAAGCGGACCAAGGCATTCACCGAGGCAAAATCGGAACCCAAGCAGGCCCGTGTACCTCTCGAAACATCCGCCCAGTCTGCGCACATCCCGGATGCTGGATCCGCTGAGACAGCCAGAGAGGCGGCAAATTCAGCCAAAGACCTTGAAGCGCTCAGAAACATCATGAGCGCTTTCACAGGTTGCAATTTGAAACGGACTGCAAAAAACACGGTGTTTGCAGATGGTAATCCCCACTCCGGCGTCATGTTCATTGGCGAAGCGCCGGGGCGCGATGAAGATCTCCAGGGGCTTCCCTTTGTGGGCCGGGCCGGACAGCTGCTAGACCGCATGCTCAGTGCCATCAATCTGGATCGGGAAAAGGCGTACATAACGAATGTCATTCCATGGCGGCCGCCAGGGAACAGAACCCCAACTCCGCAGGAGACAGAAATCTGCCGACCTTTCATCGAACGCCACATTGAATTGGTCAAACCGAAGGTAATCATTTTGCTTGGCGGCTCTTCTGCCAAAACCCTCTTGCAGACAAAAGATGGCATCATGCGATTACGCGGCAAATGGTCTGAAGTTGAAACACCCCATTCACAAACAAAGGCTATGCCTACGTTACATCCCGCTTATTTGCTCAGGCAGCCGGCACACAAAAAGCTGGCTTGGCAAGATTTTTTGAAGGTTCGGCAATTGCTCAACGAATTGTCTGGTTAAGTGACTACGCGCATGCCTTTGCAGCTGTGTTTTGCATCCACTTCACAATTTTTTCAGACAGCGCATCTGGGGAAACAGGTTTTGAAAGATAGTCATCCATTCCCGCTTCAAGGCAGCGCTCCATATCGCCCTTAAGGGCATGCGCGGTAACGCCAATAATTGGTGTGTGCTTGCCGGAGTCTTTCTCCGTTTCCCTGATTTCTTTTGTTGCATCGAGCCCATTCATTCGCGGCATGGATACATCCATTATAATCAGAGCGGGATTAAAGTTCTTGTAGTGGGCTATCCCCTCCTCGCCGTCATTTGCGATGCGGTAATTCAAATCCATGCTTTCAAGAATTTGTTTGAACACAATCTGATTTACTTCATTGTCTTCACAGATCAGGACGTCAATTTGAAGATTGCTGGATGAGGAGGTTTGAAAAATACTTTGTGTTTCATCCGGCACCGAATTCACCAGGCGTTGGATGGCCTCAAAATTCGCGACCATCTCTGAATTGTGGGGCTCGGATGTTTGTTTGCTTTCCTGCAAGACATCCACCAACATTTCCAAAAGCATGGAAGACCGCGCTGGCTTGGTCAAACAACCTTGTACACCCAGCGATGAAAATGTCTTTCCTTCCGATGTTTCTTCCACAGACGTCAGCATGATAATGGGTATCGTAGCGAGATGTTGTCGTGATTTTATAGCCGCGACCAGGTCTCCGCCGTTCATTTCCGGCATTTGATAATCGAGAATAATGCAATCGATTTCTATGTCACTTTCATGAACCGCTTCAAGCATGGATAATGCTTCGCTTCCGGAGGCAACTGCAGCGCTATCGAACTTCCAGGCTGTCATTTGTTCGGACAAGATCGCTCGGTTTACTTCATTATCATCAACAATCAAGATCCTCGATCCGCTGACGTCCATGGGCAGGCGCGGTCTTCCGGTACCTTCATGTACGGGCAGTGTAACTTCAAACCAAAATGTGGAACCCCTGCCAAACTCACTTTCGACACCGATCTTTCCCTCCATCAGCTTGATCAGTGAACGGCAGATGGATAGCCCGAGGCCAGTCCCTTCGTGTTTTCGCGTAGCGGATGTGTCAACTTGAGAAAATTTTTCAAATACTTTGGAGAGCTGCTCATCTGGAATTCCGACACCTGTGTCTTGAACCGCAACCTTGATCCCTTGCCTTTCATCCACGGCTTCGCCAACCGGGGTAACGTTCACAAAAACATGCCCCTTCTCGGTAAATTTTACCGCGTTTCCTACCAGATTCGTCACAATCTGACGGATGCGGCCAATGTCCCCAATCAACATTTCCGGCAAAAGCGGATCAATTCGAACGATGAGTTCCAAATCCTTTTCTGCGATTTTTGCCGAGACCAAAGTAGCAACATCCTCAATTGCTTCGGAGATTACAAACGGAGCTGGGTCCAATTCCATTTGACCTGCATCAAGCTTGGAAAAATCGAGGATGTCGTTGATGATCGTCAACAGGGAATTCCCCGATTTGACAATCACATCGGTGAACATTGTTTGTTTGCGATCAAGTTCTGTTGAGGCGAGCAGTTCAGCCATTCCCATGACACCGTTCATAGGCGTTCTGATTTCATGACTCATGTTCGCCAGGAATTCGCTTTTAGCGCGATCTGCAGCTTTTGCGGTTGCCAGAGCTTCATTGATCTCCCTGTCGCGCAGGCGCAGTCTTTCCGTCATTTCATTGAAGGCGTTAAACAAGTGCCCCATTTCATCTCTTCGGCGCACGTGCAGCGGTTTAAAGTGGCCCGCCTCCACGTCGCGCACAGATTTTAACAACGATGCGATTGCGGTGCCAACAGAGGTGCGGAAGGCTAACACGCTCAAAACCATGGCACATATAACTGCGATCGTTGCTACGATCCCTGCGAGGTACATCGCCTCCATTCGCGTTTGGCGCAGTTCTGACTCGGTAAACCCTACGTTTAATGAAAACTGTTTCATTTTCGGGAGCGAAATGAGCACGTTTTTCTCGGGATTGATAACTTCACAGCCAAGTCTGCGGGGTTGCGAATAAGCTTTAAGAGCAGTTCCGCCGCGGTTAACATCGACACACAGGATGGCCGGATCCGACATCATGGTATTCAGCAGCTGTCTTACAAATGCAGGATCACCTTCCAATAACTCTTGGTCCAGTACACCGGAAATCTTCCCCGCTTGGCTTCCTATGCGCGCACTCAGCTGATCGCCTTGCTGTTCAACATACCAATCAGCAAGCAAATACAGCACCGTGCCAATGATGAACACAAAGACAGGAATAAATGTCAGCAAAAACTTTGCGGTTATTGTTCTGAAAATCTTTTTGTCCCCCGGAATATGATTATTGCAACCTGCTGATGCGTCCTTCGGACATCAGTTTTTTCAATGGCTTCCTGTTGTCTATCTCCATCCGGAAAACCACATAGGTGTCGTTGTGGGGCTTGATGTAAAAATCAACATCGATCGTCTTGCCCTGCGGGTCCAGAAAATCAGCACACAAAACAAAGTTCTGTTCAAATGTTAGTATCAACGCATGGGCCTTGGTGGGGACGAGTTCGATGATTTCCCCAGTGGTTAGATTTACATGCGTGATCGCACCATCGTTTAAATTGGCCTCTATATGTTGATACATGGCAGCCTGCAGCTGAACTTTTTGTTCAGTTGAGAGCGTACTTGCTAATGCAAACTGCGTCATAAAAAGTGTGATGATAACAGCAAAAATTGTGCGCATTTGCCGAATCTCCCCTTGCCTATAGGGGTGATTCTCGAGGGAATTACCTAAAAAAATGTTAAGCCATTGAATTTATTGATTTTTATGTAATTGCAAGAACTGTAGACGAAAAGAAACTGCGACTGAATTTAAACAATTAGCTGGATTACTGTTATCCCATGTTTGTAGCCCAAAAATCAAAGAAGTATATTTTGACTTTTACACACTACACTTCAAAAACTGCCAAAAAAGCCGAAAACAATCCGCAAATTTGGAGAATTGAACGCAGATTTTGCTTGTATGAGCAGGTTTTACTTCCAAATCCAGAAAAATAAAAAATTCCTCTCCATTGCTTATAACCGGGTTTACGCGCCTGTTATTGTCCAATACCCTTCCTTAGGGGAATGTAAAAGGGAGAGACCGGAAATGCGAGGCGTTATCAGGTTTGATCAGTTGTTTAAGCTAGGGTTGTATTTTGGTATTCTTCTTCTTGGATTGATTACCGTAACACAAGCGAACGCGCTCTCGATCGACATTGGGATCTCCAAATCAAAAGCCACCCGGGCGATGATCAATCAGGGGTACACCCAAATCGATATATTCAAATCGGGATTTAAAACCATACAGGCACGCGCCTGTTTCAAGGGGACTTTTTACAAAGTCAAAATAGATTCCCGTTACCGGATCAAAAACACCCAAAACCTTGGACCTTGCCGAAAGGATGTCTCGATTGGGCGCATAGAAACCAATCTGGAAAAACAGGGGTACACCCGTATCGTCATGGAAAACCAGAACGGGAACTACGTTGCCATTGCCTGCCTTGATGCACAAAGGGTTCGTCTGGTTTTTTCTCAGCAGGGCAGACTGCTCAAGCGGAGAAATATTGGTACCTGCGAGCGAATTCTTGAACCGAATGATATCCGACAAGTGTTGCGCGATCAGGGTTTCAATCGCATTAAATTCACGGACCGCCAACTTCCCTGGTATGTTGCGGAAGCCTGCCGCAACAATCGTAAACTGGAATTGCTTCTCACGCGATTTGGTGAAATCCGGCGGGAGACTCCGTTGGGGTCCTGTACACCGCCCATAGACCCACAAAACCTGGTTCGCATCCTGAGGGAAAAAGGCTATGATCGCATCGACATAATTGATGATCAGCTGCCCGTCTATCAGGCCGAGTCCTGTTTTAAGAATGACCGGTATTCATTGCAGTTAAATCAATTTGGCACGATCACCGGGCGTAGCGCCATTGGCAAATGTCGCTCAAACATGCGTAAAGCCGAGATTGTACAAGCGCTTAAGCAGGAAGGCTTCACCCGAATTTCTGTGGACCGCAAATCAAACGGTCGTTTCGATGTCACAGCCTGTCTGGATGGGTACCTTAAATATGCTTCGCTTTCCCGGTTTGGTGAGTTGTTGAGCGAGCGTGATGGCGGTATTTGTGAACCGAGGTCTTTGGACGAAATCTACCAAACCCTCAGTGATCGTGGCTTCGAAAAGCAAAAGTTTTTTGTGGAAGCTTGTCGAGGCGGCAGACTCGTCCGTTTCACGTTCAATGGAAATGGCGACCAAGTTGACAGGGAACGGGTCGGCGATTGCTGACTTTTAAGCTCTGATGGTTCAAAGCGTATAGCAGAATCGGTTTAGGTTGGATTGGCCGCAGGTCTGCCTTTGTGCTGGATGGTGTCGCTAAGACGCAACTTTTTTTGGCGCACCTTGAGAATTTTTAGTTTGGCGCATAATCAGAATCTGTCGAAGTTGATCATTTTCAACCGTTTTGCCTATCGGAAGTCTCATTTTCTGGAGAAAAAGTGCGTTTATCATCAAAACATGTAGGATTTTGAGATATATTTTGTTCCTGAATTTTTCCCTCATTCAATCGAATAGGTGTCTTAATATACACAGCTGCGTCGGTAACAAAACATCGCCGACTTGCAGATTTGTACTTTAGTAGTATGGTTTACAAATAGTGATTGCAAAGGAGGGACCGCAATGACAGTCGCTGATGAAGACGCTGGTATAGAACCAGTGGTAGATTATGAATTGGGGCAGGATAACATCCGGCCTTTTGGGCTGGATATTCACAACCCGGTATTTTTGATTTCCAGTCTTGTTATCATTGCTTTTGTGCTTTTGGCGCTCGCCAATCAGCAGGCAACTGCCGAATTCTTCGGCTGGCTTCGGCCATTCTTGACCAGTGAGTTTGACTGGTTTCTGGTGATATCGGTTGATATCATGCTGCTTTTCTGTCTGGCGTTGATTTTCCTACCGGTAGGATCGGTCAGGATTGGCGGGAAAGATGCCAAACCTGATTATTCGTATGCGGGCTGGATAGCCATGATGTTTGCAGCGGGGATTGGTATCGGACTGTTGTTCTTCGGCGTGTTAGAACCAACCTATTACAATTTCTCTGAAGGCGGGAATGCTCGCCCATTGGGAATAGATATCGCTGAACCTGGAAATGAATATATAGGTATTGTCGGTACCATTCATCACTGGGGTCTAGGTGGTTGGTGCGTTTATGCTGTGGTTGGGCTGACGCTGGCAATCTTCGCCTATAACAAAGGGCTGCCGATGACATTGCGTTCAGCCTTTTACCCAATTCTCGGTGAGCGAGTTTGGGGCTGGCCGGGCCATATCATTGATACATTGGCTGTGTTTGCGACTTTGTTCGGTTTGACCACTTCTTTGGGTCTAGGTGCTCAACAGGTGGCATTTGGCTTGAATGAGGTGTTTGGCATTGAGCCTTCCAACACGGTAACCGTTGTTCTGATCATCGGGATTACGCTTATTGCACTTGGTTCGGTTCTTATGGGCATGGACAAAGGCGTTAAGCGGTTGTCCGAGATTAACATGCTCATGGCAGTTGGGTTATTCCTCTTCGTATTCTTTATGACTGGCGCAATCGATTCCATCACACGGTATTTCAGTGTCATGACAGATTACGTGCTTCTGTTGCCAGCGCTTTCCAATCCGTTTGGTCGGGAAGATACGAGCTTCTTCCACGGTTGGACGACATTCTATTGGGCTTGGTGGATTGCATGGTCACCGTTTGTCGGCATGTTTATCGCACGGATCTCTAAGGGCCGTACGGTACGCGAGTTTGTCTTGTGTGCATTGATTGCACCCACGCTTGTCTGTGCCCTTTGGATGTCTACGTTCGGTGGTGCTGCCATCGATATGTTGAATGCTGGCGGCGCTGAGGGTGTTAGAGCAACCGTCATCGACAGCTACAAGCCTGAAGGTGCATTGTTCGGCTTCCTGCAAGAGTTGCCACTCTACAGCATCATTTCGCCAATCGCACTTGTGTTGATTGTGATCTTCTTCGTGACCTCTTCTGACTCTGGATCATTGGTCATCGACACGATCACAGCGGGCGGTAAAATGGATGCGCCTGTCGTACAGCGGGTTTTCTGGTGTACGCTAGAGGGTCTGGTTGCCATAGCACTTCTTCTGGGCGGAGGCTTATCCGCGCTACAAGGAGCGGCGGTTTCTACCGGGATACCGTTCACAATCATCGTGCTCTTAATGTGCTACACGGTTTACAAGGCGCTTCAGTCAGAAGCACGGTAAACCCTAGTCTTACAAGATTCATTCGGCCCGCCCTGTTGCGGGCCGTTTGTTTTTGGTCTCAGCGTCAGGAAAACCTGCTTGCTGATCAAATTAAACAATTGCAAATTCTTTAAAATCCTGACACAGCGCGACGGTAGGCATTTTCGCAAGCTCACAGGACATTTCTATGTTTCGTCAAATCATCCCGCTTCTTGCGCTTTTTTGTAGTGCTGTTTTCTTAATTGCGGGCGGTGGAATGCAGGTGGTTCTACTGCCCATTCGTGGGCAGTTGGAAGGGTTTACGACGTCACAAATCGGCTATATTGGGACTGGTTGGGCGATTGGTTTTACACTGGGGTGTTTGCTGGTACCGCATCTTGTTCGACGTGTGGGCCATGTCAGAACCTTTGGTGCACTGGCAGCACTGCTTGCAACCGTGGTTCTTTTAAATGGATTGATTGTGGAGGCCTATACGTGGATTCTTCTACGCGCATTGGCGGGATTTTGTTTTGCCGGAGCGTATATGGTCATCGAGAGCTGGCTCAATGAAGGCATAGCTGACGAACATCGCGGTGCATTGTTCTCGGTTTACATGATCGTATCCCAAGCTGCGTTTATGGGAGGGCAGTATCTCATCGTTGCAGCAGATCCTTCGACAGAGACCCTGTTTATGTTCGGAGCCATTCTGTATTGCATTGCTGTTTTGCCAACGGCTTTGTCCAAGGCCCGTTCTCCCGCCCCGCTCACTCAAGTCAAGATTGATCTCAGAGGCATGTTCAAAAATTCCCCTGCCGCCTTCGTGGGTATGCTGATTGCAGGTATTCTAGCCTCGTCTGTGCAAAGCTTTGGGCCTGTCTTCGGAATTACGGAGGGCATGAGTTCAACAAACATTGCGAATATGATGGCTCTAATCATGCTTGGCGCAATCTTGTTCCAATATCCGCTGGGCAAACTTTCAGACATAACGGATCGACGCTACGTTATGGTCGGTCTTTCGCTGGCGGGCGCTGCCGTTGGATTTCTCGTGTCCGGGTACAAAGTCGATGGCGCTGCCCCGCAATGGGAGTTCTTTTTGTTAATGGTTTTGCTGGGCGGATTTGTCTATCCAATCTATGGTCTGGTCAATGCGCATGCCAATGATCATGCCGATCCCGAAGATTTTGTGAAAATTTCCCCAAGCCTTCTGATTTTGTATGGCATCGGCAACATGATTGGCCCGTTGATCACCGGACCTGCCATGGAATGGTTTGGTACAGGTGCGCTTTTCCAAATGATCGGTCTTTCTCACCTTCTCCTTGCTACGCACATGACATATCGCATCATGCGACGCGAAGCGCCCGTTGATGATGTGATGGACTACCAGGTCGGCCCCATCGCCACTGTTGGGCTTTCGACTGAAACCTTTGCTCTTGATCCACGCTCTGATGCTGAAACTTACATGTCTGAGGATGAATCACTTGATGAGCATAACCAATAGTTAGCCCCTCGCTGAAAGGAACGCCTTTATCGAGACTTTAGACCACGGTGAGAGATGGCTGGCGGCGCCGGAATAACTTTCAACAATTCTTGCTGAAAGATCATCTTTCCCAGCTAATTCTTGCATCACGTCCACCGTAAATGTTTTAGCGGATATGATGATCTCATCTGGATAAGCTTCGATCAAAACGCCTTCGTTTTCCACGAGATTTTTCAAACTCGCGGCGTTGTTCCATTCCGCTTCACCAAGTGAGTAAATGTTCTCGGTCGCGCATGCCGCAGCGACAATCGACTGTAAGTCTTGAGGTAATCCCTCAAATGCTGCACGAGAAACCAACGCTTCGCCAGTACCATTTGGTTCGTGAAAGCCGGGAGAATAATAGTGTTTTGCTATTTTATGGAAACCCATGGCAGAGTCGCTAAAGGGCCCCAAAAATTCTGTTGCATCGATCACACCAGTGGAAAGGCTTGTAAAGATTTCTGACGGCGGGAGGGAGACAGGCACTGCACCCATCCGTTGAAGCACCGCACCACCAATACCCGGCATGCGAATTTTAAGGCCCTTTAAGTCAGCTAGGCCTTGCAGAGGTTTTTTGAACCAGCCGCCCATTTGGTATCCGGTGTTGCCTGCCATAAAGGGCTTTATGCCCGCAGGTTCGTATAATTTATCCCAGAGTTGCTGCCCTCCACCATTGTTAATCCAGGTAATGTGTTCAATCGGTGTCAGCCCAAAAGGACCCGCGGTGAACAAAGGCGCCGCAGGGAATTTACTTCCCCAAAAAACCGGTGCGGTGTGCGCCATTTGCGCTGTACCATTGGCAACAGCATCAAACGTTCCAAAGCCGGGTACAATTTCACCCGCAGCATAGAGTTTGACGTTCATACGGCCATCGGACATCGTGTTTATACGATCGACAAGTCTTTGAGCGGTAACGCCGGGACCGGGCAGGTTTTTGGGCCAGGATGTTACCATCCGCCATTCTACCCTGGACTGGGCAATGGCGGGCGTGGCAATTGCCGAGGCAGCCGCTGCACCAGTTAGAAGCCCAAGTACCTTACGGCGGGGAAGGGTAAGTGTGTTCACGTCAGTTTCTCCATAATTCGTGAAAATGGTGCACAGGGCCTGACCCCTGTCCAATCTCAAGTTGATCTGAATTAGCAATCGCTCCCGTCAGCCATTTTTTTGCTCGTCCAATGGCAGTCTCGAGCGCGTTTCCATGCGCCAGCTCCGCGGCTATTGCAGAAGAAAGAGAGCATCCCGTTCCATGGGTATTTGAGGTGTCAATTCTTTCAGCGGCGTAAAAGGTTGAGCCGTTTTCAGTCACGAGTAGATCAATACTCTGAGACCCTTCATAATGCCCTCCCTTCACAAGAACAGATTGTGCTCCCGCTGCTCGAAGGGCCTGACCCTGCTCTTCCATCGCGTTTTTGTTTTGGGCCGGCGGCTGACCTGTTAAGCGTGCGGACTCAAATAGATTAGGCGTGACTAAGTCTGCCAGCGGCATAAGGGTTTTTTCTACCGCTTCGACTGCTTCTTCCACCAACAGCATATCGCCGGATGTCGCCACCATTACCGGATCAAGAACGATGTTTTTTGCTTTGTGTTTTTCAAGGGCGTTTGCAACGGTTTCAATCACTGCAACTTGTGAAAGCATGCCAATTTTCACAGCGTCCACTTTAAGGTCTGAAAACACTGCGTCCAACTGATCAGCGATAAATTCCGCAGGGACATCATGAATACCACTCACCCCTTTGGTGTTTTGTGCGGTCAGAGCGGTGATGACAGATGCACCGTAGACCCGGTTGGCTGAAAAACTTTTCAGATCCGCCTGGATTCCAGCCCCACCGGAAGAATCTGAACCAGCGATTGTCAAGGCAATGGGTATTTTGTTCATGTTTTTGATTCCTTCAAAAGAGTAGCAAGCCTGCGCGTTGCTTCCCCAACATCCTGCGCCATGTAAATCGATGAAATGACTGCAATGCCTTCGCAACCAATCTGAAAAAGCTCGGCAGCATTGCTCGCATCAATGCCAGCAATTGCCCCCACGGGCATGTCCGGATCTTTGTTCTTGATAATGCTAGCCCGCTCAAGCCATCCGTCGATGCCAATCGCATCGGGATTGTTCTTCGAGCGAGTGGTGTAGACACCCCCTACGAAGGCGTAGTCGATGATGTCTACCGGACACGTGCGAGCGTCTTCTACCGTCTTGATTGAGAGCCCGATGATCGCTTGGTCACCCAATAGGTTTCGAGCATCTTCGACGGGCATATCCTGTTGACCCAGATGAACACCATCCGCACCACTGGCCAGTGCAACATCAACACGATCATTGACGATAAGGGGCGTCCCAGTTCCCGCCAGACCCTCGCGGATTATTTTGGCGATCCGAATCATATCCCGAACGTCGTTTTTCTTGTCACGATATTGAATGAGGGTCGCGCCATGGGTCGCTGAAATCGCGGCCAGTTCATCCAGCGGCCGACCTTTACAGTGTTCCGGGTCTACAATTCCGTAGAGGCTTATGTCGACGGTCATTTGGAAATTCTCGCTTGGTTTTTGAGTTGATCAATGGAGATTGAATAGAGTTCATCGAGAAAGATCGGCTGAAACGTTCCGGGACCGGTTGCTTTCCCAGCGGCATTTTCACCCGCAATTGAAAACCATAGCGCGCCAGCCAACCCGGCCACGAAAGGATCGTTCGTTTTCGCCGACAGCGCCGCGATCAGGCCTCCCATGGCACAACCTGTTGCGATGACCTTTGCCATTAGAGGATGGCCATTATGCACCTGAACCCCTCTATCGCCCGATGTGATCTGATCTTTCGTGCCAGTCTCAACGAGGCATTGGTTTGCTGTAGGGGCAATCTCCAGCACGTTTATTTCGAGTTCATTTCCCCGGATAATCTGAACATTTTGGATCAGAGACTGAGCGACTTTTTTACGCTCGGCAGATCGATTAATTTTTACCGGGTCTAACGTGACAGGAATTTCCCGTTCGATGGCAATGCGAACGCTTTTATCAATTGCGTTGATGCGTGCCCCATCAAGGGTACCAAGGTTGATGTGCAGCGCGTCCGCACGGCCCATAAAGCCTTCCATTTCTTCTGGATTGGCGGTCATGGACACGGTTGCACCGCAAGCGAGTAAAACGTTGGCAGTAAAGTTTTGTGCAACTGTGTTGGTGATCGATTGAATGTGTGATCCGCTTTCTCGCAGCGCGAGAATTGCATCCACAGCTTTGTCCAACATGATTGAGTCTGAACTGATCATAGCATTCCGGTTCCCAATTACACCGGATCATGCAGCCAAACGCAGGAGCGAACGAACAAGCTTACTCATTCCCTACGCCGGCACGATCCGGATCAGGTTCAAAGAGTTGATTCGACTTGAATCTCTCAGCCCGTGGTTTCGGGCACCTCTATGAGTCGCGCTTTTTTAAAGTCTCAAAGCCAAGGATGCAAGAGGTTAACTCTGGTTGATTGCTGCCCAAAGCCTTGAAGGTGTGGCGGGCATATCGAATTCCTCGATACCATAGGCCCGATGCAGCGCATCAATGATTGCGTTCATCACCGCTGGGCAGGATCCTATTGTTCCCGCTTCACCGGCCCCTTTTATGCCGAGTGCATTTGTCGTGGAAGGTACATTTCTCGTTGAGAAATCAAAGTTGGGCACAGTATCTGCCTTAGGAAGGCAATAATCCATGAATGATGCTGTTAAAAGCTGGCCCTCTTCGTCATAAACCACAAACTCATTGAGACACTGGCCTATACCCTGGGCGATACCACCGTGAACCTGTCCTTCCAATAGAACCGGATTTACCGTGGCGCCAAAATCATCCACCACAGAATACTTCATAATTTCAGTGGTGCCCGTTGATGGGTCGATCTCAACCTCGCAGATATGAGTCCCATTTGGGTAGGTGGCTTCTTCTTGTTTGAATTCACCCTCTGCTTTTAAGTCTTCGGGGTCAGAGGCCGCAGCGGCAATGTCAGCAAAATGGATCATGCGGTCTGTACCGATAATTTTTGCCGTTCCATCTTCCAAAATTATATCGGCTGCAGAAGCTTCCAACTCTTCTGCTGCAATCTTCTTGATTACCTCTGCCAAGGCCTCACTTGCGCGGCTGACCGAAACACCGCCCAAAGGAATGGAACGAGATCCACCTGTTCCACCGCCATTTTCAAGCTCATCCGTATCGCCCTGGCGCAGCTTTATCTTCTCATAGTCCAGTCCAAGCTTTTCAGCGGCCAATTGCGTATAGGCGGTTGCATGTCCCTGCCCGTTTGATTGTGTTCCAATTTTAACATCGACCGTGCCGTCGCTGTTTAATTCAACAAACGCCGGTTCTGAACCGGCGAATGCGCACGCCTCAATGTAAGTGGACATGCCAATTCCACGAATTTTTCCGGCGGATTTAGCTGCCAGCGCACGCGCATCAAAGCCTTCCCAATCAGCCTTTTCCATGCATGCTTCCATGTGTGCCTGATATTCACCGGTATCATACATGCGACCACCCGGCGTGGTGTAGGGAAGTTGCTCGGGCTTGATTAGGTTGCGGCGCCGAATTTCTTCGCGCGGCAGATCGAGATCTCTGGCACACTGATCTACCAATCGCTCAATGAGATACGCAGCCTCCGGGCGCCCTGCCCCGCGATATGCATCAATTGGAACGGTATGTGTATAGCTACCACGCATCAACACAGCCATCGCCGGAATATCATACAATCCCGTGGTCATGGTTATCCCAAGATATGGAATAAACGGTCCAAATGTATGAAGGTAAGCGCCCATTGCTGCAATCAAGTCAACATCAATTGCAAGAAACTTTCCATCTTGGTCCATCGCCATTCTGGCAGTCACGACGTTGTCTCGGCCTTGCGCATCGCTGGTGAAATGCTCCGACCGGTCAGATGTCCATTTCACGGGTTGGCCCAGCTTTTTGGCGGCAAACATGCATAGGGGATACTCCCGATAGCAAAACACCTTGGTACCAAAACCACCGCCAACATCGGGAGTCATGACGTGGATTTCTTCCGGTTGGATGCCAAATATCCCGGCCAGCGCCCGACGCTGACCAAACACACCCTGCGATCCCACCGTGACGTCGTATCTTTCCTGGTCCTTATCCCAGGCAGCCAGACAGGCTCTGGTCTCCATGTAGTTGGAAACCAGACGGTTGTTTATCACCGATATTTCTGTGATATGACTCGCCTTGGCAAATGCTTCATCCGTCAGTTCGCGATCGCCCATGAAATGGGTAAAAGCGAGGTTTCCATCTCCGTCTTCATAGACCTTGGGACTGTCTGGGTTGAGCGAGGCCTTGGTATCTACAACTGCAGGTAAAATATCAAAGTCGATATCGATTAACTCAGCTGCATCTCGCGCGATTGCAACGGAATCCGCAACGATGAATGCCAGTGCATCGCCGACATGGCGAACTGTATCCTCGCACAAAATCGGAATATCCCGTTTTGCACTCATGGTACCATCGGGTTGCTTGACCGGTGCGAGGCAGGAGATTGGATTGAGGGCTGCAACATCACGGGCTGTCAACACGTCATGCACGCCTGGCATGGCCTTAGCGGCTTGCACATCCAGTATCTGAAAGCTCGCATGTGCCATAGGGGAGCGTAATACGAATCCGTGGAGCACTCCGGTGGATTGCTTGTCATCCGTGTAAATTCCTTTGCCGGTTATGAATGCATTGTCTTCCTTGCGCAAAACAGAAGCGCCCATACCGAATTTGGCGTGTGTTATCTCATTCATATGAAAATCCAAAACCTGTTAGGGAAAGCGGTGATTCCTATATCCAAAATATAAGTTACAATCGGGTCGCGTCGACCCCAAATCATATCTGCTTTGCAAAAAACACAATTGCGGTCGGATGCGGAGAATGCAATGGTTCTATTCAGGAATCTCATATGTCATTCAATTCATTTTCTGAACGCTTTAAACACCTTCCAGACAATGTGAAGGGTGGCGTTTATCTTATGTTTGCCGCTGCCGGATTTGGGATAATGATCGCCCTGATCAAACTTGCGGGTCAAAACCTGCATGTTGCGCAAATGCTTCTAGTACGGCAGGTGGTGATGGGATTGATTGTTGCACCTACGATCCTGCGCGATTTTCCCGGCAGTTTGAAAACAAATCACATGGGCTTACAGGTGCTGCGGATAATCCTTGCCCTGATTGCCATGGGATTTGGATTTACAGCCGTCGTCAACATGCCACTGGCGGACGCGACCGCGATTGGATTTGCAAAAAGTTTTTTTGTAACCATCTGCGCAATTTTTGTATTGAACGAAGTGATTGGCATCCGGCGGTGGTCTGCTGTCATTATCGGCTTTATTGGAGTCTTGATCGTATTGCGTCCAGGCTTTGATGGTTTCACGATTTATGGCGTGTATGCATTGATTGGGGCAGCGGGTGCTGGAACGGTCATGGTGGTGATCAGAATTCTAACCAGAACCGAGAGCGCAACCACGATCTTGACCTACCAAGCACTGGGTGTCGGGCTTGCGGTTGCAATTCCCGGGATCTGGTTTTGGCAATGGCCAAGTGTGACCGAGTGGGTATTGTTGATCTCTATGGGTCTGGTTTCTTACGGCGCTCAGATGCTCAATATTATTGCTTACAAATACGGAGAAGCATCTGTTATGGCGTCACTTGATTACGTCCGGCTTATTTATTCGGTCCTGTTTGGCTGGTTATTGTTCAATTCATTCCCGGACTTCTGGACCTGGTTCGGTGCGGCCATCATTATCATTGCGTCTATTTACACCATCCATAGGGAAGCTCAGCGCAAACAAGTGATATTGCGCACCGCCGAGGGGCGAGAAAAAGTATCTTAAGCTTTCCGCATCGATGAATAAGCTTCCAGCAATCCGGCGGTTGATGCGTTTTCAGCATCTTCGGGTCGATCGCTCTCAATAAGGTTTTGAACATCTTTTGCCAGTGCTTTGCCAAGTTCTACACCCCATTGGTCAAACGAATTGATATCCCACACTACCCCTTGGACGAATATCTTGTGCTCATAAAGTGCCAAAAGCGTTCCGAGCGTTCCGGGATCCAGGCGCTTATACAGAAATGTATTACTGGGTCTGTTGCCTTCAAAGACGCGATGCGGGTCGCCACCTGCTTCGTCCAAAGTCTGGCCTCGCATTAATGCTTCTGATTGGGCAATGCAGTTCGAAACGAGCAGGGTGTGATGGTGGTCAAGATCTGGTTCATGGCCCCTTGCAGCAACAAGAAAATCACATGGAACGACTTCCGTCCCTTGATGTAATAATTGATAAAAAGCGTGTTGCCCGTTGGTACCAGGCTCTCCAAAAATGATCGGCGCAGTATCCATGGAAACCGGTGTTGCATCCCGATGAACCGATTTGCCATTGGATTCCATGTCCAATTGCTGCAACCAACGTGGAAAATCATTCAGTCTGTTGTCATAAGGAAGCACAGCATGCGCCGCATAACCGCAGATATTGCGATGCCAGATTCCCAGCAAAGCCATGATGACCGGAATGTTTTCGATCATCGGTGCTACGGCAAAATGCTGATCCGCTCTATATGCACCATCCAGAAATTCAGAAAACCTGTCTGTGCCGATAGCAATCATGACGGTAAGCCCGATTGAAGACCAGACAGAGTATCTTCCGCCGACCCAATCCCAAAATCCGAAGGTACGCGATTCCGGGATGCCGAATTCGCTGGTTGCCTTCAGATTTGTAGAAAGTGCGCAGAAGTGATCCGTAGCGGTTTCACCGACACCAGACTTTACCCACTTGAAGGCAGATTTGGCGTTTGCCATTGTTTCCAGTGTCGTGAAGGTTTTCGATGCGACAACAAAAAGCGTGGTTTGCGGATTGAGGTTTTTCAGTGTGTCTGACAAATCTGCACCATCGATGTTCGACACATAGTGGATCTGAGGTCCATCGTGGTAGGGTGCCAGTGCCGCTGTAACCATTCGCGGTCCAAGATCAGATCCACCAATGCCGATGTTTACAACATCTGTAATCTGATTTCCGGATGCCTTATATGTCCCCTCGCGAACTGAGTGGGAAAATTCGCTCACGCGCTTCAAGCTCGCCTTTACATCTGGCATGACATCTTCGCCATCGACACATATCGGATACTCAGATTGATCGCGTAAAGCGGTGTGGAGCACTGATCTTTCTTCTGTGTTGTTTATTTTTTTGCCTGTCATCATGGCATCGCGTGCTTTGCGGATATTTGCCTCATCCGCAAGCATTGCCAAATCAACAAGAATGGCCTCATCGATCAGGTTCTTTGAATAGTCAAAGACAATTTCCCCTAACCGGATAGACATATTGTCAAAGCGTTCCGGTTCAGATTTGAAAAGGTCCCGCAGATGAACAGTTTGTATTCTATCGCGATGGGCAACAAGCGTTTCTAAATATGTTTTGAGAGCAGAAGCTGACATTTGGCAACCGGATGAAACTGCATTAAGTGTGTTCAACCTATCGGATTCGAACTTCAAGAGAAACTCCCAATGCGCACGAACCAAGGCCAAGCCATACATCTGAAAAATTACACACAGCCACTCTATTGGGTTCGAGATGTTTACCTGGACATAGACTTGCATCCAACCGAAACACGTGTGCGTTCCAAGCTCGTCTTTGAAAGACACAAGGATGTGGAACCTGGCACGGCACTTCAACTGGATGGCGATGCGTTGGATTTGATTGCAGTAGCCGTAGAGGGCAAGAAACTGTCTGCTTCAGATTATCGGGAAGATGCCACATCTCTTGCAATTTTGAAGGTTCCGAAAAAACGCAAATTTGAAGTTGAAATCGAAACCGTTTTAAACCCATCTGCGAACACGAAATTGATGGGGCTTTATCGGTCTGGCGGAAATTACTGCACACAATGTGAGGCCGAAGGGTTTCGAAGAATTACCTATTTTCCGGACAGACCTGATGTTCTCTCAACATATACTACGCGAATAGAGGCAGAGAAATCCGACGCACCTGTTTTGCTTGGAAACGGTAACCCGATCAAAAAAGGCTCTGCCGGACGCGGCAGGCATTACGCGATTTGGCATGATCCGCATCCGAAACCAAGTTACCTTTTTGCTTTGGTAGGTGGCGATCTTGGATCGATCACGAAGAAATTCAAAACAGCATCTGGCCGCTCCGTCAAACTCGGTATTTATGTTGAGAAAGGCAAAGAAGAACGGGCCCATTATGCGATGGATTCCTTAATTAGATCGATGAAATGGGATGAAGAGGTTTTCGGTTGTGAGTATGATCTTGAGGTTTTCAACATCGTTGCAGTCTCTGATTTCAACATGGGGGCAATGGAAAACAAGGGGCTTAACATTTTCAATGACAAATATGTGCTGGCAAATTCTGAAACTGCGACGGATGCGGACTATGCAAACATCGAGGCGATCATTGCGCATGAATATTTCCACAACTGGACCGGCAACCGCATCACCTGTCGAGATTGGTTTCAGCTATGCCTGAAAGAGGGTCTGACTGTCTTTCGTGATCAGGAGTTTTCCTCGGATCAGCGGTCCCGGGAAGTCAAGAGGATTGAAGATGTTCGACGTTTGAAAACCAGTCAATTTCCTGAAGACGCAGGGCCACTTGCGCATCCTGTGCGTCCGGAAACCTATCGTGAGATCAACAACTTTTACACAGCGACCGTGTATGAAAAAGGTGCTGAAATTGTCCGAATGATTGCGACACTTTTGGGGGAGGAAAAGTTTCATAAAGGCATGCAGCTGTATTTCAGACGCCATGATGGAGATGCGGCGACCATTGAACAGTTTATTACCTGTTTTGAAGAAGCCGGGAATGTGGATCTTTCCCAGTTCTCTTTGTGGTACTCACAAGCTGGAACCCCTTTGATCAACGTTTCTACGAACTATGATAAATCGCGAAGAAGATTTGAAATCGAGCTTGAGCAATTCTTGCGGCCTACACCTGGCCAATCGCGGAAAGCGGCGATGTACATTCCACAAAATCTGGCATTGTTAATGAAAACAGGTGACAAAATTCCAGTATCAAGTGCCAAGGGATGCGTTTTGGAAGATGATATTCTGCATTTGACCAAACGCCGGCAGAAGGTTGTTTTTGCCGATGTTGATGAGCGGCCAGTCTTGAGTCTGAACCGGGGGTTTTCAGCACCCGTAGAGATAAACTATCGGCAGACTTCAGCAGAACTTGCTTTTTTAGCACTGCATGAAACCGACGGTTTTGCACGGTGGCAAGCGTTTCAAAATTATGCAACGCGAATGCTTGTGCGCGGCGTAAAGGCAGTACAAACCGGTTCTGCGGTAACACCAGAAGAAAAAATGCTAGAGGTTGGTCGCGAGATTGCTCAATCCTCCGCGCTGGAGCCAGCTTTTCGAGCAGCCATCTTGACGCTCCCAAGCGAGGGCGATCTGGCTCAAACGATGGGGAAAAGCATCGATCCGGAAGCCATTCATACCTCCTGGGCAAAACACTGTGCTGCGCTTGGAAAGGCGATTGCTCCGGTTAGGGAAGAGATTTTGGCGGAAATCTCCATCGATGGAGATTTTAAACCGGATGCAGCTTCAGCCGGAAAACGAAGTCTACGCGGAGTCCTAAATCGCCTTGGCGTAATTTCCCGACACGAAGGCGCTATGCATGAAGTTGAACGGACGTATCACAACGCAGACAATATGACAGACCGTTTTAACTCTCTTTCGACGCTTGTTCATTTTCATCCGTCTCGTGATCTGAGGGAGACGGTATTGGCAGACTTTTACGAACGCTACAGCCAAGATCATCTGGTGCTGGACAAATGGTTTTCGGTTCAAGCCTCCCGTCCCGGTACGGGCACAATAACGATTGTAAAACGTTTGATGAAACACCAGGACTTCTCGCTGAAAAATCCAAATCGTTTACGCTCCTTGATCGGTGTATTCGCAATGGCGAACCAGACCGGCTTTAATGCCGCGAATGGAAAAGGATACAGGCTTGTTACAGATATTATCGCAAAGCTGGATTCCATCAATCCGCAAGTCGCTGCCAGAATGCTAACGGCTTTCCGGTCTTATCGTTCGCTTGAAACAAAGCGAAGAGCGTTGGCCGAAGAGAGCCTTCGTGCATTGCACGCTCGGAAAAATCTGTCACGTGATGTCAGTGATATTCTTGATCGCACACTGGGCGTTTGATGCATTTCTGACTCACTTGGACCAAATTCTGAAGTTTTTATGAATTAGGGGCTGGACAAGGTGATTCGCCTTGATTCAAAGTAGAAGTGATTCGGAACGCGGCGGTTTCGGCATAGCAAGTTAGACGAGGAGACGGGCATGGCTCGAACGGAGGCGCACAATGTGCGACCCCGAAGAAGCTTATTTAAGTTGAAGGGCGACAACACGGCTTCCATTGTAGCCGGCTACGCCCGACAACTCAGCCATCCCGCATATGAAAACCTGCTACGCTCAGAGACATTTTTGCGCCGACTTGTCCCGGTGCTCATTGTCCTTTTTTTGGGAATTGTCGCGGTTGCCCGCTGGTCTGCCCTTCAAACCCAACTTGATTATATACGGACATCAACGGATGCAGAAATGCATTTCATTGCGGAGCTTATTGAGGCTCGCCTCTTGGCAAATGCACCCTCTTCAGAAGATGTTTCCAATAACATTCTTATCCAAAACACTCTGGCGGACGCGATACCTTCCCGCTTTCTCAAGCTCCGCCGGAAGATACTAGTGACCGATCAAGCGGGTATGATTACTGCGACCCTTCCGTATAGCCCTGAAGTTCACAATCAACATCTTAGTTCTGTTTTGGGTGATGTTGTTCTTTTGACCACGTTTGGTGAACGCGCTCAAAGCCGTGATGTTAAGTTACAAGACGGGACTAAGGCGTTGGCCGTCCATCGTATATTGCCAAACGGTGTGGGTGGGGTCACGCTTACGCAACCTGAACGCCAAACGTACGCTGATTGGCGTAGAACCGTCTCCCTCAATGTGACTTTGTTTGTTGGTACTTCCAGCATTTTGCTGGTCATCCTTTATGCTTACTTCGCACAAAGTCAGCGGGCGCGAGAGGCTGATCACATTTATGAAGAAGTTCAGACGCGCTTCGATACCGCACTCATGCGGGGCGGATGCGGCCTTTGGGATTGGGATTTATCCCGAGGCCAATTCTATTGGTCTAAATCCATGTTTGAGCTTCTTGGTATGGAGCCAAAGGATGACACCATTGGGTTCTCTGAAGTCAGCAAACTGGTACACCCCGATGACACAGATCTATATCGTCTGGCTTGTTCGGTGATGGAAAAGGGACTTGTGCATGTCGAACAGGTTTTCAGGATGCATCATGTGAATGACGAATGGATTTGGATACGCCTCAAAGTCGAAATCGCCGGAACAAATACGTCTCGCCCGAGGTTGGTGGGGATTGCAGAAGATATTACGGAACAACGCGCCATTGAGCAGGCCACAAAGCGTAAAGATATCAGGCTCCACGACGCAATCGAGAACCTGCCTGAGGCTTTTGTGCTCTGGGACGAAAACAAAAAGCTCGTCATGTGCAATTCGAAGTATCAGCAGTTGCACAATCTATCGTCGGAACTCATTCAGCCAGGCATGGCGTATGACGAAATTATGGATTTGGCCTCTTCACCCGATGTATCCAGCCAGTTGCTCCGTGGCCTCAACGAAGACGAGAACACCAGAACGCTGGAAGCCAAGCTTTCGGATGGTCGCTGGTTGCAAATAAATGAACGCCATACCAAAGACGGGGGCTTCGTTTCTGTGGGAACGGATATTACCGCGATCAAGCGCCATGAAGCCAAGCTGATCGATTCTGAAAAGCGTCTTATGGCTACAATCGCTGATTTGGAACAATCGCGCCATACTTTGCAGATTCAGAAACAGAAATTAGCGGAAATGGCCGAAAAATACGCAAACGAGAAGAACCGGGCTGAAGCAGCGAACCGGACTAAGTCCGAGTTTTTAGCTAACATTTCGCATGAATTGCGTACGCCGCTTAATGCAATTATCGGATTTTCTGAGATCATGAATGAAGGTCTTTTTGGACCCCTCGGCTCTGACAAATATAAAGAATATTCAAAAGACATCTACGAAAGCGGCTCATATCTGTTGGGCATGATCAATGATGTTCTTGATATGTCAAAAATCGAGGCGGGTCGTTTCGTCCTTGATTACACGACGTTCAATCTTGATGAGATGATCGATGAGACATTGAGAATAATCAAGCGTCAGTCAGAAGATCGTGGCATCGAAATTCAGGACTCCGTTTCCCCAAGAATCGAATTGGAAGCAGACCGGCGCGCTATCAAACAAATCCTGATCAATCTGCTTTCGAATGCGGTCAAGTTTTCCAAAGAAGACGGCAGAATCCAAATCCGTGCCAAGCGACGCGGAAACTGTGTCACGATTACCATTGAAGACAACGGGATTGGCATCTCGCGCAGCGATCTGAAAAAGTTGGGGCGTCCATTCGAGCAAGTTCAAAACCAATTCACAAAAACACACAAAGGTTCAGGTCTTGGCCTCGCAATTTCCCGGTCTTTAACAGAGCTTCACGGCGGCGCAATGAAAATTCGTTCTATGGAAGGAAACGGAACGATTGTTTCCATCCGTCTCCCAATTCAACGCGGCAATACTTGTGATGAACAGGACACACCAACTGCCGCCTAGTCAACAGTTCTACCCTGCCAACTTTGCCCCGGATTTGATCCGGGGCTTTTTTTTATTCACGCCGATGGTGGTGGCGTTGCCAAGCTTTGCTCTAATTGCGTTTTTCTTTTCTCCAGCCGCGCCCGAAACTTCCACGAAGCCTCTGCAGTTCTGCTACCTCGACTGAGTTATCATCGTTCCAGTCAGCCAGTGCATGAAATTTTGCAATGCGGTTTTCCAGTTCGATCATCGTAAGACTTCCGTCTTCGTTCACATCACCCTGGCGAAAAATCCGATCTGCGATCCGTCCTGAACGTTTTTTCATTCGTTCCGGTACTTCGCTTGCCTCAATCGCAGTTACAATTTCAGCTTTTGTCAGTTTAGCGTCCTTGTCCGCATCCGCCTCCGCAAAATACCCTTGAGCCAAGGCGGATACTTCCTCTCGGCTTGCCGACAGGTCTCCGTTGGTGTCGACGCGTTGCATGAGTTTTTCTGGTGAAAAGAAGCGTTTCATTTGCTTGCGCTCATCCACGTTTTGAGCAAATGCTATGCCACTCAACGCTACCAGCACCGCAGTACCGGCCAAGGCGATTTTTGTTCTCTTTTCCATTTCATTCTCCTTTGGTGTTTAGGCCGCCACCAATTCATAAACCCTCTTCTTCAGCATTTTGCTTGTCGCCAAGTAATGCAATCAAGATGTCCCGCACTTCCTGCTTGGTCTGTGAAAGATGTGCCTCGCAGGTTGAGATATCCGGTAAATCCAAAGCTGTGCACATGATCTCGCGAAACCCTTGCGGGAAAGGTTCATCAAGATTTTTTTCGCCGATGCACGTCCGAAGAAGGTGCAGAACACTGGAATACAGATCAAAGGCGGAAACTAGCTGGTCTACTTGATCTCTTGTCAGGTTTGCAGCAAACGGGGACAGCAAAACCTGGCGGGTGCCAACCGGGATGCTTCCCTGGGAGATATTTTTTAAAACCAACCACTGGGCGATGAACTCAATATCCAGCAAACCGCCGAAACCGGTCTTAACGTCCCACACGTTGTCGGTTCCTTTTTCCTGTTCCACAAGCATTCGCATTTTGAAAATTTCTTTTCCCAGCTCAGGTTTTTTGGCCGATTGCGCCAATAAATCCGGAACTTCTTTCATAATCCTGCTGGCAAGTTCGTTGCAGCCAGCAACCGCTCTTGCACGGGTTAGAGCTTGCGCTTCCCAAATCCAGGCGTCCTCACGTTGGTATTTTACAAATGCATCTATGTGTGTTGCCAGGGGGCCCGCGTTTCCAGACGGACGCAATCTGAAATCGAGTTCAAATATCTTTCCCTCAGCTGTTGGAGAGCTCATGGCGGCGATGAATCTCTGTATCAGTCTTATGAAATAGGAGGTTGGATCCAGTGGCCGTTTGCCATCGGATTCGAATACCTCAGGGTCAAAATCATAAAGGAAGATCAAATCAAGATCCGATTCCACCGTCAATTCACGGCTTCCAAGCCGACCCATTGCAAGTACGCAGACACGGGCCCCACCAACGTATCCATGTTGAACGGCGAATTCTTCCTGCACAACTTCGAGCATGACCGCGATCATTGCTTCAGCCAGGTTACTGATGGCAGCAGCCGCGCCCGCATAATCCAACGCGCCGGCAAAAAACCGCGAAGCGATCTGGAACCTGATTTCTCTGAAAAACCGTCTGGCTTGGTCGAGCTTGAGCTCATAGTTGTCCAACGACACAAGACTGGTGCGCAATGTATCCGACAAATAGTCTTTCGTGGGAACTTCATCAGCAACCTGCGGTTCGATCATCGCATCAAACACATGCGGCTTTCTTGCAATCTGTTCCGCCATTTTGGGTGCCGCTGTCAAAATGCGAACCAAAAGACTGTTTAACCCGGGATTTGATTTCAAAATGGAGAACAATTGGATACCGGCAGGCAGCCCCGACAAGAATTGATCAAAAGTAAAGAGTGCTTTGTCAGGTTGGGCCGATCTTCCAAATGCCTGAAGCAATTCCGGGACCAGCTCCGTTAAGAGCTCTCTTGCCTGACTGGTTTGAAGGGCGGGCATTTTGGCCACATGCCAGTGTTTAACGAGTTTGATGACTTCCCCTGGTTGCTCAAAACCAAGCGCTTCCAGCGTTGAAACCGTATCGGGGTCGTCATCTTGTCCGGTAAAGACGAGGTTGCCGCCGACGGCCGATAGATCCGGCGCAGCTTCAAACAGCCTGGCGTAGTGCTCCTCAACCGTCTGGAGGATGCGCTTGGTTTCTGCTTCAAACGTTTTTAGTCTGGACATTCCAAACATGGACGCGATGCGTTTTACTTCTTTTTCATCTTCCGGAATTGTATGTGTTTGCTGATCTTCGACCATCTGCAAACGATGTTCGAGGGTGCGTAGATACCAGTAGGCGTGGGTAAGCTCTATGCGCGCCTTCTCTTCTATCCAGCCATGTGCATTTAAGGCACATAATGCTTCTATGGTTCCGCGTTGGCGCAGTTCTGGATTTCTACCTCCAGCGATTAATTGTTGCGTTTGAACAAAAAACTCAATCTCGCGAATGCCACCGCGCCCAAGTTTGATGTTGTGCCCTTGCACTCGAATGGCATCGTGGCCTTTGTGTGCATGGATCTGGCGTTTGATTGAATGGACATCCTGGATCGCAGCAAAATCAAGATATTTGCGCCAGACGAACGGGATCAATTCCTTAAGGAAGCGTTCGCCGGCATTTTCGTCACCAGCGACAACGGCCGCCTTGATCATTGCGGCCCTTTCCCAGTTTTGTCCTTGACCTTCATAGTAGTGAAGCGCTGCTTGGGTGGGTATAATCAGCGGTGTTGATGAGGGGTCTGGCCTCAGCCTTAAATCCGTTCTGAAAACGTAGCCCTCGACTGTCCGCTCCTGCATCAGCTTTATCAGCTGTTTTCCCATTCTGTTAAGCAGGGTTTCCTTGTCATCGACCAGCAACTCGATTGCCGCCGATGTATCGTGGAAAATGATGAGATCAATATCACTGGAATAGTTCAGCTCTTCGGCGCCGAACTTCCCCATGCCTAAAACGACCAAACCGCATTCTCTTTGGGGATGTTTCGGGTCAACAAGTTTAACCTTCCCGGCCTCGTGTTGCAGCAACAGCAGATAGTCAAAACAAGCAGAAAGCGCGGTTCTGGCAAATGCGGAAAGTCGCCTTGTTACGTCCTTGTTGACCCAATGGTTGGAGAGGTCAGCAAACCCACATAGAAACGAAGCGCGCCGCTTTTCCACGCGTAACTTGGCCATAAACTCAGATTCGGCGAGATTTGCTCGTCCAAGTTTTGATGTTCTATCGATGATGGCTTTGAAACCTGCCTCAAAGCCAGTTTCGAAACATTGCAAAACGAATTCATGATCTCTTTCGACGCAGGATCTCAGATAGGGTGAAAGCTCTAATGTGGCTTCTAAAAGCTCTTTGTTTTCTGGAGAAATAGACTTGTTTTCACCGAAGATTTCATTGAAGAATGCTGTTGCACATGCTTGATCCATTGCTTGCGGCACGCGTTCTGAGGCTGGGGTCAGATGGGACTCACTCATCTAAATTCCCCTGTGCATCCGTCAGGCGTATCATCGCTTTCAAGCCTGGTTCATTGGTTTCAAGAATTAGATCCCCTCCATGCAGTTCCGCAATCGCTTTTACCAGGCTAAGCCCAAGGCCATTGCCGGACTTGTTTCGGGATTTATCCAATCGAACAAATCGTTCTGTAACGCGCTTGCGGTCTTCTGGCGAAATACCAGGACCATTGTCAGAGACTATCAAAGCGGGTCCGTTTTCTTGCTCTTCGACACTGAGTGTGACTTGCGAACCTGGGGTGGTCTGCACTGAGTATTTCAGGGCATTGTCGATGAGATTGGAGAGCGCTTGGCTTAAAAGCTCGCGATTACCCCTAATGGACCGGACCCCATCGTTTGTATTTAGCAGGAGTTCAACCCCCTGTTCTTCGGCAACAGCCTCATAGAGTTCGTAAACATCAGTCATCAATTTGAACAAATCGATGTTGCCCATCTGAGCGACCTTGGAGCCAGATTCCACTCTCGAAATCATCAAAAGTGCATCGAAAGTTTTCACGATCTGGTCACAGTCAGAAATGATTTCTTCCAATGTGTCCTTTTGTGCGTTCGGACTGTTTGAAAGTGTCAATGCATGATCAGCCTTGTTGCGAAGGCGCGTGATTGGCGTTTTCAAGTCGTGGGCAATATTATCCGACATTTGCTTTAACCCGTCATCCAGCCGGTTGATGCGATCGAGCATGTGATTAAGGTTTTCTGATAAACGATCAAATTCGTCCCCGGTTCCACTCATAGGCAGCCTTTCGGAGCGATCTCCGCCCATGATGCGGACTGAGGATTTGGAGACTTGGTCGATCCGTTTCAACGCACGACGTCCTACGAAAAACCAGGTTAGAATTCCCAGCGCCAACATGGTTCCAATGGCAAGCTTGAAGGCACTGCCAACGACTTCCCGCAAATCTTCATGTTCGCCAATATCGCGCCCAACCAGAATCCGAATGCCATTCGGGACTTCAAGAACGCGGGCAATTGCACGGTTGTCGTCTCTTTCGCTGTCTCCATAACGATAGTAGCGGAACGGTCTTCCGGTCCACCCAACTCGGCTCATAACGCCGTTTTGAAGTCGGGGCACGTTACCGGCAACGATTTCCCCTGAAGGGTTGGTTACAACATATAGGTTTGCACCCGGACGTCGGGATCGCCGTTCAAGCACAGTAATCAGGTACCGCAATCCGTTCTGTCGATAAATCCGAGATAGACCAACAATCTCCTGATTGATGGATTCTTCAAACTGATTCCGCAAAACATTGACAGTCGCACCTGTCATGTAGGCTACGATCCCAACAGCCAGAAGCCCGAATATGATCGTATAAATGATGGAAAGGCGCACTGCCGTGACACGAAGCAATGAGCGGGCACGGGCAAACATTATCAGGCACCCGTACTGGTAAGTTTGTATCCTGCGCCACGAACCGTCAACAACATCGGTTCTTCAAAATCTCTATCTATCTTTCCGCGCAAACGTGAGATGTGCACATCTACCACATTGGTTTGCGGGTCGAAGTGGTAGTCCCAGACTTTTTCCAACAGCATTGTACGGGTAACCACCCGGTCCGCGTTTTGCATAAGGTAAGCAAGCAAGCGAAACTCGCGCGGTTGGAGCAGGATTTTTTCCCCGTTTCGGTGGACGGTGTGCGATAAGCGGTCCAACTCCAGATCTCCTACTTTGAGCTTTGTCTCCGCTTCCCCGCTTCCAACACGCCTGCCAAGCACTTCAGCGCGCGCCAGCAACTCAGAAAAGGCATAGGGCTTCGTCAGATAATCGTCACCACCGGAACGCAAACCTTCTACCCGATCATCAACCTCGCCAAGTGCCGACAAAATCAAAGCCGGTGTATTGTTGCCATTTGCGCGGACTTCTTTCAACAACGTGAGACCGTCAAGTTTTGGCAGCATCCGGTCCAGGATGAATATATCAAACTCTTCGGTTTCCGCGAAATTCTTTCCCGTCTCTCCATCTGCGGCATGGATCAAGACGTGCCCGGCTTCTTTGAATGCCCGAACGATATAGTCGGCTGCATCCTGGTCATCTTCAACAAGTAATATTCTCATAGACTCAACATACGAAAATTCTGACCATTTTGAAACAAATTGCGGTGGGCACAGGGGAGGCCCACCGCCTTCTCAACATTCCGCTTGGAAGCGGCCGGGGATCGCGGAACGCTGAATTCTTGAATGTTATCCACGGTTGATTGGAACAGGTACAAACACAGTACCGTTTTGACGTTTGATCTGGAGAAGAGCAGATTTTCGTCCTGCTTCTCTCGCCGACTTCAAGCCGGAACGCAGGTCACCGATGGATTGCGTCGCATCCCCATTTAGCGAAATAATTACGTCGCCTTCACGGATGCCCTTCTCTTCAGCGCGACTGCCGGGACGTACACCGGTCACCAACAATCCTTCAGAGGTTGATTCAAGTGCCAAGCCTAAGCGCTTCATTCGTAATGGTTTTTCTCGATCACCACCTGCGCGGCTTGCAACTTGCTCCAAGGTGCCCAGCTTGACAGCTACGGTTTGTTTCGAACCATCACGCCAGATCGTAAGAGCGACCTCAGAGTCAGGATCAAGCGCTGCGACTGCCAAGGCAAGCTCTTTTGGATCCTTAATTGATTTGCCGTCAACCTCGGAAATGATATCGCCTGAAACAATACCAGCATCTTCTGCGGGGCTATCCATTTGCGTGGAGGTAACAATCGCTCCGGCACTCAATTCCAGACCCAAGGATTCTGCGATCTCCTGGGTCACCGGCTGAATTTGAACTCCAAGCCAGCCGCGCGTGACAGAACCATTGTCAATGAGTTCATCTACAATTTCATCAGCGAGGGCCGCAGGAATTGCGAAGGCTATTCCGACATTGCCACCTGAGGGGGAGAAGATGGCTGTGTTTACACCGATGACTTCGCCTTTCAGATTAAATGCAGGGCCACCTGAATTGCCTTTGTTGACGGCGGCGTCGATCTGAATGAAATCATCATATCGTCCCGCTCCAATCTCACGACCATGTGCGGACACAATACCGGCTGTCACGGTGCCGCCCAAACCGAAAGGGTTTCCAACGGCAACAACCCAATCGCCAATGCGCGGGCGCCCATCTCCAAAATCGACATATGTGAACGATTCATCTGCATCTACTTTTAAAACCGCCAAATCGGTGCGCGCATCTGTGCCAATCAAGGAAGCCTCATGCTCCACGCCATCCGCCGTCACGACGGTGAACTTTGACCCGTTGGCGATGACATGATTGTTGGTGACAACGTAGCCGTCCTCAGAAACAAAGAACCCAGAGCCTTGAGATCGGCCATACTGACCCTGCGGGCGTTGATGATGCCTGAATTCTCCTCTTGGTCCATTTCTGAAAAACTCTTCAAAAAATTCGCGACCGCGACGTTGAAAATCAAAACTGCCATCGTTTGATGCAGGCTCGAAGCTGGCTTCAACCCGAACGCTTACGACAGCCGGGGAAACTGCATCGACCACATCTGCAAAACTAAAAACTGCAGGTGCTTCAACCTTAACTGCTTCAGCAAGCGCAGGATTTGCAGAAAACAGATTTGCACTGCCAGCGCCATACCCAACCAGGCCAACTGCGACCGCTGACACCAGCAACATTCCGCGCATTGATTTTAGAGAGCCATAAGACTTCATTTTGTACATCCTCATACTTGTTCCATTGAGCAGCGTGTCCGCTGTGTATGGGTGCAATATGGGGAAGGTAAAATTACAGTTTAATTTCCGCGAAATTAAAGTTTGGTAATGTAAGCCAACTTCAGCTCTTTAGTTCAGTGGCGACTTTTGCACCCTTTTCGAGCGTTTTATGGACCGGACATTTATCTGCAATTTCAAGGACTTTGGCCTTCAGATCTTCATCAACCAGGCCTTCCACCTCGATCTTTCTCTCCAGGATATCAATTTTTCCACCTGCTGCTCTTTCATCATGGGTACATGTTTCACAGTCTTTCGCATGGACCTTTGAATGGGTGACATCCACTGTAATTTTTCCAAGCTCAAGCTTTTTGAAATCTGCATACATGCGCAATGTCATTGATGTACAGGTTCCCAGAGCCGCAGACAGATAGTCATAGGGTGATGGACCACTATCCAGCCCGCCGACCGATTTGGGCTCATCGGCCAACAGTTTATGGCTACCTGAAACAACCAAATTCTGGAATTTGCCGGCACCAGTCTCTTTTATCCGGATCACCCCTTCCGCGACGTCTGTCGTGAAACTGTCTTGGTTGGTGATATAGCGCTCCGCCCAAGCGGCGATAACAGATGCTGCAAAGTCGGCATCGCGATCTTGGGTGACAAGATGATCTGCCTGATCAAGAGATACGAAACTTTTGGGATGCTTGGCTGCTACAAAAATCTTGGTTGCGTTTTCCACGCCAACGGTCTCGTCTATCGGAGAATGCATCACCAAAAGCGGTTTTTTTAGCACTGCGACCTTTTCCAACACATCATTAGAATGCAGATCATCAAGAAACTGTCTGCGAATGGAAAAGGTCCGGCCTCCCAGAGAGACTTCCGCTTCTCCCTTTTGCGAAATTTCATCCAGTTTTGCACCGAAATTATGTACCACATGGGCAGCTTCAGCTGGCGCACCAATGGTTGCAACTGCTTTGACTTCAGGAATATCACCAGCGACGGATAAGACTGCCGCACCGCCGAGGGAATGTCCTATCAAGAGGCCCGGGGCATCGAAGTGCTCGCGAAGATAATCAGCTGCAATCAGCAAATCCTGCCGATTCGATGAAAAGTTGGTCGATGCAAATTCTCCATCGCTTTTGCCCAGACCCGTGAAGTCAAATCGAAGGACAGCGATCCCCCGATCGGAAAGAGCCGCGGCGATCCTGCGGGTCGCGTGCAAATCCTTTGAGCAGGTAAAACAATGAGCAAATATTGCATAGGCTCGGACGGCTCCTTCGGGGAGATCCAGCCGGGCAGAAAGTCTTGCTCCCAGGCTACCATCAAAATCAAGTCGTTGTGTCGTTGCCATTTTATCCCTCCATTACGTGCTCAGTGTGCAAGATGGCGGAACCGCATGACAATTGAAAGAGAGCGCCTTGAATTTGTGATCGTTTGTAAAACTTAATCTGATCCATCCAGCAGTTTTTTTAGCTGGTTTTGTTCCTGCTCTGTCAGCGCAGCTTTTTCGACAGGAACCGGCTGTCTCCGTCTCGCGTACAAAAACAGAGCGATACCTGAAAGCACTAAAATAGCAAAAGGTGCGATCCATAAGACAGACGTTCCGGCATTAAACCGGGGTTTTAAAAGCACAAACTCTCCATATCTTGCGACCAGATAGTCGAGTACCTGCTCGTCCGTTAATCCTTCCACAAGCTTTTCGCGTACCAATACCCGCAAATCCCGCGCAAGTTGAGCATCTGAATCGTCAATCGATTGATTTTGGCAGACAAGGCATCTTATTTCGACAGAAAGGGCCCTTGCTCTGTTTTCCAATACCGGGTCATCCAACACCTCATCTGGATTGACGCTATGTGCTGTGCCTACTGAAACCAGAAGAAAAAGGACTGCAATCCACCATGATTTGACGTTAGGCATTTGCCAATTTCCTTTTTTGTCGGGAGGGAACAGGTGCACCGACCCGCAAGCGTCGATCTGTGAGCGAGATAATACCGCCAAGCGACATCAAAATTGGACCAAGCCAAATCAAAACGACTTGAGATTTCCACCACGCACGTAGAACCGTTCTTCCTTCTTCATCGGTGTCACCGACGGATACATAAAGCTGAGACAGCCCTAATGTCTTGATAGAGGCCTCTGTTGTTGCAGAACCGTGGGCCACGTAAAAACGTTTAGCAGGGGTAAGCGTGTATTGTTCTACGCCTCCCTCGCGTACGGAAACTTTTAACGTATCTTGAATGAAGTTGTATTCCTGATGTCGTTTTGTACCGTTGTGCACCAAGGTGAACCCGGCGATTTCCAACGTCTCGCCCTCTTTCAACGCAGCACCATCTTCTGCACTAAAAGCGGTGGCGCCCACGATCCCGATCACCATCATACCGGTTCCAAAATGCGCAAAAGCCGTGCCCCAGATTGATCGTGGCAATCCTTGCATCCGGGCAAATGCGACCGGAAGTGGTTGTTTTAAGAAACCAGACCGCGTGAACACTTCTACAAATGCGCCGAGCATGACCCACACGCCTAAGCCGATGGCCAAGGATGCCAGGATCGGACCTTCTTCTGTGAGCGCAAGCGTTAGCACGACACCCAAAAGGGCGGCACCTGCTATAAAATAAAGCCGTTGCAGTACCGGAAACAGGTCAGAGCGCTTCCATGACATGAGAGGACCGAGTGGCAATGCCATTAAAACGGGTATCATCAACGGACCGAATGTCAGATTAAAATAAGGTGGCCCAACAGAGATTTTTGAGCCATCCCATGCCTCCAGAAACAGTGGATAAAGCGTTCCCAACAGAACCGTCGCGCAGGAAACCGTCATAAACAAATTGTTGAAAACAAGCGCACCTTCTCGCGAAATTGGCTGGAACAAGCCACCTTGCTGCAGGACGTTCGCTCTCAATACAAACAGCGCCAAAGAACCCCCGATGAAAAAGAGCAAAATGGCCAGGATGAACACACCCCGGGTTGGGTCGCTGGCAAAACTATGGACCGATGTCAAAACCCCGGAGCGTACAATGAACGTGCCAAGCAGAGAAAGGGAAAAGGTCAGAATCGCCAATAAGATTGTCCAAATCTTCAAGGCATCCCGTTTTTCCATAACCAAGGCTGAATGAATGAGCGCCGTACCGACAAGCCATGGCATAAAGGAAGCATTTTCCACCGGGTCCCAGAACCACCAGCCGCCCCAACCAAGTTCATAGTATGCCCAATACGAACCCATAGCGATGCCCGCGGTCAAAAACACCCAAGCAAGCAGGGCCCAAGGTCTTACGAAACGTGCCCAAGCGCCATCGATCCGTCCACTGATAAGTGCCGCTACGGCAAAGGAAAAGGTTAGCGAAAACCCCACATATCCTACGTATAGAAGCGGTGGATGAATGGCCAAGCCAATATCTTGGAGGATGGGATTTAGGTCCCTGCCCTGTTCTGGAATGTTCGGTAAACGCTCGAACGGATTTGAAGTGAAAACAATAAAGAGCAGGAAAGAAACGCTTACCAGTCCCTGTACGGCCAGGACATTTGCCTTGAGATCCATGGGAAGGTTTTTTGCTAAAGCAGCAAGGAGTGCGGAGAACAGTGCCAAAATCAGAACCCACAAGAGCATTGAACCCTCATGATTGCCCCAAACACCCGTGAATTTGTAAAGCATAGGCTTGTCTGAATGGGAATTCTGCCAGACATTTGCCAAACTGAAGTCAGACGTGACATAGGCATGGGTCAGTGCGGCAAAGGAAAAAGCGATCATCACAAACCCGGTCAAGGCAGAGCTGGTACCGATCAACATCAGTTGGGGTTGGTTTTTCCAGGTTCCAATCAGCGGGACGGTTGCTTGAACGATCGCCAGGGCAAGCGATAAGATCAACGCAAAATGACCAAGTTCGGCAATCATTGTGCAGCTTCCCCCTTCCAAACGTCTTTGTCTTTTAATACGTCTTCGAGTTCTTTGGGCACATAGTTTTCATCGTGTTTGGCCAGCACATTGGATGCAACAAAAACCCCGGAATTGTTGAGTTGACCCTCGGCTATGATCCCTTGTCCTTCCCGAAACAAATCCGGTAAAAGACCATCATAGGTGACATTGATGCTGTGTTGTCCATCGGTAACCGTAAACTCCACGATCGCGTCTGTTTTTTTCACACTTTCATCAGCAACAAGTCCACCTAGGCGGAAATTTTCGCCGGGGCGAACCTTAGCGTTTTCTATCACCTCGGTTGGATCATAGAAAAAGACGATTTCATCGCGGAGCGCTGTCGTTACCAGGAGCGTCGCCAACCCGATTACAGCACCGATCACGGCGATCCCTGCAAATCGTTTTTGTTTCCGCGTCATTGGCTGGGATCCACCCCTGATTTGTTTTCGACCATGTTTTTTAATCTGGCTACAAATTGTTCGTCTTCAGAAAACCGGTTCTTGGCTTTTTCATAAGCCAGCTTCGCCTCTTCCTGCTTTTCCAATACCATATAGGAACGAACCAGCTGTTCCCAACCTTCTTGATCATCCGGATCCTCATCAAGTCTTGCTGCCAAGCCTGCGACCATTCCCTCAATTTGTTCGCGTTGGGTTTGCGATATGCCCTTTAAAGCGGATGTGCCCGCACTAAGTTCGTTGAGGCGGACCTGCACCAGAGGCAACCATGGCTCATCTCCAGCCGCCTTTTGCAGGATTGATTGCCAAATGGCCCTGGCTTGATCGGCCTCGCCACGCTGAAACTTGGCCAGTGCCACAAAGTAGCTGGCCAACAAGTTGTCCGGGTCCTGTTCTACATGAGATTGGAAGATTTCCAGTGCTTCATCGGGAACCCTGTTCTCGTTTCCGAGCACGAGGACTCTGGCGAGTTTAAATTCTGTTTCGATGGAATTACCCTCAATGCGAAGCATGTTTCGGTACGCATTTGCCGCCTTGGTGAACTGGCCGAACCGTTCATAAACAGGTGCGATGACGCGCCAACCCAAAATATCATCTGGATTGCTTTTGAGTTGATTTTCCGCTGTTTCAACCAATTCCTGAAGCGTGGGCTCTGTGTTTTCGGTCTGGACTGCGGTTGATGTAACCGGGATTTCTGGGGTTCCAATCTGGTTATACAGCACTAGGGAAAATACCGGCACAAAAATCATGGACGCAAACACAAGCGCCAATGTACGCGATGCAGGCATGCTCTGATTTTCTGCAACCGCGTCAGATTGCCTAAGTAGTTTTCTTGCAATTTCTACCTTGGCTGCCTCACGTGCATCTGCATCGATCCGACCCAGTTCAAAGTCGTGATCAATTTCGGCTTCTCTTGCGCGGTACAGTTCCCGGTCCAGTTCTTCGTTGCCCAGACGGGGATTGTTACCGGCCCGCCATAGGCCGCTAAACCCGAGCGCAACCGCGAGAAACGCCAATATCAATATAAACAACCAAATGCCCATACCCCCTACATAGCTGTATAAGTGGAGCGTAAAAAGGCTTCCTTTATGTCAATATTGACGCGGTTATGGCTTAAAATGTTCACAAATCAGTCAATTCATGCCGATTAGCTTAGCGGAGTCCATGTGCCGTCGGGATTTCTGCAAGCGGTGCCTGTGGCCTGTTGTGGGGATCCATCAATGAAAATGGTGTGTGTATACCGCCGACAATTTTGCGAGCCAACCTGGTACGTTTGTTGGGGCACCACTTGTCCATACGTTCCATTGTTTCCCTGCCATCTTACGGGTTGGCCGGGGGCGCCTCTTTCAAGGGCGTTATACTCTGCTTGCAATGCTGCTTGCCGGCTGTTCTGGTCGAGGCTCCTGCCGATTCTGCCGCCAATCACGCCCCCTGCCAACGCGCCAAGGGCTGTGGCTGCAATCCGGCCGGTCCCACCACCAAACTGATTGCCGATCACGCCACCTGCAACTGCGCCGGTTACTCTGCCAATATTTTCGTTCGAGGCAGAGCATGCTGCCAGCAAACATGCTGCGGAAATTGCTCCAACAGAAAGTAATCTAGATCGTTTTATCATCGGTAAGCCGCCTTTCGTCACACAACGCATGCCAGACTAAGCTTGAAATTGTCTAAATTTTGTTGCCGATAATACTTATTTTCCGCCAGGCAGCGTTATTGATGCCTTCAATCCACCCATTTGTGATCGCGAAAGTTCGAAAACACCGGAATATTCCTCTACGATATCGGTTACGATCGAAAGGCCCAGGCCCCACCCGGACTTTCCTTCGTCAATTCTACCTCCCCGTCTCATGGCCTTTTCAATCTGTTCATCAGACATGCCTTGGCCATCATCCTCTACAGTGACGACGATCCCTGCATCGCCAAATTGTGTCGAAACCCGCACGTTTGACTCAGCATATTTCGTGGCGTTCTCAATCAAATTGCCAAAGATTTCCTGAAGATCATGCTTCTCACCTTCAAAAAAAGCAGTTTCATCGGTTTGAAAATCGCTGGATATCTCTGTGTCCGGGCTCAATTTTGAAACCACTGTTACCAGCTTTTCCAATTCATCGTTCAGTACTGTTTTTGCAATCGCCGTGGAACTTCTGGCGGAGATCCGGGCGCGATCCAAATAGACCTGGACTTGCTGACGCATATTGTCCGTTTGCTCCCGATAGAGTTCACGTTTTTCTCGGGGAAGCGATGAGATTTCGTTTTGAAGGATCGCCAGCGGGGTTTTTAAAGAATGGGCCAGGTTTCCAACCTGTGTTCGCGCCCGTTCCACAATGGTGTTGTTTGATACAATTAAAGCGTTGGTTTCATCAATGAACGGCTGAATTTCGTCGGGATATTCACCCTCTATTCGCTTTGCATCACCCCGGCGAACGTCTGCCAGGATCTTCGCGGCCTTTGAAACAGGCCTTAAGCCAAAGCGAACCAGCTGAGACATTGCAAGGACAATCGTTAATGCAAAAATGGAAAGCGTCAAAAACAAACGTTGCCCAAACTCAGAAATCTCAGCCTCAAGAGAACTCTTGTTCGCCGTAATTTTGAAACTGAAGAGATCGTTGCCCTCGCCCAGAAAAATTTGTGCTTCCAATCCTGAGAGAAGTTGACCGCTTTCATCGGGGATTTCGAACGTTCTTTGAAATGTTTCATCGAAATCGCTTGATTCCGGTATCTGAATTTTGCGATCTGCGAGCGAAAGGCTAGAGAGACGCTTTTCCGGTTCTCCGACTTTCTCAATGGACCAGTACCATCCCGAATCGAAGAGGCTATATCTTGCATCACCCAGATCAGGCAGACCCATCAATTCTCCTTTTTCATCAATTTGAACGCTGCCCATCAGGTTGAAGATGTTTGCGGTTAAAAGCTCCTCCAGCCTCGATTCGGCGCTTCTTCTAAAATCTGATGAGATAAAAAAGGCTACCGCTGCAACGCCTGCAAGGGCTGCAACGGATGATAGCAAGAAAAGCCGCCAGGCAAGCGTGTTGGGAAAGAAAAACCGGCTTAACCGCGTTCCGACGTTCATTCCTCTTCCTGTAGACGATAGCCCAGACCCCTGACGGTTTCGATGAAGTCTGGCCCGAGTTTTTTACGCAACCTTCCAACGAACACTTCAATCGTGTTGGAGTCCTTATCAAAATCCTGATCGTAAAGGTGCTCTGTCAATTCTGTCCGGGAGATAATCTGACCGGGATGATGCAGCATGTAAGAAAGGAGGCGTAACTCGTGCGAGGTGAGTTTAATCTGTTTTCCGTCGAGTGTGACCTTTGAGGTTCGGGTATCGAACACAACCTTGCCGTTTACAAGCTCGGATGAAGCATGTCCTGCTGATCGACGGATCAACGCGCGAAGCCTGGCAAGAACTTCTTCGATATGAAAGGGTTTGGCAAGATAATCATCCGCACCGGCATCGATGCCTGCCACTTTGTCACTCCAACGGTCACGGGCGGTTAGCATCAACACCGGCATTGTGCGGTCTGTCTTGCGCCATTCTTCAAGAATTGTCAGACCATCCATGCCCGGAAGGCCAATGTCGAGGATGACGGCATCGTATGGTTCGGTATCTCCCAGAAAATGGCCTTCTTCGCCGTCTAGCGCTTTGTCGACTGCATAGCCCGCATCGACACAGGCATCCACCAGTTGCCGATTCAAATCTGGATCATCTTCTACAATCAGAATTCGCATAGGTTTTTCCCTGATTTCCGCACATTACCTAAGGCCTGAATCGTCTCGTGACAACACGTCCAGGATTTCCGTTTCTGGGCGGCAGCTTTATACGCGCAACACAGATCGTCTGCCCATTTGCATTTTTTGTGGATTGGACAGCCAGGAGCACTGCACCAGGAAGACCGGCTACCACTGCCCGTGCGCGATTGCTACAGGCATCCGCAAGGGCGGGTGTCGCAGTCGAACACATTATTGCCAAAACACAGGCTATCAATACACGTAATTTCATTGCGGCTGTCTACCATGAACGGAATGAACCAAGAATGAACAGAAAACTGAGCATTTTTGCAATGAATATTGCGTTATCGTGGGCGTGAGGACGTTATTTGTGCTCAAGAAATCACTTTTGTAGCATTCAGACGTCCGTAAATCGCTATGATTGCGCCAAGAGTCCCGATAAGGTCGACGATGGCATCTACCAGCTCCGCTTGTCCTTCTGGGGTCACAGCGTATCCCAAGCCGCCAAAGACGGTGGCCAAAACGGTAACCAGCGAACCCCAGATGGTTTTCGAACGGTACCAAACTTTCTCATCGACCATATTCTACTCCTTTCATGCACTTGTCAGATTGATTGAAAGCGCCGCTTGTGCACCGGGTGTGCCCGTGTCGGAAAGCTGGGACACCACGACTTTGAACGTGGTTTCATCTCCCAGATCGCTGAGACGGTCTATCTTTGGATAAACGTAAAACGGGCGGTCCGTTTCAACAGACCTCGTTGTTGTCCCATGCGAATCCAACACAGTGATTTCATAGCGTTCCAGACGGGCATCAAGCGGTATTTCAACGCTGGCCCAATTATCGGAATCAAACCGCCCGCGCCGAACTGACTGCCGCGCAAACCTTCCGGATCGGCAGAGGAAAAAAGTTTTCCAACCGTGCCATTGGGCCAGACCAGTTCGCGTTTGGAGGCACGCCATTGTGGCCGCTCTGATTTTCGCGAGATGGCCAAAAGACCGGACTCGCCCTCGATCATGACATCGCGGATATCGTCGTAATTGGTTCCTACGATGGCAACACGCCCACCACTCGAACCGGGGAAATGCGGATCGGCGAGTGCGACCCCCTTGAGCCATTCCGCTCCCGTTCGGGTTTTACCGGCTCCCCTGCCCCCGAGCAAAAGCCAAGTGCGCCAGCGGGTAAGGGGTGGGCGTTGTTTCAACCGGGCCCAGAGCGGCCAGTCGAATTTAAACCGGATGATTTCATCGTCATCCAGTTTGTTCAGAAACAGGTTCCTCAGGTTCGTTGTCGACAAGTCTGGAAATCTGTTCCTCAAGCTGTCGGCGGAATTCCACCACCTCAATCTGTTTTCCGCGATCGTGTTCACGTTGCTGCTTTATCCCGTTAATCATCATCTCTACTCCCTGAACCATCTTGAAATATCCGGTGAATGTCTTGAACCTCTGCTCAGTTGTAGCCCCTTCTGTCGTCAAATTCTCGTCGAGTTTCTGCATTTCCTGACCTAGTCTTTGCTGCAGATCGAGAAGCGATCGTTCAAACATTTCAACAAGTCCGGATCGCGGCACACAAATGGATTGTTCAGACATGGATCTCCTGTCTTCCGAAATGGCTCCTTGGCCAAAATTTAAGTGAAAATACGACCGGAGATGGAACGAACCGGGTTATCCCCGCACTTCTCCGACCGTATATAAACAGTATCCGAGAACCGTTACGGTGTCAAGGAATTTTTTCCTATGATGCCGTCTTTTTTCAGGGAACTCAGATTTTCTTTTTATGCGTGATCCACAACCAAATCGTCTTTCACACAGCCCCAAAATCGTTTCAAAATGAGCACAAAGTTTTAAAACTTCGACCACAATTGGCGATTTCAATCCGGCGCTTGTCAAAAACAATAACAAGAAAGACAGCGAAATGGACAACGATAATAAAGATACCAAAATGGAAAAAATTAAAGTCACGGCCGACCTGACTTTCGATCCGAGAGTAAACAGCGGAAGTTTGCAGGGTAATGAAAAGGGCAACTTCATTGATCTTTTGAAACTCCCGATCGAAGTCAAGTTCGATATTGATATCGGACCTATCGGTTCTGTTTATGGTTTCGGCGGAAATGATTGGATTTACGGACGGCATAAAGCCGACATACTGAGGGGTAACGACGGAAATGACGTTATCTTCGGCAGGGGTGGAAACGACCGCCTCTATGGTGATGATGGCGACGACATTCTGGATGGTGGAAAGGGCAATGACAGCATTTCCGGTGGCAGGGTTAACGACAAAATCAGCGGTGGCGAAGGCGACGATGCCCTTTATGGTGACGAAGGTGATGATGCAATCTACACCGGCGACGGCGCAAACTACGCGAGTGGTGACGATGGTAATGACCGCATCTATGGCGGCAATGATGCCGACCGGCTTCGAGGTGGAAACGGCAATGACCGCCTGCAAGGTGGCCGTGGTAACGATCAGCTGGATGGTGGGAAGGGTGATGACATCCTGTTTGGTGAGGACGGGGATGACAGTCTTTTCGGTAGTGACGGCAAGAACTTTCTTTCCGGCGGTAAGGGCAATGACTCGTTAATCGGCGGCGGCTCCCGCGACCATATGCTTGGGGGAGACGGCGAAGATCGCCTTTATGGTTTTGGTGGTCATGACCTTATGAAGGGCGATGATGGCGCGGACAAAATGTGGGGTTACGAAGGTAACGATGCCATGTACGGTGGAAACGGCAACGACGAAATGGCTGGCGGTAACGGGAATGACAGTTTGAATGGCGGAGCAGGCAATGATAGACTTTTCGCAGAACAAGGTGATGACATACTTTCCGGTGGTGATGGCAATGATACGCTCGTTTCCGATGCCTGGGGCAAGAATGTTCTGAACGGCGGCGCTGGCGCAGACCACATTCTTGCAAATTCGAAGCATGACCGTGTCGCTTATTCCGAAAACCTTTTTGAGGAAAAAGGCGATTTCGTTCGATTCCTCAAAAACGCTGGCGATGGTGCGAAAATCGACCTTTCTGCCTTTTTCGAAGATAACTACGATACTGGATCTTATCGCCTGGTTGGACAAACCTCTTCTTCTAAAAACGAAGAAACAGGCAAGGAAACCACGCATTATCATACGCAAATACACATCAATGATGGGAATTCCGAGTTCCTTCTGGCAACTGTCGCCAGTGACGATAAAATACTGACTTACGAAGATATTATCGTGTAATGCCAGATATGGGCCAGCTTTTAGCAAGCCTTATTGTTATCGATCCTCTGGCTGCTGGTAGATTTCCGGTGGCCAGTCGATCAGACAACCCTCTTCACCTTTGGGCTCTGGCAGGCATGCCGAAACTGCCATCGGAGTCAAAAGAGAAAGGCACTAACCAAACCCACGCCGACCTTACACAATCTGCGTTTTTAGAAGTGCGTAAGGTTCTCTTTTTTCATCTGTATCGACAGCAAGATTGATTGTTTGGCGTCTTTTACACCGCCCCAATATCGTTCCGAAATGAGCACAAAGTTTTAAAACTTCGACCACAATTGGCGATTTCAATCCGGCGCTTGTCAAAAACAATAACAAGAAAGACAGCGAAATGGACAAGGATAATAAAGACCCTGGTATGGGCACCGTTGAAATCACAGTCGACTGGACTTTCGATCCTAAAATAAACAGCGGAAGTTTGCAGGGTAATGAGAAGGACAATTTCATCGACCTTTTGAAACTCCCGGGCGAAGTCAGATACGATATCGGATTTGTCGGTTCTGTTTATGGTTTAGGCGGGAACGATTGGATTTATGGCCGGGAAATAGCTGACCTGCTGAGCGGGAATGACGGGGATGACGTTATCTTCGGCAGAGGTGGCAACGACCGTCTCCGTGGTGATGACGGCGACGACTTTCTGGATGGCGGAAAGGGCAATGACAGCATTTTCGGTGGCAGGGGAAACGATACACTCGTCGGTGGTGAGGGGGATGATTCCCTTGAGGGCAACGAAGGAGATGATGCAATCTATGCTGGCGAAGGTGCAAACTTTGCGAGTGGTGGCGATGGTAATGACAGCATTTACGGCCGCAACGGTGCTGATCGGTTTTGGGGCGGTAATGGCAATGACCGCTTGCAAGGCGGTGGTGGTAACGATTCGCTCTATGGTGGAAACGGGAATGACATTTTGTTTGGCCAAGACGGCGATGACAAACTTTATGGTGGCGAAGGGAACAACTTTCTTTCCGGCGACAAGGGTAACGACACATTAGTCGGTGGCGGTTCCCGTGACCATATGATGGGTGGCAATGGCAATGACGAACTTGTTGGTTATGGGGGTCATGACTTAATCGAAGGCGGCGATGGCGCGGACAAACTGTGGGGTATGGACGGTAATGATGCTCTTTACGGCGGTGATGGAGCCGACTACCTGAAAGGCGGTGTTGGGAACGACCGTATCAACGGCGGTGACGGCAATGACAGCCTCTACGCGGATCAAGGCGATGACACACTCCTGGGTGGTGACGGCGATGACACACTCGTTTCCGATGCCTGGGGCAAGAATGTCCTGAACGGCGGCGGTGGTAAAGACAAAATCTATGCAAATTCGAAGCATGACCGTGTCGTTTACTCCGAAAACCTGTTTGAGGAAAAAGGCGATGCCATCTGGTTTGGCAAAAACGCCGATAAAGGAGCGAAAATCGATCTTTCTGCCTTTTTCGAAGACGATTACGATACCGCATCCTATCGCCTCGATGGAAGAACGCTTTCTCACCACAATACAGAAACAGGCAAGGAAAAGACGTATTATCAAACGGAAATCTACATCAATGATGGTGACTCGGAGTTTCATCTGGCATCTGTTGCCAGTAACAACCAAATTCTGACTTACGAAGATATTATTGTGTGATGGCAGGTTAAAAACGGCTTTTTAGAGGGTCTTATTGGTCTTGATCGTCTGGTTGCTGGTAGATTTCCAGCGGCCAGTCGATCAGATAATCCTCATAATCCTCAGGTTTTATCCCGGTATCAGGAACAGCGCGGCCCCGAATGCTGACCCCTGCAGCATGAACGGTTTCCGGATCGCCCGAGACCAGCGGATGCCACCAATACAGATCATCGCCCTCATGGATTAAGCGATAGGCACAGGTTGGTGGTAGCCAGCCGATGGTTTCTATCTTATCCGGGGTCAATTGAATGCAATCCGACACCTGGCGGAAGCGGTCTTCGTAGTCGGTACAGCGACAGGAGTCGCAATCCAGCAGTTCACAGCCGACTTTGGTCCAGTATATTTCGCCGGTGTCCCAGTCTTCCAATTTGTTGAGACAGCATTTACCGCAACCATCGCACAACGATTCCCACTCCTCATTTGTCATCTCTTTGAGCTTTTTTGTGGCCCAGAAGGGTTTTTCTTGAGTGTTAGGTGCCATAAAAGTGCCTTTGAGTGCGCGTCATATCGCAACTTATTGAAGCAGCATACTTGGTAATGACCGCCAATCTAGTGTATGTAAACACCGGTTACCAACAGGATTTGAAAAAGCCGTGCGCGAATCCCATGAGAAGAACGAGAGACGAAAGAAAGTTTCCGGCTGGAACCGGTTGCTTGATTTTGATTCCTGGATTGATTCCTCGCTGTATAATGCGTTCAACAGCGCGGGCGAGCGTTGGGAAAACATCACCATCTTTTTCCGCAAATTCAAAGTGCGCGGCTTAAGCCGTTTGTTCGTCGAAATCGCTGATGAAGGGGTTACGCTGGCCTTGATCGGGGCGGTGGCCATGCTTGCCCTTGCCTTGCCGGCGTTTGAAGAAACCCAGAAAGACTGGCGCAGCCAGGGTGATTACTCGGTTACATTCTTAGATCGCAATGGCAAGGTGATCGGTCAACGCGGCATCCGGCAGACAGATGCGGATGATTTGGATGAATTGCCGGATCATTTCATCAAGGCGGTCTTGGCGACAGAGGATCGACGATTTTTTGAACATTTCGGGATTGATTTCTTTGGCCTTGTCCGCGCGATGGCGGAAAATGTGAAAGCGAACTCGGTGGTTCAGGGTGGCAGCACCATTACCCAGCAGCTCGCCAAAAACCTTTTCCTGACCAATGAAAGAACGATTGAGCGCAAAATCAAGGAAGCGTTTTTATCACTTTGGCTGGAAGCCAATCTGACGAAGAAAGAAATTTTAAAACTCTACATAGACCGTGCTTACATGGGTGGGGGTAACTTCGGAATTTCGGCTGCATCGCAATATTATTTCGACAAAAGCATCAAAGATGTGAACCTTGCCGAAGCAGCAATGTTGGCGGGGCTTTATAAGGCTCCGGGAAAATATGCGCCTCACATCAACTTGCCGGCAGCGCGTGCGCGAGCCAATGAAGTTCTCACCAATATGGTGCAGGGCGAATTCATGACCGAGGGGCAAGTGGTCAGAGCCCGCAAAGAGCCCGCAAGCGTGGTTGAGCGCGATGATCTTAACGGACCGAACTATTTTATGGACTGGGCATATCAGGAAGTTCAACGTCTTGCAGTTCGTTACAAGAGCAAAAGTCTTATTGTTAAGACCACCGTGGACCTTGATCTTCAGCAGGCTGCAGAAGAATCGGTGGAGAGCCATCTACGTCAATTCGGCACACAATATGGCGTGCGTGACGCAGCCATGGTGGTGCTTGATCATGAAGGCGCAGTTCGGGCGATGGTCGGCGGGCGTGATTATGGACAAAGCCAGTTTAACCGCGCAACTGTTTCCAAGCGTCAGCCGGGTTCTTCTTTCAAACCTTATGTATATGCTTCTGCGGTTGAAAACTTTGGTTATACCGAAACTACACGGGTGACCGATGGCAGTGTTTGCGTAACCCGGTTTGGCAGGCTTTGGTGTCCTCGCAACTATTCCGGCGGGTTCCGTGGGCGGACGGACCTGCAAACCGCGTTGATTAAGTCAATCAATACTGTCCCGGTCAAACTCTATCTGGGACGCGATGGTTTGAAGCAGTTGGGTGGTGACCGACTTGTAGAAACGGTTCGGGCGATGGGCGTTCAGTCTGACATGGTCGTAAACCCGCCAATGGTTCTGGGTGCAAACGGCATGACGGTGCTGGAGATGGCAGGCGGGTATGGAACCTTCATGACTGGAGGATACAAGGTAAACCGCTACGGGATTACCCAAATTGCCGATACTTCCGGTAATGTCCTTTACGACCACCGCAAAGACAAGCCTCAAAGTGAGCGGATTTTGAAGGAAGAAACGACGAAAGTTATGAACAACATCATGGCGCAAATCCCAGAATGGGGAACCGGTCGGCGCGCAGCGCTCAACGGCATTCGATCCGCTGGCAAAACCGGAACCACGCAGGCTTACCGCGATGCCTGGTATGTCGGGTATACCGGCAACTATGTTGCCGCCGTTTGGTATGGCAATGACAATTATCAATCGACACGCAGATTGACCGGTGGCAGGCTTCCAGCCATGACTTGGAACAAGTTCATGAGTTATGCGCATCAGAACATTGAGCTTCGGCCAATTCCCTATATAGAAAATCCCTTGCCGATTTTGGATCAGGATCCCGAGACACTTGAAACGGCCACCGACGAGACCAGCGAGGTTCCGCCGGCGAGACCAAAACTGCTGTCCAAAGAATCTGAAAACACCTTGCGCGCGCTGGAAACCATCTTCAAGAATGCCAAGCCCCTGAAAGGTTCTGAAGAACTGGCCGGGAACACTGGCGCTGTGGTTGTGTCCCAATAGTCATGCTAACGGGTTTTCAATGCGCCTAGCAACCAATCTCGCAATCATCTTTCTGATCGGCCTCCTGATTGGTGGGATTACGGCACGGTTCGCCATTCAACGTACTTTTGGCGTTGGCGCGATCAGCGCCGGCGTTTGGTCTGCTTGGCCTTTTGTTGGTGGCGCCGAGGTGGATCCATACACCGCAGCCCGCTCAACGGTGGATGGTGCAATCCCATTGGGAGCAGCCGAGGGCCTGGCTTTCGAAACCCTACAGGATGATGATGGAAAATCGCTTGATCGTACCTGCAGTTATTTGATCTACGGCAATACACCAGCAGCACGATTTTGGACCCTAACCGCCTATGATCTGTCGGGAAATCTTGTCAAACATTCCGGTGGTGCTGCTTCCGCTGTTTATTCCGGGAATCTGGTTCGCGCACCTGACTCCTCCGTTCGCGTTGTTGCAAGCGATCAGCCGGAATCCGGGAATTGGATGCATCTTGATGGCGAGGGGCCTTTCAAGTTTGTGCTGAGGCTCTATGACACGCCGATCACCAGTAGCGCAGGCCTGAGCGATCCTGAACTGCCAAGACTTCAGAAACTGGAGTGTGCTTAGGTGAATTTACGCATTTTGTATCTGGCGGTTTGCGGACTGATTTTGGGCGCTGTGATCCATATTTGTATCATCTTCCTAATCCCGCTTCTTGGGGAAAAGGATGTCGCCAGATTGGTGGTCAACAAGTCTGCTGCGAACACGTTCGTGCAAATCAGAGAAGATAGCGAAATCGGGCTCATAAACGGCGATCCTTTTTTCCGGCTGGCTACCTGTAAATTTGATCTGACCAAAAGTGGCGTGGAAGTGGTTGGGGATGAGACCAGCCTTTTCTGGTCCGCTTCTGTCTTTAATGCCAGGGGCCGGGTTCTTTACAGTTTGAATCAGCGCACAGCCGTCGGCAACAAATTACGGATGATCGTTGTAAACCCCATTCAAATGGCCAGTATCCGACAGATCCAACCAGAAGAGCTTGAAACCTCCATTGTGGTTGAGACAAGCGAACAAGTCGGCTTTGTTATTGTGAGAGCGTTGGAGCGCGATTCCAGTTGGGAACCGACGGTAGATCAATTTCTACAAGGCCTCCAATGCATGCCCTATACCGGGCAAAGCTAATTGTTTGCGCCCCGCACAGGGGTCGTATGCCTTTCGGAAACAAGTACTTTTTCGCAATTTTCATTGGTCACATACTGGACCCCCTCGAAAATCAGGATTTTTGCACTCTCGATATGTCTTAATCTTGGATTGGATGTACGCTGAACTTTCTCCAATGGAAATTTTATAACTGCACTCATTTTTTCCTCCTGAGTGGCGTGATTTCGTATCCTCGGTTGAGGTTTGTTACTCGTACCCTCCAATCCAAGCGCAACATGGTTAACAGGTTGTAAACGAATTCAATGAGAAACTCATATTTCGTATTGATTCTTGAGAGTTACCATGACCATCGCGCGCGCAAAAAAGATGACCAAACAACGCGGAAAAAGCATCAATCAGGGCACCATTCTTGTTGATCACGTTGAACAGTTTGCATTGCTGAAACGGGCCAACATGGCTGAAACTGCCCGATTGCGGGAGTTTTTTTACGCCCTGATTTTTCAAACAGATAAAGAGCAAAAGCGACGGATTGCGATTGCGCTGGCGCGCAGTGTCTATACGCCCCGCTCCATCCTGATCTTTTTGTCCTTGGAGGCGATTGATATCGCATCGCCGGTCTTGCTGTTTTCGCTCGCGCTCAAGGATACAGACTTACAAAATATCCTTCAAAAAACATCGCTCGATCATGCGCGGGTGATTGCAAGGCGGGACAATATCTCTCGGGAAACCGTTAATCTGCTTATCGATAAGGATGATGCTGAGCAAACAGTTTGGAAAATCCTCAAACAGAATGCGACCCTTCGCGACACGCTTCCCAAGGAGGCGCCAGCGCCGAAGACGAACCCCTCAAAAGCTGTCAGTACATCTGGATTGCCGCTCAAGACCTCGCCAACCTCCGAGGCAGCGTTGCCCGTTGCACCAGCAACACCCTCGCGCGATTTGGGACAGGGACTGGTTGAACTGGCAAACAAGGGCAACCGTTTGCGCCGTGAGAAGAGGCCGCTGGTTGAACCACCACAACCGGAATTTATTCGCCAGTTTGGTGAAGCGTTGATCATCGCGGCGCGCAAGGGGGATCACGCATGTATTTCCAGGACGATCCGCGAAAGCTGCGGGCTGAAAGAGGAAACCACCTTAACCTACATTCGCCGACAGGATATCGGAACGTTTGCCTGTCTGTTATCGGTTTTTAACATTCCCAACTTTATCGCGGGCAGAATTTTACTCCTGCTTTTTCCCGCACTTGGTCAGAGTAAGGCTGTATTCTCCAAAGTAATGGCTCATTACGAAGGGCTAGAACGGCCGAAAGTAGTTGCGTTTTTTATGTCTCAGGGCGCCTACTTCGATGTTAGAAGAACCCAAGCTCAAACAGATGTACAGACCGGTAACTTTGAAAAGCTGGTCGAGAGCCGCAGAAAATCACTTCAAAAACCAGCGGACGATCCCGGCAAACGCAGACCAGAATATCCAAGGTTTGCTATGGCATAAGGTCGAGGGAGATTGTTCCCGATCCAGACTCTGTTTCGATAATCCATAAATCTGGGTCAAAACGCTTTTGCTTTTCGAAATACTGGTCAATTGCGGGTTGATCAGCGTGAGCCAATACCCGCTCGAATTTCCGATCGCTTGCATCTTCTTCCAAAATGCTTTGGGGAGCGGGACCAAAGACATCATATGTTCCGTCAAGATGGTTTTGCACAATGAAAAGCGCACCGGCTTGTTGGGCACCTTTTTTTGCGACGGTCACGAATGCGCCACGCGCAGCCTCCCGCCGCATGAACACGCCAAGCCAAATTACAGACGTTAACCGCATGAAAGATTACCGCATCACCACAAGTTTCCCGCAACAGGTTATGGATATCATATGGCGTTCACAACCCCTGCTTCGCGCAGTTTGTCGAGGGTTGTCTGATCCAGTTCACCGGTCTGGGGAATCTTGAACCGTTTTTGAAACCGCAACAATGCCTGTCGCGTCTGGTTTCCAAAAATGCCATCGACTACGATTTCTTCGTCACCATAGACTTCGCGCAATCCACTTTGCACGCTGGAAACCATGGCCTGATCCAAGACAATCAGACCTGGGTTTTGGGGGTTGGTTGGTGTTGTATTTTCCGCGTGTTGCTTTTGCACCTGGGCAACTGCAAATGCGGATTTGATGTTTGCCAACAATCCAAAGCTTGCTTCACCATCGGGGATGAAGCCTGCTTTTTCCTGATACTCTTGGATAGCCCGCCGCGTTTCATCGCCATAGATGCCGTCGACCTTGCCCTTATAGATGCCCACATCCGCAAGGCTTGCCTGTACTTCGCGCACCAAAGAGGATTGGGCTGCGAAGGAGCGCGGTTTGGAAGGATTGGCCGTTGGCACGGGAATGTTTTTCAGACTGATTGTTTGAATGAGTACTTTATGAGGCGCAACCCGCTTTGTGGCCAGTATCCTGGGGCTTTGCTTGACAGAATGCGTAACCGTCTTTTCCTGTGATTTCCAGATTGGCGCTGGATGCTCTGCCACTTGAGAATAAAGCGCGTTTGTCGTGACCAGTGCGAACGCCACGCCAAACAGGACGGTGCCTGTTGATATTCCCGGATTTTGCAAGACCAGCTGTAGGCTTCTTGTCAGTGTGTTTTTGAAGATCACCATTGGATTTAACCTGTGCTTTGCATTTTTGGAATTGGGTTGGCGTTTGTGTTGGCGGGTTTATGGATGCTCACCAGTTCGGCGGCAAAACTTTCCGGATCAGGCAGTGCAACGCCGGCGTTGATCGGGACCTGTAATTCACCCAGCAATTCGGGTGTATCTTCATTCCCGACCTTGACCTTCACTCCGAGCGCACGGCTCAAGCTACTCATCCTGGGATGGGTTCCATCGCGATCGGACCTTTGCCATTGCGCATAGCGATCGTCAGAGGCAGCCAAAGGGTTGAACAAGCGGATGCTGATATGCCTGGCGGAGCGTCCGATCTGAACTTCTCTCGTTAGGCCTCTTGCCTCTGGCGAACAGGATGCGCCAAGGAGCATTTGAAACAATTCCTGCAGCAATGCGGGGTCCACCGTTACGCGCGGTAAAACGTCCCGCTCACATCTTACGTTGAACGTGACATGGTGTTCGCGGTCGTTTGCATGTGCCTCAAGGCAGGACTGGATCAGTTCCAGCACATCTGTCAGCTCCGGCTTCGGCGTGATGGCTTGTGTTACGGCGTTAGGGCCACTTTGGGTTTGCCGACTTAACACCATCACCGTTTGCTGGCAGTCATGTTTCTGGCAGCGCTCAAGCAACATAAACCTGAGCGTGAGATCTGTATTCAGTCTGCGGGTTGAAAGCCGGAATTCGTGTTCAAGATCTTCAGCGCCGTGATGACAGGCTTGGAGATACTCGACGAAATCGTCAAAGCCAGAACCAACCAGCATCTGTTGGAAGCCATCGCCCATCAACTCGGTTACGGGCGTGCAAAAGGTGTAGAGCGCCTTGGCGGAGACGTACAGGGCTTTGCCGTCGAGCGTGTGAATGGAAACACAATCTGAAAAACGATCAATGTCTTTCAGTCGCGATTCTTCCATGCATGCGCAAGCCGCTTGAGATGCGTCAAGCGTATCTGGAACAGCAGGACTAAAAGCTGCCCTTAAAGACTTCCAATGCTGGCGCGTTACGTTACTCACTACAAAACCCGTCATTCGAACCAAGGGAATTGGTTACATAACGTATTTAACGGATTGCTAAATTTTCCCCATTGCTGCGATAAAGATCTGCTTCAAGGCGCCAAATCCTGCGTGTATTTACATACATGGTAAACAGAATGTTTCGATTTTTTACGTGAACCAATTCGTTAAAGTTTTATTCAATTTAGCCACCCCAGATATCCTTCGTTTTAATCGGAGTTGTGTAAGTTCGTCGAAAATACAGGTGGGATATGATTAGACTAATAATAGCAATTGGCCTCGCCAGTGCGCTTTGGCCTATCGATGAAAACAATGAAATGCTGAGCGTTTCAGGCGTTGAGATTTCAAGCACCGATCTTTTGAGTGCAGCACACTCTGTCTATCAGGATGTGGGCGGATTTTGTGAGCGCAACACAGAAACCTGCATCACCGGTCAGCAGATTTTTTATTCTGTAAAATCGACAGTGCAGTCGCGGCTGCAAAGCGAGGCAGCGCCTGAGCAGCCTCAGCCCGGTGAACCCTCTTCATAAGCGTCAAAGCGTTACAGGGATGTGGAAATCTGTTTTGTTGTTGCGTTGCATACGGTATAGGCATGCATGCCTTACTAATGCGGAATGACACATGGAAATTGACGAAATTATTGAAAACTTCGAATTTCTTGAAGACTGGGACGATCGGTATAAATATCTGATCGAATTGGGGTCGATGCTTGATGCCCTGCCAGCGGAGGAACAAACCCGTGAAAACAAAGTTCAGGGATGTGTGAGCCAGGTATGGGTCACGTCCACGAAGTCTGATGAGGCGGATCCCCTTCTTCACTTTTCCGGCGCTTCCGACGCTCATATTGTTAGTGGTCTGATCGCAGTTGCCTTTGCGATTTTCTCGGGGAAACGCGCATCGGAAATCCTGAACACAGATGAAAAGGCGATTTTTGATAAGATCGACCTGTCAGAACACATAACACCACAGCGATCCAACGGGTTAAAATCGCTTGTAGAACGTATCAAATCTGATGCCAGAGCAGCTGCTTCAGCGTGATGTTGAGATTGGTGGTCGATAATCCTCGGCCCCCCAAAACTTTATGCCCGTGCTATGGCCTGTTTGGCTCATTTCAAAACCATAGTGTCTGGCAAGAATTGAAAGTGCTGTGCGCAACATGAGTTTGGCTGATCGAGGCGGCCACTTTCTCTCTCGCTCTACAAGCTCAAAGCCTTTCAGGAAGCAGCAAATGTCAAGCGTTACACCAGACAGTTCCGGCCCGAGGGATTCGAGGGCTCTGTTCACGCGTCTGCGTGCGTCAATGGCAAGGTCGGGAATGTCGACTGCTGAGACGCCGCTTGCTTTGGAACTTCCCACCGCAGTTTCAAACCGTGCCGAAATTCTCGGTTGTAGCTGGCCTTGCTCGAAGTCTTTCCTCAATCTTTCACCGGCTTTGTATTCACTGTCCGACAGATAAGATTTTCCGTTCGCGGATTTGCGGGCATAGAGCCTGGCTAGTGGAGATTCCCCAAGGTTAACCTGGGCGCGAACCTCATTTGGATTGGTCAATTGTGTGGTTTCGTGGGTTGCTTGACTGCTCGGTGCACTGGTTGGGCTAAGACCGAGCGCGTTCTGGAGGTGAAACACACCCTGATCTGTCAACCGCACCTGCTCGCCAAGAATTTCCACATGTTGGTCTGCTGCCATCTTCAACAAGACATCTTTGGGAAAGTGATGTTTTCGGGTCTTGTACTCAATTGCGATTTTGGTGTCTTGCAGTTCGACGCGAAAACCCGTTGTTCTGCGGGTCGACAATACCTTTGCCAACCGCAACCGTTGCTTTTTTTCCTCAGCGTTCTCTTTGTTCTGATTATCCATGAGCGATCTCTTTTAGAGCCCGAAGCTTGCGAGATCTTTGACCAGCCTTATCGTCTTTTCCAACTCGACGATTCTATCATCAAATGAGGGCTCATCGCGTAGATCCTCAACAAGTCGACAAGCATGGCCAATGGTTGTGCGGTCCTTCCCAAATATCTTACCGATTTCTACCAGCGGCAAAGACAGACTGGTATGCAATAGATAGCAAGAGACCTGCCTTGATCTTGCAATTTTTGCTGATCCGCGTTGTGGCTTCAGCAACGCATCGGGATCAAGTTCAAATGCAACGGCGACAATCTGAATGGTGGCTCTTATAACCAAATCACTTTTTTGCTCTTCTGTCTTCGTTTCCTCGGCCTTATTCCCGATACAAGGTTTTTGTATCTGATTTACAGGTTGCTGAAATGGTTGAATGCATGGTTTGCGGCTGGTCAGTTCCAAATCGCCCTCCTTATAGAACAGATGTGACTATATTCCTATTAACGAAAAGGAGACGGGGGAGAGTT
>JBCCXO010000002.1:0-147558 GCA_039191645.1 Pseudomonadota bacterium | reverse complement strand
TGGGAAGAAGCACGGGTAACCCGCTCATGGTGCATCTTTATGAAACCATTAATGAGGTTCGAACCCATTCCCAATGGAATGCCATGAAGAATTTGATCCTTTCACCCGAACAAATCAGAAAATACAACGAATACCATTCCGGCATTCTTGAAGGGATACGAAACCGAGATACGAACAGCGCGATTGAAGCGTTAAACAAGCATATGGACCTTGCCCGACAGGATTTGATTGGCGCGGAAGATAAGCTTTAGGTACTGGCAAGTTTTGCCAAATCCTCGAGGTAGTTGGCTTGCGATGCAGGTTTGTCCCATCGGATACGGTTTATGCGTGGAAAACGTAAAGCAAATCCGGACTTGTGCCTTTTACTTTGATGGGCGCTATCAAACGCTACTTCAAAAACCAGATGTTTTTCCACTTCCTGGACCGGACCGAATCGCTGCAACTTGTGACCCCTTATCCAGGTATCCAGCTGTTTCAATTCTGCATCTGTAAAGCCAAAATAAGCCTTTCCGATTGGCAAGAGCTGACCGTCGGGATTCCAAAGTCCAAACGTATAATCAGAGTAAAAAGAAGAGCGTTTTCCATGCCCTCGTTGTGCGTACATGAGTACGGCATCTATCAAATACGGATCGCACTTCCATTTATACCAAGCATGCTTTGGTCTTCCCGCGACATAAATACTGGATTTGTCCTTGATCATCAGCCCTTCCAAAAGGCCATTTGAACCGGCAGCTTTCTCCCGCATTTCCAAGAGCTCATCTGTTGAAGAGAAAGAAAGATGTTCCGAGAGGGAAAAACGATCCGGATCAAGCCCGCGGTGAAACTTTTCCAGTGCCACGCGACGCTGCGTCAGCGGGAGGGTGCGAAGGTTATCTTCCTCAAGACGCAGTAAATCGTAGGCACGAAAATGAGCAGGCTTTTCTGCCATAAGGGCAGCACTTGGTTTTTTCTTGTTTAGTCGCTGCTGAAGATCGTTAAAAGACCCTATCTCTCCGCCCGGTCGGACTAGTAATTCGCCATCGAGGACTGCATTGAAATCAACGGCTGCAACCAGATCCGGGAAAGAGTGGGAGATATCATCACCCGTTCTGGAAAAAATTTTCTTTTCTGTTCCGTTTGACGCTATCTGAAACCGTATCCCGTCCCATTTCCACTCAACGAAATGGGTTTGGGGGGTGATCCGTTCCAGGTCTTTTTCCTCATCAAGTGGGTGTGCAAGCATCACGGGCAGATAACTTATATGCTGGGAGACATCCGGTTTTTCTCCGTTGTTTTCGATCCAAGCAAACAGGTTTTCATACGGAGGTTCGAGGCCATGCCAGAGCTCTTCGATTTCTTCCAACGCGACGCCTTTCATGTTCGCTATCGTTCTTTTGACAGAACGCGCTGACATGCCAATTCGCAAACCGCGTGTGCCAAGTTTCAATAGGGCCCACCGTTGCGGTGGGGTCATGTTGTCCAGCAACTGGACTAAATATTGCCGGATGCCCTCTTTGCCGCGAGACTTAAACTCATCTATGGTCTCAGTTAAACTTGGAAGCTGGTTGATGCGCACCGGGTCAGCCGAGACCGGCCAAGTCAGTGCGATAGTTTCGGAGAGTTCTCCAACATAGTCATACGACAGCGCAAACAGCTCTTCATCCATCCGATCCAAAATGAGGTTGCGCGAAAGGTTTCTTTTAAACAGGTCAAAGTTGAGGGTACCGGCTACTGCGGCTACCGCCCAGCCTCGGTCAGGGTCTGGTGTTTTTTTCAGGTAGGTGGCCAATATCCGTTCTTTGGAGCGGGTTGAATTTGTGAAATAGAGATCATCCAACAATTGGGCAAAAGCCTGCATTACTCTGCCTCCTCTTCCCGCCCAACAAGGTCGAGTGCTTTGGCGGAGATACCCCGCTTGTTTAGCTCATATTGGAGTGCATCAACGCGACCATGGGTGATCCATATTTCTTCTGCGCCCGTTTCTTCACACGTCGTGATCAAATCTGCCCAGTCTGCATGATCAGAAATTATCAACGCCATTTCCGCTCTTCGCTGCCTAGCTCTTGCGCGGATTTGCATCCAGCCTGATGCCATTGCAGGAATTGGGTCAGGCAATGTTCTGCTCCATCGGTCAGCCAGTGATCCAGGCGGGCAAAGCACGACTTTTCCCCGTAACGCCTCACGTTCTTTGCCCTTCAAATCTCCGACCGGGATCCAGCTTCCAAACTCATAGCCATAGCTTTCATAGAGTTCTGTAATTTTGATCAAAGCCCCATGGAGGAAAAAGGGTTCGTCGTAGCCTGCAGATCGGAGCGCAGACATCACTCTTTGACACTTTCCCAATGCATAGACCCCAACGAGATGAGTTTGCTCGGGAAACGCATCGATCGAACGGATGATCTTGGCTATCTCATTTTCAAGCGGCGGGTGAGAAAATACAGGCAGGGCAAAAGTTGCCTCGGTGACAAAGACATCACATTGGACAACTTCAAAAGGCACGCAGGTTGGGTCGGCATGGCGTTTGTAATCACCGGATATGACGATTCTTTTCCCGCAATGCTCCAGTACAACCTGAGCACTACCAAGAATATGCCCCGCTGGTGCCAACCAAAGACGGACATTGCCGGGCAAATTAATCGGATCCTTGTAACTGAGGCCCGTGACTTTTTTTGGAGAATCATCAGGGTAACGCGTCCGCATGATAGCCAAGGTTTCTGGGGTGGCGATTATTTCACCATGACCGGGTCTGGCGTGATCCGCATGGCCATGCGTTATGATTGCTCGTTCCACGGACTTATGCGGGTCAATGTAGGTATCAGCCGGGAGGCAATACAGTCCCTCGGGCCGGATGTTGATCCAGTCTTCTACGGAATTTCGCCCAGAGGTCACGCCAGTTGCCATTTCATATCTGATGTTTCTCATCCATAAATTGGTTCATCTTCCGCACAAAGCAAAAAGAAAATCCGCATCGTATGAATGTAGTTGGAGCGCTGGACTATTCGAGCATTTATAGACCGGGTCGATCAGATTGCCAGATATTCGTGGCGGAGCTCTTCATTATCGAGCACTTCCTGGGCAGTTCCGTCAAAAACTACCTGGCCAGTGTCAAGAATGACAGCACGGTCAGCAAGATTGAGGGCCGCAATCGCATTCTGCTCAACAATGATTGTCGTAATACCCTGCTCACGAATATGCTGAAGCGTTTTCTCAATCTCCTGCACAATAACTGGTGCAAGTCCCTCGTAGGGTTCGTCGAGCAACAGCAACTTAATATCGCGTGCCAAGGCACGGCCGATTGCCAGCATTTGCTGCTCGCCACCAGAGAGTGTGGTGCCTTCCTGTTTTTTACGCTCCCCAAGGCGGGGGAAAAGCTCATAAATACGTTCAAGTGACCAACCAACTGGTTTTTCGATTTGGGCCAATTTCAGGTTTTCTTCAACCGTCAAACCCTGAATGATCCGGCGGTCTTCCGGCACCAGCTGGATACCCGATTGCGATGCCTCGTGGCTGCTCATGGAATGGATTGGTTGATGATCCAGCCAGATTTCGCCGTGGGTCAGAGCCGGCTCCGCTACACGGGCGATTGACCGCAGAGTGGATGTTTTACCCGCTCCGTTTCTACCAAGAAGCGCGAGAATTTCACCCTCATGAACATTGAAGCTTACATCTTGTACGATGTAACTCTCGCCATAGTAACTTTTGACCTCCCAAGCAGAGAAATACGCGGGTTCATGTTTCGGATTAATGGTCTCCGACGCACGCTTGACTTCAGCCATCAGTGTGCTCCCCCGAGATATGCTTCCTGCACTTTAGGGTGCCCTTTGATTTTCTCAGGAACATCTTCCACGATCGGTGTTCCCTGCGCGAGAACTGTGATCTTTTCGGCGAGAGAAAAAACAACATGCATATCATGCTCGATGATCGCCATCGTGATACCACGGGCTTCCTGAATCTCCTTGAGCAGATCGATGGTGTTGTTGGTATCTGCCCGCGCCATACCTGCCGTGGGCTCATCCAGTAGTAACAACTTCGGGTCTTGCGCCAGACACATGGCCATTTCCAACCGACGCTTATCCCCTCTGGAAAGAGAAGCCGCGTCCTCGTCTTTCTTGTCGATCATATTAACATCAATCAGCATTTGCTCCGCTTTTTCACGAACGTCCGTCTGACTGGTCACAGAAGGCATGGCGTTGAGTTCAAAGGACCCATCGCGTTTTGCAAAACAAGGAATGAGAACATTTTCAAACACGGTAAGATCGGTAAAAATCTCAGGGGTTTGAAAAACACGACTGACGCCCAGCTGGTTAATCTGGTGGGGCTTAATGCCCAACAAAGAATTGCCATCAAACATCACCGAACCTGTGTCGGGTTCAAGTTTCCCAATAAAACAGTTCAACAATGTGGATTTACCAGCGCCATTTGGGCCAATAATGGCGTGAACGGATCCCTCTTCCACGCTCAGATTGACATCCTTCAGTGCTTGCAAGCCGCCAAAGCGCTTGTTCACGTCAGTTACTTCCAGAATTCCCATCGCGTCGTGTCCCCTATTCAGCCGGTGCAGGTTGGGTTTTGCCCGAGCCCATATCTTCGTCTGATTTCCGTCCGAAAAGCCGCGAAATACGCTGTCCACCTTCCATGAGTCCACCTGGAAGGAAAATAACCACCAACATGAAGATAATGCCCAACGTCAAATGCCAGCCTTTCCCGATGAAAGGATAGAAGATGCTAACAAAGATATCTTGCATGGTTTCCGGCATGAAGGAGAACCAGGTTTCCAGAATACTTTCGTTGATTTTGGAAACGATATTCTCGAAATATTTGATGAAACCAGCGCCCAACACCGGTCCGATCAGTGTTCCTGCGCCGCCGAGAATGGTCATCAACACAACTTCACCTGAAGCTGTCCAGAACATTCTCTCGGCACCTGCTTGTGTATCCATCGCGACCAAGAGGCCACCGGCAAGCCCGGCATACATTCCCGATATCACAAAGGCAGCCAAGGTATAGGGGCGCGATTCTACACCCGTGTAGTTAAGGCGCTGCTGGTTCGACTTTACAGCACGCAGCATCAAGCCAAATGGAGAACGGAAAATTCTGATTGAAATGTAGAATGCGATTACCAAGCAAAAAGCAGCGATGTAGTATCCGGCATTAAACGTAAACACCCATCCGGCAACCGACAGTTCCCAGCTGTCATTCATGAACATTCCGAACAGGTTTGCCCGAGGTGTAACTCCTTCTGCGAGCGCAGCGTCCAGAATTCTGGGATCGCCCACCTTAGGCTGAAGTCCGGTTTCTCCACCCGTTATTGGCGTAAGAACCGAGTAAGCAAGAGAATAAGACATCTGCGCAAACGCAAGGGTGAGGATAGAGAAATAAATTCCAGAGCGCCTCAGTGAGATCCAACCCACAAGCAGTGAGAAAATACCGGCGACAATGATAGACGCAACAATTGCCGGAATGACATTCAATGTCAGAAGTTTAATCATCCAGATGCCGGCGTAACTCCCAACACCCAAGAAGGCTGCATGGCCAAAGCTCAGATACCCCGTCAAACCGAACAAGATGTTGAATCCGATGGCAAAAATCCCAAAGATAACCAGGCGCTGCATCAAGTCCGGATAACCGGCATTGAATTGTGCCATCACTGAATTCTCAGGAAACGGGTTTAGGATGAAGGGGGCAAGCAGCGTTAATAGGATAACGATTAGCATTAGCCCGGAATCTTTTTTGTTTAGACCCAACATTTCGCTACTCCTCCATTACACCGGCTTTACCCATCAGACCTCGAGGTCTCGTAAGCAAAACCACCATCGCAACAAGATAGATAATGATTTGATTGATGCCCGGAAGCGTTTCCAATACGACGGTCATCGACGCAAAGCTTTCCAGAATGCCCAGCAAAAATCCTGCCAGCACAGCACCTGACAGTGAACCCATTCCACCAACAACAACAACCACAAAACTCAATACCAAGAAATCCATCCCCATATGATAATTCGGAGAGTTTATGGGTGTATACATAACGCCTGCCAAACCGGCCACAGCCGCGGCCAGGCCGAACATGAGCGTGAATCGTCTGTCGATATTTATCCCCAGTAATCCCACCGTTTCACGATCAGCCATGCCTGCGCGCACGACCATGCCAAAGGTCGTAAATTGTAAAAAGGCAAAAACTGCACCAATGATGATTGCTGCAAAGGCAAAGTATACAAGCCGCCAATAAGGGTAGATGATGGCGTTTGCTTCCATTCCAAGCATTGCACCGAAATCGAAGGAACCTTTGAAAACGTCCGGTGCCGGTGTTGGGATCGGATTTGCTCCATAAAAATATTTGATAATTTCCTGCAAAACGATGGCAAGGCCGAACGTTACGAGGATTTGGTCGGCATGTGGCCGCTTGTAAAAATGGCGTATGAGCCCGCGTTCCATGACAAATCCAATCAGGATCATCACGGGAATCGCAAATAAAATCGATATAGGCACAGCCCAGTCGATGATTACATCACCGGTGGCTTGTCCAAAAAAATCATAGATATAAGGCACTTCCACCTTAAGCGGATTGCCCAAAAAGTCTGTTTTGGTTTCATCGACGACTACATGGCTGAGCGTCAAAATACGGCTTAACGTAACTGCACAAAAAGCGCCGATCATGAACAACGCACCATGCGCGAAATTCACGACACCCAAAGTACCAAAGATCAAGGTAAGACCCAGGGCAATCAACGCATAGGCCGACCCTTTGTCCATACCGTTTAGTATCTGGAGAATTATAGCTTCCATAGCATCACCTTAACCCCGATTAGTGACATAGTTTACCACAAAGTCAGATAAAGAAAGGAGGGGTTATGCCCCCTCCTAACAAGATTGGTAAACTACCCAATCATGTTCCTGGGTTACATTTACCCAAGGTTGCTTCCGGTCCACCCATTTGTGGGATTGACGGATCATAGGTCACCTGCGCGACTGGGGTAACTTCCACAACTTCCAGAACGTCAAATTCTGAAGTCGGGTTTTCTTTACCCTTCACAACAAGCACGTCTTTGAAGCACTGATGGTCATCCGCACGGTAAAGTGTCTTACCATTGCCGAGGCCATCAAATTCGAAGCCTTCAAGTGCTTCGACAATGCCACAAGGATTGAACGTACCTGCCCGCTCTGCAGCATCTGCATAAAGCAGTGTCTGACAGTAAACCGTGTGAGCAGCCTGTGATGGCGGGAAGCCATACTTCTCACCAAATGACTTAACGAATGCTTTTGTGCCTTCGTCTGATAGTGACCAGTGCCAGTTTGTTGAACCGTAGATGCCTTTAACGTTTTCGCCAGCACCACGGGCCATCAGGCGAGAGTAAAGCGGCACAACAATCTCAAAATTCTTGCCGTTTACTTCTTTGTCACGGAGACCAAACTGCACTGCGTTGGTGAGCGAGTTCACCATGTTACCACCATAATGGTTCAGAACCAGCACATCAGCGCCGGACTGCAGAACAGGGGCGATGTAAGAAGAGAAGTCGGTTTGCGTCAACGGTGTTTTAACAGCGTTGACTGTTTCCCAACCCATCTCTTCGGTTGAGTCACGGACTGCTTCTTCTGTCGTGTAACCCCAGTTGTAGTCAGCTGTCAGGTGGTAAGCCTTACGATCCTTACCGTATGCGTTGGCAAGCACCGGCGCCAACGCAGCACCAGACATGTAGGAGTTAAAGAAGTGACGGAAGCCATTTGCTTTCCGGTCTTTACCAGTCGTGTCGTTTGAGTGGGTCAAACCCGCCATGAAGATCACGCCAGCTTCCTGACATAGCGCTTGCACAGCAACGGCAACACCTGATGACGAACCACCCGTAATCATGATCGCACCATCTTTTTCGATCATAGACTTGGCAGAGGCGCGTGCAGCGTCCGCTTTTGTTTGAGTATCGCCTGTTACGAACTCAACTTTCTTTCCAAGGATACCATTACCCTTAAGTTCTTTTGATGAAAATGTATTCATCATACCGCCATCGCCGCCACCGTTCAGGTGTTCTACAGCGAGTTTGTAAGCGCGCAGCTCGTCCGCTCCCTCATCAGCATAAGGTCCTGATTGTGGAACGTTGAAACCTAGCGTGACTGTACCACCCTTTGGTTCGTTGGTGTAAGCATTAGCTGCGTTAGTCAGCACAGTAGGCATTGCAAGGCCAGCACCAACAGCAGCGCCAGTCTTAATCAACCCACGGCGTGTGAGTTCAAATTTGGACATAAATTTCCTCCCAAGTTACGCTTTTCAGATACATGCGTATCGCGAAAACAGCTACGAATATAGCTATGAGAAGAGAACATCAGTTAGCGGTTAGTTTCTATAGGACTTTAGTGGAACGAGGCCGTTACAACGAATTTTTATAATTTAAGCATTAAATTACAGAGGCTTAGCAAAACGGTAAAACGGAAAAAATTTTTCCGCTCTGGCTTATGATTGACAATATGCCGGGAATCATCAGCAAAAACAGATATCGTGTGAGAATTTTGGATTGTCAGGTGTTCAGACAATAGGCACAGTGAACGTTGGGCAAGCAAGGGTGATTGCATGAAATATGTTGAGCGATTTCCGCGGGAAATCAAAGAAATATCAGATATGGGTATTGAGATGCCCGACGGCACACGCTTGTCGGCGCGGGTCTGGATGCCAATGGATGCGCTGGAAAACCCCGTTGGTGCAATTTTGGAGCTAATTCCCTATCGAAAAAGAGACGGAACAGTTGCGCGTGATGAATTGGGGCATCCGTGGTTTGCAGGAAACGGATTTGCCAGTGTAAGGGTCGACATTCGAGGCAATGGCGAATCCGAGGGACTGATGTTTGATGAATACACGTCTCAGGAATTGCAGGATGGATGCGATATCATTCAATGGATTTCCGAACAAGACTGGTGCAACGGCAACGTTGGTATGATGGGCATTTCTTGGGGTGGTTTCAATGCCTTACAGGTTGCAGCGCTTGCACCCCCTGCCCTTAAAGCCATCATCACGGTTTGCTCCACGGTTGACCGTTATGCCGATGATATTCATTACAAGGGCGGGTGTTTGCTGGGTGAAAACTTCGGATGGTCATCCCAGATGTTATCCTACTCGTCACGTCCCCCTGATCCAAAGCTGGTTGGCGATAACTCTTGGCTGGAGATGTGGAAACACAGGCTTGAAAACATTCCTTTGAACTGGAGCGAATGGCATCGCCATCAACATCGGGATGACTATTGGAGACACGGTTCCGTTTGTGAAGACTATTCCGCTGTTAAAGCCTCAGTCCTGTCCGTCGGTGGTTGGCATGATGGATATCGTAACACCATTTCTCATCTGGTTGAGAATCTCTCTGCGCCTGTAAAAGGCATCGTGGGTCCTTGGATCCATAAATACCCACACTACGCCGGGCCTCAACCGGCGATAGGCTTTCTGCAAGAAGCCAAACGCTGGTGGGACAGATGGCTTTATGACGTGGACACTGGTGTGGAACATGACCCCGACTACCGAACCTGGTTGATGGATTCGCTTCCGCCAAAGCGTTGGTGGGAGGAACGCCCAGGGCGTTGGATCGCTGAAGAGATCTGGCCTTCGCCAAATGTCCAAGACCTTAGACTTCATTTGGGCGACGGTATCCTCTCGGAAACCGATTCAGAAATCGATATCGCCATCTTGTCGCCTGCGGATTGTGGCATGGCGGGTGGCGAGTATTTTCCTTTTGCATTTTCTGACGAATTTCCAGATGAGCAAAGCCACGACGATCAAAGGTCCGCCTGTTTTGATGGAGCAAAGCTCTCAGAACCTATTGATATTGTCGGAGCGCCTCTTGTCAGATTGCGTGTCTGTTCCGATAAACCGTGCGGCCAGATTTGCGTGCGCCTATGCGACTTGCGGCCCGACGGTACTTCCGCGTTTATTACGCATGGAAACTTTAACCTGACACACCATGCCTCGCATGAGTTCCCCGAAGCGCTCATACCTGGGCGTTTCGTCGACGTGGCATTTGCACTTGATCAAATCGCTTACCGCGTACCGGCAGGTCATAGGCTCCGCATTGCGATCTCTACGGGATATTGGCCGCTTACATGGCCATCACCAGAAGCGGCCACTTTGACTTTGAAAAACGGTGATCTTCAAATTCCTGTCAGACCGGGAACCGATGCGAATGAGTGGACTTTTCAAGCCCCCGAAGCCTCAAAGCCCTGGCAGCATGACGTTTTACGCCCTTCTTCTTACACCCGAAATACGTTCATGGAAGAAGCGACAGGGGAAAGTGTTATGACGATAGACTATGATGCTGGCGAAAACAGGGACTTAGAACACGGTCTGGTATCCGGAAGTTGGACAAGAGAACGCTGGTCGGTTCTCCCCGATGACCCAACATCTGCAACTGCCGAAATTGAATGGGAACAGACCGGTGGTCGTGATGGGCAGATGTGGCGAACAGAGGTCATTTCCAAAATGTGGTGTGATAGGGAACACTTTTACACAACCGCTGTCCTAAAATGTTGGTTGAATGACGAAACATTCCATGAAACGGAATTTCGGGACCAGGTAGCCCGGCGCCTCGTTTAGGTGTAATCCCATTTGCGATTGGCAAGCATCGAAATCGCCTCAACCATGCGGGTGACGCTGTCTGCGGCAACTTTTACGGTTGAGCGCGCCCGCAGGTATCCGTGGATCAGACCTTTTTCGTTAAACCATCTTGCGTTACCGCCTGCTTCCACAAGCTTGTTGCAATAGTCTTTTCCATCATCAGCGAGCGGATCACATTGTGCCGTGATGATGACTGTTGGTGGAAGGGATTTAAAGTTTGTGTCTAAGAGCGGCATGGCATTAACCTCTTGAGGAAGGCCATCGCCGCCACTTCTTATGCGATGATAATAGTCGATGTCTGCCAGGGTAAGCGCTGGTGCATGGGCATGTTCCAAATAGGAGCCTTTTGTCTGATCACCACCGAGGGCCGGATAAATCAGCACCTGCCCGATCGGTTGGCTTGGCCCCTGACGCACAGTATGGGAGACAGCAGCTGCAAGATTCCCGCCGGCACTATCTCCGACCAGAATAACCGGTAGATTAGATTCATTGGAAATTCGCTGAAAGGCAATCAATGCGTCATCAAAAGCTGCGGGATGCAGGTGTTCCGGTGCCAGCCGGTAATCGACCGCAGTCAGTTTACATCCGGTCCTTCCACAAAACTCGGCACAAATGCTGTCATGTGTATCCAAGCCTCCTACGACAAATCCACCACCATGAAAAAACAGAACATGGGCTTTCGGGATACTTCCAGCCAGATTGTATTCCCGCAAGGGTAATGAATATTCTCGGGTGATCAGCGTTCGATCTGAAGAAGATACGCCTTCGGGATAAGCAATATGGAAAGCTTTGCACAGTGCATCGTATTGCTTGCGTTGTTCACTGATCGAAGCGTCAACTGTATTGGAGGGACACAGCTTTTCCGTTTGTTCTATAAAGCCAAGGACTTCTTCATCCAGCAGATCAAGATACTTTGCTTCCATAGAACTGTTTACGTTTGAGCATCACGCTCGTTTTGCAAATTCGTAAGCCAGTCAGGATCCATCTCTGGTACTGAAGAAAGCAAAAGCTGAGTGTAATCAGGATGCGGTGGATTGAGGATTTCGCTTTTTAAGCCTTGTTCCACAACCCTTCCCTGAAACATCACCACGATCTCATCTGAAATCGCTTTAACCGTTGCAATATCATGCGTGATAAAGAGATAGGTAATGCCCAGTTCCTCTTGCAGGCGCAACAGAAGCTTGAGAATCCCCTCTTGAACGATCTGATCAAGCGCCGATGTCACTTCATCACAAATGATGACTTCGGGATCTGCGGCTAACGCCCGAGCGATACAGATGCGCTGTTTTTGCCCACCTGACATTTCGTTTGGAAGTCTGTCGAGGAAACTCTCATCCAATTCAATCATTTTCAGCAATTCAAGGACCCGATCTGTCCGCTGTTTTCCTGTCACGCCGTGGTAGAACTGCAATGGTCTGCCAATGATTTCCTCGACAGTATGGCGAGGGTTCATCGCGGTGTCTGCCATTTGGTAAATCATCTGGATTTTTCGCAACTGGTCTTTCGATCTTTCTTTCAACGCCTTGGGTAAAGGCTCTCCGTTGAACAAAACCTCTCCACTTATGGGAGGCAAAAGACCGGTGATCACGCGCGCGGTTGTCGATTTACCGGAACCTGATTCACCCACAACAGCGACCGTTCTGCCACGCGGTACATCAATGTTTACATCGTGTAAAACCTTGACTGTGCCACCATAAGCCGCGTCAACATTTTTGATGCTGATGACGACGTCTTCACTTTTATCTTCCGGTTTTTCCAATGACCGTACCGACCATAGGGATTTCGTGTACGGCATTTCTGGGCTTTTGAGCATCTTACGCGTCTCGGCCTCTTCAACTTCTTCACCGTATCGAAGCACTTTAATGAAGTCTGCCATCTGTGCCACCACAGATAGATCGTGCGTGATATAGATTGCTGCGGTATCAAACTGATCGACGATGTCACGCATTGCGATCAAAACTTCGACCTGTGTCGTCACATCGAGTGCTGTTGTCGGCTCATCAAAAATGATCAGGTCCGGACGCGGAGACATTGCCATGGCCGTCATCATTCTCTGAAGCTGCCCGCCAGAGACCTGATGCGGATACCGCTCGCCAATTGTATCAGGGTTTGGCAATTGGAGAGCACCGTATAGGTCCACTGCATCGGTCCTCGCGTCTGCTGAAGGCCTTATGTTGTGCCCAACTGTAGCCTCTACCGTCTGGTCAATCAGTTTATGGGCAGGATTGAAGGATGCGGCCGCCGATTGTGCCACATATGCAATTCTGGAACCCCACAGTTTGCGCCTTTCTTTTTCCGGCATGCCCATCAGTTCCATGCCATCAAATTTAATCGACCCGCTTGTCAAACGGCACCCCGGCCTAGCAAACCCCATGGCAGCCAAACCAAGCGTTGATTTACCTGCACCTGATTCACCGATCAGACCCATGACCTCACCGCGATGCAGTTTTAAGTCTACGCCTTTGACAATCTCGTGCCAGCGCTCATCGCTATATCCGTCAATTACGATGTCCTTCATATCTAGAAGGACATCCCCTTTTTTACCTTTTTTAGTGCTCATCTTTGAGACCGCTTGTTTTGTGAAGGAACCAGTCGACAATGAAGTTGACCGCGATTGTCAGCAGCGCGATTGCGGCCGCTGGAATGAGAGGTGTGAGACCTGACTTCAGATCAAATTGTGCAAACTGAATGAGACTTGCATTTTCACGCACCATTGAACCCCAGTCTGCCAGCGGCGGCTGGATCCCAAATCCGAGGAAGGATAGCGCCGCAATTGTCAGGAATACGAAGCAGAACCGAAGCCCAAATTCAGCAATCAACGGGGGCATGATGTTTGGCAAGATTTCCTTACGCATGACCCAACCCAGCCCCTCACCGCGAAGTCGCGCTGCTTCCACATAATCCATAACAACGACGTTTAACGCGACCGCCCTCGTTAACCGGAAGACCCGTGTTGAGTCGAGAACGGCGATTACGATGATCAGGTTGAACGTTGTTTTGTCCAGGATCGCAAGAATAACCAGCGCGAAGATAAGGCTTGGAATAGCCATCAGAACATCAACCATGCGGCTGATGCCTTGGTCCAGCCATTTGCGATCAATCGCTGCTATCAATCCCAGTGCGCCACCAATGACAAAAGCAAGGACGGTTGTAACAAAGGCGATTCCGACCGTGTTCCTACCCCCATAGATAAGCCGTGAATACAGGTCGCGACCAATTTGATCGGTGCCGAGATAGTGTTCATCGCTCCACGGTGCATAGGAATCGGGGAAAACCTGAGCCTCACCATAGGGTGCTACAAAGGGGGCAAACACGACCATGAATATATAAATCGCGATCACTATCAGGCCGAACCAAGCGGTAATCGGCGCTTTCTTCAGTTCGATCCAAGCGCGTTGGAATACAGTTCTTTTGAGTCGAACCTGGCCAACTTCGCCTGCCGCGGAATAATTTTCTGTAGAATTAGTATCACTCATCTTGGATGCAACAGCCTCGGATTGGTTGCGATTGCAATGATATCAGCAATCAGGTTCAGGATGATATAGGTGGCAGCGAACACCAAAGCGCAAGCTTGCACCACCGGAATATCTCGGGTTGTCACGGCGTCAACCATCAGCTGACCAATGCCGGGATAAACAAATACCACTTCCACCACAACGACGCCCACCACCAGGAACGCGAGGTTAAATGCAATGACTGTGGCAATCGGCGCCCAAGCATTGGGAAGTGCGTGTTTTATGATGACATCGCGGCTCGAAACGCCCTTTAATCTCGCCATTTCAATATAAGGACTGGCAAGCAGATTTATGATTGCTGCGCGCGTCATCCTCATCATGTGCGCGACGATTACCAGTGTTAAGGTCATTGCAGGCAGGGCGGATTTATATACCCTCTCCCAGAATGGCGTATCGGCGCTGATGTTGGCAATTGCCGGAAACACCGGGAACAAAATCGCAAAAAACAGAACCAGGACGTAAGCAACGAAAAAATCAGGAAAAGAAATTGTGGTTAAAGTCGCAGCGTTTACGGAGCGATCGTAGACTGAGTTGCGATATAGCGCCGCGGTGATGCCGAGGAAAAGTGAGAGTGGAACAGCGATGATTGCAGTCATGGACGCCAGGAAAAGCGTGTTCCATAACCGAGGACCAACCAAATCCACGACTGCGCGCGACCGGTCGATACCCGATGAAGCCCGGCCTGAGAACGATTTCCCAAAATCACCCTGTAAAACGCCGCCTAGCCAGTCGAAGTATCGAACGTAAGCGGGCTTATCGAGGCCCAGTTCTTTTCGGAAGGCTGCTACCGTGTCTTCTGTCGCCGCCTGGCCTAGAACTGCTTCACCAAAATCACCTGGCAATAATTCGATAGAACTGAAAATGATAACTGAGACCAAAAACAACGTCATGATCCCCAGTGCCAGCCGTTGCAGCACCGTTGACAGGATTGGATGCAATCCCCCCTCCTCTTGTACTATAAAACGGTATATCCGTTTTTTCCCTCTGATCAGAACACTAACGAGCACTTTTGAGGCTGTAAAGGCATATTCGAAAATTCAAAAAACAGATCGAGATTCCCTTCATAATTTAAGCATACCTTCACAAATCCGTTTCTTGGCTTGAAACTGGGTACAAAATCGAACTAGAATTCGGGCGGTTGGCTTTGGAGGGGAATTCAAACTAGAGGGAGCTAATAAAGCTAATCTAATAGCCGAGAGGCACAAACGGAGGAAAATTTTTCACATGAAAAAAGAAACGTATCTAGCAAAGCAGTCCCAGAAACTGACTGAAGGCCAAATCGACCGTCGTCAGTTTGTGATGGGTGCGCTTGCAGCGGGTGTTGCATTGCCTACCGCGCTCTCCATGGCTGGGGAAGCGATTGCAGCGGCGCCTGCAAAGGGTGGTCATTTGAAAATCGGTCGTGGTCATGGATCTACAACCGACTCACTTGATCCAGCCACCTATGAGAATGGCTTCACAAACATGATGGGCCATACCTATCTCAACAACCTCACGGAGATCGACAACGATGGTTCTCTGATTCCGGAACTTGCCGAATCAATCGAGCCTTCTGACGATGCGAAGACCTGGATCTTCAATCTGCGTAAAGGCGTTGAATTCCACAACGGAAAAAGCCTTACCGCTGATGACGTCATTGCTTCGATGAATCACCATCGTGGGGAAGAATCCAAATCAGCTGCCAAAGGTCTTTTGGAACCCGTCGTAGAGATCAAAAAAGACGGTGATCACCGTGTCGTTTTTGAATTGAACGCTGGTAACGCTGACTTCTCATACATCGTTTCGGATTACCATTTAGGAATCTTGCCGAGCGAAGATGGTAAGATCGATGCTACTTCCGGTGTTGGTTCTGGTGCATATAAAATCAAAAACTTTGAGCCTGGCATTCGCCTTGAGCTCGTGCGCCATGAAAACGCATGGAAAGAAGGAAGAGGTCATCTGGATTCTGCAGAAGTCCTATCCTTGCTCGATGCTACCGCCAGACAGAATGCTGTCTTGAACGGTGAAGTCGATGCAATCGATCGCGTAGAACCAAAGACTGTGAACCTGCTTTCACGAGCACCGACACTGAACATTTTGGAAACAACCGGTACGCTTCATTACACCTTCCCCATGCGTCTTGATACAGAGCCATTTGGCAATTACGACCTGCGGATGGCTCTGAAGTTAGCGCTCAAACGTCAGGAGTTTCTTGATAAGATCCTGTTTGGGCATGGTGCGCTTGGTAATGATCATCCGATCTCAACGGCGAACCGTTTCCACAATGCAGGGCTTGCACAGCGCGAGTTTGATCCTGAAAAAGCAGCGTTCCACTACAAAAAGTCTGGCCACAGCGGTCCAATTCAGTTGTCAGCAGCTGATGCGGCATTCAGTGGTGCAGTCGACGCCGCTCAACTTTATGCAGCTTCTGCTAAAGAAGCCGGCATTGAAATCGAAGTTGTTCGGGAGCCTAAAGACGGTTACTGGTCAAACGTTTGGAACAAAAAAGGCTGGTGTGCTTGTTACTGGGGTGGTCGTGCCACAGAAGACTGGATGTTCTCTGCAGCATATATCGATTCCACAGAGTGGAACGATACTGCATGGAAAGGCACTGACTCTTCCAAGAAGTTTAACCAGATTGTTATCGAGGCTCGTGCAGAGCTTGACGAAGCAAAACGCAGTGCAATGTACGCTGAGGCACAGTCCCTCATCCACGATGATGGCGGTGCAGTTGTTGCCGGTTTTGCCAACTACATCCACGCGCTTGCCAAGAAGGTTAAGCATGATGAGAAAGTTGCAGCTAACTGGGACTTCGACGGTGGTAAAGCGATCGAACGTTGGTGGATTGGATAACATCCACCCTTCTGTTGAATTTCGGAAGGCGGCGGGTTTTCTCGCCGCCTTTCTTGTCTGTATTTTTCTGTCCCTATGCGACCTGGCCCACGCTCAAAAGTCTCAAGAGTGGATAGCCGGTAGATTTTCTTTTTCAGATGAACTTGGTGGTTTTCGAATTGTCAATGTCACCGGTACAGGCACCCGAGACGATCCGGTAATCATTACGCAAATTTTTGACTCTGCTTATTCGGGTACATTGACCATTCGCTCTGCACCGACCTTTCGGCCCAAGGTTCATGCAGACCTCGGCACCACCCGGGGGACGATTTATCTCCATATGGTAACCACCAACAACACGAATTTGCCTTGGGTTGGTTTTGGTTTTGAACTGCAAGAGAAACTGGATACGGCGAGCACTTATTCTGATGGATTGTCCTTTGATCAGTTGTCCAGACATCGCGACGAGATTTACTCTGACCGGTTCCTTGATTTCGAAGACCAGTTTGAACCCGGAGACAGGTTGGTCTACACCAACGGTGTGGTTAACAATCAGACGACCGTTGCCACCCGCTTTGTCATAACCGATTTCACCCCGGTACCGATCTTTTATCTTTACCAGGACCCACTTGTGCCTGCTTCCTGATTTTAACCAGAGGAACACTGAGATGCATCAGCTTATCAGCGAAGATGACGTAGAAGCATTCCAAAACGATGGTGTGTGTTTGATTAAGGGGCTGTTCGCTGACCATTTGGGTCAGATTATCGATGGCATTGAAATGAACATGCGTGAACCCGGCGAATATGCAGCGGAAAACCTCAAAGACGGAGAAAGCGGAAGGTTCTTTGACGACTATTGCAACTGGCAGCGCATTCCGCATTTTGCGGATGTAATACGCAAGTCTGCGGCGGGCCAGATAGCAGCAGACTTAATGCAATCTGAGACAGTTCAGGTTTTTCATGACCATGTGTTGGTTAAGGAACCGGGAACCGCAAAGGCCACTCCTTGGCATCAAGATGCGCCATATTACTTTGTAGATGGCGTCCAGAACGTTTCGTTCTGGGCTCCGGTTGATCCGGTACAAGAGGCGACGCTTCGCTGTGTTGCGGGTTCGCATAAATGGCCGCGGCAGGTGTTGCCAACCCGGTGGCTGAACGAAGACGATTTTTATCCTAACGAAGAGACCTACATGCCGGTTCCCGATCCAGATGCGGAGGGTATGAAAATACTTGAATGGCCGATGGAACCCGGTGATGCGGTGGCTTTTAACTTCGGTGTTTTGCATGGTGCACGCGGAAATCATAGCGATACGCGCAGAAGGGCTTTTTCTCTGCGCCTTGTCGGCGATGATGCCCGCTACGTTCAAAGACCGGGAAGGACATCACCTCCGTTTCCCGGTCACAACATGAAGCCCGGAGAACGGCTGCGCGAAGACTGGTTTCCGGTGATTTGGGATGCCAAGCTTAATTCATGAGCACCGTGGTGAGAAGTGAATTCGGATCGCCAAGCGCTTCCACAACCGTGAAATGGTTTTTGCCATGATCTGTAATTGATTTCACCTTGGCACCGTGTACCTTCCATCGATCCAACACATCATTCTGCCGAAGGAACTCTTTCAATTCGTTTCCACCAACCAAACAATTGATTCGAGCGTCGGGTCGTGGTTGGTGATGGACGGGGCTTTCAGTTTCTACTTCGGTATCATCCAGCTGCAAATCCAGATTCATCTTTGTCTCAGGGAGGTGCCGGAGATCGAACAATCCGCTAATTGCGACTGTGTTCACGATCCTGGAATAGACATCAAACGGCAATCCTGAATCATCACAAAGCATACGGGCAACCAAGTGGCCGCCGGCAGAGTGGCCGGCTAGACGGATAGGCCCATCAAACTTTTCTGCGATCGTTTCAATCGCGCGCGCTACTTCCTGGGTGATCTCATAAATTCTTGCCTGAGGTGCTAATGTGTAGGACGGTATCGCCACCTGCCAGTTGTACATGAGAGGTCCTGTTGCGAGATGGGAAAAGTAAGAACTGTCCAAGGCCCGCCAGTATCCTCCATGGATGAAGATTACGGTGCCATTGACCTGGCCCTGCGGATAAAACAAATCATAAGTGTTTCTTGGTTTGTCTGCGTATGGGCAAGAAAGATCGCAACTCAGTCTAAGCAGCATGGCATCGCGAAAGGCTGATGCATCAGATTTCCATTTGTCTAAATGAGCCTCTGCATTTTCAATCGTCGCGCGATTGTCATAAGCGGCATCCCAATCGGTCATCTCTGCCTTCCCCCCTTTCGGTCTGGTTACAGTTGTCCCCAGGCAACGGTTCTAAAAATCTACAGAAAAACAGGGTGGTTTGAAAAGAGAAGTTTCTTCGACTTTGTTCAAAACCTTACGGGTATGCTCTATCGTTTTTTGCATCTTTTTGGGATAGATTCCCGCTTTAATCTCCTTTAAGGCGTCGACATCAGGATCTAACAGCCTTTGGGATGGAAGCAAATCGCGTTCCCGCAAAGGCATGAACTGTTGGTAGCGTTCCCGGGGCAGTCTAAAATCCCACCATTCCTCTTCCAATGGTAAAATCTTACTTTCCAATAAATCCGCTGCCGCGCGCATTGAGAATTCCAGCTTCTGCCGGTTGAGATAAAAAAGCGCGGCCTGTTCAAAGTTGCTGGCAAATGCGGTATGTACTCTACTGCTTGGATTAAAAATCTCCGGGTTTGGTGAAAAAAAATCGAATGGTACCCCCATGTTCACGAATTTGCCGCCAACAGAGGATCCATGAACCGCAAGTATATCGATGGCCATTGCTCTGGGATGGCCACCTGTACCGGGTGTGGACACTAGCAATGGCGGATAGTGGTGATCCTGCATCTGCTTTTGGGCTTCTACAGTTCTCAGTCCATCGACCACAAAAAGGGTCCAACCAAAAACTTTCTTGCAGATTTTTCCCGCTGTTAAAACAATTGCTGCAATTTCTTTGTGCGCCCAAACGATGGTCGCTTCAGGATGATAAAGTCCAGGAAAATTATTGACTAGATTTCCTGCATTTCTCCCCGGTTCAGAATACAGCGTACGGCTGTTCACCTCGTTAAAAGCACACATAGGAATAATGGAATTGGGATCGATTTTTCGCATGCAACTGTATGCACACAAGATTCTGTCGTTTCCGAATCTAGAAACCGAAATTAATGAAAAATTAACGAGACCTTACCTGAATTCGATTTCTTGAGTGTAGAATAGAATTTCTGGATTACCGCATTCTATTCTTCGTCAAGTTTTACTTGTAAATATCCATCTTCACCAAAAGTACACTTGTAGTCAAAGTGCGTGCCAAGCCGTGCGGACTCCCAAAGTCTGGTCGTCGCGGCGTTATAATTGAAGTGGAGTGTTTTACTTTCGGTTTTTGAGACAATTCTCGAGATTGCCTCGGAGTCAGGATGCTTGTGCCGTGATCCGTTGGTTGAAATCAGCCAATTAGCGGTTTTGACACTGGTCAGAAATTCACTGGTGTTGTTGGCGGCGCTGCCATGATGAGAAGCCTTGATCGCATCAAACTCGACTGGCAAGTTTCCACCCCCGTATAGACGGATTCCTTCAACAAGATCGTCAGGGTGCGCATCACCACAGAACAGAACCTTCTGATTGGGCGATTCAAGGACAAACGCGATGCTGGTTGCGTTTGGCAGGGCTTTGTCTGGTGTGTCCCGCTGCGTTGCTAACCACCTCACATCTCTTTCGCTTGGGGTTTCAACCAGCACATTCTTGCCGCGCAATGTGGCTGCGCCAGCCTCCTTGATGATGTTTTCCATTTCCTTAGCCCACTTTTTTGCGAAACGGGCGAGCTTATCTTTTGTCGGACCGACCAAGGTGATTTTCCAGCCGTCCACGAGTGGTATTTCGTTCAAAAGCCCTTCAGGATCCAGTGCAGCAACATTTCCTGGCAAACGTTCGTTCCATTTCCATTGGCGACTAAGCAGGGCATTCGTGAAGTCGATTCCCTGCGCAATGCTCAACGTTGCGTCGACCTCTTCGGGCTCTTCGGCAAGTGCAGGAAGCGCTTTACGGGTCCCTGCTGCAATTTCGCAGTGTTCCAGGCCATTAAACCAGACTTCTCCGACCGTGAATTGCTGCTGTTTAACCAACCACAAAAGGCCTTCGATGTGGTCTCCATCAACATGCGTGAGAACCAATAGATCAATCATTGGCGTTTTGACCGGACTAAGACTCTTCAGTATGTGCCAAACTCGGTCTTCGGCGGACCTTTTTCGGCCACCATCAATCAAAATTCGGTACGGCTGTGATCCGATCTCGATCAGGATGCAATCCCCATCTTCAGCTGGTAGCATGTGTATTTGCATCGGCTGCCCTCCCTAAACCTCATGCAGACCGCTTTGCCATATTTGCGCGGCACTGGCGGGTGCTTGTTGTTGAGTTACAGCCAGGTAGCCAAGGGGAATCCAAGCTGCGATCCAAATGGCCAAAGCAATCAGGATGAACCTATTAGGCAACCATTGTATTTCCGGCTCTCGATTCAGACTTACCTTCATTGCTTGAAGATCTGCCTCCATATTTGCCGCGACTTGGCTCTCAGCGGCCAGAGGTTTCAACGCCTGAATATCCGTGTCCAGATCACTTCTGAGTTGGGCGAATACTGCTGGTTCGAGGATTAATCCTTTTACCTGCTGGCGAAACGAAAGTGTGGGCAGAACGCTAACGAAGATATAAAAAAGAAAAGACATTCCAAGCAAAGCAACGAACAACAGGCCGTAGTTCAGCCGGTAGTCGCGCCCATCCTCGAAACCCAGCCCCCAGAATATGAACCAACCGATGAACCAGTGACATAGGACAAGGGTCAGAAGCAGCGTGAATCCAACAATTTTCGACATGGTCGATAATGATTCCCGAGCTTGTGCCGTATCGGTTCTGGCAAAGCTTGCGCCAATTTCTTTCATGCTGGTGAGGTAGGTCAGGGATCCATAGAGACCGCCGAAAATGAACCCTATAAAACTCCCAATTCCCACGCTTATGGGAACCATCAGCACCAGCGACAAACTTGAATCCAATCCAAATATACTACTGAAGTTTCCAGACTGAATGAGCCAGAAGAAATAGGCACCCAAAACTATGAAGAGACCTGCAGAACAGATTATCCTTGCATACCTTTTTCTGCGATTTACAGCATCTATCAGTTTTGAAACATCACCCTTGACCACTATGCCAGCACCACTGCGGAGTTCTTTGAAGGCGGTCTCTAGGCGTTGAGAAAGGCGTGAGACCGGCCAACCAAGACACAATATCGGAAATCCGGCCAGTACCGGTAGATAATCAAAACCATTCCATACCGGATCAGGATAGATGAATTCATCAATCGTTATGACGGCGAGGTATGACAGCCAGAGCCACGCAAGAGCGATAAAAATCCAATCGTTCACCCCTATTTTGCTGACAGGATCGGGGGTTGGTGCCTCGGTTTCGATATCTGGTTTTTGGTTTGGTAACGGTTCAAATTCTTCATTGCTTGGCGATGGCGAAACCTGGTTTGGTGGGGCTTCGACGGACTCTATTGGGGTGTTTTCGACACGGTTTGCACACATCAGACCAAACTTTTCACTTCGTCCCTGATGGTTTTGATACTGATCGAGTTGCCGAAATCAGTCGTTTTTTTAGGTAGAATTTCAGTAAGCTTGTGAAGTTCTGCCTTTGACAACCCATGAGCCAGCAGGGCCAAATTCCGCCAAAAAATATCGATTGAAACCGATGAGCCTGGTGTCTCGTGTATCGAATTCCACAAAGACAATGCCGCGGTTATGAAGGCACCTTTCTCTGGACCAACCATTTTGTTGAGCTTATTGCCAAGGATAATTTGAACCTGTTCTGGTCCCAATTCAATCTCATGCTGCACGCATCGGCGCAAAAATGGAGCTGGCAATTGGCGCTCGCGATTTGACGTTATAATTACGATTGGGCGCATGTTTGTCGGGCACTTGACCACCCGTTCTTCATCATCGTCCACAACCGTGAATTCCATTTGATCCAGTTCATGAAGAAGATCATTTGGAAAATCTCGAGGCGCTTTGTCTATTTCATCCAATATTACAACAGATGGACTGGTAGGAGCCCCCTCCCATCCGAAGGCCTTGCCCAGTGGACCGGGCTGAATAAACCGGGTGCGCTCAACCTTCCCATCCTCGGAAATCTGCTTTTCTCTAAACCAGGAAACAGCGTCGAATGTGTATAAAAGATCTTTTGCTTGGGAGGTGGATTTGACGATGAAATGAATTGGGTCTCCCAGATCAAAAACATGTGCCAACCAATAACCGCACTGGGTTTTACCGCACCCGGGCGGACCGGTAACCAAAAGTGGTTTACCCAGTGAAAGCGCCACGTTTGACGCAGTTTTCAACGCTTCCGAAGCGACGTATTCCGGTGCTTCTTCACTGGGTGATTTGACCACCGTGGCTATTCGAGACGCTCGGCTTTCGAGTGCCTTTTTCTTGGCGGCGCTGTCAGCACTGTTTTCGAGCGGTCCAATCAGATCAAAATCATCCATGTCTAATGTCCATTATTCATAATAGGTTATTGATACGAGTTTGGTGAGTTCGTTGTAAATCTTGCGATACGAACCCTTGTGTTTCTGGCACAGATCTCGTGCCACTTCCTGCCTGTCTTTCGTACGCATATTGTAGTTTTCACAATAGAAGTCCAAATGCGCAGAAATTTCGCCTGGCTTCAGCGACTCCAGCATGATCAGATTTTCGCTATGTTCATTTTGTTGATCGGCCGTTTGCCAGAACGCCAGAAGACAAGGAACAGATAGTTCATCGCTTTCCTGCAGAATACGCCAGAAATTTTCATATTGCTGGATGACTTCCTCATTCATCGGTTCGAACACACCATGAAAGAGAACAAGAAGTTCACATCCATTTTCTTTCAATGAACCAAGTTGATTTTTCAAATCGTCCCACCTACCGCGCCTGATGCTCTTGTTCAGCGAGGAACAAACCAAACGAAGAAACACAGTTTCCATGTTTTGACGTTCCTGGATTGCGCTTGAGTCCAACTGAAGCTCTACCTTTTTGATTTGAGGTTGCCTGTCCGGGTAGTTTTCCAGAATCCATTCCCAGAGCCTTTTCTCAAACAAGTCCGGAGCCTGATTTCCGGGACCATACCAAGTAATCCTCGAAACGCTGTTTTTTTGCGCGGTGATGATTTGATCGATGTTTTCTTTTACATTTCCAATCTGGTCTGTTCGATTGATCCGGTTGGTGAAGTCTCCGCTTTCTTCGATGCTCAGATCTGATTTACCCAATGCATACCAAAGCTCATATTGCACTGCGATGATTGTAGAGCACCACTGGGCTGCTCCGATCACTGGATCCGGCAATCCAAGCGAAACTTCTCTCAATGCCGTGGGAGGCGGTGTCCCCTCCACAATTTTGGGAAGGACAAGTTCGGCTAGAGACCCTGCACTTTTTGCAAAAACCTCGCTGCGGGTGGCCATAACAACAGGCGCACGCTCTGCCAGGAGCGTCAATGCAGACGCCCGCTCGGCTGCACCGGAATTGCATGCATTGATCCAAACCACCGGCGCAAATCCGTCGGGATGTTTGTCCAATACGCCTCGTAACTCCTCTATCCGGTAAGACTTAGGAACAAGCTTGCCGTCCACCATCTCGTCAAACTCGAGTGCGGTCGTGTCTCCAATCAGGCTTCCATGCCCATAGAAATAGATGATATGCGGGCCCCAGTCCGAAACTTCTTTGCTGAACTCCAAAAATGAAGAAACGCATCGTGTTTCAAGGCTAAACGGACCAGAGTGCGGAATGACTGCAAGCTTTTTTAAAATCTCATCTTTATGTTTGATACCGTCGATTTTTGGATCACTTGTTGTGCAAACCAAAAGGACTTTTCGGTTAAATGGCCAATATACATTTGGCCATTTGTGCTCTCCATCAGAACGTGGTGCCGCATTGACAGTAAAAACGGTTCCATTTCGACCCAGCATGTTTGCATCTGCTGAGTCAGCTTCAGTCATCATAGACCAGGGAATTTGCAGCAAGAAATTACGGAGACGGTCTCGTGCGTCTTCGTCGGCTAGATGTGGATTAATATGAATCCACGATTGATCCACGATGAATTCGTCGGTCTCCGCGACAAATTTTTGAAACAGCGCCCGTCCGATCTTTTTTTGATTGATGAGGTCAATTTCCTGTCGGATTTGTGCTGCTCCGGATTCCCGAAACAGACTGATTATTTCTTCTACGGTTCTGGCACTTTCTTCGAAATTGATGGATGTGGCCTTGGAAAATTGTGTTTCATGCCAGGCTTTATTTGGATCCGTACGAATTTTGAGATTTTGACCATCGTCACACCATTGAAAATCTAATTCACGGCGGTAGTTGGATCGCTCGATCCTTTCTTTTGATTCTGCGGAAATGTTTTCTGTAAAATGCCCGGTCATGCTGCTGGTATTTCCTGTGTTTCAGACTGGGTATCCGGTAAGTCTGGTTCTTCTTGCCCAGCGTCTTCGTCGTGGTCCGATGTTCCGCTGATTTGCGGCGCACTTATTCTGTTCAAGGGATGCAGTTGGACATACCTACGGTCATTAGCAGGATTTATCGCCAATATAGCCAATCGGTGGTTCGATCCAGATACTGCAAGCGCTTGCTGATACTCCGGGAGTTTTTCGTGCAACGTTACAGGTGCAAATGCCAGTGCATTCTCTGACGGGACTTCCGGAAAACCAAAAACCCCGTATTCGCCCATTTCTCCAATAACGGCGACGGTAATGCCTGTTCCGTTGCCGTTAGCAGTTCGTGCAGGGCTTCCCGGTAGTTTTAGTATTTTGCGTGGTACAAATCCAATGTTCATGGGGATTGATGGACCAAGGGATGACATCGTCTGAAGTGTTTGATTTCCGAAACCTGCAACGACATAGGGGATTGGTTGGTCCTTCCCTTTCTCCAGAAGGCATAACGCGACAGGCTCTTCCTCAACCACATGATTGAAGACGGGTTCCAGCTCTATTCTCTGATCGTCCCGCGAACCTTCTGATTCAGTGTTCTGAAGAAGGTAAGACACTTCGATACGATTGCGATTGGTCAGGCGCATCATATGGTTTTCACTTGCAAGGATTTCTTTGTTTTCACCCTTGGCATCGGGGAACAATTCCTGCATCAACCCTTCCACGATATCGGGTTCGACCGCGTAGGAAGTTCCTGAGGGTTCTGTGCTTAACAAATCAGTCCCTATTTTCGCAACTTCTGGCACTTCTGGGAGCGGATATGCCTGATCGAAAAGCGCTTCCACATCGATCCGGCGCAACACTGTTTCGTCGGGATTCTCCCAATAATAATATTTTCCCTTCAAGCACTGGGCTCCTGAACCTCTGGGAAAACCGCGATAGGCGCCCAGATCTATGTTCTCCGGGTAAGCGGCAACATCTTTTTCAAGATCAAATCGCACCAGCAGAGGTGGTCTGTTGTCGTAACAGACAACAGCAATGGAGGACGTTTCACTGGTCAAAATCGATGCTAATGCGCCAGAAGTCTCATCCAATCTGACCCTGTGCGATTTCAGAGAATAAATGTCAAATAACTCCCAGCCGTCATCTGAGGAGATAAGTAAATGACGGGCACCTGGCAGAAAGGCACAATCAAGTGCGCTGTTTAAAAAATCTTCGTTTTTGCTGTGATAGCGCAAGAGTGATGTACCGGTCTCCCATCTGGCAAATCCCATGCTCGTTGTTTCAGGTGAATAAGTCCCGGTTTCTGTGTTTTGCCCGATCACACGGTTTGCCAAAGTGTTTCTAACCTGCGCGCTTGGCGGTGATGTTGGCAAAATCAACTGTTCAGAATAATCGCGGTTCACGGTTGTTTCCGCATTGATGGTGCCATCTGCTTCCCGCCAACTCAATCTGTTCAAGAAATCTGTCATGGGAGCGGAGTTTAAAACTCCAGCGCTTTCGGCTTCGATTATCTCACTCATCGCCGCATCTGATGCATCTACGAATACTTTTGCACGGGCATCTATCCATCGGTACGCAGAATGAGCAGACATTTCGCCGATAGAGGGTTCTGCCTCTTGCAGTGCTTTTTCCAGAATGGACCAACTCTTTATCCGTTCTCTCTCGGTGCGTCTGGAAAATGCGTTCAGAAGATCTCGTCTCTTTTCGGGATTAAATCGAATGCCATCGGGTCCCACCCAGGCATTGTGAATTTCCGCAAGCCGCGAAAAATCCAAGGAGGGAGTGTCTGAATACAAACTCCGGTAATTGCTGCGAAACTTTTCAGCCATTGCAAATGAAACGGGTTCGATGAGGGCGCAGTCTGAGGCCCAGTTCTCAAAGTCTATTGCGACCTCGTTTGGGTCTTGGTGTCCATCCTCAGCAAGTTGATCGTTTTTCGGTCCGAAGATTGTGTTGACGGCCTTCAAAAGCCCACGGGCTGTTGCTTCTTCGACTACGACACCCGTAGACGCCAAAGCACGGTGGCGAGCACTCCAACTTTGACGGTCTCGCATATCGAGAAAAACCAGATGTCCATTTTCGGTGATCTTTCGAAGCAGCTTGAAATCGGCAAGACCAAACCGTTGGATTTCACTGAAAACAAAGCAAACAACACGCTCATCAAACCCAGTCATACTCTCAAGAAGCTGACCCTTTATATTCAAAGTCTGACCACCATTGTCGGGTTTGTGAAAACTGCCTGGATAGTCAATGCGTTCGGTTTGCAACCCGCGCATTCGCAGTACGTTTTCCAATTCACGATCGAGTGTATTCCAGTTCAAACCTTCTGATGTTTCATCGACCAATAGCAGAATGAATGGCAGTTCTTGTCGTGGTTTGAAGAACAATTGCGAACCGTCTTCTCCGTTTGCAATTTGATCCATGGTCCGTTCAAAATCTGGCCTTCTTGGATCAGGTTCGCCTTCGTAGTGACCAAACATGTCCGCAATCGAACGGCCTTTAACCCACGGCAACATGTGGACTCGACCGCCAACGGATCCAACATGGAACACACTTCCATCGGATTTTACTTGTGATGGCGTTCGCGTTGTATCTCGTAATCCGATCTGAATGACATTTCGTCCATCCGCCGTCTGCAAGTTGAACGCTCGCCATATCAAGAAAATCAAACCTGCCAAGGATGTTGCTGCTATTGTTCCGTTAAACAGGAGGCGAACAAGTGCCGCTGAAGAGATTAAGTCTGCGCCGCCCCCCGGGCCTGGATCGGGATTTACAGGTCCGTTGCCCGTCTGCAGAAAAAAGCTGTACGCCGCTAAAGTAAGGATAAGCGGTCCCAAGATTGTCCCTATTTGAACCAAATCCAAGCCAAACAGAAGTGCGCCTTGTTGGGGTTGTTTTTCTTCAAACCGATCTGGGTCATCCAGATCGACTTTTGTGGAGTCCTTAGGCAAAGATGTGCGATGTGGGGATTCGACGAAGCCATCATCAGGTTTTGTCTCTGGGCTGTTGTCCTTGGACCTCAAGGCATCGGGCTTTTCGGGTTGATCCAATGTGCGCAGGCCCGAAAGGATATGCACCAGCTCTTCTTGGAGAACGGACATATCTGACTTTTTCTGAATGAAAATTGGTTGAAGCGCTGACAGGAGCGTTCCTTGCTGCCAATGCGCGCGCGATCGAACAATCACAGCGGCTTCTGCAAATTGCTGCGGGTGAACAGGAAGGTTGCGTTTTTCCAGTGCAGTATAAAGTGCGGAAAGCAACACGGAATCAAACTCGATGAGGGCATCTGCATCCGTCTCATCGGTTTCTATCATTTCAACGCCCGTGTTCATAACAATCCATAAAGCAACAAGACTCCGAGCGTCAGCATATAGGTTGGCACTCCGGAAACCGGAATTTTCAAATCCTGTTTTGCCTCCCTGGTGCGCTTAATAATCAGATAGCGTTCAGTCGCGAAAATCGCACTCCCAAGCACTATCATGGCCATGCTCCAGAGTTTTGCACCATCGATGACAAACGTGTCGTTGAACGCATAGTCGATCGACCACACTCTAATGATTGCCGTTGCGCCCAAGGCGCCAAATAGCATTCCAAGAAAACTGCCCCGCCATTGGGGATATCTACCGCCCAGAAAAGCAAAGACGATTGCGGCAGAGACCGCTGTTATCAAACCCGGCGTCGTAAACTCTGAGAGTGAGAGTTCATCTGTTGATCTTGGAAGCAGTGGTGGCGCTGTTTTTTGTTCGCCTATATTTGATGGTGGACTGTCGTTGATCGTTCGCTGCTCAAGAGATTGCGCCAGCCCTTCGGTGTGTATTGTAATGCTTACAGCAGAGACCAGAGCAATAAATAACGCGCAAACACATAACCTTAATCTGAACCCAAATGGCGCAGAAAAGAATTCTGGTTTTTTAAAATACGCGTGCACCTTTTCCCCAAAAATCGGTCATGCGACCGCCTACCCTAGTACTGCCCCTGCCTTGAATTTTTACAAGCAAGTGTGACCCTAATCAAGATTTTAAGCAAATACTTAAGCGCAAACCCTTTTATACTCCAGTCCGGCCGCCAAAAGCAGAAAAAACACGCCATGAACGCCTTAGTATTTACAACCATGCGCAAAATAGCCAATAATCGCACCAAATTTGAAGATTAATATTTAACGTCGGTTTGCGGTATATCGTATGCGCTTCGGCATCTGTGACACCGTTGGAGAAGTAGTAACGATAAAAGACATTGCTTTTTAATGCATAGGGAGGCGCGCTGTGTTTTCTGAAACACTTGGTTCGAATTTTGACAAAAACCTGATCCGAAGGTTACGTGTCTATTCTGTGGATCCAAGCCTTGCCTCCCGCATAAAAACCAGAAAAATCAACGAAATTGCAATCGACATTCCCTGGGAAGCGAAGCATTCCGGTTATCAACAGTCCAGTGTTGTCTCTGATGCAGAAGCTGAAGAGCAGGAAAAGTTGAAGCAAAGTTCGCTCTTGCCGGGTCCTGTCGGTGAATACCTTGAAGTCGTTGATCATGATCCGGCCAGTGGTGTTTTTTATGAACCCGTTGATCTTAACGATCCACGGTTGTTGGCCTGCAATGGACTTCCAGCCTCAGAGGCTGATCCGCAGTTCCATCAACAGATGGTCTATGCGGTGTCTATGGCGACCATTTATCGGTTTATCAAGGCATTTGGACGGCCAGTCTTCTGGTCAAATCATATCGATCGTAGCCATGGCTATGTTTCCCAGTTTGTCAGACGGCTTAGGATTTTCCCGCATGCGCTGAGGGCTAGGAATGCCTATTATAGCCCAACCAAGAAAGCGCTTTTGTTTGGGTATTTTCCAGTTACGTCGAAAGATCAGGAAAATACACCGGGTACGACGGTCTTTACCTGCCTTTCACACGATATCATTGCGCATGAAATTACGCACGCATTGCTTGATGGCATACACCCCAGGTTTAACGAACCAAGCAATCCGGATGTTCATGCTTTTCACGAAGCATTTGCAGATTTGGTTGCACTTTTTCAACGGTTTTCCTATCCCGGCGTTCTGGAAGCCGAAATTGCCGAGACACGCGGAGACCTTTCCAGTGAAACCATGATGGCCCAACTGGCCGGACAATTTGGGCGGGCTACCGGTCACGGTTCAGCGCTTCGTGATGCGCTTGGCAGTCCAAATCCTAAAACCGGTAAGTGGGAGATTCGCGAGCCTAATCCGTTTTCACTGGATGATGCAGTCGAACCACATAAACGTGGGTCATATCTGGTAGCAGCCGTTTTTCGGGCATTCATCCTTGTGTATACAGATCGAGTGGAAGACCTGAAAAGAATCTCCAGTCAGGGAACCGGGGTCTTGCCTGATGGTGATATTCATCCAAATTTGGTCTCACGGCTTGCTGATGAAGCACGTGATACAGCTGCTCATGTCTTGCAGATGTGCATCAGAGCAATTGACTATTGTCCTCCTGTTGACATCACGTTTGGGGACTATTTGAGGGCAATTATTACCGCTGATCTGGACATTAATCCTACAGATGAATTTGGGTATCGAATTGCCTTCATTGAGAGTTTCCGCGCCTGGGGAATTTATCCTCAGGGCATCAAGAGCATGTCTGTCGAGAGCCTTTGCTGGCCGACTTTCGAGGAAACCTTTGCCATATCGCAATCGCGAACCGATAACGAAGTGATTTCTTCCAAGTCTGTCCACAAACATGGAACTTCAGGAATCGAAATGGCTCAGAAAAGTCTGGAAAGCTATTTGGATTTGCAGACGGATGCGGTCGACGACGATGATGCGCGCGCGCAAAGGCGAGGGAAAGACAGCAAGCGCCGGACGTTTGAGGCACTGGATTTACGGCAAGACCGGTTTGATTTGTGGAAACAGATGGATGCGAATGGATATCACATCTGGCGTTGGTTGAATCAGGAAAATGAAACTGAACTCGTTAGAGCGTTGGGTTTGGTGCTTGAAGATCAAGAAGCGCCCCCAACCGTTTACAGGAATCAGTACAATAACCCGACAATTGAAGTTCACTCGGCGCGCCCCATTGTTTTGAAAGTCGACGAATTTGGCGAGCAGAATTTTATCGTTGTTGAAGTCTTACAGCGTCGCAGAGGCTATCTTGACCCAATTGAGCAGGAAGCCATGGACGCGCCGGGGATGACTCATGGCAGCGATGAAACCGGTGATTTTACATACCGTGCCGGATGCACATTCCTTATCAATCCAGAGAACAAGGAAATCCGATGGGTTATGCGTACCGCCGGGACGATCAACGATAATGGTGAGATGGACCGAATGCGGCGTTATCTCAATGGCGGTAATTTGCCCAATAGAAATGAGTTTGCTGTTTCCGATCCCGAAACAATGGGCTTGCAATCTGGAAGCCAAGGTCGCGATGAACCATTCGCGCTGCTTCACGACTCAGTGGGGGAATAGGCTATGCCCTTAATGAAAGCCCCAAAAGAAGGGGTCACGATTAGAATGTACCGCCAAGGGCACGGTGACTGCTTTCTGCTTGCATTTCCCAGAGCAGGTGGTTCCCGACCCGTTTATATGTTGATTGATTGCGGTTACAAGCCTGGGTCTCAAATTACCCGGAACGGCAAAAAAGTTGATGCGAAGCGGGTTGTAAAAGACATCGCGAGTTCGACAGGTAAGAAAATTGATATCGTTCTGATTACACATGAGCATCAAGATCACGTAAACGGACTTGGAAAATTCAAAGATTTCGAATTTGGAGAAGCGTGGTTTGCCTGGACCGAAGATCCAAATGATGAAGATGCCAATGAACTGCGTCGACGTCACAAGGATCAATTGCTTGGACTATTGGGAGCCCGCAATGCTTTAAAACTTGCACTTGGAGCAGATGCTGGAACAAGTGAAAGCCTGACTCAAATCGACGAATTGCTGGCATTGGAATTCGGAAATGACGATGAAGATGAGGAGAATGACAACGATGCGTTGCTGGCTTCAATCGCCATACCCGACGTCTTTGGTGCAGCATCTGATCCTCTTAAATCGAAGAACAAAAAGGCGATGTCTCTCGTTAAGGAACGGGCGGAGAACCGGCTGCGTTTTATAAGTCCGCACGCAGAAGTGGTCAAACTGGGGGACGCTGCAGGTGTGCGGGCATTCCCGCTTGGCCCACCGAGAAATCCCGACCTTCTGTCAGATGAGGACCCCAAAGGCAACGAGGGATTTCCTGGCCATAGTTTGGGGTCAACGCTTTCATTTTTTGCTGCTTCCAAACCGTCCGATGGAGAAGAGTCGGCGATGCCGTTCAATCCAACGCTTTCTATTCCAGAAGACAGTATTCTGGATATCCTGGGGAAACACTATCAATTCTTCCAGTCTTATTTCCAAGGCAGTTCGGATCGAGCCTATGAAGATGAAGAAGCACCCGATAACGCCTCCTGGAGACGCATTGATGAAGAATGGCTTTATTCAGCGGAAAGCTTTGCCCTGAAGCTTAATCGCGGCATTAACAACACGAGCGTTGTACTTGCGATTGAATTAGAAAAGAGCGGTAAAGTCCTTCTGTTTGGCGGTGATGCACAGGTTGGAAATTGGAAGTCATGGGATGACGGTTACTTTAATGTCGATGGAAAAAAGGTTACCGCCAGAGACTTACTTGGACGAACGGTCGTATACAAAGCGTGTCACCATGCCAGCCATAATGCAACTTTAGATGGTAGTGTTGACGATAATTATCCAAATCTTGGATGGATGGGACTTGGAAAATTTGGTGATGAATTCACCGCTTTTATTACCGCGCATAATGAGTGGGCACTCAACAAAGCAAAATGGAACCATCCTCTACCCGCAATCAAGAAAGCACTTCTGCATAAGGCGAATGGTCGAGTATTTCAAACGGATGAGGATTCACCCGAAAAACCGAGGGGCGTCCCACAATCGGATTGGGACCAGTTTATGAAAGACGCCAATGTAACGTGCACTGATCTATATTTTGAGATGATGGTACACGATACCTAGACGGACATTCTTCAGACAATCATTGTGTTTCCAGAACCGCCAGTTTTGAAAGTAACCCATCTTTGTCAGCATAACAGCCTTGTAGCCAACGGGTACCTGTTCCTGAATACGCTTTCCGTGCATGCAAGACACGGGTATTGTCGACGATAAAACTCTCACCTGGTTCAAGTCGAAACGCTACTTCCATCGCAGGATCATCTATAATCTCACCCATTCTTCGATAAGCGTCGTAATAAGTTTGCATTTTGTCAAATGGTACATCTGTGATGGGTGCTGCTGACCGGTTGTTGAACCTGACGGCGATTATTTCCCCATCCGGTGAAAGCTCGATCAATGGCCGTCGTGAACTTAGTCTGACATCTTTATCGCCTGCATATTCAAATCTTGCGCAATAAGAACTCAAGACATTGAACCAATCCTCGTCCTCCTGAAGCAACCGTTGAGCAACCTTAAATCCATCCACGACCATATTTTCACCACCAGCCGCAGAACTCTCCAGACAGTATAACACCTGTATGGAAGGCACGGGGTCTCTATAGGGATTGTCGGTATGCGCCTGAAGCCCGAGCCCCGTAAATGCGAGATTTGTTGGATTGACCTCAGTCCTAACCTCAAACTTACGACCGTAGTTTGTCTCACGGACGTATCCAAACAGATCGACTACCCGCATGAGTGCTTGGTCTTCCACCGGTCCATCGACGAGCTTCCCGAACCCATACCGCGCCACACCAGACAACCAGTCTTTCAATGCGGTCTGATCCGCGGATACATTTTCAAAACTTGCCGTTGGTATGCGATCGGACAGCGTATGATCCCAGGTTTCTAAGCTGCCAGAAATCCAGCCTTTTTTTAACGGAAATGCCCGGTCGTAATTGTGTTGATAAAGCCAGGATAGGTCATAGCTGATTGTTTTTGCTTCAGGTTCGAATGTTACTTCCAGCGCGTTGTCTACGACACGAACGTTGCTTACAATTGTGTCTCCCGGTATCTCTCCCAAAGTGATCAAACGCTGACCATTTTCCGGAGACCGTGTTTGATCGTCCCGCGCGTTGTCGCGTAACCACATTGCATGAAACCGGATGATACTTTGTCCGTCTCTGATGGAAATCTGTTTGCCACCCTCTGCAACTGTTGCTTCTGCCATGATCCCGACCCCATTTCGAACTGGATTTCCCCTGGTTTTTAAAACCCTAGAAGACTCTTTGCGCATTCGAGCACGGTACCCTCACGTTCCGCAAGCAATAAGTTTGCACCCCTCAACCTAGCTGATTTTCGGGAATGCTGCCTTTAGATTTTTGATTTGATCTTCAGTTAGATGAATCCCAAGTTTTGTCCTGCGAAACAGAATATCTTCAACTTCCTCAACCCATTCATGTTTTTTCAAAAACTTGATCTCAACCTCGTAAAGTCCTGCACCGAAATGTTTGCCCAAGTCTTCTATGTTTTTGCTGTTTCCCAAAATGCTTGAAACTTCTGTCCCGTAATGCCGGACCAAGCGCGTCATCACCGAGTGAGGTAAAAAGTCGTATTTGTGTCTGAATTGATTTACCAGCGCCTCAAAACCATGTACCGGGAAATCGCCACCGGGGAAAAACTCCTGTCCATGCTGATCTGCCGTGCGTTTGCCCAAGATTTCTTCCACCTGAGATAGCATGCTTCCCGCCAATGATCTGAAGGTTGTAATCTTCCCGCCGAATATATTGATCAATCGTCCGGATCCGAGCGTTTCTTCTGCTTTGATCACATAATCACGCGTGGCTTCCTGAGCTTTCGAAGCTCCATCATCGAAAAGAGGTCGAACTCCCGAGTAAGTCCAGACAATATCATTTTCGGTAACCGGTTCTGTGAAATACTCACTCGCCATTTCACACAGGTATTTCACTTCTTCCGGAGAAATTTGGGGCTTTCTGATGAGGTTTTCCTGTTCAACATCCGTTGTTCCAATTAGCGTAAAATCTCTCTCGTATGGAATTGCAAAGATAATTCGCTCATCGGAATTTTGGAAAATGTAAGCCCTGTCATGCTCATACTTTTTTCTGACTACAATGTGACTGCCTCTAACCAGTCTGACATTCCTGGCATCGTTGATTCCAAAAACGCCTCTAAGTACTTCATCTACCCAAGGGCCAGCGGCATTTATGATGAGTGAAGCAGAGACCTCTTCCGATTTTCCGATTACTGCATGCCATTTGTCGCCCTTGAATTCCGCACTTTTTACCGGTGTGCGAGGGAGAATGACAGCACCAGCATGTTGTGCGTCCCGCAAGTTTAAAATGACCAATCTTGAATCTTCGACCCAGCAATCAGAGTATTCAAAGCCCTTCTTGAACATGGTTTTAAGAGGTGCCCCGATTTGATTTTCGACCAGGTTCAGGGTTTTGGTTTGCGGCAGCAATTTACGTCCACCCAAGTTATCATAAAGAAACAAACCAAGCCGAAGCAGCCAAGCGGGCCGCAAGCCCTTGTGATGAGGGAGCACAAAACGCATGGGCCAAATGATATGAGGGGCCATTTTCCACAGAACTTCCCGCTCCATTAAAGATTCGCGGACCAACCGAAACTCGTAGTGTTCGAGGTATCGTAGCCCCCCGTGTATCAGTTTTGTTGATGCTGAAGACGTCCCGCCACCAAAATCGCCGCTGTCACATAGACATACAGAGTATCCGCGGTTAGCCGCTTCGCGGGCGATGCCTGCACCATTAATGCCACCGCCAATTATTAAGATGTCATAATGTGGAGGCTGGACATTGACTTGCTTTGCAGACGCCATTGTTTACCCGTTCCGATAGTCCATTTGTACTCAAGATGCGCTTCTAATTCATCATATAGGACAATGCAAAATGACCTTCTATTTAAAATTGCAAGCAGGGGAAAAATTGTTAGACCAACCCAGCCTGTTGAAGCAGAAGGCCTTCCGAAAACGGCCAAATCTGTGTCTTATACCTTGCTAACGCATCCAGTATTTGTTTCGAGGACGTTGGCGCTCTACACCGCTTAGGAACTGGCTTAGTTTTTCACGATTTTCAGCGATGGACCATCGTCCACTTCCGCATGTTTCCCGTCGATTTCAAATTCCGAAATCTTCTTTTCCAATTTTGCGATTTTACCTTCAAGCTGCCTTATCTTCTTCTTTGCTTTGGATAGATCTTGCTTACTTGCAAGGAGCGAAAGTTTTCCGGATATGGCGTTCTCGTTATTCAGTACGTTTGAAATTGCAGCTGACGACCTGGCTGTCGCTTCTAGCACTATTCTTGCCACCACCCGTTTGATTGCTGAGATTTGGTGGGGTGATGTTGCAGCTACAATCCAACCTAGAACAGTCACCGCACCTGCCCAAATCGAAAGCCCAGACCAATTAGCGGTAAAAACCAAGAATAAGAAAGGAACAATAACTGAAAGACGTGCAGGCCATATCCAACGGCGCTCACTTAAAACAGCAAGATCGAATGCGCGCCTGCGCTTTGGGTTGGTGACTGCCAGATAACAGATGCCGCAAATGCTTAGTATTGTGTATAGTAATACCATTGGCTCACTCCGCAGGTTCCGGTTGTGCAGACATTGTGCGGCTGGATTGTTTGATTTGTTTCCAACACAGTAAAATCAACCCCAGCGCAAGTAAAACAACATCGATTGCGATGATGACACCTTGCCCTTGCGTTAAGATGGATTCACTCCAACTTGTCCCACCAGTCAGATGGCGAAGCAGCGGCAACCCCACCGCCATTATACCGGTTAGTCTCCTGAACGCATCCTCCTGAAACGGTTTCATCAAACACGCTCCGATGATCACGAGCGACGCTATAACAAAGCTTGCGGGCACCCACCAACCGGGATCACCTGCGGGAAGCGTTAGGAAGAAGGCATAGGCAGAAACCATCATTGCTACCGGGAGTCCCCAAATCACAACATAAATCCATTTATGGAATTCGCGCCAAATGGCTTGGTCTTCGCGGCGCTTAGTCCACAAAAGCATCCCTGTTGCGCTAACGAACGCCATTGCAAGCCCAAGCCCAAGCCACACAGTTTTGGATGCAATCCCGGCAAAACTGCCAAAATGCAACGGCGCAATGATTCCGATTAGGCTGGATCCCAAGGAAGGCACTTGTCCCAAAAGTGGCTTTTCTCCAGTGAATTCACGTGAAACGCCTTCATACCCGAAAACGTTACCAGACAATTGACCATCAATCGTTGCCATATTGACACGAACGGTAGCAGCCATTGTGTCGTAATGCTGAATTCCTATGAAGGTCACATAAGCGCCTTCAGTTCGGTTTATTGCGTCTTTGATAATGTAGTCGAGGCTTGCGAGCGATGCTGGTGTTTTGTCCAGAACTTTCGCGGTGCCCTGCACGCTCTCAATCAGGGCCTGTTGATCTCCGCCAAATGCTACCATTGCCATGATCGGCACGCCAAGCGTTGTTGCAAAACTGAAAAACACTCCGGTAAAGGCAAGTAGAATCGCAAAAGGAATTCCCCATGTTCCAGCGAGATTGTGAAGATCCCTAGCCGATACCATGCTTTTCCTTGGCCGTACCGGTAAGAACATTTCTTTGATAAGATGCCGATGAATTAGAATGCCAGATATTGCAGCAGCCATCATCATCAAACCCAGAATGCCTACCAAAATCAAACCGTAGGGGTTTGGTAAGTGTAATTGCACGTGAATATCGACAAAAAAACGAGACAGCGTGTCTCCCCGATCAGGTGCCCGCTCTGACAGGAAGCCTTCCCATCTTGAAACAACTTGCTCCGTTTCTTCGTCTATTGTGAGGATTACAGCCTTGTCTTCCAGCGTGTCAGTTGCCGGGTTTTTCTCATGGGTCTGGAATGAAAAACGAAAATCACCGCTACGGTTTCGTGCAATGAAAATCTCTTCATAATATTTGCGGTCAATTTCTTTGGCGTGTTGACGGAAGAGCCTGTCGATTTTCCGGCCTATCCCCTCACTATATTGGGTGCCTCCCTGTGACCAGACAGAGATTTCACGCTCAAAAACAGCAACAGCACCCGTAAAGATCACCACATAAAGAAGCAGGCCTAGAACCGTGCCAGACCAACCATGGATAGCAACAAGTCGTTTTGTTTTGGATTGAGACAGGCTTATCACTCTCTTGGTTCTCACATAAACGCTGACGTTACTAACATTATATGACTAACTATGATGGCGGTCATAATCAAAACTGCACGAGGCAGGTTTTCTTCAATACATACGTAGAAAAAGCAAAATGCCCAGATAATCGGCAACACAATGATCGGAATGGCGATGTTATTGAGTTTTGCCTCGCCTGCCGGGATCCAAAACGCCATTCCCGCCATGATGACGATCGAAGCAATAATCGTGATCGGACCAGCCAAAATCCATCGTGTCAGCTTTGGACGCGATTTGATTGAATCGGAGGCTTTGCTCCACATGGCACTTAAATTTCCGAGCCGTTTCAACCCAATAGTTTTTTCCATACGATTTATCCGTATCACGCAACCTTCGTCGCGTGTATAGCATACTGCTCCTTAAAAAAGTGAACTGCGGCTGGCTGGCTTTTGGCTGGCTGGCAAACTCCTAAGAGCATCGGCAGTTTTTCGGGTGATTTCAAGTTAGTCAGGGAAGATATGCTCACTTTTAGGTTAATTTCGTGTGTTTATTTTAAAACTTAAACTTAGCTACCACTCCGTATCGCCTGGTTTCGCCGGGGGTTACGAGGGGACTATCTAAGCCAGGAAAAGCAGAAATAGGCGTTACAGGTGTTTCTGGTGTTGGTATTGGTCCCGAAACTGGCGAAACACCCGATGCGGTGGTGGCAAAGCGTTCGTCCAAAACGTTTTCAACAAAAGCCGTCAAGTCAAAACTATCGCTGCGCAACCCTGCCCGGAAGTTGAGCACATCATAGCCCGGCAACCTAATGGGCGCTGCGGCAATTGCCCCGACAAAACTACTACGGATGTTGTATTCTGTGCGGAAAAACCCTTTTACACCGGGATATAACTCTTCTGGGTGCTCATACTCGCCGATGATGTTAAACGTGAATTCAGGTGAATTTGGAAGGGAAGACCCGACCGCGCCTGGCACGGTATCAAATTCGAGAATCTGAGAATTGGTAAAACCGGCTTGTGCGGAGAATGTGAGCGCGTCTGTCGGCTTTGCAGCTATCGAGACTTCGCCGCCAAAGCTCTGGGCGGCTCCAGCGTTGTCCAAACTGGTGAAAACACCGATACCAGGAATGAATCCCGAGATCACCGTTTGCAAGTCTTCATATTGGATAAAAAAAGCTGAACCTGCAATTGCCAGCCGACCATCCTCGGAGAGAGAGCGGAAACCTGCCTCATACGAAAATGTCTGTTCTTCGTCGAAGGTGGCAATTCCGGTCGGGTTTCCGGTAATTCCCCCTGGCCTGAAACCGGTTGCAAATGTGAAGTATGTCGACAGATTGTCAGTCCAATCATATGCGATTGAGGCAGTCGGAGCAAAATTATTGAATTGAAGTTCTGTTGTTGTTAGCGGGTTATTGGGCGGGAGAATCCCTGCTAACTGAGCAATGGTACCCAGTCCGGGCGTGATCGTTATCTCTGATTCATCGACAACCTGATCAAAACTGTATCGCAGTCCGCCTGTAATCGCTAATTGGTCGACAGGTCTCCAAGTAGCGTCGCCGTACACGCTAAAACTGAATAAATCCTGATCAATACTGGATGTAAAACCACTGCCGTCACCCGTTAAATCAAATGGCGATGTTGTAGGTGGAAGTCCCAGCAAACCAAGCAGTGTCGGGAAATCTATTGGGGACGTCGGATCTGTAAGGGTAGCCAACCCAACCAACACTGCAAATGCATCCAAGAATGGCGAGTCATCTTCTGATTGAAACTCAGCAAACGTCAAGCTGGTCCCTGCATTGAGCGTTAATGTTCCATTGTTGCTTCCCAGGTCAATTGCTTCTCCTTCATATTTGAACTCTTGAGTAAACGAGGTGTTTTCATTATCGATCATGACAAGCGAGATATCGAAGGGTGTGTCATCTCCATCTGATACATTTTCGGTGTCAGAGAACCGATATGAGGAACTTGAAGTGAATGTTCCCGAATTCAGGCTATTTTCTATTTGAAATCGCGCCAGAAGCACGTTGCTCGTTACTTCGTCTACCGTGTTAACAAAACTCACCGGATCATCGAAATCGAGTGTTGCCAAAGAGATAATATTAGCCCCGTCTTGCTCATCCTCACTGTAGCTGATCGAGGCATCGATTGTTAATTGATCTGTTGGTTGAGATCTCAAAGAGTAACGAAATCCGTAGTTTTCACTCGAATTATCGTCACCATTTACAAAGTCTATGAATCCGTCGCTGGCGCCGCCAAACAAAACAAGGCGTGAGTTTAGCAAATCATCATCTAAAATTGGCTGGTTGACAATCGCTGTAAGTTGAATATCTGAAAACGATCCAAATTCTGTCTCTAGCGATGCTTCAAATTCACCCGTGGGTTTTTTTGTAACTACGTTTACTGCTCCGGCTGTCGTCACTCGGCTAAAACCGGTTGTTTGTGGCCCCAAAGAGACCTCTACCGCCTCAACATCAACCAAAGCCGCGTTTATTCCCTGGGAAAGAGCACCATTTGTAGAAAGTGGAGCGCCATCAATGAAAAAACCTACCGATGGTGCCGTACTGTCAACGTTACCCAAATCTCCAAGGCCCCGAACTGTTACTGCGAACTGACCGGGATTACCGTTACCCGTTACGTTTACATTCGGGGTTTGTTGTAAGGCGCTTTCGATGTCATTGATGTTTCTCTTCTCTACTTCTTCCTCGCCAAACATTACAGTCGTTTCCGGAGAGTCTTGTCGAAACAAGGCAAGGTCTTCGGCTTCGCTACTACCACCGGTGACTGTGATACGGTCGAGAACGGTTGAATTCCCATTTCCCCCTTCTGTAATAACAGCAGATTGCGCTTGGATTGAAGTCGATCGGCCAAAGGCCTGAATATTGAGGTTTGTACCCGACAAAAGCACTCTAAGTGCTTCCATTGGTGTCATTACGCCCTTTACGCTTGCGCTTTGTTTTCCATTGATTGCCTCGCTCGGCGCACTGATCTGTAAACCGGTTTCGTTGCCGAGTTCCGCGATGGCGGAAGACAGGGACTGTGCGGGAATATCAATTCTTTGAAGGTTCGAAGCATAGGACGTTGTAGCCGGTACAATCGTGGCGAGAACCAATGCCATTCGGCACACAGTTCGACATTTACGAGTCATTTTCTGCCCCTGTCAGAGATTTTATTTTTTATCTTTGACTCTACAACGTTTCGGGCTTCTCAAATTAAAGGGCAACGCGAAAATATTTTTTCACTTAACAATAAATGTGGCGACTGGGCGGACAGAGATAACACGTCCGCCGCGCGCCGCTGCTAGGGTGGTAAGTGCTGTTTCGGGGTCACTCAGATCGAATGTACCGGTCACCCGAGATTGCGCGATGCTTTCATCAAGAATGACGATTCTTCCAGGAAGACGCCTGTCGATTACCTGTGCAATTTTCCCAAACATCATGTCTTCTGCAAACAATCGATCGTCTCTCCACTGGGCAATGCTGTTTACTTCAATTTGATCGATTTGCGTTTGACTCGACCCTGTAAGACTAAACCGATCACCGGGTCCAAGTTCATAGGAATTGCCACCTGTATCGACTTTCACTTCACCCTCGAATACCGATACAGAAACGCTATTCGGGCTTTTAACGGCTTCGAATTGGGTTCCTAAAACCTGTATTGTAAGGCCGTTCATCTCAACGATAAATGGCCGTTCGTTTGTTTTTACATTAAAGAATGCTGCGCCCGAGAGAAGGTATACAGCGCGTACATCATTCGTAATCTTGTCTTCTAATGCAGATGATGCGTCTAAGTGAACAAGGTCTCCAGATGATAACTCTACACGCATGGGTGTGCTTGATGCTGTATAATCAGCAAGGAGATAAACCTGAATTCTTGGCAGGCTCAAATACACCGCAACTGCGATACTGATGACAACAAAGATGGTGTATAAGCTTCTTGGTTTCTTCGATGAGCCGGTTGCTTTCCAGGCTTTGACAATTTTCTCGTAAGTTTGTCTTTCCCTTTCGCCTCTTGCGATAAACTCTTGTTTTGCCCGTTTCGCATCAACATCTTCCGGATTTTCAGAAATCCGCAAAAAGATATCCGCTGCTTCATTGTATATGTTTTCGTCTTCTTGCCCGGACATTCCCCAAACACTCTCCGCGTTCAAGCGTCATTCAGAATAAGCTTGATTTCATCTTTACTGATAAACGTTTGAGTAATGCAAAAATAAAGGGCCGGCTAGCCTTCCATACGCATTGCAACGTGTACCAACGCGTTTCGGACCAGTTGATGTGATCTTTGAGGCGACGTATTCAGACGTTCACCAATTTCACTTAGGGTGAGACCCTCAATCCGACTCAGATAAAACGCCGTTACTGTTCTGGAAGGCAGTTCACCCAGTGCTTTAACGACCAATTCAAGATCTTGGCGCGAAATTACTACACGCTCGGTATCGGGCTCCATATCCTGGAACAATCCAAGAAATTGAAGACCAAACCGCTCTGTTTTTTGTTTCCGCAACCAATCGCGGCACAAGTTTGCAACAATTCGATGGAGTATTGGGGCTATTTTTTCTTCCGGGTAGTCACGGGCTTCCCACCGTAGCCAGCTATCCTGAACAAGTTCTTCTGCTATGGCATGACTGCCGACCATTGACTGTGCTAGTACAAGAAGCCTTTCACGTTCTTTTACAAACGCCGTTATGCTGGTTTCTTTTTGCTTGAAACTATCCGACACAACAGTACCCCGATGCTCCGTAGATATTGGCCTTGCTTGTCACGAATCGGTTTCACCTGCTGCATCCACACGACCCCTGTAGGTTATTTAACATGCAACGTTTTGGAGAATCAAGAATGTTGACTGTGATTGTCTGGTTTCCAATTCATAGCATAAAGGTAAAGACTGCCGCGCGTCGTTCACATCCAAGTCCAGCAGCTTGATCAATGAATTGAAAGAGGACAGGTGCCCCAAAAGCGCGCCGAACAGTAAGACTGCCACTTCATACAAAAACGGGCAAAAACCGGGTGCAGCGAACCATAAGTGGTAGTTTTATGAACGCACTACGTATACGGAACATTTCGAATGAGAAACAACGTGGCTTGCTGTGGTTCCCAGAATGTAGTCTTTTATTTTAGGATTGGCCGATCCCATCACAATAACATCGACATTTCGCTCTTCGGCAAACTTAACGATTTGGCGGTGCACTGCGCCTAAGAGAACCACGGCTTCGATCTCTACTCCGTCAGCAGGATAGGCTGCGATAAATTTCTGAAGTGCCTTCCCCCAATAGTCTTTTGAATCGAGGATGTTGAGATTGCGCTCCATTTCCGGGGCTACCGTGACTACAAGGAGCTTGGCGCCGCGGCGGCGTGCCATCGCAACGGCTTCTTCATATCCACTGAAATCCAAATTCGCATGGCGGAGGTTTATGGGGCTGAGGATTAGGTTCGTATCGCGTGGCATTCAGAGTATTTCCTCTCCTTAAAAATCCGGAATAGTCTATCCATTCTACACAACTCTTCTTATGCGGCAACGACACCTGATCGGTTGTTCGCTGTTATGATACCGTTATACATGAATATGCGCGCTTACTTGTGCCGATGGTCTAGCATATGAAAAGCGAATTGGTTATTCGTTCCTTCTGTTCTCAAGCCTTATTCAATTGTTGAAAGCACAAGTTTGTCGACCTCCTCCAGCCACCTCGCAACCCTAAAGTCTAAATCTGCCTTACTTTGGCCGGGTGTTTTACTTTGCGGGCTTGCGGCTATCGCTGCGCAATTCCTGTCTATCCATTATGGTGCCCCTGCAATGCTCCTTGCCTTGCTGTTGGGCCTTGCCTTACAAAGCGCCACCGTCGGTGCAGAACGCCTAGCCGAAGGAATCGCATTTTCTTCCAGCACTATGCTCCGCCTGGGTGTTGGTTTGCTGGGAGCGCGCGTCAGCCTTGATGCTATTATGGTATTGGGGCTTGAAGCGGTCTGGCTTGTGGTTACGTCAATCGTAGTCATTACAATTTTGTCTTTTTGCTTGGCATGGTTACTTGGACGTGGCTGGCGCCTAGCGGTGTTGACGGGTGGTGCAGTTTCAATTTGTGGCGCCTCTGCGGCAATCGCGATTGCTTCTATTTTACCGCGTAACGAGCACTCTGATCGCAACCTGTCATTTACAGTTTTTTCTGTCACGCTTCTCAGTACGGTTGCTATGGTTGCCTATCCGATTATCGGACAAGCACTTGGGCTGAGTAACAAGGAACTTGCGTTGTTTCTGGGCGGCACCATCCATGATGTCGCGCAGGTGGTCGGTGCAGGATTTAGCATCTCGGATGACGTTGGAGAAAGTTCTACCACAGTCAAACTGCTCCGCGTATCCATGCTGGCGCCGTTTGTCATGCTTTTATCGGTTTCATTAGCGTTTTCCGGCATTGACGCTGGTGAAAAAGAGAGTGGAACGAAACCAGCCCTCTTGCCTTGGTTCGTCGTCATGTTTGCAATCATGGTGATGCTTTCCGGATTCGGCATAATCCCTGATTTTATGCAACATTGGCTTTGGCAAACATCCAGTTGGTTTTTACTGATAGCAATTGTTGGTGTTGGATTAAAAACCGATCTTAAGGGTCTTTTGGAAATGCCACCAAGGGCAGCGATCCTCATTGTGCTGCAAACCCTTTTGCTTGCCGGATTTGTCCTGATATGGATTTTGCTGACACGAGAATGAAGATGAATGATGCGTTGGCAACCGTGAAATCAAACGACCTGAATATATCCTGCTAACCCGGTTTTTTGATGCTCAATAATATGGCAGTGAAATGCCCAATCGCCCAGATTGTCGGCCACCAACGCCACATCAACTATCTCGTCCTTCAATAAAAGCATCGTGTCTGACCAATTGGCAAGCAGCTTTCGTTTGTTCGAACGCAAAGGAATAAATGCCAGACCATGTAGATGAATCGGGTGCGTATTCGGAGATTCATTCCGGAACCGCAAAATATAGCTCTTCCCCAAGTCCAGCCGAGCCAGAGGTCCAATTCCGCTTGCCGCATCACCTGCCCAGGGCACACGATTGATGGACCAGAAAGTCTTGCCCAGTGATCCGCAAAATCCGTCTTTTGGTGCAACCCCGGCAGGCGACCAACCAAAAACGAATTCATGAATTTCCGCGCTGCTAATGTCTGGAACAACGACTGGATTTGGCGCCAGCGGCTTCAGCTCGTCCAACGACCGGTTCAGGTTTGTTCCTTCCGAAACAAGTGTCGCCATGACTCTGTCATTGCTCGCAAGTCTGGAAAAAACTGTGATGCTCTGTCCTTCAGATTTCGGCATCACAATTGCCAGATCAACGCGTTGACCCGGACCCATCACAAGTGGCGTATTTTTATTGGGAGCCGGCATGGGAATGCGGAGCGGATGACCGTCCCACGCGATGCTCTTTGACATTCCGCCTTCCAGATAAACCCTTTGAATTCGCGTCGTATCAGTATTGACAATTCGAAGCCGGACGAGACTACCAGACTGGTGATTATAAACTGGTTCTATCAACCAATTGGCGGTCATAACGTTGCCGAGTGTACCCGCACGCGCCGCTCTTCTCAGAGAATACGGGGGTAAGAGATGATCTTCATCATCCAGCCTGAAATCTCGCAGATTGATGACCTGCTCTGTATCAAACCCAGGATCTTCTATTTCTTGAATGACGAGGACACCTGTGAGACCGCGCGCCATTTGTGTCATTGTCATGCAGTGGGGATGGTACCAATAGGTCCCGGCATCGGGAGGTATAAAACTGTAACGAAACGTTTCCCCTTGAGCGATTGGATATTGGGTTAGGTACGGCACGCCATCCATGTCATTTGGGATGCGAAGACCATGCCAGTGCATGGCTGTATATTCTTCCAGCGCATTTTTTACGTTGAGAACGACTTGTTCGCCCTGACGCGCTTTAAGAACTGGAGGCGGGGCGTTCGGGGCCAGACTCACTAAATCCGGTGTCATTTCCTTGCGTAACCTGAAGTCGCATCGTTGGAGTTTCAAGTCAAACGTTTGAGCTTTGCCGACCGCGGCAAAACCCATTCCTCCGACAAGTCCAAACCCTACTGCTGATCCTGTCGCGGCAAGAAATTCGCGTCTTTTCATTGAGCTTTCCCTGTTAGGCTTAAAGGCGATACGGCGCCTAAATCTATGCCCTTTGGATATCGAACACACATTGATATTAATCAATAAGTAGACTTAAAAATTCCGCTATAAACACTTTGCATGCAAAAAAAGTTTGGAAAGGTCAAAACCAAGAAGGTGCAACGCAAACACAAGGGATTTGCACGAAGAAATAGACGCTGTAACACCAATTGCTAGACCGACAGTGTTGCCCTATCTCAGACAAGGTAAAGATGCGAAATACTGAAAAGGTGACTCTCATGAAAGCCCATACGGCAAGTCTACTAAATGCAATTACGCTGATGATCATGTCCGCATGGGCTTATTTGTCATCGCAGTCTCCATCGTTCACGGCGCTTATTCCAGCTGCGTTCGGATTGGCTCTGGTAGGGTGTTACTTTGGCGTGAAAAACGAGAATAAGGTGATTGCACATATCGCCGTAATTCTGACGCTGATTGTTTTTCTGGTTTTGTTTGTGCCATTGAACGGAGCGATTGGACGAGGTGACGGGGAGGCCATCCTGCGTCTATCCCTGATGATCGTAACAAGTCTGATTGCGCTTGTGTTCTTTATCAAGAGTTTTCGCGATGCCCGCAAGGCACGGGAATAGTCCCCGCTAACCCGGAGCATAAACGCGTTTTTTCAACTAAAGATCGGGTATTCTCAACCCTGCCTTAATCATGGGTGGGCCTGTGCAGCGTGTTCCCCCAAACGACGGGTCATTCGCACGACCGCAAAATGTAACAAAATGGAAAAAGCACCGAGCGTTAGCAATGCTGCGAACATTAGATCTGTTTTAGCCCGTCCATTGGCTAAAAGCATAAGGTACCCAAGCCCTCGAGATGCGCCCACCCATTCTCCAATGACCGCGCCGATTGGGGCATAGACCGCCGCAAGGCGCAATCCGGAAGCAAGAGAAGGTAAGGCTGCTGGGATGCGAATGTGCCACAGAACTCGCATTGGGCTTGCTTGCATGGTTTTTGCCAAGTCGAGATATCCGGTTGGCGTGCGCTGCAGGCCATCGAGAAACGCGGACGTGACCGGGAAGTAAATGATTAGCACTGCCATGGCTACTTTTGACCATAACCCGTACCCAAGCCAAAGCGTAAGGAGGGGTGCAAGGGCAAAAACCGGAAGGGCTTGGGTAAACACCAAGATCGGCTGCACCAGCAGTCTGGTTTGCGCAGAGGCCGCCAGTTGAATAGCGGTCAATATTCCCAAGACGGTGCCGATTGCCAATCCCAGAAGGACTTCTGCTGCTGTCACTGTAGCATGTTCAAGAATGATCCCTCGATTTTCCCACCAAGTTTGGGCCACCAATCCAGGGCCGGGCAAAATAAACCTGGGTAATCCCGTGATCGTCACGATCCCCTGCCAGAGTGCGAGCGCAAACGCAGTGGCTGTTATGCCGTAGATCAGTTTCATGCTACTTCGCCCAGCAATAATTTCAAAAGAGCCGCCTGACATCTGAGGGTCTGCATGGCATCAATCTCTCGAGGGATTGGTGTTGCCGGAGGCTCGCTGATGCATATGCCAGTCGAGCTTAAAACTGCAATCGTATGACCAAGGCGCGCGGCTTCTGCAGGATCGTGCGTTACCATTAAGACAGTCCTGCCAGCCAGCAACTCAACTGCAAGATCTTGCATCTGTGTGCGGGTTTGCGCATCCAACGCTGAAAATGGCTCATCCAACAAGATGATCGGTTTATCCTCCAGCAAGGTACGGGCAAGCGCTACCCTTTGACGTTGCCCACCGGAAAGTTGGCCTGGTTTTTTGTGTGCGTGGTTGGTTAGCTGAACCCATTCAATAAGCTCATCCACAGCATCCGCGTTGGCAGGTTCACCGCGCAACCGAGCGCCAAGAGTAATATTGTGTTTGACACTTGCCCAGGGGAGGAGCAAATCATTTTGTGCCATATATGCGGTGCGCGCTGGTATCGACATGTTATCAGAAGCGGTGATCTCACCCTTGAAATCGGCTCCTGTCTGCAACCCGGCAATCAAGCGGAGGATTGTCGTCTTTCCAACACCGGAGCCTCCTAACAGACATGTCCACTGCCCTGCGACCAAATCCAAAACCGTGTGGTCAAACAACGAAGCCCCGTTAATCTCGGCGTGGCCGGAAACAGAAATGCCAGGGACGGTCTTCAAGGGGTCATGCCCATCTGCCAGAACCCAACCTCCAGCTCTGTAGCGGTTTTGAACGTTTCACAGAGCCGAGCCCAGCGCGGAGAAAGAGCGAACTCTTTGCCGATCCTTCGCTCGACTGCCGAATCAACAAGTTCCGCAACTGCTTGGCACACCCCCTGATACTCTTCACCGGCATACGTATTAATCCAATCGGCATAAGTTGGTGCACTCATTTCGGCCTTAAGACGGGTGCCTATTTCACCATATCCCATAACACAGGGCAAAAGGGCTGAGAGGAGATCTAGCAAATCCCCACTATACCCCACCTCAAGTACAAACCGAGTATAGGCGAGATTGGCCGGGGTTTCGCGCGTGGCAAAGAGTTCTGCTTCGCTGATACCCATTTCCTTACAAACCCCAACATGCAGCTGTATTTCTTCTGAGATCAGGGCATTGACTATGCTAACTGCCGTCATCATTTCGCTGTGGGTTTCTGATTTGACGACTGCGAGTGCCCAAGCACGAGAAAAATGCATCAAGAATACGTAATCCTGCCGCAGATAGTGCAAGAAGGCGTCATGCGGCAGGCTTCCATCCTTTAAACCCTCTACAAAGTCGTGATTGGTATAGGCCTTCCATATCTGTGGGCACGTTGCCTGCAATTCTGCAAAAACGCTGCCGTAGGGTTTGCTACTCATTTGGCTACCATGGTGTTTGTGATGGAATGATCTGTTTTCAGGCTTTCTTTCATACCGATATATTGAGAAAATTCTCAAACCTTTCATGCTGCCTGACATCATACTCCGCTGGCGCAGGGCGAGACTATCTAGGCTTCATAAGTTCGCGAGCGATGTCAGCAGGAAGGCGTAATGGAAGAGGTATCAACTACCAATATTACTGTCAATCATGCGCATCCATTGGTGCTTTTGAGGGATTGGCACCGTACTTTTTTGGTTTGTTTTGTATGGTTAGAGCAGCGACACCAACCTCAAAGCAACATACAAAATTCAGCCGTCTCGACCTTAAGGCATCGACCCCACCCAAGGAGAAACCCGCATGATTTCTGTTCTCCGCTAAAGCTGCCCTGAACGGGAATCCTCGCAAGAAATGCACACATGCTCCCATTCAGATCATACCGCTTTGATGGAGTTTTCTGTTGCAATTTTATGCTTCGGTGTTCAATCTAGCAGGCGCTCAAACATGCCTTTTCATGTCTACGATGTTTAAACCATCAAACAATTGCAGGGAATGAGAGAGAATGTCTAAATGCCTTTTGCTTACGGGTGCAAGTCGCGGAATTGGACATGCAACTGTTAAAAAGTTTTCCGCTGAAGGGTGGCGGGTTATCACCTGTTCGAGGCAACCCTTCGATAAGAACTGCCCTTGGCCGGCAGGTGAAGACGATCATGTTCAGATCGATCTCTCTGACCCGGCTGATACGATAAATGCCGTGGAAAATATCCGCGACCGTCTGGATGGTAAGTTGGATGCATTGGTGAACAATGCTGGTATTTCGCCAAAGTCCAAGGAAGGTGCAAGACTGAATTCAATTGATACAGACTTGCTGGATTGGGGAAAAGTGTTCCACGTGAACTTTTTTGCGCCAATCGTGCTCGCGAGAGGCTTGAAAGATGAACTGGTGAATGCGCAGGGAACAGTTGTTAACGTGACTTCCATTGCAGGGTCCCGTGTTCATCCCTTTGCCGGAGCAGCTTACGCAACATCAAAAGCGGCGCTATCAGCGCTGACACGTGAAATGGCCCATGATTTTGGCCCATCGGGCGTCCGTGTTAACTCCATTGCACCCGGCGAGATTGAAACATCCATTTTGTCCCCCGGTACAGATAAAATCATTGAAGGCCTTCCGATGCGACGTATTGGGCAAACATCCGAAGTCGCGGACGTGATATTCTTTTTGTGTTCTCAACAGTCGAGTTATATCAACGGTACCGAAATCGAGATCAATGGCGGACAACACGTTTAGATACATCGACTTCCAATGGGACGCGCTTTTACCCAGCGGGGAAAAGGATTAATTACCGACACTGCAGTAGCCCACCGGAATACCAAAAGGCGTTTGTAGTCTCAAAAGCAATCGATGAACTGGCAGAAGCTATAATCGGAGACAAAGAGTACTTTTGGGAGGATTAGGTGGTCATATTTAATTCGCCTTGCCACAGCCCTTACAGTACATAAACGGTAGGATATAGGGCATACAGAAATCTACAATGAAAAGACAACAGGCTAGAAACAGTTTGTCCCGTCGATGCATGAGAAACAAAAACGGAACTTTTTGGTGGGTCTGGAGGGACTTGAACCCCCAACCAAGCGGTTATGAGCCGCTGGCTCTAACCAATTGAGCTACAGACCCGGCGGGGTTTCCCTATCGCGTTTGGAAAGTTGCCGCAAGTCCCGATTTACTTGGAATCTTCTGTGTTTATTTGCCATACTTTGTACAGGTTCCTACTTCAAACGGAAAAAACACAAGAGAGGGAAGCCATGAAACTTTTGAAACTAGTCACCACAGCAATTGTATTGGTGAGTTTTGGCGTCGTTTTTGCCAAGCCGGTTCAGTCAATCGCTCAAGACCGAGTTAACACGATTGCCGTTACTGGAACCGGCCGTATAAGCGTCGCACCTGATATGGCAATGATTTCGGTCGGTGTCCTTCGTGAAGCAAAAACAGCAAGAGATGCTCTAAGTGCAAACAATGAAGCAATGGGATCTGTTTTAGAAGCAATGAAAACACAAGGGATTGAGGAAAAAGATCTTCAAACGTCAAACTTCAATATTCAACCGAGGTACTTTTATCCAAAGCGAAAGGCAAACGGCGAGCAACCTGCACCACAAATTACCGGTTACGTCGTCTCAAACAACCTTGATATTCGCATCCGCGATTTAGAACAAACCGGGGAGATTTTGGATTTGGTGGTCACACTCGGGGTTAACTCTGGCGGAAACATTCGGTTTATGAATGAAGATACCAGTAAGATCTTAAACAAAGCGCGCACCGCTGCTGTTGAAGATGCGATCAGCAAAGCCATGACCTTAGCCGATGCTGCCCAAGTCGAATTGGGCGATATCTTGAATATTTCTGAGAATTCGGTTCGTCCCGGACCAGTCCCACTTGCACAAGCGCGTGCGGCGACAATTCGAGAAGATGCCCCAAGCTCAGTTCCCATTTCGGGCGGTGAAAACACTTACAAGGTGGATGTGCAAATCAGCTGGGAAATTGAACAGTAAAAAACCCCTCCTGTTATCCAGGAGAGGCTCAGGAAACTGACCGTTCGAGGAGGAGACGGTCAATCCCAATCAGTAAATACCGCGGGTTTTCAAGACTCTGCAGTGCTTGCTTTGACGCTTGAAGACAACTTTTGCAGCATGACCATGATTGTAACCTTTCACCACAATTCTATTGTGGTTCACGCGGGTCACGTGCGGACGATAAACGCCCATGCGATATGCTTTGTTTAATGCCCGACGAGGGTTACATTTTCTAGGACCATGGGCATGATATCCGCTTTTGTAGTGGCCACCGTGTTTATAATAGATGCCACCGCCATGGCCATTACCAATGTAAATTCCAAAATTGCCACCGGCATTTGCTGAAGTAGTGGTGAAAGCTGCACCAGTCGCGACGACCGCAACAGCAAGCATAGATTTGAAGGCATTCTTAAACATTTTAAAATCTCCTTTTCGCTGTCCGGTTGGTTGGGGCTGAGGGAATGGGCCAGCGATTGAGAGACAATGTCACAGAGCGGCTGAATGGTTATGGAATAGCTTATTCATGCCGCGTTAATGTTCAAAATTGATATAATTTACAATAGGATAGGAGGAGTTAATGTTCTGATTTTTTGCTTAGCCGATGATTTTTTTGTAGAGTTCCTCAGGAATATGAATGCCATCTCGAGCAATTTTGTCACGCTTTGCCCGTCGTCCATCTCCCGGCAACCGGGCACCTTCCTGCTCGAGTATTTTGGTAAATAGCGCTTCACTGCTGGCAAGGCCATTTACCGGGTTCATTGCCAGAATAAATTCCCCACCTCTGGGAGGTCCGCCATCATTGTTGTCTTGAACAGCGGCCTCAAAACTCAATTGCTCCCCAATTAATGCGCCCGCCAAGAGTTCCACCATCATTGCAATTGATGCGCCTTTGTACCCGCCAAACGGCAATAGTGCGCCTTTTAGCACTTCATTTGGATCGTTTGTGGGATTTCCATTTGCATCGATCCCAGTACCAGGCGGTAACGCGTGGCCCTCTCGAGCCGCGATCATCACTTCACCCCGTGCCATTACTGCGCTTGCCTGGTCAAACACGCAAGGTTCTTGATTGTCTCTAGGCCAGGCAAATGCGACCGGATTGGTCCCATAAAGTGGTTTGGTCCCACCCGCCGGAGGGAGTGCCGGCTTAAATGCTGTACAGGCTAAACCAATCACGCCTTCATTTGCGAGCATCTCCACTTCTTGCCAGAGTGCCGCGAAATGATACGTGTTGGTTAGTGCTGCAATTGCTACGCCTTGTTCACGCGCAAGATCGGCCAAAGGCTTTACAAGTTTTTGATGTGCAATTGGAGCATAGCCACCGTCGCCATCAACAGACAAGACCGAAGGTTTGCTCCTGTCCAGTCTTGGGCTTGCTTTACCGTTTACTTTTCCACTTTTCAATGAAGCCAGGTAACCGGGCATACGAAACAAACCATGGGAGTGTGCACCGTGCCGTTCAGCCTGATACACACAATCTGCAACAGCCGCTGCATTGTACGCGTCACATCCTGCCTTTGTCAGAGCGTCGACAGCGAGCGGCACCACTTCATCTAATCCTAGATGAACAGATCCATTTTCAATTTTCATAACTCTTCCCTGGCTTTAAACACCCCCCACCGCATGAACGCTTTTGCGCCAATTGAGTCAAGCGGAGCGGGCGGGAGTTTCTTCGGTTTTCCTTCTTCGAGCAATGCTGCGGCAAGGGGTGTCTTACCCTCGGTCGCGAGTTCTGCGGCAGCAATACCGGCAAGTGTCCCTTTTGTTGTTCCAAGCCCGTTTTGACAACAGGCAGAATACAATCCCTCTTCAAGCTCACCAAACGCAGGTACAGAGTTTCTACTCAAGCATAACCTACCAGCCCAACAAAACTCCTGATCAACATGATCCAATTCGGGATATCGTTTTGCGAATGATTTTTTATGGCGTTCCCCCATTTCCACCAGCAAATGATCGGGCACTTCAAGGTCTGGCGCATATGTGCTTTGATTGCGGGTCACAATTCTCGTACCACCCGTGCCTGATACTTTGCGCATGGTCGTGGCCGATGGATCAGACGGTGTGATCCCCCATTGCGGTTCACCGGTCGCGGCAGCTTCTTGTTGTGTCAGTGCGCGGGTCATGGATGCATAAAGTATGATGTGAAACACTTGACGTTTGAAGAAACCAAAACTTTCAATGTGACCGTTCGTTGCCAAGATCACCTTCTGTGCGCGGACAGTGCCTTTGGACGTTTCTGCAATCCAAAATCCGTTTTGACGTGACATGCCAACAACAGGGGACTCTTCAAAAATAGACACCCGATTTCCAAGGCCTTTCGCAAATCCTCTAACATAAAGCGCAGGCTGTATGAGAACGGTATTAGGCGTTTTGACACCCGACTTGTAAAAAGAGCTACCGGTCAGTTTTCTCATCTCATGCGCCCCAAGAAGCTGGTGTGGCTCCCCCAGAGCTTCAAGATGTTTTGCATAGGTCAAGTTATGCTCCAGTGCCCTTCGACTGGCGGCACCATTGATTTTCCCGCTCGGGTTAAATGCCTCTGCATCAAGTTGGAATTCTCTTGCTGCGTCTGCGGCAAATTCAATAGCATGCCGATTGAGTTTGATTTGCCTTCGGTCATTTTCGAGCGTCGTAGAATAATTCGCAGATCCCAGTTCATGGGGGAGATCAATCATAAATCCAGAATTGCGCCCAGCGGGTCCTTCACCAATACGCTTTGCATCCAAAACGACAATGCGTGCATCTGGCTTCAGTTGGGACAACCTTCTGGCTGCTGATAAGCCAGCAAAACCAGCGCCAATGATTAGAAAATCTGAATTGAGATCGGCCTCTAGACGAACTGAAGGATCCGCTTGTGGCAGAATCTCATTCCAACCAGAACTGCCAGTATCTACTGGAAGGCGGCTGACCTTCATCAATCGACGCTTTCATCTGGACCCTTGTCAGAAAGGTCAATCCAGATTGTCTTCAGCTCTGTATATTGATCATGGGCATGTAGTCCATTGTCCCTGCCACCAAAGCCTGACTGTTTGTAGCCACCAAACGGGGTTGAGATGTCACCTTCCCCATAGCAATTTACCGATACTGTGCCTGCTCTGATCTCGCGGGCAGCACGGATTGCCTTTTTTGTGTTTGCAGTGAAAACACTGGCTGCCAAACCATATTCGGTGTCGTTTGCTACTTTGATTGCCTCATCAAAAGAACTCACCGTGATGACAGACAACACAGGTCCGAAAATTTCGTCCTTAGCAAGCTTATCACCCGTTTTGACCTGATCGTGGATCGTGGGCTCAACAAAGTTTCCTTTTGCACTACCGCCAGTAAGCGTTTTGATGTTTTTCCCACCTTTGAGATACTTCGAGACTTTCTTACAATGCTCTTTATCGACCAAAGCCCCTAGTTGATTCACAGGATCAAGTGGATCTCCGGTGCGCCAGTGTTTTGTCCGGACCAGTATCCGTTTCATCAGTTCTTCTTTTACAGACGCATGGACAATCAAACGAGAGTTTGCAGAACAGTTCTCTCCCATGTTCCAGAATGCTGCGTTCACCACGTGTCCAGCAACTAAATCCAGATCTTCGGCATCTTCCAACACCACGGCCGGATTTTTACCCCCGCACTCAAGGACCACTTTTTTCAGGTTTGATTCTGCTGCAAATTTGAGGAATAAGCGCCCCGTCTCAGTGGACCCGGTGAAGCTTACCATATCTACATCCATATGACGTCCGAGGGGCTCTCCGACATCGGGGCCAAGGCCTGGAAGCACTTGAAGGACACCTCTGGGCACTCCTGCTTCGGATGCCAACTCGGCGAGACGCAACGAAGTCATGGATGTTTGTTCTGCCGGTTTGACAATGACTGAGTTCCCCGCAGCAAGTGCCGGACCAATTTTCCAAGCCATCATCAACAGGGGAAAATTCCAAGGCAGCACGGCTGCAACAACGCCAATCGGCTCGCGAACAATCATCGCCATATGATCATCGCTTTGAGGCGCTACTTGATCATATATCTTGTCGATCGCTTCAGCATGCCATTTTATGCAATGGATCGTTTCAGGAATATCGATTAACTCGCAATCCGCGATCGGCTTGCCGCTGTCCAAGCTTTCCATGACTGCCAATTCGCGTCTATTGCGGGTAATCAATTTGCAAAGGCGTATCAACACATCTTTGCGTTCTGACGGATGCATTTTTGACCAATGCCCTTGATCAAAAGCTTCCCTTGCTTTCTTAACCGCAAGATCGACATCTTTTGAATTTGCCCCTGAAATCTGGGCTACCGTCTCATTGGTAGCCGGATTAATAGTCGGAAATTTCTTTCCATTTCCCGCTCTGAATTTTCCATCAATGAATGGAGCAGCCGGAAAAATAAGGTCGGCTGCGATGCTTGCGTATTCTTCGCGGGTCAGCAGGTCGTCGCTCATTTACTCTCTCCATTTTCGATTTTTTCTATGGTTGTATTCATCACCCTAATAACTTGCTCGAGCTCGCGTTTGTCGTCTTTGTTGAGCGGTTGCAACGGCTTTCGCGGGGGCCCAGCGGGAATGCCGCGAAGGGTAAGGCCATGTTTGATGCACTGAACGAATTTCCCACCTTGCTCAAGCACACTCATCAAGGGCAACATCGCCTTCATAATCGCCCTGCCCTTGTCGAAGTTTTTCTCGACCGCGCAGGCTTTGTACAAGGCTATGTGAGCTTCCGGAGCAAAGTTTGACCCGGCACATACCCAGGAGCGCGCGCCCCAGACAAAGAACTCCAGTGCTTGATCGTCCATCCCGCAAGAAAGTTGGATATGTGGATAGTCGCGGGCCAACATATGCACACGATTGATATCGCCGGAACTCTCTTTGATCGCACAGAAGTTTGGACTTCTCCCTAACCTGTCCAGTGTTTCTGCATCCATATTTACCGACATTCTCCCCGGATAGTTATAAAGCATCGCCGGTAAATTAGCCGCACGATCAATAGCAAGGCCATGAAGGGCAATTTCTCTTGCGGTTGGATAGGCATAGGGTGGGGTTGTGACAAGGATTGCGTCTGCTCTTATTGATTTCGCATTTTCAGCAAAAACAATTGAATCTTCGGTTCGAATGGCGCCTGTGCCTACGATCAACGGCAATCTTCCGTTATTGACCTCTTTCGCCAATTTCATGAGATCAATACGTTCTTCCATTGATTGCGCGTAGTACTCACCAGTCGTGCCGGCAATGATCAATCCATGAACACCGGAAGCGATTAAGTGTTCGATAACATCAGCAAACCGTGCTTTGTTGATTGAATGGTCATCGTTGTGCGGTGTGACGACCGGCGTATAAATGCCTTCAAATTCCATGATTTGTTATCCTGTCTTTCCAAGATCGATATCCAGCGGATCAGGTTTGGCAAACTTTTCGATCCTGTCTCTGGACAATGCCCAGTGCTCGAGCGTGAGATCCACAATGGCTATGGGATCACCCTTTTCAATTGCTTCGATCATCGCATCGTGCTGATCACACGCTTCCCAAACAAGCATTCTTTCTTTCGAGTTTACGGGTTTGTAAAATTTCTGGCTCATTCGGGTGTGGTCGATCAAAAGCCTGTTTAAACTGGGTGTGAGATAAGGATTTTCAGCCATTTCGCCGATCAACTGGTGAAAGCGATGATTGTGGATTGCCATGTATCTTGTCTCACCAGCCTCGCTAACCATGCGAAAAAGCCGTTGGACTTCCTTCAACTCAACAATCTGTTCGCTGCGTGCGTTTTCAACCGCCAGCCGCGCTACTGCCGCGTATATCATCGGTGCAGTCTGAAAAAAGTTTCGCATGCTGTCGATGTTCATTGAGGAGACCTTTGCCCCTCTGTTTTTGACCAAGGTAAGATAGCCTTCACCCGATAGTTTCTGAAAAACTTCTCTCAAGGGTGTGCGTGATAAACCGTACTCTTCAGAAAGTGCGGCCTCGTCAAGCATCGAACCGGGTTCCACATCGAGCGTTAAAATCCGCTCGATTAGCTCTTCCCTGCAATTTTCTTTGTTTTTAACAATCATTTCTAAACTGCATACATTTTGTATACAATTCAAATACAATGATTGTGAGAATACGTCAACTCTTGCTGAATAAGCGGCGTGGTGTGCGGCAAAGGCATTCGACGCCATCCTCAGTGATCAAAATTGGTTCTGTGATTTCTAATCCGCCATCGTCCAACCAAAGAGCAGGCATGAAGTGAAATGTCATACCCGGCTCCAAGACAGACTTGTCGCCACGCCTAAATGACATCGTTCTTTCGCCCCAATCAGGCGGGTATGAAACTCCAATTGCATATCCGGTACGGCTGTCTTTTTCAAAACCATGGCGCTCAAGCGTCTCATAAAATGCAATTGCGATATCCTCGCAAAGGTTGCCTGGTTTTGCCTTTTCGAGGCCCGCCTCTACCGCATCTAAAACCGCGCTTTCAGCATCCAGATATTTTTGAGGGGGTGCTCCAAGAAACAGCGTGCGGGATTGTGGGCATTGATATCTTCTATGCGCCCCAGCAATTTCGAAAAATGTACTTTCACCTCTCTTCAGGGGCTTGTCGTCCCAGGTAAGGTGTGGTGCCGTGGCATCCATCCCAGATGGTGCCATCGGAACGATTGCTGGGTAGTCTCCCCAATGCCCCTCTGCGCCTCGCACAGAAGTTCTGTATATTTCGGCAACAAGCTGATTTTTTGGCATTCCTGGTTCTGCAATCTCGACAATCATTGCGTGCATGGCCTCAACAATTTTAGCTGCGCGGCGCATGTATAAGATTTCGGTTTCACTCTTAACTGCGCGCTGCCAATTTACCAACCCAGTTGCATCTTTGAAGATCGCATTGGGCAGTTCTGCTTTAAGCATTTCCCAAGCAGCTGCAGAAAAATAGTAGTTATCCATTTCTACGCCGCAATGGCACTTTTCCAACCCTTTTTCACGGATCAACTCTGCAAGCTTCTGCATCGGATGACGTTCCGGGGTTTGCACATAATGATCGGGGTAACCGACGATGTTTTCATGCGCCATGAACACAGTGCGTTTGGCCCCCAATGCATCCATGCCGCGCCCCCACCAAACGGGCTCACTGTCTTTTGTCACCAAGACTGCCTGATGGGTATAAAATGACCACCCGTCATATCCTGTGAGCCAGTTCATGTTTGAGGGGTCAGAAACGATCAAGAGATCCACTCCCGAAGCTTCCATCGCACTTCTGGTTTTAGAAAGCCGGCTTTCAAACTCGGAACGTTCGAAATGTAACGGAGGTCCGGTCATCTCTTCGCCTCCATCAAGTCAACATTTTCACCAGAAACAATGCGATGATGCAGGCTCATGTCAATGTTACCCCCGCAACAAAAAAGTACCGTTTTGTCCGCTGGTTTGAGTTTGCCTGAAAGAATAGCGGCTAGTGCAACGCTGCCCGAACCCTCAAGAATTTGGCGCTCTTGCCAATAGGCGTGCCGAATGGCCTCAGCAATGTCTGTTTCGCTTACAAGGATGTATTCATCGACTAACTTTTGAACCATCTCAAAGGTGTATGTATTGTGCTCACCAATTCCGCCGCCCAATGAATCTGCAAGGGTTGGAAGTTCTTCAACCTCGACGTATTTCCCAGCTTGTATGCAGGCATACATGGCGGCACCTCGCTGCATGCTCACACCAACGATGTGTATATCGGGATTTTTGTGTTTTAAAGCGGTGGCAACACCCGACATAAGTCCACCGCCAGAAAGCGGTACAACTGCGGTAGTGAGCTCTGGTAGTTGTTCAAATACATCAAGGCCCAAGGTTCCCTGTCCAGCGATGACCTGCGGATGGTCAAACGGAGGAATCATGACCATCCCCTCTTTTTCGAGTTGGGTTGCGGCTTTTTCAGCTTCGTCCTGAGAGCTTCCTGAAATCAAAATTTCAGCCCCCTCTGCCCGAATACCATCGAGCTTGTTTTGCGGGACTAGATCGGACATGCAAATGACGCAGCGTATTCCGGCTTGGCGGCAAGCGCGGGCTAATCCCCGGCCATGATTTCCGGTGGAGACACCCACCACGCCTACTCTTTTTTGTTCTTCGGTTAGACAAGCAACTGCGTTGGAAGCGCCTCGTAATTTAAAACTTCCCGTTTTTTGATGATGCTCCAGTTTTAGAAAGATTTCGCAACCGGTCTTGTCGCTCAAGTTCTGAGACAAAACCATGGGTGTTTTCAGGATTGCATTGCCGATGTTTTGACGGGCCTCAATTATTTCAGAATAGTCGACAATCGGCATGGTTCTCCCTTTCGATCCAGGAAGTAAAACCTTTTATCGATCAGCAAACAACCACTTAGTTTTTGAAAGTTACCGAGAAAACTGAATGCCCAATTGTGCGCCGGTATGCTCGAGCCATTCTGCAAAATGTTGTGCAAAACCAGAATAGACCATTAAGTCGTAGGTTGGTTTATCGTCCATTTGGCAGACTATCACGCCGGCTTGTGCCATCTGCGTTTGCGCACACCATCCTTTACCACTTACCGAGGGATCCAGATCAAGTCGACACCCTTTCTGCATCATTTCTCGAGCGCGTTGGCCTGATAATCGAAATATCACTCGAGCATCTGACTGCTCGGAAACATAGCCGTTCTTCTTTAACTTGGACTGTGTTTTATCGCCAAAATTGTCGGAACCGGGTTTTGCTGATACCAACATCCATTGCCCCTCAGTCAATGGTATCGCAGTAAAATCCTTGGTCAGTGTTGCCTTCCCGGGGCTTTGTTTAATTTTAAGCGCCCTTTCAACAGCTGGCGTTTTGCCTTTGGATGCAAAAACTTGAATGATTTCATGTTCTTGCATGACCTTTACAGAAAGCTCTTTTCCCTCGCCGGCATCCTTTCCAGCAAAGAAATCATCGAGCGGATGAGTCGCGGTGAAATCAACCATGCAGACGCTCTCCTTTAGGATCAAAGAAGTGTGGAGATACGATTTCTACTTCTACTTGCTCATCCTTGAGTGGATAATGCGCGATCATTTTGGTACCGTGGCGAGAAGCTCCTCCCTGTAGATAGGCAAGGCCAATCCAGCATCCAAGCTGCGGGCTATCTCCAACTGACGTAACCCACCCCTTGCTTGCGCTCGGATTGGAAACCGTATTGGTGTCGGATCTGTGTTCGATCAGATGGGCGCCACCGCGTAATCGTCCCTCGCCTTGCGCGATTTTGATACCGACAAGTTGTGCGCGATCAGGATCAACCATGCCCTCGCGGTGGGCCATACGATTCCCGATAAACTCCTTCTTGGTAGACATCATTTTACCTAGGCCCATATCCGCCGCAGTCGTGCGGCCATCAAGTTCATTGCCCGCCACATGACCTTTCTCAATACGCAAGACGCTTAAGGCTTCTGTGCCGTAGGGAATAAGACCATGCTCCTGCCCTGCTTCCCAAATTGCATTCCACATCGCCGTACCATAACGCCAGGGGACATTGACTTCATAGGCCAGTTCTCCAGAAAAGGAGATGCGGAATATGCGTGCCTTTGCTCCATGCCACATAAACTCCCGAACACCCATGAAAGGAAGCGCTTCGTCAGACACATCTTGAGCGCCAGCAAAGGCTGCGTCTAGAATCTTTCTTGAATTTGGACCAGCCACGGCGACCCCGCACCATTGTTCGGTTGCTGAGCAAAAATGAACATCCAGTTCGGGCCAGACTACCTGACTGTGATATTCCATATGGGCAAGCACGCGTGCAGCGTTCGCCGTTGTCGTAGTCATAAAGAAGTGATCATCTGCAAGGCGAGAAGTCGTACCATCATCGAAAACGTATCCGTCTTCTCGGAGCATCAAGCCATATCTCGCTTTGCCCGGGGCCAATAACTTCCAACCATTTATGTACAGTCGATTGAGGAATTCTGCCGAATCTGACCCGAATATCTCAATCTTTCCCAACGTTGAAACATCACACATTCCAGCAGTTTTTCGAACCTGATCGCTTTCACGCCAAATCGCTGCCATAATCTCTTCGCCAGGTTTGGGGTAATACTGAGGACGCACCCACTGGCCTGCTTCAACAAAAACTGCACCCATTTTTTCGTGGCATCCATGCATTGCTGTGCGCCGAATGGGTTGAAACGTCTTTCCGCGTTCGTGTCCCGCGAATGCACCAATGGCAACCGGAGAATAAGGCGGTCTGAACCGGGTTGTTCCTACGTCGGGGATCGATTGTCCGCGCGCTTGTGCCAAAATCGCGAGGCCATTGACGTTTGAAGTCTTGCCCTGGTCCGTTGCCATACCCAAGGTGGTATACCTCTTGGCATGCTCAACAGAAACGTAACCTTCCTGCTCAGCAAGGGTAATATCTTTAGCACTCACATCATTTTGAAAATCCACGAATGCTTTGCCATCCCCCGGACATCGCCAGACAGAGAAGATTGGGCCAAATTCGGTTTCCTCTGCTTTGGCCGCGGCCTCCATTTTACCTGTTTTTATCCCTGCTGATTTGGCTGCTTCATAGCCAGCTTCAGTTCCTTCTTTGAGGCAATCGAACAATGCAAAATTACCAGCTGAAGCACCTGCGGAACGCTCTTTTCGAGTTGGTGTTCCAGGGATGAAGCTTTGAATTTCTGCGTTCCAAATTGGCATCACACCCGTCTGACTGACAAGATGGACGTCAGCGGAATGTCCTCCCGAAACTGCCACACAATCACAATTGATCGAACCATAGGGGGAACCATCAATTCGCTGCATTGAAAGAGATGAAACGCGATGCCGACCATGTGCTTTTGCGGGTATAATCCCAAGTTCAACGGGTAGGCCAGATTTGGCGGCAGCCTGTGCAACGGCTGACGCAGTTTTGCGAGCATCACAAATCACAGCAACGCGGATGCCATTGGCTCTCAATACGTTCGCAGTCTTGTAACCATCATCGTTGTTGGTACAGATAGCCACATTGTGTCCGGGAATGACTGCAAATCGATCAACATAACGGCGAACTGCTGAAGATAACATGACGCCCGGTTTGTCATTGTTGTCAAACAAAAGAGGCCGTTCCTGCGAGCCACAGGCAATCACTACTTCCTTAGCCCGGATTGTCCACATCCGCTGTCTTGGTTCATGATTTTGTGGCACAGCGACATGATCATTAACGCGCTCAAGGGCTACCAAAACGTTATGATCGTAATAGCCAAATAAAACAGTCCGGGGCATGACGGTCACGTTTTTCATTGCCGCCAATTTTTTTTCTGATTTTTCCAACCATTGTAACGCCGGCTTTTTGTCGATCTGATCGTGACCAAGGGTCAATTGACCGCCCAGAAAATAGTTTTCTTCAACCAGAATAACTCTTGCACCGGTCTTTCCAGCGGAAAGTGCGGCGGATATTCCTGAAGGACCTCCGCCCACGATGAGCACATCACAATGAGCATGGGCATGTTCATAAGAGTCAGGGTCTGATTGCGTCGCGGCACGACCTAACCCTGCCGCGTTTCTGATAAACTTTTCATAGATGGGTTCCCAGAACGAAGCTGGCCACATGAAGGTTTTATAATAAAATCCTGCCGTCAGGAATGGGCTCAGCAGTTGGTTGAAAGAGAGATAATCAAATTTCAATGAAGGCCATGCATTCTGGCTCTTGGCTTCCAGGCTCTCATACAATTCAGCCATCGTTGCACGGGTGTTTGGTTCCCGGCGGGCACCCGATCGCAGTTCTACGATTGCATTTGGCTCATGGCTGTCTGCAGAAATACACCCTCTGGGACGGTGGTACTTAAAAGACCTTCCCATCAGGTGAACACCGTTTGCCAACAGGGCGGAGGCTAACGTATCTCCCTCATATCCGCTGTAGGTTTGGCCATCAAAAGTGAAATTCACTTTCTTTTGGCGATCAATCATGCCGCCTTCAGGCAGACGAAAACCCTGAGTCATGATCGCCCTCCCTTCCCGCTCTGCGGAACCGGTAGGTCATCTTCCGGCTTTCCGCATGCATGAATTTCATGCGTGATGGTATTGCGGACAACTTTCACCCACTGACGACATCCTCCGGTGTGATGCCACCACTCTGTATGCCATCCTTTGGGGTTGTCACGGATGTATACATAATCGAAGAAAGCCTCCTCCGATCCATCCTCTCCTGGCCGTTTCTTCGTGGCGTCTCCCTGATACTGGAATTCCGCTTCGTCTCTTAGACCACACCAGGGGCAATTTATTCGATGCATGGCTTTTCCCTATTGGATCCAAGGATTTGGGCCAACGCCCTTTTCGTCAATCATCCGCCCCTCTTTGAACCGTTCGATCGTAAACGCTTCGTTGAGTTCATGGGGGCGATTCTGTGCAATCGTGTGTGCAAAGCACCATCCAGAGGCGGGCGTCGCTTTAAAGCCGCCATAACACCAGCCGCCATTCAAATAGAGATTATTGATCGGTGTTTTACAAATGAACGGTGAGCCGTCAAAACTCATATCCATAATGCCGCCCCAATGCCGCAACATCCTTACACGCCCGATCGCCGGCATGATGGCCATGCCTCCGGCCATTACATGTTCCATCATGGGAAGATTACCCCTTTGGGCGTAGGAATTATATCCATCCAGATCACCACCGTAGACAAGGCCACCTTTGTCTGACTGGCTGATATAAAAATGTCCGGCACCGAAGGTTACGACGGTATCAATGAGTGGTTTAATCCCTTCGGAAACGAATGCCTGCAAGACATGGCTCTCGACTGGAAGATCCTCGATGCCTGCCATTTGAGCAATCTTAGAGGTGTGACCCGCAACGGCCATGCCAACTTTATTTGCCTTAAATGAGCCGCGTGTCGTGTCAACACCGACGACTTTGCCACCCTCGACACGAATGTTTGTGACTTCACAGTTCTGAATAATATCAACACCCCGGCTGTCAGCACCACGCGCGTAGCCCCACGCAACCGCATCATGGCGTACGGTGCCACCGCGTCTTTGCATCAGGCCTCCTTGTATGGGGAATCTCGCATTGTCAAAATCCAAAATCGGAACGATTTCTTTCAGCTCATCAGGGCCTAACAACTCCGCATCAATGCCCGCCATACGCATCGCGTTTCCTCGTCGTGCAAATGCGTCGCGTTGGGGGTCGGAGTGAAACAGATTTATAACACCCCGTTGCGAAACCATGGCATTGAAATTGAAGTCCTGTTCCAACCCTTCCCAGAGCTGCATGGATTTTTCATAAAAATGCGTGTTGGGCCCAAGCATGTAGTTTGAACGCACAATCGTGGTGTTGCGGCCCACGTTGCCGCCTCCAATCCAGCCTTTTTCAAGTACGGCCACATTGGTTACGCCGTGTTCTTTTGCAAGGTAGTAAGCGGTGGCAAGGCCATGCCCGCCCCCTCCGATTATGATGACATCATATTCCGGTTTAGGTTCGGGGTCTCTCCATGCCCGCGGCCATCCTTTGTGGCCCGTCAAACCCTGCCACAGTACAGATAAGGCTGAATACTTCATTCCTGCCATCTAGCTCCAAGGGTAAGGACTGTTTGAGACGGGATGCAATTTACCTTCGGCAAAACGGGAATAACGAAACGGCTCGAGGAGTTCCTGTTTTTCACCAAGCACCTCATCAGCAATCAAATGTCCCACGCCAATCATTTTCCATCCGTGATTGGAGTCTGCAATGACTGCCACATTTTCTCGAAAATGGTCAAACACCGGAAATGAGTCTGGTGTAAAACATCCGATGCCACCAGAAGACTCTTTATGATATTTTGGCATCGTACCTTCGAAACGTTTTTGACAGTGTGCCAACGCCGATACCCACATATGAGCAAACTCATGAGAGGCAACAAATTCTGGACTAGATGGGCCGTAAGGATCAATCGCGACTTCATCTACCGGCGTTTCGACTTTATAAGGTGAAGCTCCGCCCTGAATTCCGCCAAAATGCCAATCCGGTTTATAATATATGCCCCACATCTCCTCCGTGATCAGTGAACCATCCACTGTTGAATAGAGTGGTGCATCCGTATCTACATGGATTACCGGTGGCAGATTGCCCTCGTTGTCCTTACCCAGTTCCGGATCTACTTGAAGAACGCCTTCTTCTAGCTGCCAGAAGCGCCACATGTCGACGCCTTCATGCACATCACCGTTGAGATCTTTCAAGGAAATTTGCTTTGGCATGTCCAGCATATCCCAAAAGTCACGTACCCATGGCCCCGCACCAACAATGACCTGCTCACAGGCAATGTTTCCCTTATCTGTTTCGACGGCGCTTACTGCACCAGACCCGTTTTCCGAAATGAAACCTTTTACCGTTACACCCGTAATAATTCTCACCCCAAGCGCTTCAACCTTGTCTGCCAATGCATACATCGTTTTTGTTTGGTTTGAAAAACCACCACGTTTTTCGTGCAAAACTGATGTAATTCCCTGGGCCTGCCAGTCATCAAAAATGCCGCGCATATAATGCGTACACTTCTGCTCACCTTCGATAAACTCACTCTCGTAGCCAATTTCCTGCTGCTGTTCGTAGATCGAACGTACGTCCTCGCGCATGGATTCGGAAGATATCTGCATGTATCCAACTGGATGGTAAGAGAGCGTTTCGGGATCACTTTCCCAAACATCTACTGAATGCGCCATCAACTTGCGCATGGCCGGTTGAAAGTAATTGTTTCTAACAACACCACATGCAACGCCTGATGCACCCGCGGCAATCCCGGATTTTTCGAGAACAACAATATCAGAACCCGAGCCCTTTCCTGATTCTTGCAAGCGCTCTGCCAGTCTCCAAGCACTGGACATGCCATGGATACCAGCGCCGATGATTACGTATTTAGAATGTTCCGGAAATGCCATTGTCTCAGTCCTCCTAAGGTTGATTGAGTGTGCGCTCAAAAGAAGCGTCAAAAAAACAATTTTGTGGACATGAGAAAGCATAAATGAGACATACAAGGCATATTGCATTCGTACTGTTGGTTATGGTCTATGCAGAGTTATTGTTTTGTTCTGGTTCCGCGTTTTTCGCTGGTCGCATTTTCTTGCGCAATCGATGCTCTGCGCGGAGCCAATCAAATCCTTGGTGAAGAATACTACAGTTGGAGGGCGGCCTCAGTTGAAGGTTTGCCTATGGTTTCTACAAGTGCAATCGAGGTACCGACGATTAAAGTTACGAACGCATCTCATGCAGATGTAATCGTGGTATGCGGGGGCGATAGCTCTCACACTTATCAAAATGCGAAATTAACTCACTGGCTCCATGATCAGGCTAAGCGTGGGAAAAAAATCGGCTCGATTTCTGATGGTGCCTTTGTGGTCGCAGACGCTGGTCTGTTTGACCGTGTTCCATCCACCATTCATTGGAAATGTTATGATGCCTATCGCGAACGGCATCCTGACCTCGAAATCAAACCTTCAATGATGGAAATCTCGGGGAACCGGTTTTCATGTGCCGGGGGGACTGCGAGCCTCGACCTGATGCTTCATTTTATTCAGGAAAGGCATGGTGTTGAGACGACGAGCCAAATAGCCAACAATTATTTTCATGATACAATCCGGGATGGTTCTCGGGAACAGCATCTTACAAACGCTTTTCGCCTGGGAAGCAAAAATCCGATTTTGGCAGAAGCGCTTTTGCTGATGGAAAGTCACCTGGAAATGAGACTTTCCATTAGTGATATCGCGGATATTCTTGAGATATCAAGAAGGCAACTTGATCGGATATTCAAGCGTCACGTGAAAAAGTCACCGCAAGAGGTATATCGGCACCTACGGCTTACACGGGCATCCGGACTGCTTCTTCAAACGAATATGAGTGTTTCTGAGATTGCCGTAGGATGCGGGTTTCAGTCTGCTTCGCACATGGGAAAATACTTTCAAACCCGCTTCGGCCTGACACCCCGTAATTATAGACAGCAAAATTCTGTCTATTAGACCTTGGTATAGACAATCCGGCTTGACTGTTTGCTTACAAACCGCGAAAGCGGGATATGGCATTTAATTCTTCGACCAGCGCTACCAACGGATCTTTATCCATTTTCTTTTGTGCGAGCGTTTTTGGGCTGTTTTGGATTCCTTTGCACTATTTTGATGAAAATGGGCTTGTCGCACTTTGGGCGGTTGCAGGGATCAACCTGTCTGCTTGCCTCGTCGGACTGCCACTCGCCTATTTTTCAAAGGAACCCATTCGGCCTAACCTCAAATGGTTGGTCATTGTCGGGATGGGAATGGGGATATCTAATGTCCTGTACTTCGCGGGCATCATCCTTTCCGATGTGGTTCGAGTTGTCTTTTTGTTTTACCTGCTACCCTTATGGGCAACCCTTTTTTCATGGTTGATCTTTTCTGAGCAAATCGGCAAGGCCCGAATGTTTGCACTGGTGATTGCATTTGTGGGCATTTGGTTACTCTTGGGTGCGGGTGGCTGGCCCATTCCGCAAAATCTGGGTGATGTTTTTGGTCTGCTTTCTGGCGCTGGTTGGGCATTTGGATTGACGATGATTCGTGGCAGGGACGATCTGGGACCACTGTCGACGACGGCCTCCGGCTTGGTTTTTGCATTTTCGGGTGCGATGCTGCTTGGGTTTTTTCTGTCGAATTTTCTACCGGAGATTCAACCTGGCATGCCCGGAATCGCTGATGTGTCAGAGATAATCATTCCTCTTTTGCTGTTCGGGATTTTGGTGTTGTGGCCGACCCTGTTTGGCCAGATATGGGGCGCGCAATATGTTGCAGCGACAACTGCTGCACTATTGACCATGTCCGAGATTTTAGCCGCCACTGTATCCACAACCTTGCTTGGTGAATCGAGCATGGCCTTTTTATCGTGGGTTGGTGCAGCAATGATCCTGATTGCCATCCTTATAGACTTGTTTGGCACACGAAATGCTTGACGTTCTGAGCCTGATACTTCCGCTGTTTGGTCTTATTTTGCTGGGCTTTATTGGTGCTAAGTTTACCAAACAGCCGATCGAAGCCCTGGGATGGCTCAATACGTTTATCATCTATTTCGCTCTTCCAGCCTTATTTTTCAAACTGCTTTCCAAGACCCCCGTTGAGCAATTGGCGAGTTGGCAGTTTATTTTCGCGAACATCGGCATCACGTTTATGATCTTTACGCTGACATTTCTGTTGGGGCTGCTGAACACACGGGGGAATATTCCTGAAGCAACGATCCAGGGACTGGCGGGCGCCTATGGTAACATTGGATACATGGGACCGGCTATTGCAATCCTTGCATTGGGTGAGAAGGCCGCGATCCCGGTAGCGATCATCTTTTGCTTTGAAAACATCATGCATTTTGCAATCGCACCGGCGATGATGGCGGTTTCTGGTCAGAAGGAACAATCGCCAATTGAGTTGTTTCTGGAAATTGGAAAGAAAATCTTCTTTCATCCATTTATACTCGCAACTCTTGTTGGCGTTGTTGCCGCTGCATTTAGCTTTAGTCCGCCTTCACCGGTTGAACGTCTTATTGATTACCTTGCCCAAGCAGCTGCTCCTTGTGCACTTTTTGCAATGGGCGTTACACTTGCCTTGCGCCCTCTCAAAAGAATGCCATTTTCTCTTACCTACATCGTCCCGATAAAACTGGTTCTGCACCCAGTCCTTATGTTTGTCGGGCTTAGCTGGGCAGGAGACTTTGATAGAACTTGGGTTCTGACGGCAATATTGCTCGCATCGCTTCCCGTAGCGACAAACGTCTATGTCATCGCACAACAATATAATGTATGGGTTGAGAGAGCATCAGCATCGATCATGATCACAACGGCAGTTTCGGTCCTAACCGTTTCAATTTTGCTTTTTGCCATCGCCACGGGGCAGATGCCCGTGGACATCTTTGTAAGCCAATAGTGCACTAAAGTGTAGGCAAGCCCGGCTTGCCAGCTTCCTTTGGATTACGCCTTACAAAATCCGCTTTTATCGCTTCTGACCCCGATACCTGTTTGTCGTGCCGCCAACCCGGGGGGTTAAACAGGTATCCGAGGCGTTGTTTGAGCGTGAGGCCAGACTTTGCAGCGTCGCGAAACATGTCCACCCACTCGTGGAACGCGACCCTTAGCGGGTTGAAGGTCCCAATGTTTTTGACAAGTCCGTATTTGGGCATATCTTCCTCAAGTTCTTCAACAAATGTTCCGAACAAGCGATCCCAAATGATGAGGGTTCCGGCATAGTTTGCGTCGAGATACCGAGGATTTGTTGCGTGGTGTACACGATGATGCGATGGCGTGTTCATGATAAACTCGAACCAACGTGGCATTTTGCCTATCGCTTCTGTGTGAATCCAGAATTGGTACAAAAGATTTATCCCACCAACAAACACGATCAACGCTGGATGAAATCCAATCAATACAAGCGGAATTCGCAGCACAAACATACCGGTGAAAACACCAGTCCAGCTTTGGCGCAAAGCCGTGGAAAGATTATAGTGTTGGCTGGAGTGATGAATGATGTGCTCTGCCCAAACCCATCTGCAGCGATGCGCAATACGGTGGTAAACGTAGTAACGCAGATCATCGATCACGAAACATGCGAGGATCCAATACCACTCAAAACCAAGGGTGAACAAACGAAAGTCATAGGACCAAGTCAAAACCCCGTATGCCACAAACCCAAAGATTAGTCCGCTGACTACGTTGCCGACCCCCATTAAAAGGCTGGTTGTCGTGTCTCTGGTTTCGAACCCTTCAACATTTCTTAGTCTGCGAAGGTAAAACAATTCGATCAGGATCAACCCTACAAAGGCCGGGATTGCCAGTTGGGTCACCGCGGGAAAATTTGGAATTGTCAGATCCATTCAACATCACCTCGTTACAAGAAGTTCATGAATCCTTCCTCTGGATTCAAGGTTGCCCATTAAAATCGATATTCGATTGAGCGTAAAGTCATTTACGTAAAGGTCAATCCCTGACGTCGTGACCTCTACCTTGCTTAAGAACTCGCGATCGAGAAGACGGGTGAGATGATTTTTCCCAAACTCTTTTACAAAACCAATCTCGTTTTGCTGATCGCTCAAGATGAATGCAGCATCCGCTTGATCAGACAACACTACTTCATGTGCAATAAAGTTTGGAAAATCCCGTGAAAAAATCTGCACTGCGGATTCCTTGGACAGGCGTTCCTGCTTTCGATCCCGTGTTGTGAGATAAACAAGCACAATCACCAAGGGAAGTCCGATCAAAATCATTGGTACGAGAATATGCAATGGCATTGCGGTTTGTCTTCCGGTTCAATGGAGAATTGATAGTTCGGAAAAGCATGCGTTGTCCATCCTGAATTACTGGTTGATATCAAAGATCGAGTTGTTGCTCGTTCAACTTACCAGCTTTAATTTCCACCTCTTTTTCAATGAGATTATCTCCCAGTTTTGCTTCCATGAAGTACTTGCCTGCCGTTAGCATCACTGCTTTGCCTGGCCGGAAGCCGGTTACCCGATCCCGGGTTCCATCTAAGTTCTTTTCGGAAGCGTAAAGGGTGACGTAAACCCTTTTGCTGGCTTCAACCAAAAGTGCACCCGCGTTGACGTTTAACGTCATTTCCGTGCGCTTCCCTGCAGAAACCGAGAAATCCTGACCCAATTGAACTGTGTCAATTTTTGCAACTGCGAAATATTCCCCCGCAGGGAGCTTAAACACTTGACGGACGTTAGCGCCCGTAATCCGCTTACGGGACCCATCAAGTTGTTTCTCTTTTTCAAAGATTGTGATGTAGGCCTTGTCCAGCGGTTTACCGCCTTCGGTGGGAACGACAGTCGCCTGAAAGACACCAACGCTTGCTACGATATCTACTGTTGTGAGTTGACCCGCTATGACTTCAACCTCTTGCCCGACCCGTGCATTTCCGATTTTTACTTCAACGTAGTATTTTCCGGCCGGTAATGTGAACGGGTTTCTTGGATTGGCTCCGGTCACTTGTTGCCTTTTGCCATCTGCTTTTTGTTCAGCTTCAAAGATATAGGCGTATGCGCCGGAGGTTTGCGGTTCACCGCCTTCCTCATTCAGAGCGTTAACCTGAAGAAGTCCAGATTGGAGAACCAGCAAGGCGTCCGTTTGTTCGCCAGCAATAACTTCCACTTCCTGCCCAACTGTCGCTTTTCCCAACTTTGCTCTGGCATGGTACTTTCCAGCTGGAAGGACAAACACATGCCTTTGGTTTGCACCCGTAATGTTCTTTCTTCCGCCATCAATGTTGGTATTGGCTTCATCGATATAAATGTAGGCCTTTGTATTGGGTTCGCCGCCCTCTTTTTCAGCAGCTTTTACCGACAGAAAGCCAGCATTTAGAACAACCGTCGCGCGGTTTTCCGCGTCAGCTTTCACTTCGGTTTCAATCGATCCAAATGCTTTTCCGATGCTGGCTTCGATATAGTACTTTCCGCTTTTCAGTTTGATCGGGTTGTTTGGGCTTCCCGCTTTGACCGCTTTACTTTTGTTTTTGTTTTCCGCATCTGGAATCACATAAATATAAACGCCTCGCTCCAGAGGTTCAGAGCCTTCAGATAGAAGAACATCAACCTTTAACGTTGTCGGCACCGGTTCTGGTTCTGGGTCTGGTTGAGGGGCAGGTGTTTCCGTTGGAGCTTCTGCGACAACGGTACCAACCGCATCTCCCAATTCATCGGCATTTTCCGCGGAGAGGTATTTGCCTCCGGTTTCTTCTGCAAGGCACTGAAGACTCGTCGTATCTTTGCCCTTGAGGTCGAAACCGATCACATGCGCAGTAAAGTCAATACCCTTGCTCTCAAGCGCCTTGGCCAGTGTACAAGGATCAGCTTCACACGTTTCCAGACCGTCTGAGATCAGAACAACCGTTGCCTTTTGCTCCGTATATTTAAGCGTCTCTGCACCCATTAAAACAGCATCCGTGATGGGTGTTTTGCCTTTCGGTGAAAGTTTGTTGATGACCGACATATACCGATCGTGATCGACTTTACCAACGGGGATGATCGCCTCGATATCCGAGCATTGGCCCTTTTTCCTATGACCATAGGTAATGACGCCAATATTCGCTTTGCCATCAAGATCTTTCAGGACCTTGCTCATAACATCCCGAGCAATTTCTATTTTGGGTTGTTCGTCAATGCGGCCCCACATACTTCCCGACGCGTCGAGTATCACCATAATTTCTTCCTCCTCAGCATGGGCCGAGACACACGTAAAGAGGGCTAACACTATTGAACAGATAATTGGGATGAAAAGGTCTTTCATGGGGAATACTCCGTGTGAGGCATCGCTTTGCCCAACGAGAAATTTGCGCCCCCATTTCAAATCCTGATCATGCGCAGGCATTACGCCAAGTCAAGTACTCAATATAAAAATCAGAGCACGAACCGTATTACATTCTCATGCGCGCTCCGGCAGGATCGAACAGGGGTTCTTTGTTGATCCGCGCCGCACGACGTATTCCGAGGATTTCGATTTCAAACAAGCCTTCCTCATCGCGCTCTGCAAGTTCTGCCGGGATGTATCCCTGCCCCAGGGATGCTTTGACCGAATGTCCGTACCCACCGGACGTAATCCAGCCTACAACACGCCAATCACCGTTTCTTGCTGGTTCCGCCGGCGTTTTGGCGTTTCCTTGCGCATCATACCGTGTGGCCCCGTAGCCGTGGGGGACGGTGATCGTGTCGTATTCTTTATCTCCAATCTTTGCCCAAATCGGCTCATCTGCCATGATATCTGCAGTTTCTGCTTCGATTACAAAGGAGACTCTTCGAAGTTTAGGTCCGTCGGCGTGCTCTTTTGCAGCTGCATCTCTCCCAATGAAATCGTTTTTGGAGAGTTTGATGAACCGATCCATGGACGCCTCGAAGGGGCCATAGATTGGGCGCAACTCTGCAAACCATGTCGGAAAGTTTTTTTCAAGCCGCATGGATAGCAATGCTCTCATGCCAAAATCAACAATCCCAAACGCCTTACCTGCATCTTTGAGACCTTGGTAGACTTTTCGCTGATAGTCAGGCGACATCCAAATCTCGTATCCCAAATCCCCTGAAAATGTGACACGATTGACAATGCAAGGCGCACCATTCACGTCCATTTCACGGATGTCCATAAACCGAAATGCTTCGTTAGATACGTCGACATCGCTCAGCTTTTCCAAAACTTTGCGGGCATTAGGTCCAGCAATTGAGAGACCAACAAGGTTCATCCCGAAACGGGAAATAGAGACCGATCCATCGTTTGGCATGTGTTTTTCAAACCAACGCATGTGATACTTTTGAGCAGCACTAGATCCCCACATGACAAAACGATCTTCGCCCAATTTCCCAATTGTGAAATCCCCAATCAGTTTGCCGTTCTCATTGAGCATCGGCGAGAGTGTCAATCGTCCCTGCTTTGGCATGTTGTTGCACAGAATGTGGGACATGAAACTTTCAGCCCCCTCGCCCGTGATTTCATACTTCGCGAAATTTGATATTTCCGTTACGCCAACAGATTGGCGCACTGCATTCACTTCTTTTGCGATATGTTCAAAATCATTCGATCTATGGAACGATAATACATCATGCGCCTCTTGTGCTGAGGGCGCGAACCAAAGTGGCACTTCCAAGCCCCATGTGTCCCCCATAACAGCATGGTTTTCTTCCCTCATGATATCATAGACGGGCGTGGTTTGTTGCGGGCGGGCTGCGGGAAGCTCTTCATTTGGAAACCGAATTGAAAAACGACGCGAGTAATTTTCCCTGACTTTGGCATTGGTGTATCGCAGCGTGGCCCACTCACCAAAGCGGGTCACATCCATACCAAAAATATCATGCCCGGGGTCGCCGTGTACCATCCAATTGGACAGTGCAAGCCCTACGCCACCGCCTTGGCTGAACCCAGCCATGACCGCACATGCGCACCAGAAATTTGTCAGTCCATCCACTGGCCCTACAAGTGGATTGCCGTCAGGGGCAAAGGTGAACGGACCATTGATAATCTGCTTTATGCCAGCCTTTTCCAAAGCTGGAAAATGTTTAAATCCTATTTCCAGTGACGGGGTAAGACGATCAATATCAGGCTGAAGCAATTCGTGGCCAAAGTCCCACGGCGTGTTGACCGGTGACCACGGTTTGCATGCCTGCTCATAGGTGCCGAGCAACATACCAGTGCGTTCTTGTCGGGTGTAGATTTCTCCCTTGAAGTCAATCACATGAACCAGCTCCCGACCCGTTTCCTGATTGTATTCGACAACTTCGGGCATTTCTTCGGTCAGCAAATACATGTGTTCCATCGCCAGAAGCGGAAGTTCCAAACCAACCATGCGCCCAACTTCGCGCGCCCACAGTCCACCGGCATTCACAACATGCTCAGCCTTGATGGTTCCTTTTTCCGTGACCACGTTCCAGATTCCATCGGAACCTTGGGTCAGTTCAACAACCCGGTTCCTTAATTCAATTTCCGCACCAAGCGTTCGGGCTGCTTTTGCGTAGGCGTGGGTTGTCCCGGAGGGGTCAAGGTGGCCTTCGACCGGATCCCACAGGCCGCCGACAAAATTTGTCTCATCCATGATCGGGAACATGGCTTTTGCCTCTGAAGGTGTGACCAGTTCCGTTTCCATGCCGAGATATCGCCCCTTGGCATGAAGGGTGCGGAGAAAATCCATCCGTTCCGGGCTATCGGCCATCATGAAGCCACCCACTAAATGCAAGCCACATTCTTGACCCGATATTTTTTCAAGTTCTTCATAAAGGCTGATGGTGTAGGCTTGTAGCTTGGCCACGTTCGGATCACCATTCAAGGTGTGGAAGCCACCAGCAGCGTGCCACGAGGAACCGGAAGTCAATTCGGAGCGCTCTATTAGAACAACATCCTTCCAACCCGCTTTGGCCAAATGGAACAGGACTGAGCACCCCACTACCCCACCGCCGATTACCACTGCACGATACTGATCCTTCATTGCTTAGACTCCCCGCACTGTGCCTTCAAAACACGCTTGTTTCTTTTTTATCCTATGACTGAAAAACTCGAGTTTGGATTTATTTCTCGATTCCTGGAAAACGTACCAAGCGATATGGTGTGACCAATGTTTTCCAATTCAAACATGATGGGTTCAGCATCATGATCGTGACCATTTTCACACGCTTCAATGATGGCGGTCATCATTTTACCGGCGACCGGGGCGTTTTTAAACTGATTTCCCGAGGTCCCACAGGCCATATAAAACCCAGGCAGATCGGATTTATCATAAATCGGAATCCAGTCCTCGGTAACATCGTAGAGTGCGACAACGCCCTTGGCTTGCTCAGGGATGCCCAATGACGGCAATCGTTGCGCAAACCTCATGACCAGGGTTTTGTTCTGGTCGGTAAATTCAGTGTTGTAGTTGTCGGGATCATCAACCCATTCTTTGTCGTCACATGCAGGATCTTCTGAACCGATAAGAATATGCTTGCCAATTTCGGATCTTGCATAGGTTGACACATCACTGTCGGAGTAAACAAATCCGCCATGACCATAGTCAATATCAACCGGCGCAGGCACGTGCGCTACTTCGTGGCGTAATGCTCTAGTCGTCATCTTCATGCTCTGACGAACCCCTGCCATATCATTTATGATCGAGGAATGCGGTCCCGCAACGTTGATTACGACCGGGGCATCAATTTCTGTCCCGTCTGCAAGCGTCACGCCGGCAACGCGTCCCCCTGCCTGTCGGATTGCCGATACTTCTGTATTGAAAAGAAATTCTGAGCCATTGGCCTCGGCAGCGCGTTGAGCATTATGCGCAGATAGTTTTGGATCTGAGACATACCCCCCAGCCTTAAACAACACGGCTCCGCGCAAGTCTCCGCCAGTCGGCTCTCCAAACTCCGGATCGTCAATCCGCTTTGCCGGCTCGAATTTGCGCACATCTGCACCAGGCAATTTGCTGGAGATGTCTTCCGGCGCGACATGTTCGTAGGGACACCCAATGCGATCCATTGTCTCGCATGCTTGTTCAAGCATTTTGTTATGCTCTGTCTTAATCACAAGACAGCCGGTGTCATGGTATTTGATCAGTCCCTGTTCGTCTTCAACACCAATGTAACCCGCCCAGTCTTTCCAATAGAACCAGCCCTCATATGCAAGTGCGCACGTCTCATATGCGGAATAATACGTTCGGATAATTGCACAGGACCCAGAAGTTGACCCATACCCTGCTTCTGGAAGCTTATCGATGTTTAATGTCTTCCAACCTTTTTTCGCCAACTCAAATGCTGTGCAGGCACCAATTACACCTGCTCCGATAATAATCGCGTCATAGGTCTTGCTCATTAAGTCTTGCCTTTTGCCAAACTGTTGATGTGATACTTGTGAAATGCGGTATATCCGTTTTCCGTCATGCGCAAATGCTCTTTTGCGACCTTATGGAAAAGGGGTAATTTGTGAAACGGGACCGAAGGGTATGCATGGTGTTCTGCATGGTAAGGCATGTTCCACGCAAGCCATCGAATAATTCGGTTTGTGAACGTCGTGCGCGTGTTCTCGAACATGTTTGCCACATGCGGACAACGCCCATGTTCAGCCATCAAATACAATCGCAGAAAAGGTTGGCCTAACAGTATCGGAACAATCCAAAGCCAGAAGATGACGTTGTTGGCGAAGTAAAGGCTTGCTGCGAACACGAACCCATACACTCCAATCAGTAATTGTGCTTCCGACCGGACCCTCTTGGCGGCATTGTTTGGAAGATATGGATAATCTGATTTACCAAATGCATTTGCAATCAGCGTTTTGAAATGAAAACCCCAAACGGGTATCCCAGTTACGACCCAGAGGTAGCGCGCAATTGAATCTATCTCTGCTCCTTGAAGTTCCGGGTCCTTTTCTGGATCGTGTGTGTGGCGATGATGCGCGAGATGGAAATACCGAAACCATGTCGGCGGTAAAAAAATCAGCAATCCGCACATCCATCCAACCATTCGATTGAGAGTTGCAGATGCGAACGGGGTATCGTGCACTGTCTCATGCAGGAGCGTGAATAGAAATACGATTTGGACGCCTTGGAGGATTAAGGCCATCTGCCAAAGGGGCGCGGCAGACAAAATCCAATAACTGGTCAGCATTAGAGCAAAAACATGAGAAGCCAGCTTAAAAAGGCCCGTTGAGTCATTTGTTTGAGTCAGTGCGACCCTTACTTCGTCGCTTAAACTCGCAACAAGCGTTTTATGATCGATTTGCGAGCCGGCCATGCATAACTCCTTAAACCTACCGCCGAAGACGATGCTAATCCGCATTTTTTATTATGTCTATACATAATTACGGCCTTGGAAAACGTTGCGGTCTTCAGTAGTTTGCGAAGGAAGGAGGCCCTATGCAACCCAAAAAAATAACGGTGCGCAAAGATCGGAAATCGCTTGAGATTGACTTCGGCAACAATGAGCTTTTTGAGTTTAGTGCTGAAGTCTTGCGTGTTTTGTCACCATCGGCGGAAGTACAAGGCCACTCGCCCGAACAACGTAAGACTGTGGGTGGAAAGCGGGATGTTGGGATCATGAGCATGGAACCCGTTGGAAACTACGCGGTTCGGATCACCTTTGATGACATGCACAATACCGGCATTTTCAGTTGGTCGTATTTTCATGACCTTGGTCAAAATCTGGAAGAAAAGTGGGAATCCTATCTTGCAGAACTCGAGGAAAAAGGATTGTCTCGGGAGCCGCAAGTGTTCAGGAGTTAAATCATGCTGACAATTTATTCTGAAGATCATCGAAAGCGTGACGCGAAAACAGAACTCTACGGGGGTGAACTGATCCCACCTTTTGAAAAACCGGCCCGAATGGACTTTATCCTGGATCGCCTTCATGCGGAAAATCTTGGCGAAATTGTTGCACCCAGAGATTTTGGCTTGGACCCAATCCTGGCGGTCCATGACCGCGATTATGTGAAGTTTCTAGAAAATTGCTGGCACGAATGGGCGGCGGAAGGCATGGGCGGTGAGGCAATTGTAACAACCTGGCCTGCGCGCAGAATGCAACAACGATGCCCTGTCCATATTGATGGCAAGCTTGGATACTATGCGATGGCAGCAGAGACATCCATAACAGAAGGAACTTGGGATGCCGCGCGGGCAAGCGCCAATGTCGCATTGGAAGGGGCAGAACGGCTTGCCGCAGAAAAGTCTGTCTTTTCGTTGTGCCGCCCACCGGGGCATCATGCAGCTCTGGATATGTTCGGTGGTTATTGTTTTTTCAATAATGCAGCATTGGCAACACAGTCGATTTTGAATCAGGGCGCGGAACGGGTCGCAATTCTGGACGTTGATTTTCATCATGGGAATGGAACACAGGATATCTTTTACACCCGCGATGATGTTTTGTTTATCTCTCTGCACGGCGCACCAGAGGATGCTTTTCCGCATTTTCTTGGCTATGCAGACGAGACTGGTGAGGGCATTGGTGAAGGCTTTAACCTGAATTTTCCACTCCCGCCAGGCACCCCTTTTGGACCCTGGCAAGATGCGTTGAAACAAGCGCTGGAAGCGATTTCAAATTATGGACCTGAAGCATTGGTTATTTCCCTTGGAACCGATACGTTTGAAAGAGATCCAATCAGCTTTTTTAAACTGACTTCGGCTGACTTTTTCACTTATGGACAGGATATTGCTCAACTGGGCTTGCCAACGCTTTTCGTAATGGAAGGTGGGTATGCTGTTGAGGAGATTGGCGTTAATGCTGTGAATGTTTTGCAAGGATATGAAGATGCATCGCATTGATAATTTGCAGTATGCCAATTGGTCTGAAAAGATTTTTCGCCAAATGCGGGAAGGCAAAGTAGATGCCGTTCATGCTACAATTTCTTATCATGAAAACTTTCGCGAAACCGTTGCCAACATTGAACAATGGAATCGCTGGTTTGAAGCCTTTCCGGATCTGATACTTCCTGGCCGAACCGGCGATGATGTCCGACTTGCAAAACACTCGGGCAGAACCGCCATATTTTTCGGGTTCCAAAATCCGTCCCCCATTGAGGACGATATTGGTCTTGTAGAGATTTGCCATACGTTGGGTGCGCGATTTATGCAGCTGACTTACAACAATCAATCGCTGCTTGCGACTGGATGTTATGAGGCAAAAGATACGGGCCTTACGCGCATGGGCAAACAGGTGGTCAAGGAAATGAACCGCGTTGGACTCGTTGTCGACATGAGCCATTCCGCAGAGCGCTCGACGCTTGATGCCATAGAATTTTCAGAACGCCCGATTGCTATTACCCATGCCAATCCCTCGTTTTGGTATCCAGCATTGCGCAACAAATCAGACGATGTACTAAAGGCACTGGGTCAGTCTGGTGGCATGTTGGGATTTTCGCTCTATCCGCATCATTTAAAGGACAAGAGCGCCTGTTCCTTGGAAAGTTTCTGCGAGATGATTGCGAGAACTGCAGACTTGATTGGGATAGAACATATCGGCTTGGGCAGTGATCTGTGTCAGGATCAACCCGATTCTATTGTGGAATGGATGCGCGTGGGACGTTGGACGAAAGAAATTGACTATGGTGAAGGATCAGCAGGCAATGCAGGTTTCCCGCCGATGCCCGCTTGGTTCCAAGACAACCGAGACTTCGACAAGATCGAAGCAGGCCTTCACAAGGTGGGGTTTTCCAAAACGGACACGGCTTCCATTATGGGCGAGAACTGGCTACGGTTTTATGATGATAACTTTGGACCGACAGGAGAATGGGTTTGATACCTTCATCCCGCGAACATGAAAGCAAAAACCTTGCCTTCCGAAGCCGCGATACGGTGATGCGCTTAAAACGGTTGGGCAGTTTTCATCAGTCCCGGCTCAGTTTTATGCGGGTCTTGTTGCGACGCTTAAAAGGGGAAAAATGGCAGTTTGATCGCCCTGTTTTTGATCTAAATGAGGCAGGTGTCGGCGTTGCAACATACCGAGCAGTGGGCCCAAAAAGGGTCTATACGCTGGTTGCGTTCGCTCATGATCTACCCGATGAAAAACGCTCAGACCGTGTTATCGCGGACGCTTGGGATGCAACATTTGCGCTTGTTGATGGTGAGCCAACACCGGATGATTTGGCAAGGCTGTCAAAAAACGTCCCATTGCAGGAGGCGGGGCGCGTCTCTGGCAAAGAATTTGTCTTGTCACGTGCCAATAAATCCGTCCGGTTGTTCAACCACGTGCTTGAGGCTTTAGCGTCTGGGAACCAACCATCGTTAGAGGAAATCCAAAAGGTCGGATATTTAATGCGAACGACTGCGGTGTATGGCTCTGGTAAATTTGGAGCTGCCGACCGTTCGTTTTGGGCTAAGCGGTCGGAGTTTGAGGGCTCTTTTCAACCTGAGTTGCTTGCGGTGTGGCTGATTAGATGCTTTGCGATCGATTGGGTTGAACATCTGGCTAAAATGAAAGGGGGCTCTCAAGCGGTAACGTTGGACCATTCACTGCGACGTTCTTTGGGTATCGGGAATTCAACAGGCCTTGGTATGGCGCCTTTTTTGATCAATCACCCCACTTTGATTCATGCCTGGATACAAGCACGGGAAACGGCATTGGCCCGTGTGTGTGCCCTGCCTGAAGCCAAACCGGTTGAACAACAACGGTTTCTTGAGCTTGTCGATCGAGCACGATTTAATGCGGAAAATTGGTATACAGATCATCCCCATCAGAAGGGGAAGGTTGAATGCCTTTTGAAAGACTTTGAAAAAATCGATGATTTCCTCAAAGCCGGAATATTGGCTGAACCGTTTCCGTGGCAAAAGCTTGTAAACTGGTCTGAAGAAATTCTCGGGTTTGAAGGACGCGAACAGCTGGCTTCCCTTGTTCTGGAACCCTATGGGCATCTGGTTGATGATCTCGCCGCGCAGATGCATGCAGACGAGGCCTTGGATTTTCGAATTGATGGCGCGATGACGATTGGTCAATTCAAGGCAATTTTTGAGCGTGATTATCGCTGGATCAAAGAATTTGACTTCTCCGATCAAAGCGCCAACGCCCGGATTTGGTATACGTCAGAGGAGAAGCTGGAACCGCGTTTGGGCGAACGATATGAAGAAGATCTTGAAGCCTATGAGCAACCTCTATCCCCGGGACGCGATGCAACCCGATTGTCTAAGGCCTTAGAAGATCAAGATGAGCAAGACACAATCGCCTCCTTGTTAATGAGATACCCGGAACACAGGCATATGGTCAGGCGTGTCCAACGGCTTCGAGACCGCCCTTTCGGGGAAATTCGTGACAACACAATTGATGCCAAAATGATGCCGATTGATTTGTTACGATGTAAACTGTCCTTCTTCGGAGCGACAAAATTTGACCCGAGGTCTGACCGTTGGGTTCGTATAACCATGTATCAAGGTGCACCATTTCCGGATGAGTTGAGCCATATGGATCCCGATGATTGTGCCTATCCAGTGCAGTATGGACGATGAGTTGGTCTTTTGGAGAAGTCCGAGCATTATCAATCAAGGCTGCACGGGGCGCCGGCATGCCTTGGGGATTGGCAGAAGAAGCCGGTTTCGCGGTTGTTTGGCTTGAAGAGTTGGGCGCACCCGGGGTGCAAGCTCTGGCGATCTATTTAAGTGAGATTGGGGAATATACAGCCGATACATGTCCTATTGCCATCGGTAGCCGCATTTCAGATAGCGGGTCGCGATCGAATATCTTTCCAAGAAAAGCGTATCAACCAATATTTTTTGCCCCCTTCCTGTCGAGTGTTTTGGGTTCGGCGAGTGTTGAGCTGCGCTGGTCCAATTGCGCCTACACCTTAAATTCGGTCGGGTTCGGGGGTGTTCAGGTTGAGCATGTGTTGTCTAACGGAGTGCATTTGTGCGAGATGCGGGAAAACATTCTAACTACGCTGTCCACGCACAAAAAAACCAGGGTAACAGAAGATCGCAAAGAACCTATTCAGCTGCTGGAGTCGTTTGCGAAAAAAACCTATGCACCTGCTACAGAAGAGTCGCGCACACGTGGCGCAGGTGCCGGCCTGAGCGATAACGACTAGTGGGATAATTCTTTTAGGCCAGCATCCAAACCCGATAAGGTCATTGGAAACATCCGCCCTGCAAAGAGCTGGTTTATCATTTGCGTAGATTGTGTATAACGCCAGACTTTTTCCGCGACCGGGTTTAACCAGATCGCGTTGCTCCATTGGTTCAACGCGCGGCGCAACCAGACTTCGCCTGACTCTTCATTCCAATGCTCTACCGAACCTCCGGGATACACAATTTCATAAGGACTCATGGCGGCATCGCCGACAAAAATCACCTTATAGTCAGATCCATAGGTGTTGAAGACGTCCCAGGTTGACATTCTTTCCGTGTGTCGCCGGGCATTGTTTTTCCAAACGCCTTCATAAAGGCAGTTGTGGAAATAAAAATATTCAAGGTTTTTCAATTCCATTCGAGCCGCAGAGAACAATTCCTCCACCAGTTTGACGTGGTCATCCATTGATCCACCAATGTCCAGGAACAATAGGACCTTTACCGCGTTACGCCGTTCTGGCCTCGTTTTCACATCGAGATACCCATGTTCGGCTGTTGCGCGGATTGTCCCGTTCAGGTCCAGTTCTTCCTGTGCGCCATCGCGGACCCATTTCCTGAGGCGTTTCAATGCAACTTTGATGTTTCTTGTGCCTAATTCCACTGAGTCATCGAGGTTTTTGAATTCGCGCTTATCCCAGACTTTAACGGCCCGGCGATGCCTGCTTTCATGTTGGCCAATTCGGACGCCTTCAGGGTTATATCCATAGGCGCCGAAAGGAGATGTTCCTGCGGTGCCAATCATTTTTGAGCCGCCCTGATGGCGTTTATGTTGCTCCTCCAAGCGTTTTTTTAAGGTCTCCATGAGCTGCTCCCAACCACCAAGAGACTCAATCAGCTTTTTGTCTTCATCAGAAAGATGCTTTTCCGCAAGTTTTTTGAGCCACTCCTCCGGCAAAACTTTTTCTGCAATTTCTTCAGTTGTGCCACCGACCCTCTCCACGCCCCTAAAAACTTCAGAAAAAACCAAATCAAAACGGTCAAGATGTCGTTCATCTTTTACCAAAGCTGCACGTGAAAGGTAGTAGAATGCTTCCACATCATAAGTCACAAGGTCTTTTTGCAACGCCTCCAACATGACTAGGTATTCCCGCAACGTAACGGGAATTTTGACTTCCTTGAGTTTTAAAAAAAATGGCAAAAACATAAGGCTCAGATAGCGCAGAAATTGTGCTTAGGAAAGAGGAACACCTTCAATGGTCACGCGATGCATCAGACGCCGCTTGCCGGGATAATCGTTGATTGCCATGTGTTGCGTTGCGCGGTTGTCCCAGATTCCCAGTGTTCCGGGTTCCCAGCGCAAGCGGCATGTAAAATCAGCCCGCGAGCAGTGACCGTAGAGTTGATTCAACAATGGCTGAGACTCTGCCTTTGTCCACCCATCAAAATGGGTAGTAAAATCGGCATTTACATAAAGACACTTTTTTCCCGACAAAGGATGTGAGATCACAACGGGATGGAGCGCATCTTGGGTCGCTTTTTCCTCGTTCCCTAGCCTGCCATCTTGGTGTGCTTCTTCTTCTTTCAAATCAGCGCCAAATGCATGACGCGATGAATGCCATGCCTTCAATCCCTCCAGCGTTTTTTTCATCCCGTCCGAAAGTGCCATATACGCTGCGTGTTGCGATGCAAATGCCGTATCACCGCCAACATCCGGTGTTTCCCTCGCATAGAGTAACGAACACATTGCCGGGGCCACATCATAGGAGTGGTCTGTGTGCCAGGATTCGCCGATCGCAACGCTTTGATCTGCTTCCTTTAACACAGTTGCAATTTCAGGATATCCTTCTACGGGTTTGAAAAACCGATTTACGTTTATCTCTCCCCATTTGCGAGCGAACGTCAGGTGCTCATCCGGTGAGAGATCAAGGCCGCGTATTGCCAGGACACTATGGTCGACAAAGGCCTGTTTAATGTCCTCTATATCACCATCGTGGTTGAGATTGGCCCCATAGATTTCTGCGCCAATGTTTGGTGTGATCGGACGAATTTCTATAGACATCGTGGACACTCCAATTCGAAACTTTGATCAGAATATCCAAATTTTACCGTTGTGCAATCCGGTTTCCAATCGCCTGAATGTTATAGGGCGTGGTTTGATAAACCTGATTGATCCAATTTCCGAAGAGTAAATGGGCATGGGAACGCCAGCGGTTTTGAGGTGGCATCTCCGGATCGTCCGCTGGATAATAATTATGCGGAATTTCTATGGGTGTCCCATTTTTGACATCCCGTTCGTATTCTTCACCGAGTGAAAAGGAGTCATATTCAATGTGGTTAAATATATAAAGACGGTTTCCCTTTTCTTCATGAATGAGACAAGGGCCAGTAATGTCTGACTCCATCAAGACCTCAAGACCGGTTTCGGGTTTGATATCGGCGGAACGTACTTCCGTCCAACGCGAAACGGGAATTTGAAAATCATCAGAAAACCCGTTCAGATATGGGGATGCCGGTTTCAGGTTGCGGTGCCGATAAACACCAAATGCCTTCTTATCCAACTCGTATTTCGGAACGCCATGGAAGTGATGAATTGCGGCCATGGCGCCCCAGCATATGTTAAAGCTGGAATGCACATTGGTTACTGTCCAATCGAAAATTCTCGTCAGTTCCTCCCAATATGTAACCTCTTCAAATGGCAGGGTTTCAATAGGAGCACCTGTGATCAAGAAACCATCAAACTTGCGATCCTTGATTTCTTCCCAAGTGCTGTAAAAATCAATCAGGTGCTCCTCAGACGTGTTTTTCGACTGGTGGCTTGCGATGCGCACCAAAGAGAGTTCTACTTGAAGGGGCGTGGCACCAATCAGTCTGGCAATTTGGGTTTCAGTCCTGATTTTATTGGGCATCAGATTTAGGAGGCCAATCTGTAGCGGGCGAATGTCCTGCCGGCTTGCATCTGTCTCTTTCAGCACGTGGACGCCTTCCTGACTGAGGGTCTCAGTCGCCGGGAGTCCGTCTGGTATACGAATTGGCATGTTTCTTTTCCTCTTTAGCGAGTTCTTTAACGTGGTTGCAATTTGGTCAAATCACCACGAATATCCTGTTTCATTAGACTGCTGTTGGCGTTGGGTCAATTCAAAGGATCTAACCCTGCTTCGGATTGTCCAATGCCTCGAACCAGTCTATCGCATCTTTCGCCCACCCTTGGGGAACACCATGGCCGCCATCAAACAGGTTTAACTGGAGTGCACTTCCTGGTTTGCAATTGACCCACCACCGTTTCCAAAACTTGCCGGATGTATCGAATTTGTCTGCCTTGTAATTGTTACAGCCATTGACTGATCTCAATATTTGGAGTGAGTAAAACACATCTCCCTGCTCAATCCTGCCCCCTCCGAGCACCCTTCCTTCTAGCGGGACTGTGCCATCGCGCCAACCATGGGTGTGAAGCATCTGCACTGGACCATGACAGGCAGTTCCAACATCGTGTGGGCGCCAAAACGCGCCTGCAACCGGTGCGAAGGCCTTGGCAACTTGCGGGTCTTCGCAGGCTAGATACCAGGTCAATGATCCACCGATTGAAAAACCGGTCATCAAAATCTGATCACGGTCGAGATTGAATTTTGAGGATGCGTCGTCCAGCACGACTTTGGCAAACTCCAGTTCATCGCGCTGTTTTGGTCGCTGAGGATGAAAGGACCACATCGGCCCCCAATTTGAATTCGGGCGCTTCAGACCTGTTGGGGCAATCACCGCGTAGCCGCGCGTTAAAAAGGCCTCAACCATTTCCCGGTTTTTCAAAGAGCGCTGACCATTGCCGCCAGCACCGTGAAAATAGATCATTGCAGGGATTTTATCATCGCCCGAAGCGTTGTTAGGCAGCTCTATGTTGTAATTGCCGAGAGAAGTTTTGCATTCATTTTCTCCAATCCCACAGATCTGCTCAGCGGCTGTATGATTTGTAGTAAAAATGGCCAAAAATATTGCAGATAGTATCGATCGCATTAAAATTCTCCTCGAAAGAATTTTGCGCAGAAAATACCACTTGGCAGAAGGATTCAAGGCGCTCGCAGAACTGTGATTAAGAGTTTACCCACGTCCCTGTTGTTTCGCCATAAAGGCCAAGCGCTGGAGCAAATGTACGTCCTGTTCGTTTTTCAACAGTGCTCCATGCAGGCGCGGCAAAGCATCTGTTGAATTCCCGCGCAAATCTGCAGCGTCAATTTCGTCTGCAACAAGCAGGCGTATCCAATCAAGTGCTTCAGAAGTGGAGGGCTTTTTCTTCAAGCCAGAGGTTTCCCTCAGTTCGTAAAATTGTGTCAGGGCTTCGCGAACCAGCGATTGTTTGATGCCCGGGTAATGGACATCAACGATCTGCTGCAGCGTTTCCATCTCTGGAAACCGGATATAGTGAAAGAAACACCGGCGCAGGAATGCGTCGGGAAGCTCTTTTTCGTTGTTTGAGGTGATGATGACGATGGGACGATTGTCTGCTTTGATGGTTTCGTTTGTTTCATAGACGTGAAACTCCATCCGGTCCAATTCCTGGAGCAGATCATTTGGAAATTCAATGTCAGCTTTGTCGATCTCATCGATCAATAGTACGACTTTTTCCTTGGCTTCAAAGGCTTCCCACAATTTGCCTTTGCGTATGTAATTCTTGACATCGTGTACACGTTCATCCCCCAATTGGGAGTCCCGAAGCCGAGAGACGGCATCATATTCATACAAACCTTGCTGTGCTTTTGTGGTGGATTTTACGTGCCATTCGATCAGAGGCAGTCCAAGAGATGCAGCAACTTGCTTTGCAAGCTCTGTTTTTCCTGTTCCAGGCTCACCTTTAACAAGTAAGGGGCGCTCCAGTGAGATCGCCGCATTTACTGCAACCGTCAGGTCATCTGCTGCGACGTATGATGCAGTTCCTTCAAAACGCATGGAAATAGTCCTTTTTGTTCATGGCGGGTTTTAGGGCCAACCGACAGACCCTGCAAGACGTAAGGTGAGAATTAACTGCGTTAAAAATTCTGATTTTACCGCCTTCATTGACTTGCGGCAGAGCGATCTTATGGTTATAGAGTGCGCCACCAGAGCACTGGCTGACAAAACCTTCAGTGCTTTTCTTGTTTTGGTCCAACCAATTGAGCTTCGAGTGATGCGTTGGCTTTGGATCAATGATGGGGTGTAGCCAAGCGGTAAGGCAGCGGTTTTTGGTATCGCCATGCGCAGGTTCGAATCCTGCCACCCCAGCCATTCTTTCAAAAAAATGTTTTCCTGGAACGGCTGACGCGTCGTGTGATTGCGAAGCGCGGGAACAAAAAAACCCGGCGCAATGACCGGGTTTTTGGTTTGCTGATCTCAGCGTTACTTTTTGAGAAGACCCCAAATTGCCGGGACGATACAAGCTGCAATAACAAGCTTAATCAAGTCCGTGACGATAAAAGGACCAATACCCCAGGCAATAATTTTATCGACACCAAAGAGATATCCCATCCACAAGGCACCCATCGTAAGCATGATGATCTCGCCGGTAAGCATGGCACCCGCAATCTTGAACGGCGAACGGCTCCAACCGTAGTCAGCCGCAAGGCCTGTTAGATACGCCATGACCAAAAATCCTGCGAGGTACCCACCAGTAGGGCCAGCCATATACAACAAACCCAGGCCTTTTTCCGGTGTTCCGGTGAAAACAGGCAAGCCTGCAGCACCAATGATCATATACGACATAACCGTTGCGACTGCCAAGCGGCTCCCATAAGCCGAAGCCAGCGCGAAGATCGCAAGTGTTTGTAGTGTGACTGGTGTCGGGTTGGGCCAGAGTGGCACTTTGATTTTTGCTGATATTGCGATTAATGCCACGCCGAGCACGACCAAAAGTGGGTACATGATGGTTTTTGTGGATGATTCGCTGAAAGTACGAATGGCAAGTGCGTTGCCAGCTGAAGTAGAGGACATTTCCCGCTCCCGGATATTCTGTTTGTGACAAAAGGGTATATTGGTTAAGACTGCTGTGAGCAAGCATTCAAAAAAGCAAAATCGAATTTCATGGCAACGCCAACCTTTAAAACAACGTTTGACCCCGCGCACGGAAGCGTCGTTGATCTTGTCCCGGGCATTCAACGCATCACGGCCCCCAATGAAAGCGCATTTACTTATCGTGGAACGAATACTTATGTTCTGGGCGATTCGAAGGTTGCCGTTATAGACCCAGGCCCGGCAATAGAGAGCCATTTTGAAGTGCTCATGTCAGCCTTGAAAGGCCGCACCGTCACACACATCATCGTGACGCATACCCACATGGACCATTCTCCCCTCGTTGCGCCTCTGAAGGAAAAAACCGGAGCAACGGTTTGTGCAGAAGGCGTCCACCGTGATTCGCGAGCATTGCATCTTGGAGAAATAAATTCTCTGGATGCGGCGGCGGATCGGGATTTCACTCCAGATCATGCATTGGCTGATGGTGAGATTATTGAGGGTGCTGACTGGAAATTGGAAACGATACTAACCCCTGGCCATACCAAGAATCACGCGTGTTTTGGATTAATGGATACCGACATGTTGTTTTCCGGCGACCATGTGATGGCGTGGGCAACTTCGATTGTGGCACCGCCTGATGGTTCCATGTCTGATTATTTGAATTCCCTTGCTAAAATGGCACAACGCAACGAAACCATTTATTTTCCCGGCCATGGCGGGCGATTGGACAAGGCACCGGAATTTGTCAGAGCACTGAAAGCACATAGAAAAATGCGGGAAACCGCTGTCCTGGCACGTGTAAGATCAGGGAATGAAACAATACCGGACATTGTCAAAATAATTTACAAAGATACGGACCCAAGACTGCATGGAGCAGCAGCGCTTTCCGTTTTCGCCCATATGGAAGATTTGGTAGAGCAAGGCCGAATTTCTTGTGAAGGCCCCCCCTCACTCAATGCGAAATATACACCGCTGTAAACCTCAGCCCTCACCTGCTATTCCCAGTAATGCCGTATCAAGTTGGGTGAGAAAGCTCTCAATTAACTTGGCATTGTACCCAAAATCATGACGGCCCCAGCGGGATGACGCCCTCACATCGACTAAGGTGTTTTGATCTTCGCTGACAATTCTAACAACCACATCGTTTTCAAACCCAAAAACCAAGGTGCGCTCTAAAAACTCCACATACATGTCATCAGGCGCTGCAATGTTGTCCTCCAACGCTTCTTCAGCCTGATTGGATTCTGTTTCTTCCAGAACCGGCTCAGCGGATCTGTCCGGCAGGCCGAAAGTACCGGTTACGGGCCATTCGTTTTCCTGAATGATGGCCGTAACAGCCTCCAGCACGCGCTCCGGTCCGGCCGGATAACGTCTGGGTTGTAGTTTAGGATAAGCGACCACAATCTCTCGAGCATATTCAGATGTGTATTGCATCACTGGGTTCATGCCCTGGCTCTCGCGTTCTGCTCGATACATTGCTGCGGCAATGTATTCCGGAGGATCAAATGCATCGGTCGTGATGTCGTTTGCCAGCGGAAACTGGAGTGCCAGAAACGCGAAATAAACAAACGGGGTGAGCACCAACAATGACAGGATCGATCCGCGAACGACCATCGATCCACCTCTATATCCTTTGTTCCAGAGCTCGACAGCTGCCCTGATTGCAAGAACAAGAGAGATAAGGCTGATGATGAGCCCTATTCCGATCAAGGCAAACATCTGAATTGTCTCTATCTTGTTGAAACGATACAGCAAAATCACGATGATAAAATACGGAATTGTGAAGGTTGCAAACCTTTGGCACCAGACTGCTGAAGGGGATGTTCTTTCTTCTAAATATGCAACCATGCACACATTTCCTCTGAAATTCACAAATTTTGCCCCTATTTCGCCCCATAATGGACAAGGAGCAAGGTTTTTCTGTGGTTGTGAATGTAGGGAGTAAATAATGCGAGAACAGTCAAATCATGTTTCCGGGGAAACACCCCCCACCCTTTTTGCCCAAAATCAAGACGGTCCAAACCAAATTGTACCATTGTTTGATGCAGTTATGAGTATGGATCGCAAGCTGGACATTATGCAGGTCCTTGAAAAAACGGCAGAACAATCCGGTTTTGATTTCCTATTCGAGATGCCGTGTGCGCTCTTTAATCTACCAGATCATCGGGCAGCGGTTTTGGATGCAGCTCCAGATGAAGAGACTTCCAATCCAATTTTCATCCTTGTCGATATGGAAGACAATATCATTGGCGTGATGGGTTACGAAGAAATACCGGATCGGGCGAAACACTTTTTTTGTTCGTTTACGAGTGTGCTCTCGCGCCTTTGCGATATTCCGACGGTGAAAGACTTACACTAGCATACCAAGGTAACCCGGCAATCCGGCAATCGAGGGCAGGACAATGTCAGCATGCTTCTCCAAGGCTGAGCGGTCCGCTGGACCAGTCTCTACTCCACAGGTAACTACTCCAGCTGCTTTGCCTGCTTCAAGGTCATGCAGGCTATCGCCGACCATCATGACCTGTTCTGGTGCAAGGCCGCAATGCTCTACAAACCCCGTTACCATTCCCGGTCCTGGCTTGGCTCCATAGCCGGAGTCTGACCCTAGTATTTTGTGAAAGAACGTTTCGAACTCTAATCGTTGCATCTGGCTTACCGCATTAGCCTCTGAGTCATTCGTCCCAATACCTAACAAGATTCCATTCGACTGCAGTTTTTTCAGTGCCGTTTGTGTTTCCGGCAGGGCGGATACGGTATCAACGCATACATTGCCAAACATCTCATCCAATTTGGCGCCGAATGCAACATTGTCCTCTATTTCAATCAGGGAGGCAATTGCCTCTGCCAAGTCTACACCGGATCCGGCAACAATGACCGAGTCATCCTTGATTTTACCGGTCTCCAAATCAAAACCCCAAACATTTGCAGCCTTTTGAAGAAGGGCATCATCCCTTCCACATAATTGATCCAGCACGATCCGTGTCGCGGGATTGTATGTTTCGGCAAAGTCGATAAGAGTACCGTCCTTGTCGAATATAATCGCTTTAATGTCCATCGAGTTGATTCCATAGGGTTTATCTCATCTTTGACAGGCAAATCGTAATTTGACAATCGGTCTTGTAGTGAGGGCAAGGAACAAAAATGGGCGAGTATTTCGTAGGCCTTGCTGGGACGGCCACCGGAGAAAAACTGGCACTCATTCTTGCGCTCTTGTCGGCTTTCGCCCATGCAGTCTTTGCAGCACTGAACAAACACGGTCATGATCCGTATTTGAACCGGGGGGCCATCAATGTGGCCTATTCGATTATGGCCGCACCCTTTGCGCTGTTTGTGTTTCCTCTGCCAGAGCGGTTTTTGATCCCGGTTTTGTTCGCGTCTTTTGTAATGCATTTAGCCTATGAGTGGATGCAATCTGCCGCTTTTTTAAAGGGTGCGTTCACCCTTGTTTATCCAATTGCCAGGGGAACCGGGCCCCTTGTGACGGCCATTTTGGCGATCTTTGTGTTTTCTGAAAATCTGGAATGGGGTCAATGGGCAGGGTTGGTTCTTTTATCGGGTGCAATCATTTCACTTGCCGGCGTAAATCTTCAGGAAAAAGGGGTCGATGACCATTTAAAACAAGCGCTTCTTCCCTCAATTGTGCTCGCAATTGGAGCTGGGATCGCCGTAGCCCTTTACACGACGGTTGATGCTTATGGCATTCGCATCACGGCTGATCCGTTTACATTTTTGGCCTGGTTCTTTTTTCTTGGTGGTTTTGGTTTTCCGGTGGTTGCATTTCAGCGATATAAAAAAATGGAAAACAAACCGCCACTGCGCCCATTGATTGTAAGAGGGTTTACCGGCGCATTCATTGCCTTCTTTTCCTTTGCCATGCTGATGCTGGCCACGCGCATTGGAAAGGTAAGTGAGGCTGCTGCTTTACGCGAGACATCCATCATTTTCGCAACGGCAATCGGTGTGATTTTCTTCAAGGAAAAAGTAGGCGCATCAAAACTCGGCATTATTGGACTCATCGCGCTGGGTGCAATTTTAGTGGAGTTTGCTTGAGTTTTCGGCAGCGCCTCTAACCCTGAAATCAGGCGCTTTCGCGCAGTTTCTCTGCCTGTTCCAAATTTACAGAAACCAGCTGACTGACCCCTCTTTCGGCCATGGTGACACCAAACATTCTGTCCATGCGCGCCATGGTGATGGGATTGTGTGTAATCAACACGAATTTGGTTTGAGTTGATGCCGCCATTTCATCCATCAAATTGCAAAAGCGTTCGACATTGTGGTCATCAAGCGGTGCGTCGACTTCGTCCAGCACGCAAATCGGGGCAGGATTGGTCAGAAACACGGCGAAGATTAGCGCCAAAGCAGTAAGCGCTTGCTCTCCCCCTGAGAGCAGGGTCATGGTCTGCGGTTTTTTACCCGGTGGACGCGCCAGAATCTCAAGTCCAGCTTCCAGTGGATCATCGGATTCAATGAGCTGAAGTTCTGCTGTGCCGCCACCAAACAAGTGCGTGAAAAGCCTTTGGAACTCCTTGTTCACCACTTCAAAGGCTTCTAACAGTCTTTCTCTGCCTTCTTTGTTCAGGCTTTGGATTCCCGAACGCAACTTGGCAATTGCTTCGATCAAGTCGTCCCGTTCAGAAACGATTTCCAATCGCTTTTCTTCAATCTCGCTTTGCTCTACGTCTGCGCGTAGATTGACAGCACCGAGCCGCTCTCGTTCGGATTTTTGACGCTCAAGTTTGTTTTCGATTTTTTCAACTTCGGGCAGCTTTTCATCAGGTTTAACTTCAGCGATTGCCACGACATCGGATGGATGACACTCGAGTTCTTCACGGATGCGGTTTTCAATTTCCGCACGGCGTTCTTTTGCAGCACTCAGGCGTTCTTCTCCACGCCCAACCTTTTCCCGTGCATCGGCCAATTCATCGACCGCCCTACGGGCTGACTTATTGGCTTGGGCCTCCTCAGTTTCTGCTTTTGCCAAGACATCCGCTGCTTCTCTGCGTGTCTCCTCTGCCTGCTCGAGTTGTTTTAGAAGATCGCGACGCTGCGCCTCAAACTCATCAGGCGCATTTTCAAGTTTCGCCAGTTCGACTGCTGTTTCTTCGACCCTTTTGGTAAGCGTCTCAATCTGGGCAGAAGCGTTTTTCAAACGGTTTTGCCAGTTTTGACGCTCGAGTTGGATAACTTCGAGGCGTCTGCCCCGGGCTTCAGCTTCCCGTGATAATCCTTGCGAGGCGGCACGGGCTTCAGCCAGCCGCGCACGATCCTGTGCGACCTGCGTTTTTAGGCTTTCCAGCTCGTGTTCGGATTCACTCATATCCACGAGGGACAAGAGACCAGCATTTGCGTCAATTATTCGTTTTTCGGTTTCCCCACGGTCTGATTCCAGCCGGCCGATAGCCTCTTCAAGTGCTGATTTTCTAGCTCCCATTTGGCTGACTGACCGCTCTGCTGAGGTCAGCGCTTCACGGGCCTGAGAAAGCAACCGCTGTGTGTCGCGCGTCTTATCGCGCAGTGCCAGCTCCGCTTCGATCAATCCAGCGGTGTTGGTTTTGGATTGATCATAAGTCTGCTGTGCTTCATGAACTTCCATACGCACACGGTTTGCAGCATCTTCCAACTCAACAAGACGGTTTTTCTGAGCAAGACGAAGCGCAGCTGCGGTTGGGGCTTCTGCGCTTGCTGTGAGACCGTCCCAGCGCCATAGATCCCCTTCTATGCTCACCAACCGTTGTCCCGGCTTTAGCTGTTTTGCCAATCGGGGTCCTTCTTCACGGTCAACAACACCAATCTGAGCCAACCTTCTCGACAGCTCCATTGGCGCTTTCATGAGACCCGCAAGTGGCGTTGCACCCTGGGGAAGTGGAGGGTCTTCCGATCCATCGCCGGCAACGCCCCAATGGACGGGTGCGGTTTCTTCAATCGATATATCCAGATCCTCGCCGAGCGCCGCGCCAAGCGCTGTCTCATAACCGCTTTCGATTGTGACACGCTCCAGAACTGCCGGAAACAAATCCTGACCCCCACGATTCAAAATCTGTCTGAGCGTGCGAGCCTCCGTTTCGATTTCCCTTAAACGGCCCTCTGCTGCTTCCAGCGGACCGCGTGCGACTTGTTCTGCAGTTCGGCCGCTTTCGGTTGCGTCTTGTGCTGTTTGCAACGCGATTTCGGTGTCAGCAAGTCCTTCTTCAAGGCGTGTCACTTCGGCCTGCTTGGCGGCAGGTTCTTCCAGCTTAGCAAGCTGTGACGCAATCTCATCCAACTCCAACGTGACTGCCTTCATTTGATCAATGATTTTGGTCTTACGCGTCTCTGATTCTTCGAGGGTATTGGTAAGCTGCTTTCGTCTGGCGTTTTCATCGGCTAACCGAACAGTTAACTCCGAGAAGGCTTTTTCGCTTTCTCCGAGTTTTTGTGAGGCTTGATCCAATTCTTCTTTTGATTTTGCCTCGGTTTCTCCAACTCTTCTGCTTTGTTCTTCCAAATCGGTCTGTTCGCTGTCGAGATTGACCAACGTCTGATTGTTTTCAGCCAGGATATGCTGCTCTCTTTCAAGGTCGCCTTGAAGCTGGTCTTTACGGTTTGCGAGTTCTACGCGTCTGAATTCCAGCCGGGAGACCTCTTCTTCAAGTTGTGCTTTGGCGATTTGAAGGCGCTGCAACACAGCGGCCGCTGCGGCTTGTGCGTCTCTCAAGGCCGGAAGTTTATGAGCAGCGACAGCCGCTTCTTTGGCTAGGTTGGCCTGTATTTCAGCCTTGCTTGCCATTTCAATGTTAAACTCGGAAAGCGTGCTTTCGGCCTCGCCCTCCTGTTGTTTGGCAGTGACCCATTTGAGATGGAAGAGTAGCGCTTCCGTCTTGCGGATTTCTCCGGACAGGTTCCGGTAACGATTGGCTTGTCGCGCCTGACGCTTGAGACTTTCCAATTGTGTATCCAATTGGCCAACAACATCATCCAAACGCTCCAGGTTTGTTTCAGCAGCTCTGAGCCGCAGTTCGGCCTCGTGCCGCCTGGAGTGCAGCCCCGAAATGCCAGCAGCCTCTTCCAAAAGTGCACGCCTTGCCTGAGGCTTGGCAGCAATCAGTTCTCCAATCCTGCCCTGACCCACCATGGAGGGCGATCTGGCACCTGTAGATGCATCAGCAAACAGCAATTGTACGTCTTTTGCCCGCACGTCTTTGCCATTTATCCGATAAACGGAACCTGATTCGCGCTCAATCCTGCGCGATACTTGCAACTCGTCTGTGTCGTTAAACGCAGCAGGTGCAGTGCGATCGCTGTTATCGAGGAAAAGAGACACTTCTGCTGTGTTTCGCGCAGGCCTGTTACCGGAGCCAGAAAATATCACGTCATCCATGCCTGACGCCCGCATGTTTTTGTAGGAGTTTTCCCCCATAACCCAGCGCAGGGCTTCAACCAGATTTGATTTACCGCAACCGTTAGGACCCACAACTCCAGTTAGGCCATTTTCCATAAGGAATTCAGTAGGTTCGACAAAAGACTTGAACCCTAACAGGCGAAGCTTATTGAATTTCATTCAACCCTCTCCGCACAAAAAACCCGGGCATATCCGTAGGGATAGTCCGGGCATTTATTGTTGTTTGGTCTGGAGTAGACGAGGGTTAGCGTTGAAAGCTCAAACCAGCGCGTCAATAACCTTTGACATATCCTCGGCAGATACGTTGCCAGAATATTTGGTGCCATTGATGAAAAAGGTTGGCGTCGCATTAACCCCGTAGTCCTCGGCCGCTTTCTTTTGAATAGCTAACACATTGTCTAGAAGTTCCTGATTTTTCAAGCAGGCATTGAAGCTTTCCTGTGTAAAGCCTGCAAGCTTCGCGATTTTAAACAATTCATCGACCACTTTGCCACGGGACCATGTGGACTGCTTTTGATACAGAATGTCGATCATAGAGAAGTATTTTTCTTCCCCTGCGCACTCTGCAAGCATGAAAGCAGCAGCCGCAGCTGGGTCAAACGGGAACTCACGCATGTAAAACTTTGCGACCCCTGTATCGATGTATTTTTCTTTGATGGTCGGATACGCATTTACATGCCATGCCCGGCAATGTGGGCACGTCATCGATGCATATTTGATGATGGTCACAGGTGCTTCAGGATCCCCTTTTACATGCTCACCAAGCGGGCCTGGTTCCATCAGATCGGACAAATCTTCGGCGTTGGCGGCTGAGACCCCGAGCATTCCGTTTGCTGCTCCAAATGCGGTAAAGCCGGCTGCACCAAACAAAGGGAATACTTGACGGCGCGAAATAAACATATGATTCTCCAAAAAAATATTTCGTAGCATTTTATTGTATGTTGGCGCTAATTCCAATCATGGAAAGTCGCCAAAACTGCGGCAACTCGCGCATCAGCGATAAACTCTGCGTTATCAATTTTTCCCCGAAGAAAGAACGCCGCGGCCCAGTTTTTCAAGGGTTTCACGCAGTTTTTCGTCTTCAACTGATTCTACCGTTTCATGTAGTCTTGCTTCTTCCTCATGCGACAGGCTTGATTGATTTTTCACCTGTTTTGGCGGCTCGTTTGAGATTGGACGCTGTAAAATCTGGATGCGCGCTATCGCTTCAAATCCGAAAAACACATTCACGCGCTCTACAACTGGCGCCAATTCATGCTGGAAGAATAGGGCTGAAGAAGTTTCACACGCAACCAGGAGCGTCGCGGGTTCAAAGGGATCATCTTCATTTGCGCGACGCGGCCAGTTTATTTTCAATGGTTTGGTTGTCGCCTGAAACTCTGAACCAACAAGTTCAGGCCAGACTTTTATCAGATCAAGGGTCATGCCAGCTCTTCTGGAGATCACTGGTTCCAGCACACCACCCAAAGCTTCCGAGACAGAACGCGCAGATGCGTTTTTCTTCTTTTTGTGCGTAATGTAGTGTGAAATGTCATCTGACATATCTTTGATTCCCCGAACCGCATACGATCCCTTTGGCTATGAATATCATTGAAACAGAAAAATCTAAAGCTGGTAACCAGTTTGCCCAAAGATTGCTGGATTGGTACTGTGTTCATGCCAGAGCCATGCCTTGGCGGATATCGCCTGAGAACCATAAGCTTGGTGAAAGACCCGATCCCTACCGTATCTGGCTGTCGGAAATTATGCTGCAGCAAACACAGGTTGCTACTGTAAAAGATTACTTTTTGAAGTTTGTTGATCTTTGGCCGACCGTATCACATTTGGCACGGGCCGATTTGGAGGATGTGCTGAAGGCTTGGGCAGGGTTGGGTTACTATTCGCGGGCGCGAAATCTGAAAAAGTGCGCAGATACGATCGTTGCTGAGTATGAAGGGAATTTCCCGAAGAGCTATGATGCATTGAAAATGCTGCCGGGGATTGGTGACTATACGGCCTCAGCAATTGCATCCATCGCTTTTGATCAACCTGTACCGGTTGTTGATGGGAACGTGGAACGCGTCATGGCCCGCCACTATGAAATTCGCGAATTTTTTCCTGGCGCAAAGCCAAAGGTCAGAGCAATGCTTGAAGGCATTCTTGATCCAAACAAACCTGGTGAATTTGCACAGGCCATGATGGATTTGGGTGCAACGATCTGCTCACCGAAACGACCAGCCTGCGCTCTTTGCCCGATAAATGCGGATTGTCTGGCTTTTCAAAGCGGCACGCCCGAACTCTATCCATTCAAACAACCCAAGGCAGAGAAACCCACGCGCAAGGGTGCTGCTTTTGTTCTAAAGAATAAGGCAGGACACATCTTCTTATGTAAGCGTCCATCACACGGGCTGCTTGCGGGCATGACCCAAGTTCCGACGACCGACTGGAATTCTAATCAGGATGGTGGAACAGAACAGGATTCAGCCCCTTTACCTGCCGCTTGGCAGCGCAGGGGAACGATTAGGCATACCTTCACCCATTTTCATTTGGAACTCACGATCTGGCAGGCACAGATTGACCATCAAATATCGCTAGACGGCTGGTGGTGCAAGGCGGAAGACCTTGGTTCCGAGGCACTTCCAACGGTGTTTAAGAAGGTTCTAAGTGCAGCCTTGTAAAACTTATCGATAGAGCAAATCGAGCTGAAATGGTTCCTTACTTAACTTGCAGCTGAGAAATATATTTTCACACTATACTTGCATAAATTTGGAGTTTTGATTTAATCTTTCCAAGATTTTATTTGGGTATCTAACTTTCGCGCTTTCAACGCGCGAAGGAGTGCGAGTTATGAGTAAACAAGATTCCAAACCTAAGCAGAATTCTGATCCTGGTCATGTCAAAGAGGGCCGGTTTCATATCATCAATGATCAGAGCGGGAACGGCGATTTTAACTTGGCACCAGACCGCAAAGTCAGCGGATCCATTCCCGAAGAACAGCGTAAAATCCAAGAGGGTATTTATGCAACGCTGGGCACGTTGAAATACCTCAATACAAGCGGTGCGTTCAAACAAACGGGGCAATTTGAGGAGTTTCGTAAGCGACTTCGGCAAGTGGCTGAAGTGGGCATCGAAGGCGACTATGTGCATCCTGGCATTGCACTGAGCGCACTTTCCCAGATACGCGATGAGATTGCGATCCGCGTGGGTAAATCAATCAAAATTTCCTATCTCAAAACTTTGGGGCTGATCGCCTTGATCATTGCTTCTATTGCAGCGCTTCTGGGAGGTCTGCAGCCTTTAAGCCTCGCAGGTTATATCAATACCTCATTCAGTCTCCCTGGTGCTTTAACCGGATATTTCTGGGTAATCGTCGGTGGCATGGTAGGTGTCTGGTTGTCTGTTGCTGCCAAACGGCAAACTGTCTTGTTCGAAGAACTACCGGATATGTTGGGTGATCGCGTGTTCGAACCCTTGATCCGCTGCGTGTTCGTCCTTCTCCTGTCTTGTGTTTTTGCGCTTTTTATCGAGCTTGGGATCCTCACCATGATGATTGGTAGTGTAAATCTCGCTGACTTTTCGACAAAAGGCGCTGGCGCTGGAACTACCGGCGTCGCCATCTTGCTGGGTTTGATTGCCGGTATTGGCGAGCGCGCATTGTCCGTGCGCATCTTGGATCAAGCAAAAAGTGCATTGTCCTCAGATAAATAGGCAGATGCGCAACCGGTCCAGACACAGCCAGAATAAATGCAAGGCAGCGGACTAGGCGCCTGCTGCCAGAACCTCTGAACGATAGGTTTTTCGCAATTCGTCAATCGGTTTCCAATTCTTGCCTTCCTGAATATGCCAGAAGGTCCAACCGTTGCATGCATCCAGGCCCTGTACCCGTGCACCCATTTTGTGAATGGAGGCGGTTTCACCTTGGTATTCCAGGGAACCGTCTATCCGAACCTTGGTTTTCCAGCGTTTTTTTGCGTCTGCTAGAATGGTGCCCGGGCTTAGAAGGCCGGCCTCCAACAACGCACCAAAAGCCACTCGCGGTTCTGCGCGTTTTCCTGTTGTAACCACCAATTGAGGAGACTTCACTGGTTCGACATTTTCTATTCGGGCGAGTGCTGCATTGATGTATTTATCTTCCCGATCGATCCCGACGAAATTCCTTCCCAGTCTCTTCGCGACGGCGCCGGTTGTTCCTGACCCAAAAAATGGATCAAGAATGACATCTCCAGGTTTTGATGATGACATAATCACACGATGTAGAAGTGCTTCGGGCTTTTGAGTTGGATGGACCTTGTCACCCTCTTCATTTTTCAGACGTTCACCGCCGCTGCAAATTGGAAAAAGCCAATCAGAGCGCATCTGAATTTCATCGTTGGCCATCTTCATGGCGTCATAGTTGAACGTGTAACCCTTAGCGCCCTGCTGAGGGGAGGCCCAAATCATTGTCTCATGCGCGTTGGTAAACCGTCTTCCGCGGAAGTTTGGCATGGGATTTGTTTTCCGCCAAATGACGTCATTTAAAATCCAGAATCCCAGGTCCTGCAGAGTAGATCCAACCCGGAAGATATTGTGATACGATCCTATCACCCAAATGGTTCCTTCGGGTTTCAACACCCGGCGGGCAGCCATCAGCCAGGCACGTGTGAATGCGTCATAGGCCTCGAATGTTGCAAACTGATCCCAATGATCGTCTACCGCATCGACCTTGGATTGGTCTGGGCGATGCAATTCTCCCTCCAATTGGAGGTTATAGGGCGGGTCCGCAAAGATGACGTCTACAGAGTTTTCAGGCAGCTTTTCGAGGGCCGCGACACAGTCACCTTTGATGATGGAATTTAACCAGGAAGTCTTTTTATCGGATTTCCGGCCGAGATCAGCCAGTTTTAAAACACTCATTTTACCCTACCTACGCAAAACAAACGGGATTTATACTGAGCAGAGTCTTACCGAATAGGGTAAAGAATGAGTTACGATTCGAAAGGGAAACGATGACTGCGATCCAACTTGTAATATTTGATTGTGACGGCGTGCTGATGGATTCAGAAATCGTGGCAGCAACGGCTGAGTTGGAAGTTTACAAGACATTCGGCATTGAAATGGAACCTTCTGAATTTGCTGAACGTTTAGCCGGGATGGATTCGTTTGGCGTGAAAAAACGAATGGAAGAGACGCTAGGGCATGAATTGCCGGAGCGGGTCATTGAAGAAACGCGTTCTAAAGTGAATGAGAAAGTAATCGCTGAGGCAAAACTGGTTTCCGGCGCGGATGCGGTTTTAGATTTGTTGGATCAGGCGCGATGTGTATGTTCGAATGCCCCTCCGGAACGGCTGAAAAAGGTGCTTTCCCGCGTCGGTTTGTATGATCGGTTCCGCCCCTATGTTTTTTCTGCACAAGATACAGAACCACCCTTGTTCAAACCAAAGCCCGATATCTTCTTGCGGGCATTCGGAGCGTTTTCAGTAAACCCGGAAGAAGCGCTTGTGATCGAAGATTCGGTCCATGGAATTGAGGGGGCCAGGTCTGCAGGCGCGCGCGTGGTTGGCTTCACCGGCGCAAGCCATACCTATGCAGGACATGCGGACCAATTGATAGAAGCTGGAGCAGAAACCGTGATCAGCCGGTTTTCTGACTTACCAGCAATTGTTGAAGCTTTCGGCACCTGGGAGAGGCTCGATTAAACAGGCGTTTTAACCTTAAACGTTGATTTGTGCAGCATGCTTATTGGGTTTGGGCGGTGTTTTCCGGTGGTCCCTCATCGAAGCCAACGAATATGGTAAGGTTTGGTCGCTCAGGGACGGGCAAGTATATCTCACTCTCCACAAACCGGAAGCTGGCATTTGCCCCGCCTTCGGGAATTGTCACGGGAACCTGATACAACTGCGAGAACAACACTTCTTGTGCTACACTGGCAACTGCAATTCTTACTGGCACGGTAATGGTGCCTGTTGCACCTGTTGGTCCATTGATAACGCGTCCTCGGACACCAACCCGAATGTTCAGGTTTTCAGCCGTATAATTACACTCTCGGGTGGTACTCGTGATGGTTGATTGGAACTCCAGTGAGTTTAGTGCACCTGGGTCGGTTTTTTTGATGCCATCCGCGAATGTACGGTAGGTCTCGGTCCCGGCACGAATCACAGTTTTGGGGCAAAATGCCCGAAGATTATTGCTTTGATCGAGAGGCTTTTCTGCAATCTGCTCCTGCTGGCCAAGGTCCAGCGTTTCCTTTGTGCTGCTTTGAGTTCCTGTGGAATTACAGGCTGCTAAAATACCCAAAGTAGCAATCAGGCTGGTTATTCCCGCTATTTGTTTGAGGTTCTTTTTCACCATTCACCCTAACCCAAGTCGTATACAAGCGTTCTATGCCGCCTTTTTTATTGCCACAGGATGTTATAGAGGGGTAAAAGACGGCAATCAAATGTTCAATTTCTAAAAATTGCTGACGGCAATACGGTTCCTATGAAATATATAAGCACACGCGGCAAGGCCCCGGACTTAAGTTTTTGTGATGCCCTATTGACCGGGCTGGCACGCGACGGCGGCCTTTACATACCAGAACAATGGCCGACTTTATCTGAAACGGAAATTCGCGATATGGCCAATCGTCCGTTTCACGAAAACGCAAAACATATTCTGTATCCGTTTGTCGCTGGTGAAATCCCAAAATCAGATTTCTACAAGATGGTCGATGAGGCGTATTCAACCTTTTATCACCCTGCCATCGCGCCGCTGGTTCAAGTCGATTCAAACCATTGGGTCATGGAGCTTTTTCATGGTCCCACGCTTGCCTTTAAAGATGTGGCGATGCAGTTGCTGGCCAGGATGATGGATTTTGTGCTGGCTGAACGGCGTCAAAAAGCAACAATTGTGGGCGCGACTTCGGGGGATACCGGCAGTGCGGCTATCGAAGCATTTAAGGGACGAGACAACACGGACATTTTCATCCTCTTTCCAAAAGGAAAAGTCTCGCCTGTGCAACAACGGCAGATGACAACGGTTGTGGATGCGAACGTCCACTGTTTGGCCATCGAGGGCGATTTTGATGATTGTCAGGCGTTGGTGAAAGAGATGTTCAATCATCTTGATTTTCGCGACCGCCTACAACTTTCTGGCGTAAACTCGATTAACTGGGGCCGCATCATGGCTCAGATCGTTTATTACTTTACAACAGCATCGAGCCTCGGTGCACCCGACCGAAAAATGTCCTTTACTGTTCCGACCGGAAACTTTGGAGACATATTTGCCGGCTACGCGGCAAAGCGCATGGGGCTTCCAATTGAAACCCTTATTATCGCAACCAACCAAAATGATATTTTGAACCGAACGCTTTCAACCGCTCGATATGAAACCGCTTCGACGACGCCTACTATCTCTCCATCCATGGATATACAAGTATCCTCCAATTTTGAACGTTTGCTTTTTGATGCATGTGGAAGAAATGCCGAAACGATCCGCAATCAAATGGCGAGCTTAAAACAATCCGGCAGCTTTGAGATTTCTCCTGAAGCAATGGCCATGATACGCACGGAGTTTTCTGCGGGCGCATGTGACGAGCCGACAACAAAAAAACAAATTCACAATACCCTGCAGACTACCGGGTATTTATGTGATCCACATACTGCTGTTGGATTATACGTCGCACAGCAGCATTTGTCACAAAATCACCCTATGATCACGTTGGCTACGGCGCATCCAGCCAAGTTTCCAGATGCCGTCAGGGAATCGACTGGTATTAACCCGGCATTGCCCGCGCACCTGGGCGATATGATGGAGCGGCCTGAGCGTTTTTACACGCTCCCGAACGATGTGAGAAAAATTGAATCATATATTGAGGCAAATTCTAGAGCAGTGAAAGTAGCGTAAATGTGTTCGTGACAAGCGAGCGACATAGCATTAAGGTCTTCTAATGAGTGTAAATGTGTCAAAACTTAACAACGGCATGACCGTTGTCACCGAATCCATGCCCCATCTAGAAAGCGCTGCCTTGGGGGTTTGGGTAAAAGCAGGGTCCCGGAACGAAAGAGAAAATCAACACGGCATTGCGCATTTGCTAGAGCATATGGCTTTTAAGGGTACAAAAACCCGCACAGCGTTGCAAATAGCTGAGGAAATCGAAAACGTGGGTGGCGAACTTAACGCGGCGACAAGCGTTGAAACCACTGCGTATTATGCGCGCGTATTAAAACCCGAAGTGGGTCATGCTGCGGATATTCTCTACGACATCCTCGCCAATTCAATTTTCGATGAACGGGAGCTTGCTCGAGAGAAACACGTCATTCTCCAGGAGATCGGCGCCGCTATGGATTCGCCTGATGATCTGGTGTTTGACCACTTTCAAAGTTCCGCATTCGGAAATCAACCGATCGGCCGTCCCATTTTAGGCACGCCGGAAACGTTGAAAAGTTTTACATCTGAAGAAATTCGAAAATACCTCGACGGTAACTATACCGGCCCCAATATGGTGCTTTCAGCCGCCGGTGCGGTTGATCATGACGCACTTGTCAAGCAGGCCGAAGAGAGTTTTGGGACGTTACGGGGAGAGGCAACTGAAGAGGCTGTTCCTGCAGAATACATTGGTGGCGAGGAAATGCTTGAAGATGATCTTCAAGAGGTTCAGGTCATTCTTGGATTCGAAGGCAGAGCCTATCATGTTCGTGACTTTTATGCGTCGCAGCTTTTGGCCATGATTCTCGGTGGCGGGATGTCTTCGAGGCTGTTTCAGGAAGTCCGTGAAAAGCACGGTCTGTGCTATTCGGTTTCGTCGTTTCATTGGGGTTTTTCAGATACTGGTGTTTTTGGGGTCCATGCCGCGACAGGACCGGAAGATCTGCGCGAATTGATTGATGTGATCGTAGGCGAGTTACAGCGTGCAAGCGAAGACATTGTTCAAGAAGAGCTTGACCGAGCTCGCGCTCAGATCCGTTCAGGACTGCTAATGGCGATGGAAAGTCCAGCATCGCGAGCTGGGCAGGTTGCGCGTCAAATCCTGTTGTTTGGGCGTCAAATTCCGAATGCAGAATTGATGGAACGCCTTGATGCGTTGTCTGTGGAACGGATCAAAGATTTAGCCGGTAGAATTTTCCACGAGTCAGCACCAACCCTGACTGCTGTTGGTCCGGTAGAAGAACTTCCTCGCTTGAATGAAATTCGACAATCTCTTGGAATGGATCGTGCGCAAGCAGCGGAGTAATCAATGCCACTGAAGCTCCTGTCTCGCTTCCGTTCCCGTGAAATACAGGTGCCCAATAGCACGTTACACTTACGCGCTCCTTTGCGAAGTGACTATGAAAAATGGGCAAATCTTCGCCTAGACAGCAGCGATTTTTTGCGTAAGTGGGAACCCAAGTGGCCTGAGGATGATCTCACAGTTCTCGGCTATCAGAGACGTTTACGCTCCTATTCACAGCAAAGACACAATGGAACCGGGTATACATTTTTTCTTCTCGATGATCAGACTAATGCATTGCTTGGAGGGGTAAGCTTAACGAGGATAACACATGGGGTTTCGAGATCAGCGACGCTTGGATATTGGATGGGGGTTCATCATGCGGGAAAGGGCTACATGACGAAAGCTGTGCCTGCTGTTCTTTCGCATGCCTTTAAAGATTTGAAACTTAAACGGGTTGAAGCAGCTTGCCTGCCCAACAATGCACGCTCAATTCGGCTTTTGGAAAAGTCCGGCTTCCAACGAGAAGGCTATGCGAGGCAGTTTCTCGAAATCAATGGTAAGCGGGAAGACCATCTTCTGTTCGGATGTCTGGGGAATAAAGGTTCTTAAACCTGCCGTAAACGGAAAAAATACTGGCAAATCAACATACCCTGTGGTGTAAGTGATCGTGTGTTATGGGGATTGTAGGTGCATTCGCGGTTTTGTTTGGCAAGGAATTTTTCATTCGCTATTTAGTGCCATTTTTGCTGTTGATTTTAGCGTTGCCTGGCTACGTTTTACCGGCAGCGGCGCTGGAGCCTGTAAGGGTTTCAATCAACGATATTGCCGTCGATTTAACCGGTGCAATTGATGTTTACCGCAGAACAGATGGTGTCTTGAAAATATCAACGGCCCCGGATGCTGACGGGATTGTCAGGCGCATTGAGGTGCGGTCACGAAATGCAGATCAAGTTTCCCACTGGGCTGTTTTTGCGCTGGCCAATACAAGTGATCGCCAGATTGATCGGCTTATCGTCGCGCCGCATTACCGGATGGTTGGTTCCAACCTGATCTGGCCTGATTTGGATACGGAACGTATTGCAGCAATTACGCCAAGTGAGGGTTTTTCGCTCGATCGTCAGACAGAATCGGGAGCGGATGTTTTTCTTATCACGCTTGATCCTGGTGCAGTGATTACGCTTGTCGCTGAACAGACGACTGCTGATTTACCCAAACTTCTTTTATGGGAACCTTCTGCTTACAAAGATACCACGAACAGCTACACCTTGTATCATGGAATAATCCTTGGCATTTCAGGGTTACTGGCAGTCTTTCTTACGATTTTATTCGTCGTAAAAGGATCTGCGATGTTCCCCGCAACCGCTGCGCTGGCGTGGGGGGTTTTAGCTTACATCTGTGTCGACTTTGGGTTTTGGAACAAAGTCATCAATGTGTCAGGGACAAATGATCCCTTTTGGCGTGCCGGTACAGAAGTATTTCTGAGCGCCAGTTTCCTTGTGTTTATACACGCCTATTTGACGCTCAACCGCTGGAACCGAAAGTTTTCCATCATCACATTTGGTTGGGTTCTGGCTTTGATTATTCTGATGGGGATTGCGATTTTTGAACCCGGCGTTGCTGCTGGCATGGCCAGGTTTTCTTTTGCAGCAACGGTTATACTGGGTGCGGGTCTGATTGTTTACCTCACGTTCCAGCAATCTGATCGAGCTGTGATGCTGATCCCAACTTGGATATTGTTGGGCATTTGGCTTTTTGGTGCCGGACTGGCCGTTACTGGTAGACTTGAAAACGACGTCATCCAGCCTGCTCTTGGTGGCGGTCTGGTTCTTGTTGTTCTTCTGCTCTGTTTCACCGTGATGCAGCATGCATTTTCTGGTGGTGCATTGGCCCAAGGTTTGGTTAGTGACACAGAACGGTCCGCTTTGGCGCTGAGCGGTGCCGGCGATGTTTTGTGGGATTGGGATGTGGGGCGTGATCGAATTACCGTTGGTGAAGAAATCACACGGCTTTTAAATCACAGCAAAAAGGTCATGAATGCGCCGCCTAAAGGATGGCACAGCATATTGCATCCAAATGACCGGGATCGATTTACAGCAACGTTAGCAGCCATCATTGAACATAAACGGGGTCGAATTTCACAGGCCTTTCGATTACGGGCGGATGATGGGCATTTTCATTGGTTCAAATTGCGGGCGCGTCCGATGTTGGACACCGAAGGAGAAGTGAGCCGGTGCATCGGCACACTGACTGATATTACCGATCAAAAAAAATCAGAAGAACGGCTTTTGCTTGATTCTGTAAAGGACAATCTTACCGGCCTTGAAAACAGGAAGCTGTTTTGCGGCCGGTTAGAAACTATCATCGCACTTGCCCAATCGGATGAAACGCTGAGGCCATCTGTGTTCCATATTGATATCGATGAATTCAGCAAGGTGAATTCAAAATATGGATATTCCGTTGGTGACACAATATTGCTCACGCTGTCGCGTCGGCTGTCGCGTTTGCTAAAGACCGGCGATAGTCTTGCAAGAATTTCGGGCGACCAGTTCGCCCTGCTGCTAATGTCAGAGATTGAACCTAAAAAAATTGCAACCTTTGCAGACGCTATTCGCAGGACCCTAAAGGCACCCGTAGAATTTGCCGAAGAAGAGATTGTAATGTCGGCATCGATTGGCCTTGTCAGTTGGACCCGGGAACACACATCTGCCGAGGAAATGCTTCGAGACGCGGAATTGGCCAAAGGAGAGGCAAAACGCTTGGGCGGAGACTGCACTGAGCCGTTTAGCCCAAAACTGAGAAGTTCAAGGGATTATAGTTTTCAGCTTCTTGAAGACCTCAAAAAAGCAATCGAGCAAAATCAAATCGATTTATTGTATCAGCCTATTGTCCGTCTCGAGGACAGTTCAATCATCGGATTTGAAGCCCTGATGCGTTGGGATCACCCCAAAGTCGGTAAACTGATGCCTTCGGATTTCATCCCTTTGGCAGAGCAATCAGGCTTGATACAGCAGATGGGAAGCTATGTCCTGAATAAGGCAGCATCCGAGTTCGCGGATATGCTTAAGACCAGTTCCGCGGATTGCTATGTGAGCGTAAATGTATCGAGCCGGGAACTCTTACGGACCGACATCGTCAACGACATCACGAACACGCTTCGGACAACAGGACTACAACCGCATCAGTTGCGAATCGAAGTCACTGAGAGCATGGTCATGGAAAACCCCGAGCACGCCTCGCAGATACTCAAGCGCATCAAATCAACGGGTGTTGGTCTTTCGCTAGACGATTTTGGAACGGGTTATTCCAGTCTCTCTTACTTGCTGAAGTTCCCTTTTGACACGTTGAAAATTGATAAATCCTTCATGCAATCGCGGCTTCAGCAAGAAAAGCTTGTCGTTTTAAAATCCATTATAACGCTGGCTCATGGTCTCAATCAAAATGTAGTTGCCGAGGGTGTTGAATTTGAATCAGACGTTACAGACCTGTTGCAACTCGAATGTGAGTTCGCCCAAGGTTATTTGTTTGGTGAACCTGCAACCAGTCTTGATGCTGCATCGTTGTTATCGAGCGGCCTAAGTCGATAGTTTTTTAAGCGTGGCCGGCATCAGCAGATAAGAGGCTCTCATCGACACCAAGCAGAGCAAGGCTTTTTCGATATTTTTCTTCGTTGTTGCATTCGAACAAAATGTGTTCTGTCGCATCGACCGTTAGCCATCCATTTGAGCTTATTTCGTCTTCCAGCTGGCCAGAGGCCCATCCGGAATACCCTAAAGCGAGTATCGCTTTTTGCGGGCCTTTCCCGGTTGCGATCGCCCGTAAAATCTCGAGGGTTGCGGTCAGACAAATATTCTCCCGCACGCCAACAGTAGAGGAGCTTTCAAAATCGGGTGTGTGGATAACAAAGCCCCGGCCTGGTTCGACGGGTCCACCAACATGCATGGCCCCGGCAATCAGGTCTTTGGGAATGCTATCTCTCTCAGCTTCCGAAATGATCTCCAATTGCTCAAGAAATTCCGGGATTGAAGGACTTTCCATCGTACGATTTACAATAAAACCCATCGCGCCATCCGGAGAATGCGCACAGATGTAGATAACCGTACGCTCGAACCGTGAATCCCCCATGCCCGGCATGGCAATAAGGAACTTTCCGCACAAAGATGGAAATGCTTCTTCTGGCTTCATCACATCACACATTTTACCCTAGGGCCCTTTAGCAGGCGGTATGCGGGTATCACAAGGCAATTCATTGAAAAGATAACGACAAAACTCACCGAATTATGATGATATATAAAAACTTATCAGTCGACTTTGGCAAGGATTCATTGCTTATTGCGTTGAACTTTAATCCGGTCGGCTGATCAAATGCGAACTTTGTGCCTTTTCATTCTTATTGTCGCTAATCTCGTTACCTTTACGGTACGGGCGAATGCTGCGATTACCAACTGGGAGGATTTAGGTGGCGGTAAAGCAAGACTTCTCGCTGTTCTCAACCCGGAGTCCGGTCAGATTGATGCGGCATTAGAAGTTGTCCTCGACAAGGGCTGGACAACGTATTGGCGCTATCCGGGAAGCTCAGGTATTCCGCCGATTTTTGATTTTTCACAGTCTTCAGGATTTGAATTTAAATCAATTGATTATCCAGCGCCAAAAATGATGGGAAATTCAGAACTGCGATATGCCGGATACAAAGGCAATGTTGTTTTTCCTATCACGGGTCTTAGTTTACCCGGCGAACGCCCAGAGATCGCACTTAGCTTGATTATTGGCGTGTGTGCAGAAGTTTGCATACCGGCCAAGGCAGAATTTAAGATCGCGCACAGCGAATTGTTGTTATCAGACGCAACTGCCAAGCAAATCATCAGCTTTTCTAAGCTGAAAATACCGCAGCCAAGGAAAGCAGAGGAAATCGTTGTTACAAGACGTGTTGATGCAAACAAAACCTTATTCATAGAGGTCAAGCATCCACGATCCTCCAAGGCATTTGAACTGTTTGTAGAAGGCCCCTCCAACTGGTATCTTGAACCTGCTAAGCTGATGAACCAGACAGATCAGACCGCCGAATTTTCGCTGGATGTTTCCAGGGCTCCAAGTGGCACAGATATTCTGGGACAAAAGTTGAAATACACACTTGTTAATGGTTCTTCCGGAATAGAATTTGCGCGTTGAAGTCTTCTTTGCCAACTCTATAAACAGGGAAGAACACCAATCCAGGAGATATTTTATGACTATTTCAATCGGCGCAGAATTACCCGAAGCAACGTTTCATCATGTAACCGAAGATGGGCCCGCGACCACAACAACTGCGGACGTGTTTAGCGGTAAGAAAGTTGTATTGTTCGCAGTTCCCGGTGCGTTTACACCTACATGTCATAAAAATCATCTGCCTGGATTTGTCGAAAACGCTGAAGCAATCAAACAAAAAGGGGTGGATGAAATCGCGGTTACGTCTGTCAATGATGTGTTTGTCTTGGATGCCTGGGCTAGTATTTCGGGGGCAGAGGGCAAGATCAAATTCCTCGGCGATCCAAATGCGGACTTTGCCAAAGCACTTGGAATGGAGTTGGATTTGACAGAACGAGGCCTTGGCGTCCGATCCATGCGTTACGCGATGATTGTTGAAGACGGGAAAGTTACAACACTCAATCTGGAAGATAATCCTGGGCAGGCTGTGGATTCTTCAGCCGAGAAAATTTTAGAGGCACTATAAGCGCTTTACTTAAAATCCTGCATCCCTCGGCGGGCGAGTTCGTCCGCCTTTTCATTTTCTGGATGGCCCGCGTGTCCTTTTATCCAGTGCCAGCTGACGTTATGCCTCGAGACTGCCTGATCTAACGCTTGCCAAAGCTCCGCATTTTTGACCGGCTTTTTGTTCGCAGTTTTCCAGCCGTTCTTTTTCCATCCATGGATCCAACCGGTAATACCTCCTTTGACATATTGTGAATCCGTTGTGAGGTTTACAGTGCAAGGTTTTTTGAGGGCGTTAAGGGCTTCAATCGCGGCGGTTAATTCCATCCGGTTGTTCGTGGTGTCAGTTTCACCGCCAAAAAGTTCCTTTTCGGTGTCACCATATCGCAATAGTGCACCCCATCCCCCCGGACCCGGGTTGCCGGAACATGCGCCATCAGTCCAAATATCGACGGTTTTCAAAATGCATCAACTCCATAGTCTTTTACCGTCGCGACAGTTTGATGGAACCGAAGTTTGGAAATGTATTCAGAGGGGTCTTTCGGGACGACCAAAGCCCCTGGCGGGACGTTCAACCAATCGAACAATCGCGTTAAAAGAAAACGCAAAGCAGCGCCACGACATAGGGTAGGCAATGCTTTCCTCTCATCGTCACTCAATGGACGAATTTTCTGATACCCTTTTATCAGAGCTCTAGCCTTTGTAACGTTGAATGCATTGTCCGGCTCGAAACACCACGCGTTGATACACACGGCGACGTCATAGGCCAACACGTCGTTGCAGGCGAAGTAAAAGTCAATCAAACCAGACAATCTGTCTTTAAGGAAAAACACGTTGTCGGGAAAAAGATCAGCGTGAATGACGCCAAATGGCAAATCTGCCGACCAATTCTTTTCCAGGAAATCCAATTCCTTCGCGATGAATTCAGACAGGCCAGTCGCAACCGTATCCGCGTTTTTTTCCGATAGTACAAAAAGCGGGCGCCAGTCTTTTACTGTAAGAGCATTTTCACGTGTCAGCTCAAACCCCTCTCCTGCGATGTGCATTTTGGCAAGTGCTTCGCCAACCTGGGTGCAATGCGTGGCATTGGGTCGGCGTACAGAATTTCCATCCAGATACGTGATGATTGCAGACGGGCGAGAAGCAAGGCTCGACAGATTTTGCCCGTCATTCATGACAACCGGTTGAGGACAATCCACTCCATTCTTTGCAAGGTGCTGCATCAGCCCCAAAAAGAAAGGAAGATCAAGGGGATCGACCCGCTTTTCATACAGGGTGAGGATGAACATACCCGCATCCGTTGTGAGCAAATAATTTGAATTCTCCACCCCTTCGGCAATGCCTTTCAAGGAATGCAACTCACCAATACTGTACCGGGTAAGATACTGCTTTAACTCAGTATCTGGAATTTGAGTGTATACCGCCATTCAGTTTTATCCGTTCACGAAGGCCATATCGTCTGGTGTCAATGACGTATCGCGAAGATCGCGGGCGACCAGAAACTCTTCATCCTCTTTTACCGTCTCAACCAACTCCAGGTTAAGTTCAAATTTGTCGCGAAATGCTTCGATGATTTCATCGACGAGAATTTCTGGTGCGGAAGCGCCGGCTGAGAGGCCAACTGCCGAAGCATCTTCTAGTTCCTCCCAAGGAATATCCGCTGCTTTTTGAATTAAGGCTGATCGCGAAGCGCCGGATTTAAGGGCAACTTCAACCAGCCGTTTTGAATTTGATGAGTTCGGAGCGCCAACGATTAAGAAATGATCTGCGTTTTTTGCTGCAAGCTTTACAACATCCTGTCGATTGGTCGTGGCATAACAAATTGATTCTGCTGCAGGTGCCTGCATCAGCGGGAAGCGTGTCTGAAGCGTTTTCAGGATTTCAGCAGTATCATCAACCGACAGCGTGGTTTGTGTTACAAATCCAAGGCTTTCGGGATCCTCTGGCTGATAGCTGATGGCTTGATCCACGTCTTCGATCAGGGTCATTTCTCCCGGTTGAACTTGCCCCATTGTCCCGATCACTTCCGGATGGCCTGCATGACCGATCAATAATACGTGCCTGCCTTGTCGGATGTGCCTCAGGGCTTGTTTATGAACTTTTGATACCAGCGGGCAGGTTGCATCCAAGTAGAACAAGTTCAGGTTCTCGGCGTTTGCGGGTACTGATTTGGGAACTCCGTGCGCTGAAAAGATCACAGGTTGATTGGTCTCCGGGATTTCATCCAATTCTTTGACAAAAATTGCGCCTTTTTGTTCAAGCCCTTCCACTACATATTTGTTGTGAACAATTTCATGTCTAACGTATACCGGCTCCCCATACTTCTTTATCGCCAAAACAACCATTTGAATCGCGCGATCTACCCCGGCGCAAAAGCCACGTGGTCCACACAGTCTTAGTGTCAACTCCCGCTTTTCAGTCATTCTCATCCTTTCTCCGAGAATACAGAAAAAATCCGCCAACCCCGAGTAGCGTTAACGCCAGTCCATACCAGGTTATCGCGTATTGCAAGTGGTTGTTAGGAAAAGCAATAATCGTTGTTCCCCCAATAGGCAAACCACCCGGGTTCGGTTCCTCCCCAGCATCAATAATGACTGGTAGAAATGCAACCCCTTGTGATGCCCCCATCAAGGCTGACATTTCAGCCACATTACGCCAATAAAACTCCCGCTTATCCGGGATATTGGCAAGGGATCCGAATGGCTTTTCCAGTAACGGGAAACGCAGCAAACCTGTGACGGTTTGCTGGCCTTCGGTTTGGCCTGGAAGGCGGCTGTCTGGAGCGCGATTCTCAAATGGTACAAACCCGCGGTTAACAATAACCGCGTTGTCCGGGCCATAAATCATCGGTGTGTGAATGTTCCAACCTGGCAAGCCATTCTTACTGGTCGTAAAGAAGTAAACCTCGCTATCATGGTCAAACGTACCGGTCATTGTCACCGGACGGTATTCATGTGTTTCTTTCGTCAAAGTATCTTGGGGTATTTCTTCCAATCCAACGGGCTTTTGACGAATACGCTCTTCAACTTGGCTGATCAGTTTTTCTTTCCAGATCATGCGATTGACCTGCCATGTCCCCAATGAACAAAGAACTGACAAACCCAAAACCATGCATATCAAAATGACGATAGATGAACTGCGCATCGCTGTTACTTTCCCAATTCACCCTCTTTAGCATTGGTTTTGTATTGCAACGCAATCATGAGCGCCTTGGAGAACCGCAAACTCCAAATAGACAAGAGGGTAACAATCGGAATCCACAAAACCATGTGCACCCACAATGGAGGGTCAATCGCAGACTGCAATGTCATTGCCATAGCGGTGACAAAAAAGCCGACAATCAAAATCACAAAAACTGCGGGACCGTCTCCGGAATCGATAAAGCCATAATCCAAACCGCAGTTTACACATGATTTAGCTGGCTCCAAAACACTGGAAAAAAGCCTGCCCTTTCCACATCTTGGGCAGCACCCTGTTATCCCAACCTGAACAACTGTAGGGGTCACGTCGATTGTTTGCCTTTCTCAAGATGAATTCGCGGTCACCTGCAATTTTAAATCAAAAGGGCGGCCTGTTTGACCGCCCTTTGTGTATTTATTGTGTAATCTGGTTAGTGTGCAATGGTGGCACCCCAACTTGCCCAGACATAAATGCAGCAGAACAAGAACAACCAAACCACGTCAACAAAGTGCCAGTACCAGGCTGCTGCTTCGAACCCAAAATGCTTTTCTGGAGTAAAATGCCCGGCCATTGCGCGTAACAGACAAACAATCAGAAAGATCGTACCCACCAGAACGTGGAAGCCGTGGAAGCCTGTCGCCATAAAGAAGGTCGCACCATAAATTGAATCGGAGAAATCAAATGGCGCTACTGCATATTCATAGCCTTGAACAAAACTGAAGAGCACACCAAGCAGGATCGTGATCAGAAGCATGCCTTTCAAGGTTTTGCGATCGCCTTCGATCAGGGCGTGGTGCGCCCAAGTGACGGTTGTGCCAGACAACAACAAAATCACCGTGTTAAACAATGGCAAGTGCCAGGGATCCAGCACTTCAATGCCGTCCGGAGGCCAATGACCGCCGGTATGTGCCACCCGTGCTTCTTGTATTGCTTCTCCTGGATAGAGTGCAGCGTCGAAAAACGCCCAGAACCAAGCCACAAAGAACATGACCTCGGAGGCGATGAACAACAGCATTCCGTATCTTAGATGAAGCGAAACGACGCGTGTATGGTGCCCCTCATGGCTCTCTTTGACTGTGTCTGACCACCACGCAAACATGGTATAGAGGACACCTAAAAACCCAATTATCAGAATCCAAGGCCCGGTTGCTGCGAGATTTAGACCTGCAACGACAAACTCTGAATCGGAGAGCGCTCGCATGTAAGCAACACCGCCAATTGCCATCACCAGTCCTGCGATGGCACCAAAAAGCGGCCAGGGGCTAGGATCGATGATATGATAATCATGATTTACATTGTGACTGTCAGCCATTTTAAAGCTCCCAATTTCCCACCGGACATTGCCGGTTCCAGTCGTTATAGTCTGTCGTTTCCAATTTCATCCGAACGCGTTGCAGTCTCGTCAGCGGCAATCTCTTCCGGTGATGTTTCGCTCTCAAAGAAGGTGTAGGAAAGCGTAATCGTATTCAGCGCCTTCATAGCCTTTTCCTTGTCCATGTCCGGATCAACATAAAACACGACGGGCATTTCAAGCGTGCCGCCGGGCTCGATGTATGTGTCTGTGAAGCAAAAGCATTCGATCTTATTAAAGAAAATACCAGCTGCTTGGGGTGTCACATTAAAGCTGGCCATCCCCACGATGGGCTCATCAGAAAGGTTTTTGGCAACGTACTTAATGATGGCTTGTTCACCCATCTTAACCGTGACTTCCCTCTTTTCAGGGGCAAATTTCCAATCAAGGGTTGAAGCTGTGTTTGAGTCAAATCGAACGTTTACCTCTCGATCTATGACTGAAACACCATATGTGTTTTCCACGCGTTGGGTCGTACCACCGTATCCGGTCACACGGCAGAACAACTCATACAAAGGAACCGAAGCATATGCCAACCCGCCCATGCCGGTGACAATGAACAGACAAAGCATCACGACCCTGATGTTGTCCCGATTACTGTTTGCTGTTTTATCTGTTATCGCATTCATCAGACAGTGTACCTATAGTGGTCTTTGTAAAATGTTCGCGCCCAGTTTTGCCCAGGTCCCAAAGTATAACAGCACCACGAAACCCGCCAGCGCAATTGCGAGCGCAATGTTTCTAGCACGTAGCGCCCTCTTTTGACGATCGGTCATCTCGACCGTTTCTTTGGTGAATTCCCCTTCTGCCATCACGCCACCACCTTTGTAATCACTGCATCTATGCCCAAACCTGCAAACAGTGCAAATAGATAGACAATGGAAAATCCGAACAGACGCTTTTCATATCTGAATCCGTTGTCTTTTGAACCGACGGTCCAAACCTTCCATGAAAGCCAGACGAACCGAAGGCCAAGCGCAGTGGCAAAAACAAAGTAAATGACGCTAGCAAAACCAAAAACAAACGGCAAAATACCTGATATCGCGAGCAAAACTGCATAGGCAAATATTTGCCAGCGCGTGGCGCTTTCGCCTTGGACGTTCGGCATCATCGGTATTTGCGCATCTTTATAATCGCGTAGGCGGAACAACGCCAAAGCCCAAAAATGGGGCGGGGTCCATAGGAAAATTATTGAAAACAAAATGATGCTCTCGACGGATACCGACCCTGTTACGGCCGCCCAACCGATCATTGGCGGAAAAGCACCGGCTGCGCCGCCGATTACGATGTTTTGCGGCGTCGAGCGCTTTAACCACATGGTGTAAATTAGCACGTAAAAACAGATGGTGAATGCCAGGAGGAATGAGGAAAGCCAATTTACCATCACACCCAGCATCATCACTGAGAATACAGACAACACAACGCCGAAAACCAACGCCTGTTCGGGCTCTATCCGCCCATCCGGAATCGGGCGTTTTGCCGTGCGAGCCATCACCCGGTCAATATCCGCGTCATACCACATGTTCAAAGCGCCAGAAGCGCCAGCACCAATTGAGATGCACAAGATTGCAATAAAACCAATCAGCGGATTGATCGCGCCTGGCGCCATTACCATCCCGACAATCGCAGTGAAGACCACCAAGTACATTACGCGTGGCTTCATCAGTTGAAAGTAGTCTCGTGGCATTGCAGACGAGATTGCTGCTTCACCTGCCCTACTTGTCACACTTTCTACGCTCATCGTGTCTCGACTTTCCTAAATTTGCCGAGCCGCCCGAAGGCGGCTCAGATGACTACTTGATTTTTGGCAGTGTTTCCCACTGGTGGAATGGCGGTGGCGAAGGCAGTTGCCATTCCAGGGTGGTTGCACCTTCTCCCCACGGATTGTCACCTGCTACCCGTTTCTTCTGAAACGCTTCGAAGATTGAGTAGAGGAATATCAAGACGGCAATCCCGGAAAGGTACGAACCATAAGATGAAATCAGGTTCCATCCCGCATATGCGTCTGGATAGTCGACATATCTACGTGGCATGCCTTGCAACCCGAGGAAATGCTGCGGGAAGAAGACCAAGTTCACACCAATAAAAGTGAGCCAGAAGTGTGTTTTCGCCAAGAACGAATTGTACATGTAACCGGTCATTTTCGGGAACCAGTAGTACCACGCTGCAAAGATCGCGAATACAGCACCCAAGGAGAGCACATAATGGAAGTGAGCAACAACATAATAGGTATCGTGGAAAGAACGATCCAAGCCTGCATTTGCCAGCTGAACACCGGTCACTCCACCAACGGTAAACAGGAAGATGAACCCGATTGCCCAAAGCATTGGTGTGCGGAATTCAATTGAACCGCCCCACATGGTGGCAATCCAAGAGAAAATCTTCACCCCGGTGGGTACCGCAATTACCATGGTTGCAAACACAAAGTACCGTTGCGTGTCCAAAGAAAGGCCCACGGTGTACATGTGGTGTGCCCATACAATGAACCCAACAGCACCAATTGCGATCATCGCAAGAGCCATTCCCATGTATCCGAAGACGGGCTTCTTGGAAAAAGTGGAGACGATGTGGCTGATGATACCAAATCCTGGAAGGATCAGAATGTACACTTCCGGATGCCCGAAGAACCAGAACAGATGCTGGAACAGGATTGGGTCTCCACCGCCATCTGGAACGAAGAACGTGGTTCCAAAATTACGGTCTGTCAGAAGCATGGTGATTGCGCCAGCAAGTACAGGCAGCGACAGTAGCAGCAAAAAGGCGGTGATCAGAATGGACCAAGCAAACAGCGGCATTTTAAACAGCGTCATTCCTGGCGCCCGCATGTTGAAAATGGTCGTGATAAAATTGATCGCTCCCAAGATGGAAGAGGCGCCGGCAAGGTGCAACCCTAGGATTGCCAGATCCATTGCTGGACCGGGTTGACCGGCAAGGCTTGAAAGTGGCGGATAAATTGTCCAACCGCCGCCGACACCATTTGCGCCCGCAGGACCCTCGACAAACATGGAGAGAATAAGCAGAAAGATTGCAGGCGGTAACAGCCAAAACGAGATGTTATTCATTCGGGGGAACGCCATATCCGGCGCTCCAATCATGATCGGCACCATCCAGTTTGCAAATCCGCCAATCAATGCGGGCATCACCATGAAGAAGATCATGATCAGCCCGTGACCGGTTGTGAACACATTGTAGGTATGCGGGTTTGCAAAGATCTGCATGCCAGGTTCCTGCAATTCCATTCTCATGGCTATTGAGAGCAGAAGACCCAGGATACCGGCGCACACTGCAAAAATCAGGTAAAGTGTTCCGATGTCTTTATGGTTGGTTGAATAAAACCAGCGCTTAAAGAAGCCTGGCTTATGATCGTGTGCTTCGTATACGGCCATCTTGATTATCTCCCAAGCTTCTTATTCTTCTGGCTGGCTTAGCGCCAGTTTAGTGTCGGTTTCTTGTTTCGCATTAGCGGTGAAAAATGTTTCGTTTGCACCCTCGACGTCATCCAGCGCTGCTTCTTGCCACGCTTCAAACGTTTGTCGGTCCACCACCCGGACAGCCACTGGCATGAATGCATGATTGATGCCGCAAAGCTCTGAGCACTGACCGTAATAAAGTCCCTCTTTGTTCGCTTTAAACCAGGTCTCGTTTACGCGGCCTGGGATAGCGTCCATCTTAACCCCAAATGCTGGCATGGCCCAGTTGTGAATGACACCGCCAGCGTCTGCAGTGACGAGGACCCGGATGGTTTCGCCAACCGGTACAACCAGTTCATTGTCTACCGCTAATAGGCGCGGATAAGCGGCTTTGTCCGTCTTGCCAGTTCCTTCCCGATCTCCTTCTTGCAGCATGTTCGAAGAGAAAGAAAGTTCTGTGTCGTCTTGATACTCGTAATCCCAATACCAGGTTTGCCCAGTCGCTTTTACGGTCAATGTAGGCTCTTCACCGGGATCGAATTGATTGTCCAGCAATTCGAAAGAAGGAATTGCGATTGCAATCAAAATAACAATTGGTGCGACAGTCCATACCACTTCGATGGTGGTGTTATGGCTGGTCTTTGATGGCGTTGGATTGGTCTTTGCATTGAACTTGACCATCACATAGATCAACAACGCCATAACAAACAGCGTGATCGGCGTGATGAAATAAAACGTGTAAGCGTCGAACCACTCTATGCTGGCCATCATGTCTGACCCAGCTTCCTGATGCCAGATTCCCCAATCTGTGGGTTGGGCCGCGTGGGCCGCAGTAGCAGTCAGCAGACCACCAATGCCAGTTACGAGTGAAGCAAACGCTTTCATCAATCATCTCCTAGATTAAATTCGCGTCGTTAGACCAAGGTTTGACGCAAATTTACAACTTTCCCAAACTGGATACCTGCCACCGGACAGAATCCTGCTGTCATAGTTTTTCAAACCATAACCTGTGGCTCTAGGCAATCTTCACAGCGCATAAAACTGTGCGGCAAATTTGCACGCGGTGTCTTATATTCACAAAAGCACCAAGATTTTTAGGATCTCCTCAAGAATTGACGGCAAAACCCTAAAAAAAACACAGTTTCTGTGCCTGCCTAACTTCCTGTTCACAATTCTGTCTGGCTGCTTCGTGTTTTTTGTTGGAAATTTACGTAGCTAAGCGGATAAACTAAAGTCGATTCGGGGGCCTGAATGCGAACACTTAAAGAACTGAGCTTGAACATACTGGTTGTTGCCGGTTTGACGTTTGTCTTTGCCACAGCAGCATGGGCGCAGGGCGCTGTGCGTTCATCGCACGGCGCTTGGTCAATGGTCTGCGACACACCTCCGGGTGCTTCAAGTGAGCAGTGCGCGTTGATGCAAAACGTTGTTGCTCAAGATCGATCCGAAGTTGGGCTTTCAGTTGTTGTATTGCGCACAGCTGACGGCGAATCTGAGATCATGCGTGTGTTGGCACCACTTGGTGTTTTGTTACCCAACGGATTGGGCCTGAATGTAGACGGAAAAGACATCGGCAGGGCATACTTTGTCAGGTGTTTCCAAGACGGGTGTTATGCCGAGGTCATCTTGCAAGGTGAATTACTGGAAACACTCAAAGCAGGTAAGACAGCCACGTTCATTGTCTTTCAGACACCGGAAGAAGGGATCGGAATACCGGTCGATCTGAGCGGGTTTTCTGACGGATACTCGCAAATACCATAAAACCTAAACGCGCGTTACCGTTTCAAATACTTGGAATTCGGCGTCAAAGTGTTATCTCCTATGTTTAAGAACTTTTCAAAGGCATGTTTATGGACTCCCTACTAGAACAATTTGACATGGAAAAATCTCAAATTGAGCAAATGCTACAGGGCTCTATTGGTCAGGCAGATGATGGAGAACTGTTTGCTGAATACAGCGAAACTGAAGCGTTGGTTTTTGACAACGGGAAGTTGAAAACCGGCTCGTTCAATACTTCACAAGGTTTCGGGCTTCGTGCGGTCAGCGGAGAAATTTCTGCCTATGCCCATTCCGGTGATATGAGCGAAAAAGGGCTGGAGCGCGCATGCGATGCCGTTCGTGCGGTGCAAACGGGCTCACAGGGCGGTTCTTATGCAGCCGGTCCTTTGGGTACGAACCGAAAGCTCTATTCAGAAGAAAACCCCTTAGGTTCCCCTACCTTTGAAGAAAAAGTTAAACTGCTGGAAGTCATCGATGCTCATGCACGCAATTGTGATGATCGCGTTCGGCAGGTCACTGTGTCCTTAGGGGCAAACTGGCAACTTGTGGAAATTTTACGTGCAGATGGGCACTTTGTTCGGGACATCCGGCCTCTGGTGCGCGTCGGGATCAACGTCGTTGTCGGCGAAGGCGACCGACAGGAAAGCGGCAATTACGGTTTTGGCGGGCGGTCATCATATGCCGATTTCCTGACAGAAGATCGTTGGCAGCATGGCGTCAGCGAAGCGCTGCGAATGGCTCTTGTAAATCTCGAAGCGGTCCCTGCGCCAGCAGGGACTTTTGACGTTGTGTTAGGTTCAGGCTGGCCGGGTGTTATGTTGCATGAAGCTGTTGGGCATGGCCTTGAGGGCGATTTCAACCGTAAAAAGACATCGGCCTTCGCCGAGCTCATGGGCAAGCAGGTGGCATCAAAGGGTGTAACGGTCGTCGACAACGGTACGATTGAAGGCCGTCGCGGATCCCTTTCTGTCGACGATGAAGGCACACCTACAAACGATACGGTGCTCATCGAGGATGGGATTTTGGTTGGTTACATGCAGGACCGACAAAACGCCCGCTTGATGGGAACGACATCTACCGGCAATGGAAGGCGCCAGTCTTATGCGCACCAGCCCATGCCTCGCATGACAAATACATACATGACTGCGGGCGAGTATGAGCCAGATGAGATTTTGAAATCAGTCGACAACGGTATTTACGCCGTCTCCTTTGGTGGTGGTCAGGTTGATATCACCTCTGGCAAATTTGTTTTTGATTGCACCGAGGCATATGAAATCAAACAGGGAAAGATAGGCCGTCCCCTAAAAGGAGCAAACCTTATTGGGTCTGGGCCGGAAGCCATGCAGCGTATTGCGATGGTTGGCAACGATATGAAACTCGATACCGGTATTGGGATGTGCGGTAAGCAGGGACAAAGCGTCCCCGTAGGTGTAGGTCAACCGACCCTGCGGATGAATGCGGTTACCGTTGGAGGAACTGGCGTTTAGGGATAGAGCCTCACCGTATTCCACGCACTGTTTGGATCTGTGCGATCGAACCGCTTTCGATCATGAAGCCTGAATTTCCCATCATTCCAGAATTCAATAGACAGTGGAACAATGCGAAATCCGGACCAATGATCAGGTCTGGGAATCGATCCGGTACCAAATTTTGCGGTGTATTTTGCAACTTCTTTTTCAAGCGCAAAACGGCTTTCGAGAGGACGGGATTGTTTCGAAGCATGCGCACCAATGCGTGACCCTCTCGGGCGCGAATAGTAATAGTCATCGGCCTCATCTTGGCTTACAACTTCCACCGGTCCTCTTATGCGTACGGATTTTCGCAATGATTTCCAATGAAAACAGGCGGCTGCTTTTTTTGATGCCAAAAGCTCCTCACCCTTCTGGCTTTCAAAGTTGGTAAAGAAACAAAATCCCCTGTCATCAAATCGCCTCATAAGAACCATACGTACGTTTGGCATTCCGGTTGCATCAACCGTTGCCAACGACATAGCCGAAGGATCATTTAATTCAGAATTTTCCGCCAAGTTTAACCATTTTTTAAACACTTCGATCGGATTTTCATCATTCCGGTCACTATTTCTTAACTCTGATGACTGATCATTCATAAAAAAGGCCCTTTTTGTAACGAGTTAGACCAAACGTCCGATGATAAAAAAACACCAAAACAATAATTTCGGGAGTAGTTGTGTCCACGATATCGAGCAGGAGCACACGCCTGTCAACCGAATCGTGAAAACTATTGCACTAACTGCGGTTTTGGCAACTCTGTCTGCCTGTTCAGTTTCTTCGACAGTTGGTTCGATCGACACCCAGGAAGAACTGGTGACCACTTCAATCGCAAAACCGGTAGAGCAAGAAGGCATTGGCTCAGATGATGCCGAGATCATCAAAACCGTTGTTGCAGACGCGGACAGTGCCGAACTTTTAGCGTGGCAAAACCCGGATACCGGAAACAAGGGAACGATAACGGCGATCGACAATTTTATCGGAAGCCATGGCCAGCAGTGTAAGAAGTTTCAAACGACGGTTGATACATTTATGGGCATTTCCCTGTACAATGGCGAGACTTGTGAACTGCGCAAAGGTTTTTGGGTCTTGTCGTGGTTCTTGAAGGCCGAAGGCTAAACCCCTTTAATTTTGAGCGCGGACCATCCATATTACCCTTGTAAAGCGAAGCGGGTATAGCAACAGCTATGCTCAATTAAAGTTTGACTGACATGCCAAATCCCTACTCGGTTTTGGGCGTTTCCAAAGCAGCAGATGAAAAAGCGATCAAATCAGCCTTTCGAAAGCTGGCAAAGAAATACCACCCGGACCAGAACAAAGACGATAGAAACGCGCAAGCGAAGTTTGCGGAAGTAAACCAGGCCTATGAAATTCTGGGAGACCAGGAAAAGCGTGCGCAATTTGACAGAGGCGAGATTGATGAAAAAGGCAATCCGCGTTTTGCCGGTTTTGAAGGTGCTGCGGGCGCTGACCCGTTTAGAGAATTCCGAGGTGCGGGCGGGCGTCATTCTCAAGGCCCGTTTGGTGCTGGCGGCTTTCAGGGTGCAGAGGACATTTTGAACGATCTGTTTGGTTCCGCATTTGGCGGACGGGCACAATCAGGCGGCCCTACACAGGGTCATCCCTTTGCACAGGGAAATGCCTCTGCTCAAAACAGAGGAATGCCATCGCTGGATATAGAGATGAAAGCGGTTGTTACCCTTGAAGATCTGATGCGAGGTAAGGCTTTTGTGAGTTTACCGAACGGAAAACAGATCTCTGTGGCTATTCCACCTGAAGCGGAAAGCGGAAAGACCGTTCGTTTAAAGGGTCAGGGAAAATCTGCGCCCGGCCGTCAAACGGGTGATGTGTTAATCACGCTTGTCATCAAGAATGACTCCAAGTTCCAGAAACAGGGTGCAAATTTACGCGTTGAGGCTCCGGTTGCGCTGAAAGTAGCTGTTTTGGGCGGTAAATCTGAAGTTGAGACGATGGATGGAAGACTTTCATTAAAAGTTCCTGCGGGGACAAGCTCCGGAAAAGTATTCCGCTTGAAAGGCAAAGGATTACCAAAGAAGAGCGGCGGTTTTGGCGATCTGTTAGTTTCGGCTTCCATCCAGTTACCAGAAACCGGAATGGATCGTCTTTCAAAGTTCTTTAAGGCTGAGGAAAACAGCGATTGATCCTTGCCTTGCGGTAGTATCAACCTTGTGGCATACCGACCGCAACAGGCTTTCAAAAAGTATTGAAAGTTCCGATGGGTGGCACAAATTGGCCGCCACTATTAAAAAGACCGGAGATGAAGTGATGGGTAATACCAGCGGTTTGATGGCTGGCAAACGCGGCTTGGTAATGGGCGTAGCGAATAAACGTTCCATAGCTTGGGGAATCGCAAAGGCATGTTGTGATGCCGGGGCAGAGTTGGCGCTTACCTATCAAGGTGAGGCACTTAAAAAGCGGGTGTCGCCGCTGGCTGATGAACTTGGTGCAATGGTTGCTGGCGAATGCGATGTCACCGACGAAGCTTCCATTGATGCTGTTTTTGAGAATCTTGAAAAGGAATGGGGCCGGTTGGATTTTCTGGTTCACGCGATCGCATTTTCTGACAAAGATGAGCTAACCGGCCGGTATGTCGAAACCTCATCTGAAAACTTTCGCAAGACGATGGATATCTCTGTCTACTCGTTTACGGCTATCGCGCAGCGCGCAGAAAAGCTGATGAACGAAGGCGGTTCGATGGTGACCCTCACCTATTATGGCGCGGAAAAAGTCATGCCACATTATAACGTGATGGGTGTTGCAAAGGCTGCTCTGGAAGCATCGGTTAAATATCTTGCCGTTGATTTGGGTGCACAGAACATTCGTGTGAATGCGATTTCTGCCGGTCCAATCAAAACACTCGCAGCATCGGGAATTGGCGATTTTCGTTACATCCTCAAGTGGAATGAATACAATTCCCCCTTAAAGCGAACTGTCACGATTGAAGAAGTGGGTGACTCAACCCTTTATCTACTTTCTGATCTTTCCCGCGGTGTGACCGGGGAAGTCCATCATGTGGACTCCGGGTATCACACGGTTGGCATGAAATCCGTGGATGCTCCTGATATCTCCGTAGTAAAAGATTAACGGGTGGCTAAATGACCGGACCTCTGATCTATTATGTCCGGCACGGACAGACGGACTGGAATGCTGACCTGAGGTTTCAAGGTCGACAAGATATTCCGCTCAACGATACGGGCAGAGATCAAGCGTTGAGCTTTGGCGTTAAGCTTCACACTATTCTTGGACAGGCCGAAGGGTATGAGTTTGTTTCAAGCCCCCTTTCAAGAGCGCGAGAAACCATGGAAATTCTCCGCACACAGATGGGTCTTCCGCCAGAACACTATGAAACAGATGATCGTTTGATCGAGGTGAGTTATGGCACCCTTGAGGGCGTAACGCAGCCGGAACTAAAGGCGAAAGACCGGGATCTTTATTACTACCGGAAACAAAATGCGTGGACGTTTCGACCGGAAAATGGCGAGAGCCAGCAAGACGTTTTGACCAGAGCATCAGATTGGTACTCAAATCTGAAGCAAAATCAAAAGTATGTTGTCGCAGCACATGGCGCTGTGGGTCGTGTCCTGCGTCATCACCTCGCAGGTGTTCCGACCGATGAAGTTGCGCGGTATCCCTTTCCACAGGACAAAATTTTTCTATTTTCTGGCGGAACCGAACACATAATTGACGCAACCTCGTAGCTTTTCAATCGGTTGGGTTTGCTCTAAGAACGCATAACTGTTTTTTGGGATTATATATGTCTTTCAATTCTTTCGGACATCTTTTCAGAGTCATGACCTGGGGTGAAAGCCATGGTAAAGCATTGGGCTGTGTTGTGGACGGTTGCCCGCCCGGGATCTCGTTTAAGATCTCCGATATACAAGCCTACCTGGACAAGCGCAAACCGGGGCAGTCAAAGTTTACAACCCAACGTCGTGAAGCGGATGAAGTTGAGGTTCTGTCTGGTGTTTTACCAACTGAGGAAGACGAAAACATCCTGATGACGACCGGGGCTCCAATCTCGATGATGATTCAGAACACTGATCAGCGTTCGAAAGACTATTCAGAGATTAAAGAGCGTTACAGGCCTGGTCATGCCGACTACACGTATGATGTCAAATATGGCATTCGTGATTATCGCGGCGGTGGCCGGTCGTCTGCGAGAGAAACTGCTGCACGCGTGGCAGCCGGAGGCATCGCCCGATTGGTGATACCAAACTTGATTGTTCGGGGCGCCATGGTTCAGATGGGCGAAAAATCCATAGACCGAAAACAATGGGATTGGGAGCAAGTTAATCAAAATCCATTCTTTTGCCCCGATGCGTCTGCAGTTGAAGCGTGGGCAGAATATCTTGACCAAGTCCGAAAAGACGGATCTTCAGTCGGTGCAGTGATTGAAGTGGTTGCAGAGCATGTTCCGGCAGGGCTCGGCGCACCAATTTATGCAAAACTCGACCAGGAAATCGCCTCCCATTTAATGTCGATCAATGCAGTAAAGGGTGTTGAAATCGGAAATGGATTTGAGGCTGCACGGATCACGGGCGTTGAGAATGCAGATGAGATGCGGATGTCGAAAGAAGGTCAGGTTGAGTTTTTATCAAATAATGCCGGCGGTGTTCTTGGCGGAATTTCGACCGGCCAACCGATTGTTGCGCGGTTCGCTGTGAAGCCTACATCCTCGATCCTGACACCAAGAAAGGGCGTCACGAAAAGCGGCCAAGACGTAGATGTTGTTACAAAAGGAAGGCACGATCCTTGTGTGGGAATTCGTGCTGTTCCTATTGGCGAAGCGATGGTGGCGTGTGCTTTGGCGGACCATTACCTCATGCATCGTGGGCAAACAGGGAAACTGTGATGGGATACGACCAGCAAAAAATTGTGGATGCAATTCGGGCATTTGAAGCAGGTGAAATCGTTGTGGTTATGGACGATGACGACCGGGAGAATGAAGGTGATTTGATCGTCGCCGCTGTTCATTGCACACCGGAAAAGATGGCTTTTATCATCCGCCATACTTCCGGTATTGTTTGTGCACCGATGACAGTTCAGGAAGCCAAGCGCCTTAACTTGAACCCGATGGTTGCAGACAATGACGCGCCCCATGCAACAGCATTTACTGTTTCGGTGGATTACAAGCATGATACGACAACCGGTATATCTGCAGAAGAACGCACTTCGACGGTTCGTGCGCTTGCCAACCCGAATTCTGGTGCGCTCGATTTTGTAAGACCAGGCCATATCTTCCCCCTGGTTGCAAAAGAGGGCGGCGTTTTGATGCGTTCAGGACATACTGAAGCAGCGGTTGATCTGTGCAAACTTGCAGGCCTCTCTGAAGTCGGTGTTATCTCTGAGCTGGTAAATGATGATGGGACGGTTATGCGAGGGCCGCAGGTAATGGCTTTTGCCGAGGCAAATCAGCTTAAAACGATTTCTGTTGCGGATTTGATATCTTATCGCCAACGCCAGGAGAGCCTGATTGAACGGGTTGATACGTTTCTGATTGATACATCGGCCGGAGAGGCTCAGGCATTCATCTACAAAACCAAATGGGATGCGATGCATCATCTGGCGGTCGTTTTTGGCGATATACGCGATGGGCAGGATGTTCCCGTTCGTTTGCAAATTGAATCTGTCATCAATGATGCGTTTGGTGCCTCCACGCAGTTACAGGACATGCTTAAAAAGATGGCTGGCTCCGGTCGTGGTGTGATCGTTTACCTAAGAGAAGGTTCCGTTGGCGTTGCCGCCGGACATGGACGGTGGAAGGATTCTCTTCAGACCAGCGACCGGGAAGACCACGGAACAGCCCGTTCTCGAGAGGATGAGTGGCTTGAAATTGGGCTTGGTGCGCAGATATTGCGCGATCTCGGGATTGAATCAATCAACCTGTATGCTTCAAGAGAACGTCATTATGTCGGGCTGGAAGGTTTCGGTATAGAGATTTCGCAAACCTTGACGGAAGATTGATCATGAAAATTCGGTTTTTGTTACTTCTCCTTGTGGTTCTGTTCGGGTCACCGGCTTTTCAAGAAGCTGAAGCGCAAACCAACACATTGCCAGAGAATTTAAATCCTCTCCAGACACAGTGGGTCGTTGAAGAAATTACGGATGGCTCGATTGATCCTGCGATTGTTCCAGATCAAAGAGCGATCGCGGAAAATGGATTGCCTGACGGTCGTGTAACGACAGGAACCGGCGACATCGTAGAAGCCTGGTATACAGAGCCAACCACCCGATATGCGCATGCTGTCCTCGGTGATGGTATTGAAGGTGGCGCGTTGAAAGTTCGGACAAACCGTGGCGAAGTCTTCACTTTCCGCCCGCCTTCAACGGAAGTCTTTGAGGATATAGCACCGCGATTGGTTGATCTTGATCTGGATGGGCGAACTGAAGTGATCACGATCCTGTCTTCTCAGTTTGAAGGCGCATCTGTGGCGATTTTTCATCTGAATGGAAATGCCTTTATTAAAATCGCGCAGACTCCCTTTATCGGAACACCGAATCGGTGGTTGAACATTGCTGAAATAGACAATTTCGGTGGCAATCGGAGACCGGATATTGCCATTGTTGTTACACCGCATTTGGCAGGTGTTCTCCAGTTTTACCGATTCCGAAATGATCGGCTCGTGCGTATAGCAGGTGCTGCGGGTTTTTCGAACCATTTTATCGGCTCAAACGAATTAAGACTGTCTGCCGTTGCGGATGTTAATGGCAATGGCATTCCGGATTTGGTCATCCCTTCGCTTGCGCGCAATCAGCTTGTCGTTGTGGGGGTTCAAGGCCAACGGTTCGCGGAAATTGCGCGTGTTCGCTTACCAGCGCGCATCGACAGGGCCATTCTTGCTCGCGAAACAGATGGTCAACCGGAGTTTGTCGTCGGACTTGATGATGGCAAAATCTACCGTGTTGCAAGACAATAGGTTGAAAATCGAGGCGACAATCGACACCTTGTCTCGAGGAGGCACGGCATGACGACCAGACTTTATACGCACCCCTTGTGTGTGGAACACATCACTCCACCCGGGCATCCCGAACGACCTGATCGTGTTCGCGCCCTGGATGAGGTACTTAGCGGAAACCAGTTTGATGCTTTGGAGCGCATCGAAGCACCTAAAGGTGACCCGGCTTATTTTGAACTCGCACATCCAAAGGCTTTCCTCCAAGGTATTGAAGGTAAAATTCCCGAGTCAGGATTGGCGATCGTGGACGCCGATACCAGTGCAAGCCCAAGGAGTTGGGAGGTTGTACAACACGTATGCGGCGCGGCAATGGATGCGGTCGACGGCGTATTCTCAAAAGACTGCGATAATGCTTTTGTTTCTATGCGGCCACCAGGACACCATGCAGAGAGAACAACGGCTATGGGGTTTTGCCTGGTCAATAACATCGCCATAGCGGCAAGATATGCGCAGGAAAAGCATGAAGCCGAGCGTGTCGCCATTGTGGATTTCGATGTTCATCATGGAAATGGGACACAAGACATCTTCTATGATGATCCGACTGTGTTGTTTGCTTCAACACATCAGATGCCACTTTATCCAGGATCTGGCGCTCTTTCAGAAACCGGTGTCGGGAATGTTTTCAATGCACCATTGCGCGATGGGGATGATGGCTCGAAATTCAAAGAAGCTTTCAGGGATAGAATCCTGCCTGCACTTGAACAATTTGCGCCGGATTTAGTTATGATTTCAGCAGGATTTGATGCTCATTTCCGCGATCCGCTTGCCGGCCTTAACCTAGTGGATGAAGACTTTGATTGGGCTACGGGCAAGCTCATGGAGGTCGCAGAAGCACATTGTGAAAACCGGTTGGTGAGCCTGTTGGAAGGCGGGTATGATCTTCAAGGGCTTGCAGAATCGGCCTCTGCACATGTAAACCGTTTGATGACAGGATAGGTGGGTCGAGATGGCTGATGATAAGAGTAAAATTGAGGCGCTGACGTTTGAACAGGCGCTTGATGAATTGGAAAAAATCGTTGAGAGCCTTGAACAAGGAAACGTCCCTCTTGATCAATCAATTGCGCATTATGAGCGTGGCGAAGCACTCCGCAATCATTGTCGCAAACTGCTGTCCGCCGCTGAAGATCGCGTTGAGAAAATTCGTCTCGATGCTGCAGGAAAACCAGATGGCACAGAACCTCTTGATCCTGAGTGAAGGTCATAAAGTTTGTCCAACTGTGGCATAACCCAACAATGATTTGATTTACTATCAACACAATCGCAGCCTATGTAGGGACGGTGTTTGAAAGGAACTAAAATGAAGACTTTACGTATTGTCTTGTGGTGCATGGTCGCCCTTATATCCGGTGTCGCAGGATATCTTTGGCTATCAGATAAACAATCCACACAGGTTGCTTACCAGTCCACTGTCAAAATTGGCGGCCCCTTCGAGTTGATCAATCATAACGGCGAACCTGTCACGGAAGCGATCTTGAAAGATCGAAGACACGCCATCTTCTTTGGTTTCACCCATTGTCCTGACATTTGTCCTACCACGTTGTTGCAGGCAGCAGGGTGGTTGAAAGATCTGGGACCGGATGCTGAAAAACTGGATTTTTATTTTGTCACCGTGGATCCAGAACGCGACACACCAGAGGTCATGAAAGACTATGTTTCAGCGTTTGATCCACGCATAACGGGGATCACGGGCACGCAGAAAGCGGTTTCGAAAGCACTTAAAGATTACAAAGTATACGCGAATAGAGTTGAGCTTGAGGATGACGATTACACCATGGACCATTCGGCATTTGTCATGCTCTTTCGCACAGACGGAAGTTTTCAGGGAACGATCTCATTTGATGAACAAGATGACATTGCTATTGCCAAACTTCGTCGACTGGTGGAAAATAGTTGAAGACGTTTGAAAGATAGTGATCAGCATGTCGTTGACGACCAAAACAATGATTGTGGCCTCTACCGGGTTGTTTGCCGGGGCCTCTTTGTGGTTGTGGCAAGCAGCTGGCCAAGAGGTGTTCATCACACGTGTTTTGGCAATGGCAACAACGTGCCTTTAACCGTTCGCTAACCAATTTCCTTTCCGCTTCCCTAACCCCATTATGGCACAGTTCCCCCGAACTCATTTCGGGGGATCGAAATTTATGCCAGGTAGAATCGTTACAACTGGTGCATCTATCTTGATGATTGCGACCGGGTTTGCGCTTGCAAGCGAAGTCAGAATTGATCGCAATGTTGAAGCTGCTGCAGCAAAGATTGCTGCCGAAAAGCTTGGCGATATCCGCGGCTCGATCAATCATGATGATGTGCCGTTTATGGTGACCCGCAAATTGCTGAAAAAAGAGGAAGAACAATCCAGTCTCCTGCCGCGTCCGGCCTGGGTGCCACCCAAGGGTAAGAAAGTCCTTCCGCCGCTTGTTTCAAACATCCTTTCTGAACTCGACTACACGTTCACGGGTTCTGTAAACGGTCAACCGGTGAAACAGCAAAACCGGATCGTCTGGGATAAATTTGACAGATATGGCAATCCCATCAAGTAGGGCTTGCCAATCTGTAAGGTCTGATCCAAGGATCGGGCATGACATCTCGCAAGTTACGTTTAGATGAGTGGTTGGTTGAAAATGGGCACTACCCTTCTCGTGCCAGAGCTAGGGATGCCATTTTGCGCGGCTGTGTGACGTTAGAAGGAGATCTTTCACCAAAACCATCTCGAATTGTCCCGGCAGATAACCCGGTTCAAATCAACGATCCGGCTCAGCAATACGTCTCACGGGCTGCACTGAAACTCATCGATGCACTGGAAAAAACCGGCTATGATCCAGCCGGGAACGTTGCGCTTGATCTTGGCATCTCCACTGGTGGCTTTACACAGGTCCTGCTGGAGCGGGGTGCGGCTCACGTGTACGGCATTGAGGTGGGGCAAGGTCAATTGGCTTCGGCCCTTGTGAACCACCCCGGTTTGACGCATGTCGAAGGGAAGAACGCACGCGATCTGACGCTTGCTGATTTGGAACATAGACGACCGGAATTCCTCACCTGTGATGTAAGTTTTATCTCTTTGAAACTGGTTCTCCCGCCAGCGCTTGAAATTGCAGAGAAGAATTCTGTGGGCATTTTTCTAGTAAAACCACAGTTCGAAGTTGGAAAAGAGGCCTTGGGAAAGGGAGGTATTGTTCGAGATAAAACTGTTTTAATCCAGGCTGCGGAAGACCTTAAAGCGTGGCTTGCTGCGCAACCTCTATGGCGCGTAACACACTTTTTTCCTGCAACGATTACCGGCGGGGATGGAAACCAGGAGTATGTGTTGGCAGGAGTGAAAGATGGTTGAACTCAAAATCCACTCTCTAGCCAGACAAGGCGACGGGGTAGCAACCAAAGACAGTGAAACGCTCTATATTCCTTTTTCTCTTCCGGGAGAGACTGTCACTGCAACCTCATCCGGCATTCGCCGGGACCTGATATCCGTCATTCGGCAATCATCCTTCAGAATCGATCCCATCTGTACCCACTTTGGTGAATGCGGTGGTTGCCAGCTGCAACACTTTTCGCAGGAAGGCTATTTGGCTTGGAAGCACGCCTTGGTGTACGAGGCGCTCGAGCGGGTTGGAATTTCGCATGCAGTAGACCCCCTCGTGTGTTTTGATGTTGCTTCGAGACGGCGCTGTGTTTTCAATGTCAAACATACGGCTAAAGGCGTTGTGCTGGGTTTCGCTGAGCGGTCAACCGACAGGATCATCAACATAACTGAATGCCCTATTCTTGTGAAAGATATATCCGACAGACTTCAAGATATAAAAAATGTTCTTTCTTCTTTGCCCTATACGAAGAAATCCTTTCGATTGTCGGTTCTTGCAAGCGAAGCAGGCCTCGATCTGGCTCTTTCAAGCCCGCAACCGTTAAAGCAAAACACCAAAGAGATTTTGGCACGCAAAGCGCTCTCTTTTGGATTTGCAAGACTCTCCAGCGATGGCGAAGTGCTTGTGGAATTAAAGAAGCCAATTTTGAGAATGGGGTTATGCAACCTGATTCCGCCTCCCGGCGCATTCGTCCAAGCTGTTAGAGCTGCTGAAGCAACGATGTCAGAATTGGTCTGTACGTATCTTAGTGATTGTAAGTCGGTCGCAGATTTGTATAGCGGCATCGGGACTTTTGCATTGCGGTTAGCCGAGAATTCAATGGTGTGGGCCTTGGAAGAAAATGCCCCTTCCCTTCAAGCGCTTGATCGAGCTTGGCGGGAAACTGGCGGCAAACTGAAGCAAATCCGCATTGAGACCCGAAACCTGGAGCGCCGCCCGGTCAACTTTACAGAACTGAAGAAAATTGACGGCCTCGTGTTTGACCCGCCGCGCGCCGGGGCAGAGGCACAGGTCAGACAGATAGCCAAATCAAAAATCGGAAAGGTGGCGGCTGTTTCATGCAATCCGATCACGCTAGCCAGAGACCTGAAACTGCTCCTTGAAGGGGGATACAAAATCCAACAAATCACACCCATTGACCAGTTCAGGTTTACACCACATGTGGAAGTTGTGGCGCTGCTCGAAAAATGAATCCTGAACTCGAATTGAATACCCAATTCATGCCTTATTCATGGCTAAAATATTACCTAACGTAATGTATTTTCGTACGTTGGGCAAAATCATAGATCAGGATGAATTTCATGAAAAAGATAGTACTTTTCACGCTGGCAGCATTCGTGCTTGCTGGTTGTAATAATCAGGAAAACGAAACACAGAGCACCGCGCCGGCCACTCAAAACAGCACGGTAGAAACAAATACAGAAGCTGAAGCTGCAGCAAAAAAGGCTGCAGAAGAGGCTGAAAAAGCAGCGGAACTGGAAGCTGCAAAGAAAAAGGCCGAAGAGGAAGCACGCATCAAACTCGAAGCAGAAGAAAAAGTTCGCGCGCAGATTGAAGCTGAAAAGGCCGCAGAACTAGAAGCTGCCAAAAAGAAAGCTGAAGAGGAAGCGCGTATCAAGCTGGAAGCAGAAGAAAAAGTTCGGGCGCAGTTGCAAGCAGAACAGGAAGCGCTGGAACAACTGAAAGCTCAATTGGCCGAAGAACAAGCAGCAGCTGCAGCGCTTGAAGAAGCGCAAAAGCCTGAAGCATTGAAGAAAGTCGAGGAAGTTGAGAACGCGATTAAAAGCGTGTCCGAGACGATCGATAGTCTAAACGGCCTCATCAACTCCAACTGACTGAGAGGTCAAAAGCCACTCGCTCGGCATTACAAAAACCCCAAGGCCGGTATCATCCGGCCTTTTTTTGACCCTTCGACATAAAAGCGGTGAAAGCCAGCTTTGCCTCGTCCGATTCAAGCCTCTCGCCGAACAAGACAGCCTCTTCGCGCATCCGTTCCAGAATTGCACTTCTATCTCCACGGATGAGATCACGGGAGAGTTTCAGGGCCTGTTTTGGTTTCGCGGCAATGTTGTATGCAGCGGCCTTGGCGGTTTCTTCAAGGATCTCCGGATCTACGACCAGATTCACAAAACCTGCGTCCTTTGCCATCATTGCATCAAACGCTTCGCCCATTCCAAGCAAGGCAAAAGCATTGTGATGCCCCATTAACTCAGGTGCAATTAGACTGGAACCGGCTTCTGGCACAAGGCCCAGATCAACAAATGGCGTTTTGAAACGGGAATTGCCCGAGGCAATCACATGATCACAATGCAGCAGCATGGTGGTTCCCACCCCGATTGCAAGACCATCAACACCAGCAACGATTGGTTTCGGTGCCATGATAATCCGCTCCAGAAAGTCAAACACTTCCATCGATGCGCGTTCACCTGTCATGGCAACTTTCAAAAAGTCTGCAATATCATTTCCTGATGAAAACGCGCCAGGCGTTCCCAATATCAAAATCGCAGAGATGTTTTCATCTTCGTTTGCTGCATCAAGGGAGGCTGCCAGACGGGCATACATATCTCCGGTTATTGCGTTTTTCTTTTCAGGCCGATTCATTCGAATGGTCATCACACCATCTTTAGCATGCGCCAGTATGTGATCGTTTACGTCTGTCATGGTTATCCCGCTTTCAAGGTTTTACCGGCTGCTAAAAGGCTGGCTGCACCGCCGGTCACTGTGCTTTTCAATGCTGCGCATTCTGCTGCAAAGTTCTCTACAAAAAACCGTGCAAGGCTTACACGTCCCTCGTCGTCATCGGCAAGGCCCGCTTTAGCAAGGTAGCATCCACCAGCTGCGAGACCGAATTGGCGAAGGTAGGGCGTTGCTCCGGCGAGTGCTTCGTCCATTCCACCGTTTGCAAGTTTCTCCAGCATCCAATCTGTTGCTTCTTCAACGTCGGAAATCGCCAGATCCAAAAGCTCTGCTGTGTTTCCAAATCCATCATGATTCGCCCCACGCACTTGCTCTGAAATGTCTCGTAGCTCAGCGATGTAGGCTTTGACACATTCTCCGCCTGACAGGGGAAGCTTGCGCGTTACTAGATCAATCGATTGGATTCCGTTTGTGCCCTCATAGATCGGATTGATACGACCATCGCGCATGTATTGGGCAGCACCCGTTTCCTCAACGAATCCCATTCCACCGTGAATTTGCACGCCAATGTCTGCGGCCTCACATCCGATGTCAGTCGAAAATGCTTTGGCAATTGGTGTCAGCAGACTGGCCCTTTCGTCCCAGAATTTCGCCTCTTCTCCCTGCTTGCTGTGGGCCATATCCAGCGCATGGGCAGTCGTGTAACAAATGCCACGGGCTGCCTGGGTCATGGACTTCATGGTGAGCAGGTTGCGTTGCACGTCTGGATGGTGAACGATCGGTGCCATGCCTTCACCTTCATACCCAGAGGCTTTGCCCTGTTTTCGGTCGTTGGCATAAGCGAGTGCGTGTTGATAAGCAGCTTCACCAATAGAAACGCCTTGGGTTCCAACGTTAAGCCGTGCGTTGTTCATCATCGTAAACATGCAATTGAGACCACGATTTTCTTCACCAATTAAATAGCCTATCGCGCCGGGATCACGGCCTTCAAATCCGTCACCATAAATCATCACACAGGTTGGCGATCCGTGAATGCCCAACTTGTGCTCAATCGATTGACAGAATAAATCGTTTCGCTCTCCGAGACTTCCGTCTTCATTGACGAGGAATTTAGGAACGAGGAACAGCGATATTCCACGTGTCCCTGCCGGTGCATCGGGAAGGCGTGCAAGGACCAAATGGCAAATGTTATCTGCCATGTCATGCTCACCGAAGGTAATGAAGATTTTCTGGCCAAAAATTTTGTAAGAGCCGTTGCCAACCGGTTCTGCCCGCGTCTTCAAGGCAGCCAAATCAGAACCGCATTGTGGTTCTGTCAGATTCATGGTTCCGCTCCACTCCCCAGAGACCAGTTTGGCAAGATAAGTGTCCTTCAACTCTGTTGTGCCATGTTTGTCGAGCGCTTCGATGGCACCAATCGTAAGCAGAGGGCACAAGCCAAACGCCATGGAAGCAGAATTCCACATTTCAGCAGCGGCAATTGCAAGCATGTTTGGAAGCCCCTGACCACCATACTCTTGCGGGCCGGCAATGGCATTCCATCCTCCGTCACACCAAGCTTTATACGTTTCCTTAAAACCGGGCGCTGTTGTGACAATCGCATTCTCGAGTTTTGCACCAATCAAATCTGCATGTTTGTTGAGCGGGCCGATTTGATCGGTTGCAAACTTTCCAGCTTCCTCCAGAACCGCATCGACCAAGTCTTCTGAAAGCTCTCCTAAATCGCCACTTTCGATAGCCGAATTGATTCCGGCTACATGTTTGAGCGTGTGAGAAATATCTGCTACGGGTGCACGGTACATGTTATTCCTCCAAAAGACCGGACAATCTAAAACCTGTTTGAATAATTTTGACGTTAACGTCAATCAAAACATCACTTATGCCTCTAACCATTTCCGTCAACAGTCTTGATGTCAATCTCGAAAAGGTCCGTGAGACACTTCGCACAGGCAACTGCATCGGTTTACCGACTGAGACAGTTTATGGACTCGCAGCAGATGCGACAAATGGAACAGCGGTTGCAAAAATTTTCGAGTTGAAAGGCCGACCGAAGTTTAATCCGCTGATCTGTCATGTCAGCGATATGACCATGGCAGAGACTTATGGAATCTTTGATCCTTTATCCAAAAAGTTGGGAGACGCCTTTTGGCCTGGTCCACTTACCCTCATTGTGCCTCTCTCTCTCGAATCATCAATTCATGCTCTGGTCACCGCTGGTCTTGATACGGTGGGATTACGATGTCCAAGGGGGATTGCGGGTAAGGTGATCGCTGATTTTGGAAAACCGCTTGCTGCCCCAAGCGCCAATCGTTCGGGTCGGGTTTCTCCGACAACTGCCGATCACGTTGTTTCCGAGTTTGAAGAGACTGACTTGTCAGTCATAGATGCAGGGCCTTGTGACGTGGGACTGGAATCAACCATTGTGAAGGTGGAGGGCAATCAAATTTTTATTCTTCGTCCTGGCTCTGTCACGCATGATCAGATCAAAGACGTCACGGGAATAGCGCCGCAAGAACCCGCAGATACCAAGATAATCGCGCCCGGAATGCTGAAAAGCCACTATGCGCCTGATGCTCAGGTTGTGCTTGATTGCGAAGAATGCGATGAAACGGATGGCTGGCTTCAATTTGGTGCGAATTGCCCGGAGCATCCGTTGGCGATAAATCTGAGCCCGTCAGGCAACTTGCAGGAAGCGGCTGCCAATCTCTATCGTGGACTTAAGGCACTTGATGCACATCGCATTCCAAGACTATGTGTGTCACCGATCCCTTTGGAGGGATTGGGCATTGCCATTAATGACAGGCTTCGCCGTGCGGCTGCACAAAAGGAAAGTACATGAAGGAACGTCTCGTAACGCGTTTCATTGACTTGGTTGGTGAAAAGCATGCCCTCCTGCCACAGGAGGATATCTCGCGTTACACACATGAAAACCGTGGCCTTTACATCGGTAAAACGCCGGTTGTGCTAAAGCCGAACACCACAGAGCAAGTCGCGCAAATTGTCAGGCTGGCGCACGAAACCGGGACCGCTATAGTTCCGCAAGGTGGGCATACTGGCCATGTCGGCGGTGCTGTACCCGATGAATCCGGTACTCAAATTGTCGTTTCACTGGAACGGATGAATAAAGTCCGGGAAATCGATTTGGAGAGTAATGTTGTCGTTTGTGAAGCGGGTTGTATTCTGGAAGGGATTCAGAACATTGCTGATCAAAACGACCGGCTTTTTCCGTTGGCGCTTGCAGCGCAAGGTTCCTGTCAGATCGGAGGGAACATTTCCACCAATGCCGGAGGTACAGGTGTGCTGGCCTATGGCAACACACGACAATTGGTTATGGGACTCGAAGTTGTTTTGCCATCGGGAGACATCTGGCATGGTCTGCGGAGATTGAAAAAAGACAATACGGGGTATGACCTTAAAAACCTGTTCATAGGTGCGGAAGGGTCACTTGGAATCGTGACCGCTGCAGTCTTGAAACTGTTCCCAAAGCCAAAGGGAAAGGGAATTGCTCTTTGCGGTTTGGAGAGTGCATCGCGTGCACTTTCTTTTTTTCAGCGTATCAACGAAGTGGCCGGAAGTTCGTTAACGGCTTTTGAACTGATGGGGCGCATTCCCGTGGCATTTACCTTGCGTCACATGAGCGGCACCAAAATGCCTCTGGAAAAGATTTACCCGTGGCAGGTATTGGTTGAGATATCCTCCAACCGATCCCAGGAAGACGCAACGTCCATGCTGGAAGAAGCTTTGGAATCTGTTTTCAGCGACGGGTTGGTCTGTGACGCAAGCATCGCGGCGTCGGTTGCTCAACAAAAAGAGTTTTGGGATCTCCGTGAGAAGATGCCTTTGGCCCAAAAACAAGAAGGCGGCTCGATAAAACATGATGTATCTGTATCGATCCACAAAATCCCGGAGTTTCTCGACAGAGCAAACACCATTATTGGCTCAGAAATAAAGAATGCCAGGATTTGCGCGTTTGGCCATCTTGGCGACGGAAACATTCATTACAACATTTCGCAACCGGAAAACCAAAAGGCAGAGGATTTTCTTGCTCAGCGACAGCATATCAATGATTTGATCCATGCGCTCGTTGTTGAAATGGACGGCTCTGTTGCAGCAGAACACGGCGTGGGGAGATTGAAACAACCCCTGATTGCAAAAACCAAAAGTTCTGTTGAACTGGGGTTGATGAAATCTGTCAAACAGGCGCTGGACCCGCAAAACATCATTAACCCGGTAAAAGTCCTTTAATCATCCGGAGCCCAAAATTTCTTGGTATTTTTTGTTAATACTTTTTCTGTACTAACTGTTTAAAATCTATACTTATTCTTTAAACAAAAATTAACGACTTATTCCTAGTCTGACCTGCGATTTATCAGGTCCAAAAATGAATTTTCTCGAAAGATTTGACTTTTCATCGTACAAGACGATGGCTGCAACAATCATCGTCCTTTGGGTGATCATTGGGATCGGCGCGGACGGATTAACCACCGTGTTTACAGCGATGAACTTGCCTGAAGTCTACGCTGAAAAAATGCATGTGGTTCGGATGCATACCTGGCTTGTTTCAAGCCTTCTGGCCTTCCCGGTGCTTGCAGGTTTTTTGGTTTTTATCCGGCATATTGAGTTGCTGCGCAAGGACCTAAAGCAGATCATCCGGCGGGATGATCTGACGGGAATCTTATCAAGAGAAGCATTTTTAGAAGACTTACGCAGTGAATTAGCGCAGGAAAGCCAAGACGAAGTCAGCGACGCATTTTTGATTGTTGATGCGGATTTCTTCAAGAAAATCAACGATAATCACGGACATATCGCGGGTGATCGTGCATTGGTTGCGATAACAAACGCGCTGAAAAAGGGGATTCGCGCTTCTGACCGAATTGGACGGCTGGGCGGGGAAGAATTCGCGATCCATCTGAAGCATGTTGACAAAAAGACCGCCCAGGAAATTGCAGAGCGATTGCGAAAGAATGTCATGGCTTCTTCGCATGAGGCCGAGATACCGGATTTACAGCTTTCGGTAAGCATTGGTGCTGTCTTTTACAATACCAAACAGGATGTTGTGTCACTGCTCACAGCAGCAGACAGACAGCTATACAAAGCAAAAGACAATGGCCGGAACAGGGTTGAGTTCGAACTCCGCGACTCGATCGCCCGGGCGGCATAGCGCTCAAACATAGTTGCTGATTTCCACCAGGTTTTCATCCGGGTCCCGAAAATAAACAGAAACCAGTTTTCCCGTTGCGCCTGTCCTGTCTACCGGTCCGCTTTCGATTTTTATGCCTAGACGAACCAGATGATCGCGGACTTTATCTATCGGTGTGTCTGTAATCAGGCAGAAATCACCAGAGCCCGCAGTTGGAAATTTTGCTTTGGGTTCAAACTCCTTACCCACTTCGTGCAAATTGATTTTTTGATTACCAAACGCGAGCGCTGTCCTTCCTGCACCGAAGGTTTCAACATGCATACCCAATGCCTCACGATAGAAACGGACAGTCGCATCAATCGAGGCAACCGTGAGCACAAAATGGTCTATCCGGGAAATAGTGAACATCGGTTTACCTTAATACTTTCTATGCTGGATACACTTCGATAACCATTTTGAGAGGCAAGATTTCATTTACCGTATTTGTTAAGCGGTTTTGGACTTCCTTTTCTTATAGTGCATTTATCGCCGGAGAAAAATAATAAGAACAACAAACCGGCGCTCAGAAGTACCGTCACAGAAACGGGCTCTGAAAAGTACAGTGAGGCACTATGGCTAACTTTGCCGGACAGAACGGGGCGGGTCGCGCGTTGCGGCTTGACCCCTATCAAAAACAACACAAACTCGAGTTTGGTAATAAATCCTACAAGATCGATACGAAGGGCGCTGTCGTGCGCAAAACACTTTCCTGTGGGTTGCCTATGACCATTGCCGTGCCTGCCACAGCATTTAAAGGTGTTGCTGCCCGTGCGATTGAGGATGATCAAGGAAACGTCATTGTGACCCTTGAATTGCTTCATCATGACCCAGAACTTTGTATACCTTTGCTTTATGCAAATGACATGGATGATATCGCAGCAGATTGGCATTCGTGGAGCCGTTTAATGAAACTTCCAATGCTTCTGGTGGGACTTGAAGGGGAGCCGACCCCGGTTCAAAACCTTTTAGGAGACATCATGTTAGAGACACCCTGGGAACGTCGTAAACGCATTACAGCGGTTAAGCATCGCCCTAATTTTTTGCGCCGACGCAAACCCGGCACGATTGGCGACGTCGAGAAATTGACGGCTGCTGAAATTATTGCGCGCCGTTAGGCAAGCAAGAGTGCCCCCGCCAGTCCCAAAAACAACGTCAATCCAAACGTGCTGTTTGACTTGAACAGGCGCAAACACGCGCCGCCATCATCGATATCCAATTTGGCAATCTGCCAGATCATGTGTACCGCGCCAATGGTAAGGCCTAACCAGGCCGACCATATCCACATCCCCTGGGTAAAGGGAGCAGCCATCCAAAACGCGGCAGCAAAAAATGACATCGCAAGGCTGTAAAGTATGGTAATGGCAAACTTACTTTTTTTGCCGAACAAGCGGGCTGTCGATTTCACTCCGACAAGTGCATCATCTTCACGGTCTTGATGTGCGTAGATGGTGTCGTAGCCGATTACCCAAAAAATGCTGCCGATATAGAGCAGCAGGGGCGCAATCGAAATTTCTCGCCAGATGATTGCCCAACCCATGAGCGCGCCCCAGGAGAACGCCAATCCCAGAAACAATTGTGGCCACCAGGTAATACGTTTCATGAAGGGATAAATTGCGACCAAAAGCAAGGAGGCCGTGCCGAGCCAGAAGACAAAACTTGAGTACCTGGATAGGAACAACAAGACGCATAACCCAGCAAGTCCTTGAAGGATAAGAAAAGCAAAAGCTTGTTTCCTTGTTGTGCGTCCAGAAGGCAAGGGCCGTGACCTTGTGCGTTCGACTTGATTGTCGATATCAACGTCGGCGAGGTCATTGTATGTACATCCGGCTCCGCGCATGACGAATGCCCCGAGAAACAAAGGCACTAAAACGGTAAGGAACAAGGGTATTAATTTTTGGAAGTTGAACGAAACCCGCGAGGGCGAGAAGTTTTCAATGCTTACGATCGTCGACGTGACAGACAATTCAGAAGCAATAACGCCCAACAACACACTCCACCAACAGGGCCACATCAAGAGTTGCCAGCCGATGGGGCGTTCCCAGCGGGCCAATTGAGCATAGGGCCACACCCATTTCGGGAGGTGGTACACCCATGAGTGACGCAGTGCATCTGCTACTTTATCGTCATCAGTCGTTGGCAAAGTTTGAGTCATAGAACAAATCTGTGGACGGGAAGTGAATTCACGTCAAGGGTGGCATTGTCACGGACTGAGACATGATACTCAATGTGAAACTCGCAGGAGCTAGGAATGAACATCTTACTTATCGGTTCAGGCGGCCGGGAACATGCGTTGGCATGGAAACTGTCACAATCCCCGAAGTGTTCCAAACTTTATTGTGCTCCCGGTAATGCGGGCATTTCAGATTGCGCAGAATGCGTTGTCCTCGATGTTGCCGACCATTCTGCCATTGTCGACTTTTGCAGAGCTAACGACGTTTCGTTTGTTGTTGTCGGACCTGAAGCACCCCTGGTCGCAGGCTTGGCAGATGACCTGCTAGAAGCAGAAATTGGGGTTTTTGGACCATCCGCGTATGCCGCACAATTGGAGGGCTCCAAGGGGTTCACAAAAGATCTATGCGCAGAATTTCATATTCCAACAGCTGCTTACAAACGGTTTGACAATGCCGCTAGCGCTAAGAATTTTTTGGATGAAATGCCGTTGCCGGTCGTGATCAAAGCAGATGGTCTTGCTGCAGGTAAGGGTGTGATCATTGCGGAAACTCGGGCGCAAGCTGAAAATGCAATTGAAGATTGCTTCTCAGGGAGTTTCGGTGCGGCGGGCCATGAAGTGGTGATTGAGGCGTTTCTTGCGGGAGAAGAAGCAAGTTTGTTTGCCATCTGCGACGGACAGACTGCGCTGCTGTTGGGAACCGCACAAGATCATAAACGGGTGGGCGAAGGCGATACCGGTCCAAACACCGGGGGTATGGGGGCTTATTCTCCCGCGCCTGTCATGACACAGGAAATGATAGACCGCACCATGACTGAGATTATTGTCCCGACGCTAGCGGGCATGCATGCACGGGGACATCCGTTTAAGGGTATTTTGTATGCGGGCTTGATGATCACTGATAAAGGACCGGAGCTGATTGAATACAATGTACGGTTTGGTGATCCGGAATGTCAGGTTTTGATGCCGCGTCTTGAATCTGATTTGCTGGAAATCATGATCAGCGCCAGTAATGGCACGCTTCTTGAACAGGAGGCTCAGTGGTCTTCGCTGGCTGCACTAACCGTTGTTCTAGCTTCCAGGGGATATCCGGGCAGTTATGAAAAGAACACTGAAATCAAAGGGATTGAAGCAGCACAAGCAGATGGTGCTCTGGTTTTTCATGCGGGGACATCCAGTAAGGATGGGAAGCTTTTGGCCATTGGTGGGCGCGTTTTGAACGTCACCGCTTTGGGAGAGACCGTGACACAAGCACAATCAAAGGCGTATTCTGCCGTGGAAAAAATCACTTGGGAAAACGGATTTCATCGCAGTGATATTGGCTGGCGTGCCATTGCCAGGGAAAAATGCGACCCCGTTTAACGTACGTCTTTTATCGTCCAGCCAATTCAATGGTTTAATAAAACTGAAATTGGGCTGACAATCGTTGAAATCATCCAACTGGCTGTATCTTATTGAATCGATTTGATAGATGAACTACAGGCGGAAACACAAACACGGTACGCCAAAAACCGGAGCCACTGAATGAATATAGATAAAAAAATTACAGATGACCTCGTTGCCAACGACATCTCGTTTGTGACAACGGTCCCCTGTAAACAGTTAGCGGGTGTGATTGAAGAGATTGATCAGCGCGAAGAAATTTATCATATCCCCTCGAATAAGGAAGATGAAGGGATGGGCCTTTGTGCAGGCGCATACATGGGCGGCAAGCGCCCCGCCATCATCATGCAGAATACTGCGATCGGGGTTACAATCAACACCCTTGCGACTCTGATACAGTACTATCATATGCCTTTGCCCATGCTGATCAGTTACCGGGGTGAATTACGCGAGCCTGTGGCCTGTCAGGTGGAGATGGCCGTTCACACCAAAGCTCTCTTGGCACAGATGAATATCCCGACCTATCACTTCCATCAGCAGTCGGATGTTGAAGAGCTCGATATGATTTTAAAATACACGTTCATGTGCAACAAACCGGTTGCCATTTTGACAGATGCAAATTTCTGGGGAGGCTATGGCGACCAATGATACGTTCTGAAATTCTACGAGAAATTGCACCAATCCTGCGGGACCAACTGGTTGTTTGTAACATCGGTATACCCTCACAGGAGTTGCATGCCATTGATGATCAACCCACGAACTTCTACATGCTCGGAACCATGGGGCTTGCATCCTCTATTGGTCTTGGGCTTGCCCTGTCGCAACCCAAGACAGTCGTTGTAATTGATGGGGATGGGTCCGTTTTGACCAACCTTGGCACGCTTCCAACCATCGGCAACAATGTGGCGGACAATTACATCCTGATGATCATAGACAACGGGTCCTATGGTTCGACCGGCGATCAGCCCACTTATACCGGCAAAAAGACATCGCTTGCAGGAATGGCTCGCGCTGCGGGATGTGAGAATGTGGTCGAGGTTCAGGATGTTGATACCGGCGCTGCGCTCCAAGAAGCCATCGCTTCAAAAAAGATGACCGTGATGATTGTTAAATGTGATAGCGGCAACGCAAAAATGCCTGTGATCACCATGGATCCAGTTGTGATTAAAGACCGATTTATGAAAGCGGTTGCATCCTGAGTTTTAACCCTGTCGGCGTCACAAGACTTTCAACCAGTCTGATGCCGGCAGTCTTTTTGTTTTAAGGTCGTTAACCGGATGAGATTGATCCCGGTAACCGATCGCCATGCCACAGAACAACATCAACTCGTCCGGCATTTCACAAAACTGATGCACGGTTTTGGGGTAAGCCGACCAGCATTCCTGCGCGCATGTATCGATTCCATGTTCCTGAAACAAAAGCATGACGGATTGCAAATACATGCCAAGATCGGACCATTGGGGTGGCCCCATAATCCGGTCAACAAAGCAAAAAGCGCCAGCTGGGGCATTAAAAAAACGAAAATTATTTGCGAACCATTCCAGACGCTTGGGCTTTTCATCCCTGGATATTCCAAGGAGACGATACATTTCCTCGCCCACTTCATACCGTACTGTACGGTATGGTTCTTTCAAATTTGGCGGGTAAACAGCGTATTCTGCGCCCTCTCCGTCCGGATTTGGTTCTCCGCCGAGGCGTTTTTCCATCAAGGATTTGAAGGCATCCAGCTTGGTTTCGGAAAGAATAACGATACGCCAAGGTTGTAAGTTTCCGCCGGATGGCGCGCGTGAGGCCCTCTCAAAAACGCTGAGAAGTGTTTCGGGCGGGATTTTCTTTTCTGTAAATGCGCGAATGGACTTCCGCGCATCAAGGGCCTGAGAAACTTTCATGACCGCCTTTATACCTAATCTGGCAGGGGAATAAACTCTTCGACGTCTCCAGGTGGCAGTTGAAAGCGGCCGTTTTCCCAGTCACCCTGTCCCCAGGCTTCTTTGGCTGCCTCCAGTTTGTCTTTTGAAGACGCAACAAAATTCCACCAGATGTATCGAGGTCCGTTCAGTGTCTCCCCGCCAAGCAACATAAGGCGAGCGCCTTTTTCCTTCGCATGTACAGAAATCGCGTCACCGGGGCGGAAAACAGCCATTTTCCCTGCTTCAAACTCCTGTCCGGCGATATCGACAGCCCCTTCTACGACGTAAATACCTCTGTCCTCGTGATTATCTGGCATTGGAATAACAGCGTGCGGCTCCAGAATGGCATCTGCGTAAAACATTTCTGAGTGGGTTTTAATCGGGTTGCGTTCGCCCCATGCATTTCCCAAAATCAGGTTGACCTGTTTTCCCTCGCCCTCAATGTAGGGCAGTTGGTCGCTGCTCAGGTGCTCGAAATCCGCATCCATTTCTTCCTTGTTTTCCGGCAGTGCAACCCAGGTCTGAATTCCGTACAACTTGCTTTCACCCTTCCGCGTTTCCTCACTGGTGCGCTCGGAGTGGGTCACGCCATTTCCTGCGGTCATCCAGTTTACTTCTCCGGGGTAGATCATCTGATTTGTGCCCAGAGAATCGCGATGCTGAAATTCGCCTTCAAACAGGTAAGTTACTGTAGAAAGCCCAATATGCGGGTGCGGGCGCACATCAATCCCCTGCCCTGTTAAAAACTCAGCAGGGCCTGCCTGATCGAAGAAAATGAAAGGACCCACCATTTGTCGTTTGGGAGAGGGCAGTGCCCGACGAACTTCAAAGCCACCCAGATCCCGGGCACGTGGGATAATCACGGTTTCGATTGAATCCAGATTTCCGGCTTCGGGACAATTTGGTTCTATTGCGGGGTTCCAGCTCATGGGCTTCTCCTTGATGCTTATCGGTTCAATACGTCATGCCATTCGGCGTGTTTGCGGAATTGGTGAGCCGCGTAGGGACACAGTGGGACGATCTTGCGTCCGCTTTCACGCGCAAACCGTACCCCGCTCTCGACTAATCTCACGCCAAGGCCCAGGCCAGAGAGGGCTTGGGGCACTTCGGTATGATCGATGATGATCAACCCCTCTCCAGCTTTTGTAAATGTCATCTCAGCAAAAGCACCGTTTACCGAGTCGCTGAAATACCGACCTTTGGTATCGGACTCCTCTAAGTGTATCTTAATTTCTTCAGTCATAGGTTTACGCGTCCTTGATCGGATCAAGATGCTTTTCGAGTTCCGCACGCAAGTGCTCATGCTGGGTTGGTAGTTTCAACCCTGTTCCCAACGCGTCTTTTGCTTCATCTCGGTCGAAACCGGGTTCATTTGTGGCGACTTCAAAGAGTATCCCTCCAGGTGTTCTAAAATAGATAGCCCAGAAGTAGTCGCGATCAATCACCGGCGTAACGGAATAACCCGTATCAATAAGCGCATCGCGCACGCGCACCTGTGCATTGCGGTCCTCTACCGAGAATGCAATGTGATGAACAGATCCCGCTCCCTGGTTTGCCTGAGCTGCCGAGGGAAGAAGTTCGAGATCAAGAACATGCGCTCCATTTCCGTTGTTCACGGCCAAACGGATTGTGTCCCCTTGCTCGTCCAGCTTTTCATAGTTCATGAAACGAAGAAGTTCCTGCATGGCGCCGGCATCTTCAAGGCGCATTGCTGTGGAATGAAACCCTCGGATTGCAGCCTCTTGTGGAATGTTTGCACTCACCC
>JBCCXO010000001.1:0-150176 GCA_039191645.1 Pseudomonadota bacterium | reverse complement strand
CCCAGATCATGGACAGGATTTCATCACGTGTTGGGCCAAATTTTTTATCCTGCTTGACCTCACGAAGGTCCGCGCCGACGCCCATTTCAGCAAATGGCAAGTTATACTCTTTATGGACACGTCCAGGCCTTGGCGCCATAACCAACAAGCGCTCTCCCAATAGCAATGCCTCTTCAACAGAATGCGTAATCAGGATGATTGTTTTACCGGTCTCTTTCCATAATTTCAGAACCAATCCCTGCATTTTTTCGCGGGTCAGCGCATCCAGTGCACCCAATGGCTCATCCATCAAGATGACGTCCGGTTCATTTGCCAAACAACGCGCCAGCGCAACCCGCTGCTGCATACCGCCCGACAATTCGTAAATTGCTTTTTCTTTAAAGTCCTGCAGTCCAACCACTTCCAAAAGATGATCCACAATATCGTTCATCTCGCCCTGTGGCATCCGTTTCATTGAGGGTCCAAAGGCAACGTTCTTACGCACACTCATCCACTCAAACAATGCGCCCTTTTGAAAAACCATGCCACGTTCAGGACTAGGCCCACTGACACGATCGTCATTAAGGGTGATGGTTCCCGCTGTCGGCGCCAAAAAGCCGGCAACAATGTTCAACAAAGTCGTCTTGCCGCAACCCGATGGTCCCAAAACCGATAGCAGCTCACCATTTTTGATATTAAGGTTGATGTTCTTTAACGCCTCGACTTTTCCGCCATCAGGCAACTCGAAAGTCATTGAAACATCATCAATTAGCAATCCAGACATTATGTCCCCCGTTCTCCGGTCTACCGGACTTTGTTGCGGTAGCACGGCCCCAATTCAGGGGCCGCACACAATTGATGTAGGATTACAGCTTAGATGCAGCCTCGAGATAGCTGGCATTCACAACCGCATTGTAATCTGGAAGAGCCTTGATTTTGCCGGACTCCTCCAATGCCTTTGCGCTGGATGTCAGATATTCGGCAACGCCGCCGCCCATCCATTCACCAGAAAGCTGCTCATCGATTGTCGGGAAAACAAACGTACCGATAACGGCAGTCGTTCCTTCAAGATCCATACCGGCAGCTTTTGAGATGTCCGGCATCATTGCGTCTTTCTCGGAAGCATACTTCGCATTCATATCAGACGTAATTTTAAGGAATTTAGCCAGAAGCTCTGGATTTTCCTCACCGAAAGAGGTTGGTATTGACGTTACGTCAAATACTTTACCAACAACAGACTCTTTCTCTTTACCCTCGATGATCGGGTTGCCATGTTGTTTCATGGTGCGCAGCGCGCCACCCCAGCCACAAGCCATTGCCAAATCAGTGTTTGGCTGCGAGAACGCAGCTGCTGAATCTGATGGTGCCATATCCACAATGGTGAGATCGGATTCTGCGATACCGAAGTGCTTCATTTGAGCCAGGAATCCAGAATGAGCTGCCGTTCCAAGCGGAACCGCTACTTTTTTGCCCTTCAGATCAGCAACGTTGTCTTTTGTGATTTCAAGCTCTGAGCGAACAACACAGTTGTCATTATCAGAGTATGAAACTGCGATATCCACGACTTGAAGGTCTTGACCTGCTGCAGTTGCAACCAAGAAAGGTGTTACACCTTGCGAAAACGAGATGTGAACATCTCCAGAAGCCATGGCCGCTGACATCGCTGTTCCAGCATCGAAGGAAACCCAGTTTACTTTCACACCAAGCTCTTTTTCATAGATTTTGTTTGCTTGTGCAAACTGGTTCGGTGTTGGCCACTCAAGGAAGTAGGCAACCGTCAGTTCATCCAACGCTTGAGCAGGAGCCGTTGCCACAAACATCGCTGAAGATGCTGCAAGAGCTGCCACTAGTGTTTTCAATGTTTTCATTTTTCTCTCCCAAAAATTCACAGCGTAAAACTTGAATGAACCACGGTCGCGCTGCACAACCATGATCCAAAAAACTAAGCCGTCCCCGCTACACGGGCCTCCACGACGACACATAAAATCTCGAACAGTATAGACGCAGCGACCCATGCGGTATTTCCGGATGGATCGAAAGGTGGTGAAACTTCCACCAAATCAGCCCCAACGATATTCACGCCAGACAGACCCCTTACATACTGTTGCGCCGTCCAGGTATCCGGTCCACCTATCTCTGGAGTTCCAGTGCCTGGAGCAAAGGCCGGGTCAATGAAATCGATGTCAAAACTTACATACGTTTGTGTATCACCGACAATTTCCCTTGCCTGCTGCATTACGTCAACATGCCCGCGATCTCTGGCCTCGTCAATGCCGATTATGGTAACACCCTTCTCCCGGCCCCACTCGATATCTTCACCATCATACATTGTGCCGCGGATACCAATTTGCACAACCCGTTTTGGATCAAGCAATCCCTCTTCGATTGCGCACCGGAAAGGTGTGCCATGGGTATATTTTGTGCCGCCAAAATAGCCCTGAAACAAATCTGTATGAGCATCAAAATGTATCATCGATAAAGGTTTGTTTTTCGCCATACCGCGCAAAACAGGTAAGCTTGTGAGATGATCGCCACCAACCGAGATGGGCGTAATGCGATCTTGCATGATTTGATCGTAAAACCGTTCTATGCGTTCCAGTGTATCTTCCAGTCCGGCCGGATTCGGCGAGACATCGCCAAGGTCTGCGCAATTGCAGGCTGCAAACGGATTGAGATAACTAACGGGATGGGTGGATCGGATCATCGTGGTGTAATCACGAACCTGCCGCGGGCCATGCCTTGCGCCGGGGCGATTTGTGGTCCCGCCATCCCATGGGATCCCTATAAACCCGATATCAGTATCTTCGTAGAGCTTCGAACCGGATTGAACATGAGGCAAACGCATAAAGGTCGGTATACCCGCAAATCTGGGTAACTCCATTCCTGATATGGGCTGAAACCTCTCGTCGGCCAAAAAACCCTCCCAAGCTTAAGACCAATGCCATGTTTACGGCTTTGTTAGCGGTATTCGAATAGCAAATTTGAAGATTGCATCAATCTGAACACCAATTTCGGCTTTTTTTAAAACCGAAAGATTCAAAACCTTTTTGAAAAAAATCTCCAAACAAGTCTGGTCTCTCAGGCAATTCTAAAATAGAACCAGAACAAGACTAACATGGTGCCAGAGTAGCAACGAGCGATGAAAGAGATCCTATTCGAACTTGACGCGACCCTTCCAGCAAGCCTTCAAGCACAGTTACGCGAGAAGGTGGTCAATGCTATTATGAGCCGCGCGTTGCAACCTGGAGAACGCCTGCCGTCAAGCCGCAGTCTTTCTAAACATCTCAAAGTCGCAAGGAACACCGTCACGCTCGCCTATCAAGCTTTAGCGGATGACGGTTACCTCACGCCAAAACCAAGGTCTGGCTATGTTGTAAACGAAGACGCTCCGGTAAACCCACTGGGGTTTTTGGATACAGGCAACAAATCAAGAGCGAAAATCGACTGGGAACATCGTATTCATCGTGACTCCCAAGACTTCAAAGTAGTCAGCAAACCCCTTAACTGGCGAGAATACGAGTTTCCGTTTGTTTACGGTCAGGCCGACTTCAATCTGTTTAGCCACTCGGAATGGAGAGATTGTGCTCGGCAAGCGCTTGGCGCCCGGGATTTTGGTGCCTTGGCGGGAGACTTCGGTTTCAACGATGACCCAATGCTCGTAAATTACATAACCAGCCACAGCATGCCCCAACGCGGGATTTACAAAGTACCAGAGCACGTATTGGTGACATTGGGTGCGCAAAATGCCCTCTTTCTGGTAGCAGAACTTTTGGTGCGGTCTCAGACGGTCGTTGGGTTGGAAAACCCGTGCTATCCAGACATTCGAAACATTGTGTCAACGAGAACCGATAAAATCGAGTTCTTCGAGGTTGATGAAGGCGGGTTGGTAATCGATGAAGAAAAACTAGCTCGGTGCGACGTCATTTTCGTGACCCCCAGCCATCAGTCACCGACAACCGCTACGATGCCCATTGAGCGGCGCAAGCAATTGCTTCGGCTGGCCCAAGTCCATGATTTTGTAATCATTGAGGATGACTATGAATTCGAAATGAATTTCCTCTCACCGCCATCTCCGGCACTAAAATCTATGGATGAAAAAGCGCGGGTCGTTTACATCGGCAGCTTTTCAAAATCCTTATTTCCCGGACTTCGACTTGGATATCTGGCCGGGCCAGATGCTCTGATTGATGAAGCACGCAGACTGCGCCACCTTATGTTTCGTCACCCACCGGGCCATAGCCAGCGGACGGCTGCTTATTTTATGGCTTTGGGTCACTACGGATCGCAAATGCGCAAACTCAAAAAGAAGTATGCAGAACGCAGAGCAACAATGGCAGAAGCCTTAAGCAGCCATGGCTTAGTCGATTCAAGTGCAGCAAACTTTGGGGGTACAAGTTTCTGGATAAAGGGCCCAAGTAATCTGGATACAGATGAATTGGCTGAAATTTTGATAAACAGAGGCGTGCTAATTGATCCTGGATCACCGTTTTTCGGAACGCGGGATGCGCCGCGCAACTACTTTAGGATTGCATACTCATCCATCCCCAACGCAAAGATAAACCGAGGTGTGGCAAGAATTGCAGATGCCATCAAAGAAATGACCTAACAGAATTTCAGATATGCAGGGCACACCAAACGATTTGGAACCAAGTAACCTCGTATCTGGACCTAGAACCCTAACCGCTTAACTATTCAAATAGAGCCAGTTTCGGGACAAATTATCCCATTATTGCTGTTTCAGAAAAAGGATGCACCCCATGAAGATGACTACCGAAGAAGCATTTGTAAAAGTACTTCAAATGCATGGAATTCAGCACGCTTTTGGAATCATCGGTTCTGCCATGATGCCAATCTCAGATTTGTTTCCAAAGGCAGGGATTAAATTTTGGGACTGTGCCCATGAATGCAATGCCGGAATGATGGCTGATGGTTTTACCCGTGCTTCTGGCAAAATGTCGATGATGGTTGCGCAGAACGGGCCGGGAATTACAAACTTTGTGACACCCGTCAAAACCGCCTATTGGAACCACACACCGCTTCTGTTGGTGACCCCACAAGCTGCAAACAAGACCATTGGACAAGGTGGCTTCCAAGAGATCGAACAAATGAAACTGTTCGAAGATATGGTGTGTTACCAGGAGGAAGTCCGCGACCCAACCCGAATGGCAGAGGTACTCAACCGTGTAATCGAAAAAGCATGGAGAGGCTGTGGACCAGCGCAAATTAACATTCCGCGGGATTACTGGACACAGGTGGTTGATATTGATTTGCCGCAGATCGTGCGTCTGGAACTGCCCCGTGGCGGTGAAACCGCAATTGACGAGGCTGCAAAACTCCTGTCAGAAGCCAAGTTTCCGGTTCTTCTCAATGGTGCCGGAGTCGTAATCGGAGGCGCTATTCCGGCGTCACAAGCATTAGCAGAGAAGCTTTCCGCACCGGTATGCTCAGGTTACCAGCACAACGATGCGTTTCCCGGATCACATCCCCTTGGTGTCGGGCCGCTTGGATACAACGGCTCAAAAGCGGCTATGGAACTGATCGAAAAAGCTGACGTTGTATTGGCGCTTGGGACACGTCTCAATCCGTTTTCAACGTTGCCTGGCTACGGCATAGATTACTGGCCAAAAGATGCCAAAATCATACAAGTCGACATCAATTCTGATCGCATCGGGCTGACCAAGAAAGTCACCGTCGGGATCCAGGGCGACGCAAAAGCAGTTGCAGAACAGCTTCTCGCAAAATTATCTCCAAGTGCCGGTGATGAAGGCAGAACTGAACGTGAAGCATTGATTCACCAGACCAAATCTGCATGGCTGCAAACGCTTTCATCCATGGACCACGAAGATGATGATCCAGGTACAAACTGGAATGAACGTGCCCGTGACCGCGAGCCCGAACGCATGTCGCCTCGCATGGCTTGGCGCGCCATCCAGCAAGCGCTCCCAAAAGAGGCAATTATTTCTTCCGATATTGGGAACAACTGCGCAATTGGGAACGCATATCCAACATTTGAACAAGGTCGTAAATATCTTGCTCCAGGATTGTTTGGCCCGTGCGGCTATGGTCTTCCAGCAATTGCGGGGGCCAAAATTGCTTGCCCAGACACACCTGTTGTAGGCTTTGCTGGCGATGGAGCTTTTGGAATTTCCATGAATGAAATGACAGCAATCGGACGCAACGACTGGCCTCCCATTACTATGGTTATTTTCCGCAACTACCAATGGGGTGCGGAAAAGCGCAACACGACACTTTGGTTTGATGACAACTTCGTCGGAACAGAGCTGAATCTAGGTGTTGAGTACGCCAAGATTGCTGAAGGCTGTGCGCTCAAGGGGGTTCAGGTCAGAAGTATGGAAGAACTCACACATGCCCTTGCTGATGCAGTAGAAGGCCAAATGAAGCGCAATGAAACAACATTCATCGAAGTTGTGCTCAATCAAGAACTGGGAGAACCCTTCCGCCGCGACGCTATGAAAAAACCTGTTTCTGTCGCCGGAATTGATCCGGCAGATATGCGCCCGCAAGCAGGAGCCCATTGAGGAGTAGATGATGTCGGCAAATCCGTTTCTTTCAAAACATGAACCGGTTTGCCCAAACCATCTCCTTTTACTGGCCAAAAAGAATCCCCCTGCGCGCACAGCCATTGTCCGCGCAGGAGCCACACTACCGATGCAAGCAGCAAAAGAAGCCTGTCTCCAGGGCATTATGGAACCGGTTTTTATTGGCGAGAAATCAGAGATTGAAGGCGAGGCTGAAAAACTCCAGTGGGACATCTCAGGTTTCGACATCATAGAAACCGAAGGAGAGCAGCAGGCTGCGACCGAAGCCGCACTTCTTGGAAATCAAGGGAACGTGGACGTAATCATGAAGGGCAACCTTCATACTGACACGTTTATGGGTGCGTTGATCAAAAAAGATACCGGCATTCGAACCACGAACCGATTGGTACACGTTTTCTACATTACGGATCCAATCGAGCAAAAGGCACTCGTCGTAAGCGATGCCGCAGTAAACGTTACCCCGGATCTTAAAACCCGCCAGGCTGCTATTGCGGCGGTAGACGAACTGTCGCGAAAGTGCGGAATCAAAAGACCGAAAATTGCAATACTCTCTGCCACAGAATCTGCCATTCCCTCTGTGCCATCCTCTATGGAGGCTAAGGAACTCTCAGATTGGGCAGCAGAAAACATATCCACGTCTGACGTCTATGGCCCCTTGGCAATGGACCTGATACTCTCCGAAGCATCGGCTAAAACCAAGGGATTGGAAAACAATCTCGTAGCAGGCCGCGCTGATGCGATAATCGTACCAGACATTGTCTCCGGGAACGCGATCTTCAAATCATTAGTCTATCTTTGCGGTGGCTGTGCAGCGGGAATTGTTTTAGGTGGAAAAATCCCGGTACTCCTTACCAGCAGAGCCGATCCCCCCGCAGCACGCCTTGCCAGCGCTGCGCTTGCCTCAATCATGCGTGGTTAGCCTTTTGGATCAGCCGCTTCGTGCTCAAGTTTTGCCAATTGCTTTTGGTTGAGTTTGCTAATCCATCTCGCTTCACTCAGGAAGAACAAACAATATACTTGCACAGCGACGAGCAGCATCAACACGACCGACATAACGGTGTCAGAGGGAAAATGCGCGCCCATCGCAAACCGTATCCAGGCAATGAACGCAGCGACCAAAACGGTAATCGCAAATATCACATAACGCACACCAGCCCCCAACACGAATGCAATAGAGAAAAGAACCATGACAACCCCGGCAACTTCACCGCTTGTGAATGAGCAATTGTCTCTACATTGGTCTGCCCATACCCAAAAAGGTGTGAAATCCAGCGAACCTCCAAATTCTTCCAGATATTTAGGCCTCGCCCTGCCCCAGTTTCCCTTTAAAATCACATTCACCAGCAATACGGGTCCGAGCATCGCGCAAGCACCCAGATAGGCCCATTTTTCCCATGTAAACCCGAGCACAGGCCTTTGGTGTTTAAATGCATCAAGACCGCCGCCAATCACCAACACATAGAAAAAGAACAATATGAACAAAACAGCCTTGCGCAAACCCGACAAAACTGGATCAGCACCGAGATAAAAAGTACCGTTTTCATTGGCAAAGGCACGAACAACATCCAAGTCCAAATTGGGGAAAATCCAAAAGACAAGAAAACAGATAAAACCAGCCAGGACTGCGAAGCCGAACAACAGCGAAGCCTCGCGACTTGTGGGCATCATATCCGTAGCAAATTCATTCTTGCCATAAGGGGCAAACCCAAAAATCCATTTCATTGAAATTTCTCGTGCCCTTCAAAGCGAAAAAAATAAATCCGCCCGATTTCCCCAGCCGGTATCTCACGATGTCCTAGCGAAATTGCCTTAGTAAATCCAGCACTGAACGCTGCCATATTATCTGTTCTTGACATCACCAAGACCGGGTCACGGATAGACTCTTGAAATGGAACCTTGAGTTGAAAATGGTCCGTCGGAACATCACCGGCCCTCCAGGCATGAATTGACTCCTCCCGGTCACGTAGATTGTACTGCATCAACGCTGAGAGTTTACGGTCGGTGGTAATAAGGCCGTTGTATTCATACGCATCCAGTAATTTTTCCGCCTCACCAGCGATTAACGTTGCCCCTTGCGTTCTCTTAAACGGTTCTAAGTTCCCAGGCAGCACTAACTGCCCTGGTGCTGCAAAACACACAGCAAGCGCCAAACTCAAGAATACAACTGCATGAATCCCCATGGATGTCCGAAGCCATCCGAGCGAAATCCGATTTACCATGATCTCTGCAACCAGAATGCTGGCAGCAACATACGTGGTCGCAGCCCAATTCGCATAAGCCTTGCTCATAAGAGCCTGAAACAGAATTATGGCTAGGATCGGCACGGAAAATACGACCAGCAACCTGTGCTGAGGAGAAAGACTGTCTTTTAACATACGCACAACGGTGGCAATAAAAATTCCGAAAAGAATTGGCCCGAAAACCCCAAACTGAGAACCAAAAAACTCAGCAAACCCAGACCAGTTGAACGTTAACCCTGCCCACCCAATGTTTTCACCCGTATGCGAGACGGTAACAAAACCATGTTCCACGTTCCAAAGAATGTTCGGAACCAGCATTGCCGCTCCAAGACCCACTGCAATCCAAAATTCCCACTTTCTAGCGGGAACGTAGTCATGCCTCTCAACAAATGCATGAAGTATGGCGCAGCCGATAAAGTAAATCATGGCGTACTTTGCGTTAAGCCCAAAACCGATGGCCAATCCCAGCAACAAAATCAAAAAAACATTCCGCTCTTGCCTAAGGCAAACATACGCGTAAAGCGCAATGCTCCAGCAAAACAAGAGGGGTACGTCCGTTGAAACAATGGTGGAAGAAAGAGAGACCGCTGGCAATGTTGCATAGATAAGGCTGGCCCAAAATGCAGTTCGCGGGTCGAATAGATGTTTGGCTGTTAGAAAGATCATCACCGCCGTTGCGATATGCAGGATTGGCGATGAAAGACGCACGCAAAATGGCGTCTCAGAACCGCATAGGTTCGTGGTCGTATCAATCAACCACGCCAAAAGCGGTGGTTTGGAAAAATATCCAAATTCGAGCTCTTGCGCCCAGAACCAATACTGAGCTTCATCGAAAAACAACTCTGAGTTATTGAACCACAATGAAACCAGACGGATCAGAAAAATCGCTCCGAGGCAAAGGAGCAATTGTTTTGAATAACTTTCGTCCGATTTGGAAATCATTGCCAATCCATGAAGCTTGCGTCTGTGGCGTTTGTATGAGAACAACGCCTGCAACAAGTCAAGCTCCGGTAATGAAATCTGATGAAATTCTCGCTGGTCATCCCGGTCTTTAACGAAAAAGGCAATATTTCTCGTCTGGTCGCAGAATGTCAGGACGTTATTCCCCCTGAATTCTTGGGCGAGATCATCGTAGTTGATGACTGCTCAACGGATAACTCGGCGGATGAAATTCTACCTCTTAAAAATCAATACAAGAACCTCCGAATTATCCGTCACAAAACCAACGCCGGGCAAAGTGCTGCGCTGAGAAGCGGCATATTAGAAGCAAAATTCGAAGTCATTGCACAACTTGACGGCGATGGGCAGAATGATCCCGCTGATTTGGTGAAGCTGTTGGCGCGGCTCGGACAACCGGGTACTGATGGCCCTGCCCTCATCGGTGGTGTCCGCACCAACCGAAAAGACACAGGTTCAAAAAGAATGGCGTCCAGACTGGCAAACAAAATCAGAGATTGGGCACTGAACGATCATTGTCCAGATACCGGGTGCGGGACAAAAGTGTATTGGCGAGATGCATTTCTGAAACTCCCGTTCTTTACAAGCATACATAGATATCTTCCCGCAATGTTTCAGACCTATGGGTTTTTATGCGACTATGTAGACGTAAATGACCGACCGCGCGGCCACGGTAAATCAAAATACAACAACTTGAACCGCGCTATTGTTGGTCTTTATGATCTTTTGGGTGTCCGATGGCTGCGAGCAAGAACGAAGTCACCGGATATAGAAGAACTTTAATCGGAATGCTTGAGCCGTTTTCTGTACCGCGCATATAGCATCAGCCCCAGAACAGCAGAAACGACAAACAAAACAATAGAGATGAAAACCTGTTGTTCAGACTCAAGATTGACGCCAGCACCCATCATCGCAAACACAACTGTTTGCGGAATGTAACCAATAGCGGATCCTGCAAAAAACCGGATCGGTGAAATTTTCAATGCGCCAGCGGCAAGATTGGTGATTAAATTCGATCCAGCCGGCAAAAGCCGCACGATCAACGTCGCCAGAAAGGTATTTTCGCGCCAAAACTGGACTGCGAACACCAGTTTTCCCCTCACAAATTCTCGAAAATATCCTTGGAACAAGCGGGCAATCGTATAGGTAGTAACCCCACCAATCACGGTCGCACTCAGCGCCAATACGGTGCCGGCTAGAAAGCCAAAAAAATAGGCAGCAAAAAAGCTGATCATCTGGCGTGGCGCCCCAATCGTTGCCATCCCTGCTGTCAGTACAACAAACCCAAAATGACCAAATAACCAACCCGCCCCGGCATCCTCCCGAAACGGTAACCCTCTCAAGATACTTTCAAAATCAAGGGATTTAACCGCATAACCAAGCGCGATAAGTGCAATTATGGTAATTGCACCTTTGAGAAAAACACGCCCTCCAGATTGGCGTAAAACAGTGAGCAAACGATTTGCCATCGATTTTTCAGTTGCCTTGAGATGAAGGCTTCCCCTAACAATCACAGTTACGCATTGCAATCGAATAAGTGATGGACTGATGACTGACAACGGAAATATGATCGATACGAACGCGCTTGGTCCTTATCTCGCATCCAGGATAGAGGGGTTTGGAGAACTGGAAAACGTGGAAAAGTTCTCCGGCGGACAGTCTAATCCCACCTACAAACTCACTTCCAAAAACCGTCAATATGTCCTTCGCGCCAAACCGCCGGGCGAATTACTTAAATCTGCACATCAGGTTGACCGGGAGTACCGGGTGATGAAGGCTCTAGAGAAAACTGAAGTTCCCGTTCCCAAAATGTTACATTTAGCAGACAAAGACAGCCCCATAGGCAGAATGTTTTTTGTCATGGAGTTTTTAGACGGGGAGATTTATTGGGATCCGGCACTCACTGAAATACCGGAAGACGGAAACAAACAACGCTCAGCGATTTATGATGCGATGAATAACGCTTTAGCAGCGCTGCATTCTGTTGATCCCGATTCAATTGGACTATCCGATTTCGGTGTGCCCGGAAATTATTTTGCTCGCCAACTCAGCAGATGGACGAAGCAATACAGAGCCAGTGAAATCGACAGACAAGACGACATGCATAGACTGATCAAATGGCTGGAAGACAATATGCCTGAAGACGATGGACAAGTCTCACTCGTTCATGGCGATTACCGTTTAGATAACATGGTATTTTCCGGTAAAGGCAGTCAAATCCTTGGCATCCTTGATTGGGAACTGTCAACATTAGGGCACCCACTGGCTGATCTTGCATACCAGTGCATGCAATGGCGCCTCCCAAATGCCGGGAGTTTCAGAGGGCTTGCCGGTATCGATCGTAACTCCCGCGGTATCCCAACCGAAAAAGACTATGTATCCGCCTACTGCAGTCGTAGAAAAGTGAAAGCGATCGAGAATTGGTCATTTTACGTCGCATTCTCATTTTTCCGTTTGGGTGCTATACTTCAGGGCGTTTACAAACGGTCAGTTGACGGAAATGCCTCAAATCCTGAAAGGGCTAAATTGTACGGTGCTGCAGTCCCGGTATTAAGCCAAATGGCCATGACAATGATCAATGAGGAAGAAGTTTGAAACTATTTCAACAAGAGCGACGTTACTCGAAAGACGTTAAAAATTTACGGAAAAAAACATGATCGATAACCGGTCCACCCCTATAATCGCAACCTTGTTTATGTCGATTATTTTATTCGCTTCATCAACGTTTTTGTTGTTGGGCAGCGCGAATGCTCAAACTGTTACGGCAGAGATCGAAACTGCAACGCAAGATGTGATCCGCGATCAAATCAACGCCTTCCAATCAAAAGAATATGAGCGCGCATTTTCTCATGCCGCACCGACAATAAAACAAATTTTTGGGACAACTGAACGTTTCATCGGCATGGTGAAAGGTGGATACTCTCCATTGTACAATCCAGACAGTTATCTTTTTGGACGAAACTTCAACCTGGACGGTACAATTCACCAAGAGGTAATCGCTACCGATCAAAACGGTCGTCAGTGGCAGGCAATCTACACGCTCAAGCAGCAACCGGATGGTAGCTGGAAAATTACCGGTGTGAAAATGGAACCTTACAAGGGTGCCGCTACTTAGGGGCTTTCAAAAGACTTCTCAATTACGGACGCTCCGAAAGCAAAACCGCAGAGGATAGCAACCACTAGCGCTTGATAGATGGGCAGGAAAATAAGGACCAGCCCATCTTGAGCGTCTGGATTTTGATTGTAAAAAAAGACAGTCCACAAAATGTAGGCCCAAGAAGCTGAGCATAGGATAGATGAGGCGAGCAGAACAGATTGCCCGGCAGAACTCTTAGATAAAAAATGGTTTGAAACGATAAGCAGGGCGTACGGGGAAACCACAAACACGAGAACCAACAACACCCCTAAAAGGTGAAGAAGTGTCATTGATAGTGACTCATCGGAGAAAATACTCCAATCTCCGATCCATGCGATGGTGAGCATAACGCCAACCAAGCCGAGAATCGGAATCCATTTGGTCAGGTTCTGCATATCTAAGTCTTACTTCCAGCCATGCGGTTCGGTTTTAGAATGTATTTAGCTCACGCCATGTCCTGCCAAGTCTAGCAAATGCTCGGCCAGAACGGAGTTACTGGACAAAACCGGAAGATCGAACTCATGCTCCAAGTCTTGAATAAAATCATGTGTCTTCAGGTTCGTGCACGACAAGAAAACACCGTCAATATGGCTGGCATTTGTTAGTTTCATTAAAGCGGCATGAATAGAACGTTCATCAATCCAGGCAACTTTTGCCTCTTGCCCTTCGTTAAACGTCCCAAACTCCGGGCTTTCAATACCATGCGATAACAAAACAGAGCGTAGATGTTCCGAAACACGCTCAACATAGGGAGACAAAAAAGCAAGTTTGGCGATGTTTCTTTTTTCACACGCAGCCACCAATGCCGTAAGCGGATTGGTTACATTCTTGGTTTCACAACCAGCAGTAATCATCGTTTCAACTTGGTCAGCACCAATAACCGAAGTACCGGAAGTACAACAATAAGCCACTGCTTCAAATCGAGCCGATCTTGGAAACAAACGTGCGGCATCCGTTATGTGGTTAGCCATCTCGCCCAGGGTTTCCTCTGTTACTTCTTCACCACTGGGAACGCGACTAACGAGAACATCGTATTCAGCGGCTGGTAACCACTGATGCATTTCCGGTTCCAGAGTTTCGTCAGACTGGAGAACGATTAACCCGACCGTTGGTTTGCGATCTTCGCGTGGAATGGAGGTGTAGGAAAATTTTGTCATCCCATCATACCCTTACTATCTTCTCATCCGCAGGTGTGGACAAATATTCTGCGCCCGATTGCGTCACGACAATGTTCTCTTCATGCACCAGCATGTTTCCATTCTTGGTTCCAATACCCGGTTCAAGGGTTAAGACCATCCCGGCTTGTAATTCGGTTTCATCGGAGGGAATGAGCGAAGGCCATTCGGTAAGTTGAATACCAAGACCATGGCCAAGGCGTCCGTTTTCATTACCGCCCTTTCCACCGGTTAACACACGGTCCATAGCTTCAAACAGCACCCTGGCTGCTGCGCCAGGTTTGACCGCTTCAAATCCAGCTTGCGTAGCTTCAATGAGTGTTTTATGCGCATCCACCACGATTTGATCCGGCGCTCCTATACTGAAATTGCGATCATAGTCGCAAAAATAGCCATCCCATGTAAGGCCAGTATCGAGCATCAAGACATCACCATTTTGCAATTCGGCATCCCCAGCGGGTGATATGACATCTGCATAACCGAATTTATCCGAACCACCAGCAAGATAGGGCACCCAATCAGCGCCTTCTTCAAGACAGACCATTTGAAATTTCCGAAAGACCAAAGAGAGTTGCGTACCTGGATATGCAAATTCTTGAACCCGCGAAAATGCATGATGAGCAATGCCACAGGCCCGCTTTATCTTCTCAATTTCTGCCGGTGATTTCACCATTCGCAAGGTACGAAGAATCTCCGCATCGTTTGCAATTGTAATTCCTGAAAGTAACTGTTTGAGGTTTTCAAAGTCGGAGATGGGCATACGCAAATGAGTTTCATGCCCACTGGGCAAGCCAACCTTGCCACTCCCAATCCGTTCTTTAAGCGTATCAGCTAAAAGCGTCACGCCATCATCTTTCAAATCAGGGGAAGACCAGGTTCTGATTTCGTCAATCCAGGTTGTCCGCATGAGCGCTTCACCAATTTTTGGTATCACTGCGATCGGTTTTCCGGCTTGCGGCACTACCAAAAACCATGGCCGCGTTGGGCTTTCCCAAAACCGCGTCAAAAAGCCGGTAAAGTAATAGATATCGGGATGAGTGGTGCACAGCAGCCCATCCAAACCTCGCTTACGCATAAGGTCCTGTGCTTTTTCAACGCGTAATTCATATTCAGATTCCGGAAAACCGCGACCTGAAAACATCACGCATCCGCCCCTTCGCTGATGATACACAAAATTTGGGAATCCTGATCAATCTCGAGTTCAGGAAAATGGCATCCGGCCAAGAACCCCGCCAGCCCCGCCACACCAGAGGGAGTAGAGTGGATGCCTTCATCTGCCAAACGTTTTGTGGTTTCTGAGGCAAGATCATCATCAATTGTCAAAAAGAAATTGGAATCACGAGCCAGTCCCTTCAGCGCGATCAAGGAGGGTTCTTTACAATCAAGCCTCCCCATATTGGAAACCGGACCCGGAGCAAAAACGCTTTTGCCTGCATCAATGCTTGCTTGCAAAGCGGGAGCATAAGTGGGTTCAACAACCACAATGACAGGGCTATCATGCCATCTTTCCCTAAAGTAAGCCGCCATTGCGCCAGCCAAGCCGCCAACGCCAGCCTGTAAGAATACGTGCGTTGGTGGATTGGGCATTTGCTCCACAATTTCATGTGCCGAGACCAGATATCCCTCCATCAAACGATGCGGCAATGCGGTATAACCATCCCAGGAACTGTCAGACAAAAGCGTAAAGCCTTCCCTATCTGCTGCATTGGCAGCAGCGGCCATACTTGCTTCATAGTCAACACCTTCGACGCGAACCTCAGCACCCTTTTCGCGCAGGCGATCTGCAAAACCGGCCGGGACAGTTTCTGCAAGATATATCACTGATTTCGCACCGAAAATCTGCGCACCGGCAGCAACAGAAAGGCCATGGTTACCAGCACTAGCCGTGACAAACACCCGCCCCTTTAACGCCTGTTCAACATCGATAGGGGCGGCCTGATCCGCTTCATGCGCTATGACATAAGCTGCACCCAGCGCTTTGAAACTACCAAGGTTCATCCGTCCGGTCTCATCCTTCAGGAAAAGCGAGCTTACGCCCTTCTCACGGGCAAGGTTTCGGGCATCGACCAAGGGGGTTGGCGTGTGATCGGGACAGCGGGATATCAGCGTCAATGGCGTTTGTACATCGACACTTGGGAACGGGACTTCAAGAGGCATATCCAGAACATCATCACCGTCAAAATATGGGTTCTTAAACAGCATCAATATCCCCCTTCGCCCATGCTTCTTTTGTTTGTGCCACAAATTCCGCAAATTTTCCCGCACTGATCGAGTCGCGGGCATTGGACATAACATCTTGATAGTAATGCAGATTGTTCCATGTGAGCAACATCCCACCAAGGGCTTCATTGCATTTTACCAGATGATGTAAATAAGCCCTCGAATAATCTCTCGTAGCCGGGCAAGTCGACTGCGCATCAAGCGGCCTCGGATCATCAGCGTGACGTGCATTTTTTAGGTTTATCTTTCCAAATCGCGTGAAAGCCTGACCATGCCTTCCAGCCCTTGTTGGCATAACACAATCAAACATATCCACGCCCCGTCCAACACTCTCCAGAATATCGTCTGGGGTCCCTACCCCCATAAGGTATCTGGGCTTAAACTCAGGCAACGCTGGAGATGTGTAATCGAGCACCTGAAGCATAACTTCCTGTGGCTCTCCCACCGCTAGCCCACCAATCGAATACCCTTTTAACTCTAAAGCAGTCAGGTCCGCCGCCGATTTCAGCCTAAGTTGCTCGTTATCACCACCTTGAACAATCCCAAACAGCGCCTTTTCAGGCTGTTCACCAAAAGCAGCGAGGGATCGCTCAGCCCAACGCAAAGACAACTCCATAGCCCGTTCCATCTCAGAAACAGGTGCAGGAAGAGCAATGCACTCATCCAATTGCATCTGGATATCAGCCCCCAGCATGCCCTGAATCTCGATAGATCGCTCAGGACTGAGAAAGTGTTTCGCCCCATCTACATGAGACTGAAAAGTCACACCCTCTTCGGTCATCTTTCTTAAAGACGCCAGTGACATGACTTGAAACCCACCGGAATCCGTCAGTATCGGTCCATTCCATCCGCTAAAGCGATGCAGCCCTCCTAACCTGTCAACGCGCTCTGCGCCGGGCCTAAGCATCAGATGGTAGGTATTTCCAAGAATTATATCAGCACCAAGGTCCTTAACCTGGTCCATATACATTGCTTTTACCGTGCCAGTAGTGCCGACAGGCATAAACGCGGGTGTGCGCACGTCTCCGCGAGCGGTTCTCACAAGGCCTCTGCGCGCCTGACCATCTGTCGCCACAACCTGAAAGGAAAAAGGAACACTCATAGCTGGCGATATAACAGGCTTGCATCACCATAGGAATAGAAACGATAGTCGTTCTCGATGGCATGCTCATATGCTTCATGCATTTTCTCTAGCCCGCTGAATGCCGACACAAGCATAAACAACGTAGATTTGGGAAGGTGGAAATTGGTCATTAACACATCAACAGCTCTGATTTTATAACCTGGTGAAATGAAGATATCAGTGCTCCCCTCCCATGGATGCACACTTCCATCCACCGTCGCTGCACTCTCTATCAACCTTAAGGATGTGGTCCCCACACAGATCAGTCGTTTGCCATCCGCTTTTGCCGTGTGAATGGCCTTTGCAACATCTTGTGAGACAATTCCCCATTCACAATGCATCTTATGATCATCTGTGTCTTCGACTTTTACGGGTAAAAAAGTGCCTGGCCCCACATGCAGCGTGACAAATTTCAGAACGATGCCTTTCTTTTCAAGCGCTTGCAGCAACTCTGGTGTGAAGTGCAAGCCTGCAGTTGGTGCAGCAACAGCACCTTCATGCTTTGCATACGTGGTCTGATAATCGGTCATATCCCGATCATCCGTCACCCGCTTCCCGGATATATAGGGTGGCAGTGGCATCGTCCCCGCTTGCATAAGCGCCTGATCGAAAGCCGCGCCGGACAACTCAAACTGCAATTCAACACTGCCATCCTCGGCTTTGCTACAGACTACGCAGTCCAGCACGCCAGACTGGCATGTGGCGCTTATTTCACCAAATCGTATCTGATCGCCTGTTTTAAGCTTCTTACTACCCTTAATGAAACTCAACCATCGATCGGAGGCAAGTCTGGTATGAAGCGTTGCAGATACATGAACGGTATTCCCGTCGCGATTCCGGACGCCAGAAAGCTGGGTCGGGATGACCTTGGTGTCGTTAAACACCATCACATCACCAGGCTCTAAAAAATCAGGCAAGTGACGCACCAGATGGTCAGAAACTGTGTCCTTTACCACAAGCATTTTTGCAGCATCACGGGGGTGTACCGGTCGTAATGCGATACGCTCTTCGGGGAGCTGAAAGTCAAAAAGATCTACGCGCAAAAAGAAAAACCCTCACCCGGATTAGTTTTCAGGATGAGGGAATTGGGTATTGAAAATGATCATAAATTACAAGTCTGAAGCTACTTTCAGACTAATAATGTGGTCTGGATCATGGACAGGCTCACCACGCTTGATCGCATCAACGTTTTCCATGCCTTCGATAACATGCCCCCACACGGTGTATTGTCGATCCAGAAATCCTGCCTCATCAAAACAAATAAAGAACTGAGAGTTTGCAGAATCCGGATTTTGTGCGCGCGCCATAGAGCAGGTTCCACGACCGTGATGCTCGTCATTGAATTCAGCTTTCAGATCAGGCTTGGAAGAACCGCCGGTCCCGCGACCATGTGGGCATCCGCATTGGGCCATGAACCCATCAATGACACGATGAAAAACGATATCATCGTAAAACCCTTCACGCGCCAGTTCTTTGATGCGTTCCACGTGATTTGGCGCGACCTCCGGTTTGCACTCAATGACAACTGTGCCTTTTGATGTTTCCATCACAAGTGTGTTTTCTGGATCCTTATAATCCGTCATGATTTTTTCCTTTTTGATTAAAGTTGGTCAGCTGTTCGCATTTTGACAATTTTGTCCGGGTCGGAGACCTGACCATTTTGCGCCTTGTTACCCTTCTTAATGTTGTCAACAAACTCCATGCCTTTGGTCACCTTTCCAAACACCGTGTATTGGTTGTTCAGAAAATATCCTTCGTCGAACATGATAAAAAACTGTGAGTTTGCGCTGTTTGGACTTTGCGACCGCGCCATACCCAATACACCCCGATCAAACGGCTCTTTTGAAAATTCCGCGGGCAAATCAGGCAACTCTGATCCGCCACGCCCGGTTCCGGTAGGATCGCCAGTCTGTGCCATAAACTTGTCTATTACGCGGTGAAAGACGATGCCATCGTAAAATCCCTGATTGGCTAAGGTCTTTATGCGTTCGACGTGTTTTGGGGCTAAGTCAGGCAATAGCTCGATTTCGACCCGACCATCCTTGAGGTCAAGGAATACCGTATTAGAAGCATCGCTCTTTGGCGTGTCATTTTGTGTTTCCTTCGGTGGCTGATTGCACGATGCCACACCAACAAGGACAATCAGAAAGGCGAGTGATTTTAATCCGAATTTCATGTCAAACCCAACGTGTTGAAGAATTTCATTCAGCTGCTTTTGAAACCAGCGCTTCAAATACAGGTGGTGGCACAAACGGAGAGACATCGCCACCCATTTTCGCGATTTGGCGCACCAAAGTTGCGGTTATCGCCCTCACCATTGGGCTTGCCGGTAAAAATACGGTCGTCAGACCGGGCGCCATTTTCCCGTTCATCCCGGCCATTTGCATTTCATAGTCCAAATCTGTCCCATCTCTCAAACCACGGATCAAAATGGAAGCTCCGGCCGCTCGTGCCGCATCAACAACCAGATTGTCAAAAGCCTCGACCACAACATCGATTTTGTGTTCTGCAGCGACTAATTTGATCAATTCTGCACGTTCTTCGAAAGAAAACATAGGCTTTTTGCCTGGGTGTATTCCAATCCCGATCACGAGTTTGTCAGCCAATACAGCAGCTTGCATCAAGACATCAAGGTGTCCGTTGGTCATCGGGTCAAAAGACCCGGGATAATAGGCTATTCTTGTCATGAACATACTTTTGTCATGGGTTAATTGGACTGGCAAGGCGTTGTACCCACTCAAACTGTGCGTAATTGCACAGACTTTGCTCACATTCTCCTACATAGATGTGAATAGAATTCGGTAAAAGATAAAATTCTCTGCCCTACATTAGGGGTACAAAAGGAGTTTGACATGGCACTACTAGCACTGACCTTCGCAATGACCGCAACTTTGTCCGTGATTGCACTTCACATGACGGAAAAGGAAAACTTGACCCGTAAAATACGTCAGATGAAAAAACCGCAAGCCGAGCGCTTTGCATCACTCTAGCCGTAGGACTTGTTAAAACCCGACGATTGAGAAGCATATCGCCCATTGCTTCTACAAACTGGATGAATTGAGACGCTGCCAGGGTCATCAATCTACCCGAATGAGGGCGATGTACTGCCCCTAAGAAACACCGGCAGAGTTTAGATCAAACCCACCGCCGGACCGACTGACAATAACGGGTATATTCTTCTCCGAACTTTTCCGAGAGCACGCTTTCTTCCGCTTTTATTTGAAGCTCTGAAATCAGCCAGACAAAAACAACAACAATTGGCATGAACATCCAGCTGCCCACCCAGATGCCAAATGCGCATAAAAAGAAAATCATCGCTAAGTACATCGGGTTTCGCGTGTAAGCATAGATGCCTGTTGTAACCAGCGCTTTTGAGTTTTGAGGCTGAAATGGATTAACCGTGGTTTTTGCCTTAGCAAACAAACGCATTGAAAGAATGTCGATCATTACCCCAATAAAAAACAACACCCCGGCAACGTAAGCTTGTCCTGTGAATTCAAAAGAAAACTGGGGCAAATATAGATCGCTTAACCAGATCAATCCGGCAAATATCAAAGCCCATAAAGGAGGCGGGATCAGCAACCTCATTCTTCCAGCATCTCCTTTACAGTAGTTGCAAGCTGCTTAAGAGAGAAAGGTTTTGGTAGGAAACCGAACTTCTCGCGTTCATTTTCCGGCAAATTTTTTGCAAAAGCTTCTTCTGCATAGCCAGACACAAAAATAAATTTTAGGTCAGGATGTGTCTTTCTTAATTCGCCCAACAACGTTGGGCCATCCATCTCAGGCATGACAACGTCGGATACCACCAAATCAATCTCGTCCCCATATTCTTCCATCACTTCCAGCGCCTCTACACCGCTCGCGGCTTCATGCACCTCGTATCCCCGCGATATCAGTGCCCGAGAGCCAAAAGCACGAACAGCATCCTCATCTTCAACAAGCAATATGGTAGCATTCCCGGTTAAATCCTTTTTAGCCTCTTCTTTTTCATCCGAAGAGGATTCCTGAGCTTCCAAGACCGTTTCCTCAGTAACGATGTGCCGTGGCAGGAACACTTTGAAAGTTGTTCCCACATCCAACTCGCTGTCGGCATAGATGAACCCACCGGTTTGTTTCACGATCCCGTAAACGGTTGAAAGTCCAAGGCCAGTACCCTTACCTACCTCTTTAGTGGAGAAGAAGGGTTCAAAGATTTTGTCCATAACCTCTTTAGACATTCCAGAACCATTGTCCTCTACCTCTATCAAGACATACTCTGCAGGCACCAATTCACTGAATGAGTAGCCATCCTCGCATTCTTTGGCTGTAAGATTTCGCGTTCGGATTTGCAGTTCGCCCTCGTTGTCCATAGCGTCGCGCGCATTGACAACCAGATTGACAATGACCTGTTCGAGTTGAGAAATATCTGCTTTGATCGGCCAAAGATCACGCCCATGTTTAATGTCAAGTTCGATCCGGTCACCAACCAAGCGATCCATCAACATCCGCAAATCCGAAAGCACGTCGGATAAATGCAAAACCTGTGGTCGAAGGGTTTGCCGACGAGAGAACGCCAAGAGCTGTCGAACAAGACTGGCAGCACGATTGGCATTCTGTTTGATGTTCATGATATCCTGAAACGAGGGGTCTGACGGCTTGTGATTTCCTAACAATAAGTCAGAGAACCCAATTATTGCAGTCAATACATTGTTAAAGTCGTGCGCAATGCCACCAGCAAGCTGCCCGACCGCTTGCATTTTTTGCCCCTTAGCAAATTGGTTTTCCAATGCACGTTGTTCTGTGATTTCCATGGCGTAAACAATGACACGCTCAAGGTGCGCTTCATCAACATTCTCTGTATCCAGGTCTCCATCAGACACCTGATTAAAGAAAAACCTCACAAAGCGCTCATCGTCGCCACTTATGGACAAATCGACCGGATCAATCTTTCCAACCCCCTCCATGGCCTTGTCGAATGCGGAACTGATACGATCGGTTTCATCATCAGAAACCATCTGACGATAGTCGAGTTGCTCTGCGGAACCCTTATTGGCAATCACAGGAGCAAACATGCTTTGGAATGGCGCATTGGTGCGAACAATCTTACCCCGGCTATTGACCCCCGCAATTGCCACCGGAGTGTTATTGAAGAACCGAGTGAATCTCACTTCCGCATCGCGCAACGCATCACTGTCACCCATCTCCGCCGACCTGTTCAGAACAAGTGTTCGCAGTGAACCTGGCGCTGAATCGCTCGAGTATGGATTTCTGCTGTACAGCCTGACCGGCAAAAGGCGACCATCAGACCGGGTCATATCCAAGTCAACCACACTGGTTTTACTGGCCGATTGATTGGCTTCTAGCGTGTTAAAAAGCGTAAGATTCTCACCCGAAATAAGCTGATTAATCCGAAGGGACCCCGGTTCAAAAAGCGCCAGATCATATCCAAGCCAATCTGCCAAGGTCGCATTCACGTACATTAACGTGCCGTCAGTCTCGCTGGACATAAACCCTGCCGGCGCATGATCAAGGTAATGGATCGCATCCTGCAATGTTTGAAAAGCGTTTTCCTGCTCTATGCGATCTGCCGTGACGTCTGAAATCTGCCAAACCGTCAATGGTTTACGATGTGTAGCAGCAGTCATGGGACGCGCGCGCAATCTGAACCACCTCGCACCCTCCCGGCTTGCCCGAAGACCTGAGCTTAGTCTGATTTCCTCAATGGTAGATTGCCCAGACTTCGCGCTGTTTGACATTTTATAGATCGTTTCCGATGCCTCTGGATGTTTTGCAAAGGTCGTCTCGATATTTGTAATGTCTGCCGGGTCCGTGGCCCCCAAAAGATCAGCATAAGCCTGGTTGGCATACACAACCCGGTTTTCTATATCCGCTACGACGATGCCAGCATCCATCTCGCTAATGAGAGACTTCATAAAATCATCAGCGTTTTTCTTTGAGCTGAGTTGAACCATGCCCAGCACCAAAGAAAAAAGGAAAAAAATGCCTACGCTGGCAAAGACCCCCAAAATGGCAAGAAACGTAGGTTCACCCAACGTTTCGGTCCCGAACAAGCCCAAAAGCGCCACGCCCAAAAACAGAAAAAAACCAAGGAGTATAAATCGCCCAAGCCCTGTTGAATTCTCAACCGTATTGACGATTGGATCTCTTCCATCCTGTACGAGGTTTCTATTTTTTCCCATAAATCACCCGATTGCAGCGAATCGTCTCGCCAAGGTTAACCGTTGTTCCGTATCAATGGTAACCTGCCATTACAAAACACTTATTTAATCAACAATTTCTGCGCGTATTAACCGTTTTAAATTGATCATTTTCTAGACCTTGGCTTTTAGTGTGCATTTTTGCTATATAAATCATCCATAGGGGACGTATGGCAGGCATTTTAAAATCCCTTTTTAGGTAAATCCGGGTAAACCAGACATCTTCTTAAAATTTGAATGCGGCAAGAACCCAAGGGTTCAAGGAGTTTGAGTAATGGAATGGTTGCAAAACCTCTTCAGTGGTGAAAACAGTTCAGCTGTCCAATTGGTCTTTATCACCCTATTGTTGATAATCACGTTAATCCTGATCGTATGGGTTTTCCGTAGAATTGCAGGCTCGCCCTCGCGGCGTGCGGCGCGCAATAGGGTCCCGAGGTTATCAATCACCGATTCTACAATGGTTGACGACAAGCGTTATCTTGTTCTTGTCAGGCGCGATAACGTGGAGCATCTGGTCTTGATCGGAGGTCCAACGGATGTCGTAGTAGAAACTGGCATCATGCGGGTAAAATCTGCCGAGCAACCCAATACTAGAAGTGCGCAGGAAACGACTGCACCAGCGAAAGAAGCAGAAAAAACACCGCAAGAAAAAGAGCCGGTTGCTACCCCTGCACCCTCTCCCTCAAAAGTCTCGACGCCTGAGCCTGCATTTTCTGAAGAAACACCGGCTGCAGCACCTGTAGCGGCAGCTGCGGCAACGGTTGCAACAGCGGCAGCAGTACAGGCACTCACCCCAGAACCGGCTACAGATCCTGAACCTGTTCCCCTAGATGAAGTCTCGCAACTGCCAGAAATGCAAGATGTTCAAGAGATACCAGACATCGCAGCCAGCGAAATTGAAGAAGCACTGGCTGAAATCGCGACGGCATCCATTGATACAGTTGATGTTCCCGAGACCCCTTACGAACAGGAAGTTCATATAGAACCTAGTGTTGCGTCCGAGCCGATGGAACCAACAGTCTTGGAACCCCCAACTGAAGAGCCGGAAATGGATCCTGTTTCAGAAGAACCGTCTGAACCTCTGGTGGAAGCGGAACCCGATACGGAGACAAGTTTAGAAGCTTCTATTTCTGAGCAACTCGACGATGCGTTGTCTGAAGAAGCCTTCGTCCCGGAACCTGAAGCGCCAACTGAACCCTCGGTTGACGCCGGCTTAGAACAAGCAGGCGGGGCCGATGACGAGATGCAAAGATTGCTTGACGAGCTCGCAGGAGAGACAAAAGAGACTGCGTAAGTTAACGCAGCGCGTAGTTTTGCTTGGAAAAGCAGTTCAGAAAGAAAAGGGTTTCGCCGGGCGCATCTACTCTGTGAACACGCGCGGGTTACGTCCTTTCAGCTCAGACTTTGGAATGCATTTGGCCATTTTATAGTGCCATACAAATCCTTTTTTGCAGCTTTGTCGGTTCGTGCCGACATTGTTGGCGCCGGCATCTTGAACAAACCCAGCACCTTCAAACGCAAAAACCATAAAGAAAAGCAACCCAAAAGCCGTAAGTGAACGCATTGTTTGATATCCAAAAACTTGTTTAAATCAAAATTGCAGAATCTGCGGCAACAATCAAATGACATCCGATCAGCGTTGTTTGATGAGAGTTGAACGCCTAAGTGGTCTGTTTCATCCTATGGCTCATAGACAGGCTGTTGTTGCGTGGCGCAATGGATACCACCACCCAACTCTCCCAGGAGATCTACCGGAAGCATCACAACGTCTCTTTCGGGGAAGAGATCTGACAAAACAGCAAAAGCATTTTCGTCCGCTTCATCATCACCAAACCGGCTTGCAATCACCGCATTGTTGCAGAGATAGTAATTCACATATGATGCGACAAACTCCGGCGATTTGTTGCGCGGATTTTTGGGATCATCAAGCACGATTACACGGATTTTCTGCCCGGCAGCATTGTTGGCCTTGGACAAGATCTGATGTGTTTCATACGCCGCTTGTGCCCAAACATCATCGTTGTTTTCTGGCAATTGTATCAAGACGCGATCAGGCCCGACAAACCGCGCCAGCGCATCAATGTGATAATCCGTTATATCTCGTCCGACAATGCCTGGTGCCCAGATCACTTTTTCTGCGCCAAGTGCATCGAGTAGCTTTTTTTCAACGTCTACTTTGTACCCACGATTTCGGTTTCGATTAACCCAACTGCTTTCGTGTGCAATAAGAGTACCCTGCCCATTGCTTTCTACTCCGCCACCTTCTCCCACCAATCCGTTATCAAACACAGGCAATCCAAGACGGTCAGCAACCCGCTCGGCAATCAAACCGTCATTTTCATGATGCTGCTTGTTTCCCCAACCATTGAAGTTTAACTGGGTAACGGCGAGATGTCCCTGAGCATTTTTGACGAATACCGGCCCGCTATCTCGGCACCAAAGATCATCTGTCGGAATGTCCCATATCTCAACCGTTTCAGCCAGCATTCGTCGTGCGGTTTTTTGATGGGCCTGCCCCATAAGCATGACAACGGGTTCAAACTCAGAAATGACATTTGCAACCTTTGCAATTGTTTTTTGCGCAGCCTCTAAAAAGCTCTGATGAAAATACACCCTCCGACTTACAGGCCACTGCATAAACGTTCTTTCGTGTGGTTCTGCCTCGTCCGGCAAACGATAACCAAGAGATCGGGGATTGTTGTTTGTCGCACCTGCGGAAAACGTTAGACTGGAAGCCAAAACTACTCCTGATAATCCTTGGGTAAACTGCCTGCGTTTCATCTGCATCTCCGAAACCATCCCCACGTGATATCCTAGCAAAATTAAAGCTGTTGGAAACTGAAAGATGAAACGCAAGAAAAGATGAACCAGCTGGCAAAAGGAAGCAAGTCTAACCAGAACTGCTGCTAAAACGACCGCACAAACTGCGGGCATCAACGTCTATACAATTGCGATCAGCCCAATCAGCAAAGAAGGACTATTGGCAATTCAGCGCTGTGAGTTTTGCTGCGCTAGCATCTGTTGCGCATGCTTAGCCTCGCTGTGCGCCACCCAAGCTGCAAACAAAAAGGTACCAAGCAGTCCTGGCGCAAAAAACCAGACAGAGAGTGGCCCCGCAATTCCTGATAACAGAAGCGCTAAAGTGATTGGCGCGATAAACCGGAACATGGGCCTTGCTATTGTAGTACTTGCCAGGCCTGGCGTTAACAGGCCACCTATTAAAACACCAGCCAAACCCAATAACCCAAACTTACCAACGGTCGCAAAAATAAAGGGCGCTTCGCTCTCAAGGTCCTGTGTTACAATCAGTCCATTTTCAACGAAATCCATGACGACGCCCGCAACAGTAAAGAGAACGGCGGCTTGAGCGAGAAGCATCGATTGTTCTCGTTGCGCCAACCCAATCGCCAAAAATACGAACCCTGCCCCATATCCAATGGGAAGCACAGTATCCAGCGCCAGTGCAATTTTGATGCTTTGAGGAGAAACAGCACCCTCCGGTGTCCCGGCAATAGCTCCAATTGCTGCGGGCCCATCAGGAAACTGAACCATCACGACAATCATGCCCACAATGGCCAAGCATGCCAGCAACAGAGCATCACGCGCTGATCTAAGCATATTACGGTCTCTTAGAACGGAATTTCGTCGTCAATATCTCCACCGCCGGATGGCCCACCGATTTGTCCGCCTCCGGATGGGCCGGATTGTCCAAAGCTACCGCCAGAGGATTGATCAAATCCACCGCCACTTTCACCGCGTCCATCAAGCATGGTCAGATTGGAGTTGTACCCCTGAAGGACAATCTCAGTCGTGTAGCGGTCTTTTCCCTCATTGTCCTGCCATTTCCGTGTCTGAAGTTGTCCTTCAAGATAAACTTTAGAACCCTTTTTCACGTATTGCTCAATGACTTTGCAAAGCCCTTCGTTGAAAACAACCACCCGATGCCATTCAGTCTTCTCCCGGCGTTCTCCGGTATTGCGATCCCGCCAGTTTTCAGACGTTGCAATACTAAGATTGGCAATCGGTCGCCCGTCTTGTGTTCTTCTTATTTCGGGATCCGCGCCCAAGTTCCCCACCAGAATGACCTTGTTCACACTGCCAGCCATATATCTCTCCAATCAATCCTCAGTGAAAAAATTCACGATGTAAAAAAGTTTCACACACAATGCACCATCAAGCTTGCAAACTCGACCGCCCGCTTTATCTTTCCACACATCAAAGTGCTTGTAACAATCGTATTTGTTCTTATTATGTTCTATTTGTGACACAATACAAGCATGATTCCCGATCATCACCTCCTGTTGGAAGGTTTTAATGGCTGAGTTGAAACAAATTTCTGTCCGCGGCGCCCGCGAACACAATCTGGAAAACGTGGATATTGATCTACCACGCGATAAGCTTATTGTGATTACTGGCCTGTCCGGGTCGGGGAAATCATCGCTTGCCTTTGACACGATCTATGCAGAGGGCCAACGGCGATACGTCGAAAGCCTTTCCGCCTATGCCCGGCAATTTCTGGAGATGATGCAGAAACCGGATGTGGATCAGATTGATGGCCTCTCACCGGCAATTTCGATCGAACAGAAAACCACATCGAAAAACCCACGCTCCACCGTCGGGACCGTAACCGAAATTTACGATTACATGCGGCTGTTGTTTGCCCGGGTCGGGATCCCCTACTCTCCCGCGACGGGGCTTCCGATTGAGAGCCAGACCGTTTCGCAAATGGTGGATCGAGTAATGACGTTGGATGAAGGTCAACGTCTGTATATCCTTTCACCAATTGTTCAGGGCCGCAAAGGAGAATATCGAAAAGAAATTGCCGAGCTTACAAAGCAGGGGTTCCAGCGGGTGAAAGTGGACGGAACAATCTATGAAATGGCGGATGTTCCGGTACTCGACAAGAAGTATAAACATGACATTGATGTTGTCGTCGACAGAATTGTTGTGCGTGATGATATCGCAACACGGCTTGCGGACTCATTGGAAACCGCGCTCAAACTATCTGACGGTTTGGCAATTGCTGAACTTGCAGATAAGCCTCTACCCGCAGAAGAAACAGCGGCAGGTGGAGCAAAAAACAAATCTTTAAATGCAACCCACGAAACTCTGGTGTTTTCAGAGAAATTTGCCTGCCCTGTATCAGGCTTTACCATTCCAGAAATTGAGCCAAGACTGTTTTCTTTTAACAATCCATTTGGCGCCTGCCCTTCCTGTGATGGGTTGGGTACGCAAAAAGGAATAGACCCGGATATGGTCGTGCCCGATGCCAGCCTGACTTTGCGGGGGGGTGCGATTTTACCCTGGTCAAAGTCCTCAACGCCATCACCCTACTATGCGCAAACGCTGGAAGCACTTGGCAAACACTATGGCTTTAGCCTGAGTGACCCCTGGTGTGATCTTGCACCGGAAGCAAAAGAAGCGGTTTTACATGGTACAGGCAAGACGGAGATAGAATTTGTCTACGATGATGGCCTACGAACCTACAAGACAAAAAAGACGTTTGAAGGCGTCATTCCAAATCTTGAAAGACGATGGCGAGAGACGGATTCCTCATGGATGCGTGAAGAAATCGAAAAGTTCATGTCCTCCTCACCTTGTGAGGCCTGCAACGGCGATCGCCTGAAACCAGAGGCTTTGTGTGTAAAACTTGACGGAAAACACATTTCAGACGTTACACGGATGTCAATTAAGGCGGCGGCAGAGTGGTTTGATCATTTGCCTGCCAAAATGGATGAAAAGCAAAATGAAATCGCCTCGCGCATCCTAAAAGAAATCCGTGAACGGTTGAAATTCCTCAACGATGTCGGCCTTGATTACCTAACGTTATCTCGTAATTCCGGCACGCTTTCAGGCGGCGAAAGCCAGCGTATTCGCCTCGCATCTCAGATCGGTTCCGGCCTAACGGGCGTACTCTACGTGCTTGACGAACCTTCCATTGGCCTTCACCAGCGCGACAACGCACGCCTGCTCGACACGCTGAGGCATCTGCGGGATCTCGGAAACACGGTGATCGTGGTCGAACATGATGAAGATGCTATTTTATCAGCAGACCACTTGGTTGATATCGGACCCGCAGCGGGAATCCACGGCGGAAAGGTTGTGGCATACGGCACCCCATCGGAAGTCATGGCAAATCCCGCATCCATTACCGGCCAGTATTTAACCGGTGCCTTGGAAGTTCCGCTTCCGGCTGAAAGACGCAAACCCAAAAAAGGAAAGCGCATTCGCATTAAAGGAGCGACAGGTAACAACCTGCAAAACGTCACAGCCGATTTCCCGCTTGGTGTGCTGACCTGCGTAACAGGAGTTTCCGGTGGCGGTAAATCTACCCTGCTGATAGAAACCCTATACAAAGCCGCGGCCCGCCGCATCGGAAGTGCGCGCGCGGCTCCCGCACCGCACGACTCAATCGAGGGCTTTGAGCACCTCGACAAAGTGATCGACATCGATCAGTCGCCCATCGGGCGTACGCCGCGTTCAAATCCGGCGACTTACACAGGAGCTTTCACACCAATCCGCGAATGGTTCGCACAGTTACCAGAAGCAAAGACGAGAGGCTATGCGCCGGGTCGCTTTTCGTTCAATGTCAAAGGCGGACGTTGCGAGGCCTGCCAAGGGGATGGCGTCATTAAAATCGAGATGCACTTTCTTCCAGATGTCTACGTGACCTGCGATGTCTGTAAGGGCAAGCGCTACAACCGGGAGACGTTGGAAGTCCTCTTTAAGGGCAAATCCATTGCCGACATTTTAGACATGACAGTTGATGAAGCTGAGGAGTTTTTCGCTGCTGTACCATCGGTAAGAGACAAGATGTCGACGTTGAAACGGGTTGGCCTTGGCTACATCAAAGTTGGTCAGCAAGCGACAACGCTTTCAGGCGGGGAAGCCCAGCGGGTAAAGCTCGCCAAAGAATTGTCAAAACGGGCAACGGGCCGCACGCTTTATATTCTGGATGAACCCACAACGGGTCTTCACTTCCATGACGTGGCCAAACTGCTGGAAGTGCTGCACGAACTGGTCGACAACGGTAACACCGTCGTGGTGATCGAACACAACCTCGAGGTTATTAAAACGGCAGACCATATCCTTGATCTGGGCCCTGAAGGCGGCGATGGGGGCGGAGAACTCGTTGCCTCTGGCACACCAGAAGAGGTCTGCGAGGTCGACCGCAGCTATACCGGCCAGTTCCTGAAAGAGCTACTAGCCCGCCGGCCACAAGGAGGCGGCAGCAAGCAACAAGCCGCGGAGTGATAAGCAAGGGGTTTGCCCATTCATGCTTCTATGAATTCTTCTGCCAGAACCTCTCGGTTGTATCCGCCTATGGTATCATCTTGTCAAATTTAACGCGCGCTATATCCCACGAGGCTCCCAGCCCTCAGGGGCCATTTCGAAACCGGAAAACTCAAACCCGGGAGAAACGGTGCATCCAACGAGCGTCCAGTCCCCCAGCGAACGTGCCTGTTGCCACCATCCCGTCGGGATCACATGTTGAGGCAATTCACCAGCCTCAAAATCTGTCCCCAGAGTAAGGGTCGAAGCCTCGCCACCCTCCTCCGCAAGGCCGAGTTCCAGCGGCGCGCCCGCATAAAAATGCCAAATCTCAGCGGCATCCACCTTATGCCAACGCGAAACCTCTCCAGCCTTTAAAAGAAAAAAGATTGCAGTCCCGATGCTCCGTCCAGCGACTTGTTTTTCATCTCTGAAGGTTTCACGAAAATATCCCCCCTCTGGATGAGGGGACAGGCCAAGGGTTTCAATGATCGCTTCAGCAGACGGTTTCATGATACCTCATACAAAAACACCGGGGATAAACCCCGGTGTCTCATAGATTAATCAGAATGAAAAGGCCTACTGCACAACCCGTGTAAGCGCACCATCCACCGCATGGATAATTTCATCGATATCCGATTTGGTCGCAATCAAAGCAGGTGAGAAACACAACGTGTTGTTAAAACCCTTGAGCGAACGGTTGGTGACGCCAACAACAACCGCATTTTCCTTAAAGCAATCGGCAACCACAGCTTGCGCGATGGATTCTGCTACCGGCTCTTTGGTATCGCGATCCGCAACCAATTCAGCACCGCAGAACAGCCCCTTACCTCGGACATCCCCGATCATGGCATGTTTGCCTTTGAGGATTTCAAGCTGCTCAAGGAAATACTCACCCATCTGAATGGTGTTTTCGAGAAGGTTTTCATCCTCCAGAATACGCATGTTTTCCAAAGCTGCTGCTGGCCCAGCGGTACATCCGCCGAAGGTAGAAATGTCGCGGAAATAGCCCATCGCATCAGAGATTTCAGGCTTGAGCATTTCAAAGACGGCTTCAGTCGTGACCGTACAGGAAATCGCGGCATATCCAGATGCTACGCCTTTGGCCATCGTTACCATATCCGGCTCAATGCCATAATGCTGATATCCGAACCATGTTCCGGTTCTGCCCATGCCGCACACAACTTCATCGATATGAAGCAAGACATCGTACTTCTTGCAGATTTCCTGAACGCGTTCCCAATAACCTTCCGGTGGTGTAATCACCCCACCACCCGCTGTAATAGGCTCAAGGCATAGGGCACCGACAGTTTCAGGACCTTCGCGCAGGATAACTTCTTCAATCGCATTGGCTGCGCGGATGCCATAATCGTCTACATCACCCCACTGAGAACGATACTCAAGGCAATGGGGAACCTCCACAAATCCGGGCGTGAAAGGACCATAATGTCCGCTTCGCTCGTCCTGCCCGCCACCGGAAAGACATGCGATCGTTGTCCCGTGATAGTCTCTTTGACGATACAGAATTTTGTGTTTCTTGCCGCCATACTTGTTGTGCGCGATCTGACGAACCATCTTGAAGCATTTTTCATTGGCCTCTGAACCCGAGTTCGAATAATAGACCCGCGTCATGCCAGGCATCTTTTCGATCAAACGTTCCGCAAACAGTGCACCGGGAACAGAACCCATTGAGCCCGCGAAGTAATTCATTTTAACCAGCTGATCCCGCACGGCGTCTGCTATGGATTCGCGTCCATAGCCCACATTGACGGTCCACACGCCACCAGAAACCGCGTCGAGATGTTCCCGGCCCGCCTGATTCCACACACGCATTCCCTTGCCTTCAACGATGATAAGAGGATCGGCTGAATCAAATTTCGAGTGATTGGTAAGATGGTGCCACACATGTGCCTTATCGGCCTCAACAACATGGCTGATATCATTTGGATTTAGCATTTCATTCATGGCGATGTTTCCTTCAAAACAAGACGCAATCTTTTATGCAAAGCATTTCAACAGAAAAGTCTCAAAAATCCTAGTGGGGACAATGGTGCCAGAAAAGCAATTCCGGGGACCCAGATCGTGAATGGATCACGCCATATCCCCCCGGAAACAAAACAACCATGCGGGCGGGACTAAGCTGGATCAACCCGACATTGCCGCTTTGAGCAGCAGGAGGTGGCTTTTGACCGGTGAGATTGTGAGCGGTTCGCGCAGGATTTTTAAGTTCCGTTTACGTGCCTGTCGCAAGTATGCGGGAACCAGCGCTAACTGATAAAAAACCGGCCTAAATTCCTGCGGAAGCGCCTCGATCGCATGATTTGCCTGTTCAAGGTGCTTTTCCGCCAGTTCTATCATCGTGTTCAAGACGTTCGTATGACGGTGATCTACTTCGCCGTGCAACCATAAATTCCGATCCAGACCCGCATGCCCCAACACATCCAGTGGGATAAATAGCTTCCCGCTAGCATTGTTCTTCGCTAGGTCACGCAATAGGCGGATAATCCCGATTGCCATCCCTGCATGACCGCAGGCATCGGCCATGGTTCTTGATCGTCCAGCGCCCATGCAAAAGGCAACCATCTGAAAAATCACCGAAACAGTCTCTCCCAGATATCCCTCCAGACTGCCTAAATCAGGCATCGGATCCTCATATAAATCGAAAATCCTCGCATTTAGATAGCTATGCAGCACCTCAGCAGGCAGTTGATGTCGCTCAACCGTAAACATCATCTCGCGTGCCAGAGGACCGGCATCAACATTGGCGCCGGATTGGAGTAAATCCCGCCACCATTGCAATCGAATTTCACCAGGCAGCGGTTCCGAAACCAAGTCCTGGATGCGGCGGATTTCCGCATCAAATGCCCAAAGCACCGTAACACTTCGTCTAGCTTCCTCAGGAAAGTACAAACAAACGAGGTATTTCTCGCGATCAAGGTCTCTTAAGAGTTGAGAGACATATTGAACATCATCGCTCATGTAACCGCTAAAAAGGCGGCTGCAACTGCCCTGCCCTCAGATACCAAAACATTGTAGGTTCTAACCGCTGCCCCGGTTGCCATTGGATCTGCAGAAATGTGCGCTTCGCGCAGCTTGCTACGCAACTTTGGTTCGATTGGAATGAGATTTTCACCGGAACCGACGAGCAAAATTTCGATATCTTCCGCCTCGGCAAAAAGCTTTTCAAAACTGTCAACGGTCAAGTCGCTTGGTTTTGTGACATCCCATCCATAGATACCTGAGGGAAGACACAGTAGACTTCCCTTATGGGACATGTTGGCAAATCTAAATCCACCGCCACCATAAGCGTCGATCGGTGCACGCCCTGGAAAATGAGCTTCTCGGACTTCAATACCCTTTGGACCATTGTCCACGGCCATTTATTCCGGCAATTGAACAGGCAATGTATTGGCGGTCGCCTGCTTTTCGGCATCGATATTGTCTTTTTCACTGCCTCCGACGACTTGCCCGGGCCGTAACTTGAAGAGGATCAGCAACGGCGCAGCGACAAAAATCGAGGAATACGTTCCAACAAACACACCAAAAATCATCGCGAAAGTGAACGAAGCGAGCACCTCTCCGCCTAGGAAATAAAGCGAGAACAACGCGAGCAAGGTTGTAACAGAGGTCAAAATTGTCCGTGACAACATCTGGTTGATTGACATATCGATCACGTCTGCAACTGGTTTTTTCTTGTATTTTCTCAAATTCTCTCTGATCCGGTCATACACAACAACCGTATCGTTTAGAGAATACCCCACAATTGTGAGCAGTGCTGCAATGGTCGGCAAAGCGAACTCCAGTTGGAGTATTGAAAAAATACCGATCGTCAAAATGACATCGTGTAGTGTAGCTGCAACGGCACCGAGCGCAAATTGCCACTCAAACCTAATCCAAATGTAAGCCATGATTGCAAGCAGTGCTGCAATAACCGAGATCGTTCCCGCGATTCGCAACTCGTTGGAAACCGTAGGGCCAACGACTTCCACCCGGCGGAAATCGTAGGCATCCTCCAAAGTTGCCCGAACAAGCGATTCCGCGCTCTGTTCAGCGCTGTCACCCAACCCCTGACTCTCGATCCTAACCAGAATATCCTGGACTGGTTGATTGGTTTCAGGATCAATTTGCGTACCAAATTCCTGAACCTGGACCTCCCCAACATTGAGTTCACTGAGCTTCGTACGAATATCATTTTGTGGCTCTGTAATCTGCGCTTGAGCCAAGGGCCGCACTTCAAAAAGCGTCCCGCCTTTAAAATCAATCCCATAGTTGAGACTCACGATAAAGAACAGCAAGATGGACGCGACCACACTCACGCCACTGAATGGAAAGCTGAACCGCCGGTGTTTCATAAACCCAATCGTTGTGCTTTCAGGAAGAAGGCCGAAAAGACGGCTTGGAAGTTCGGTAGGCCTGCGATATTTGACCCACAGGGAAACCATCAGACGCGTAAACGTGTAGGCTGTGAAAACAGTGGTCACGATCCCAATTGCAAGAGTGACAGCAAAACCGCGTACTGGCCCCGAGCCTAGATAGAATAGGATGATAGCAGCAATAAGCGTTGTGATGTTCGCATCAAGAATAGTGGTAAATGCCTGTTTGAAACCTGCATCAAACGACTGGATCAAATTTCTACCGGCACGGCGTTCCTCGCGGATACGCTCATAAATGAGCACATTGGCGTCAACCGCCATCCCCATCGTCAACACAATGCCAGCAATACCAGGAAGCGTAAGCGTTGCCCCTAAGACAGAAAGCAAGGCGATCAACATCGATATGTTTGCTATAAGCGCAAGATTGGCGATGATCCCCAAAAAGCCGTAGGAAACAATCATAAAAATCAAAACCAGGACGGCACCGACGATTGACGCATTAAAGCCTGCCTCAATGGAGTCTCGACCGAGACCCGGCCCAACCGTACGCTCCTCAACAAATTCAAAACTGGCAGGCAGCGCGCCTGCACTCAGCAGAACCGCAAGATCGTTGGCCGTTTGAGGCGTAAAGTCACCTGAAATCTGCCCTGACCCACCAATGATCGGCTCGTTGATAATCGGTGCAGACAAAACGATATCATCCAACACGATAGCAAACGGTTGACCCACATTTTCTGATGTAAAACGCGCAAACTTTTGGGAACCGGACGCGTTGAACCGGAAGAAGACCAGTGGCTCTCCAGTTCTCTGGTCAAACCCGGAAGACGCTTCCGTAAGCTCATCACCCTGCACCGTTGCGCGCGTGCGGATGAGGTAGGGAATTGGTGGATCTGTGTCTTCAAATAGGATGCGCGTACCCGCGGGCGGTGTACGTCCACTGTTGAGGAGTTCGTCCGGGGATGCAGCATTACTTACCGGATGAAAACTCAATTTCGCTTCAGTGTTCAACAGATCTTTCAGGCGTGGAATTTCAGAAGCCTCAAGGCCGGGATATTGAACCAGGACCCGATTTGCGCCCTCACGCTGGATGATCGGTTCGGTCGTTCCAAAGGCATCCAATCGATCCCCAAACACACTGATCGATTGTGTGATTGCTCGCGTAATCCTGTTTTCGACCCCCTCGTCGGTAAGCGCGTACCGGATCACATTTTCTGAAGGTTGGCTTTCACGGATTTCAACGACACCAAACCCATCAAGCACACCGGTCAGTGTCGGTTGAAGCAGCTCCTGCATAGCCGTATTCATCGCTTCAAAATTTGCTGGAGTCGGATCGCGCAACGTAACTTCTACTGCTCGATCTCCTACGGTCCGGGCACGCCCCCGAACACCCGCTTCTCGAAGCTTGACCCGCACGTCATCGCGCAAGGCATCAAGTCGTTCTTCAATAAGCTTTTCCTCGTCCACCTGCATCAGCAGATGCGCGCCACCCTTCAGGTCCAAACCAAGGGTCATTTGGTAATGTGGGAGCCATGTGGGAAGCGAATTTGCTTGCTTTTCACTCAATACATTTGGGAGTGCAAAAACAATCCCGGCAAATACAGTCAATAGAATGGCAACAATTTTCCACTTGGAGAAATACAGCATCTTCTGGTTGCTTTCCTGGACTAGAGATTAGGAATTGGCCTCGCCTTTTACCTGGACATCGGCAATTAACGCCCGTTTAATCCGAACTTTCGTGTCTTTGGCGATTTCGACTTCCACTTCATGCTCATCAATGACTTTAGTAACCTTCCCAACAATACCACCGCCAGTAATAATCGTGTCATTGCGGCGAATAGCAGCAAGCATCGCTTCGCGTTGTTTTGCCTGCTGACGCTGAGGCCGGATGATCAAAAAATACATGATCACAAAAATAAGAATAAAGGGAAGAAGGTTTAAGATGATATCCGCACCACCACCTGGGGCTTGTGCATAAGCCGGGGTCACAAACATAAGGACCATACTCCTGAATAATAATAATGTCTTAGCCGGCCGAAGTCGCCCAGTTCACATTTAATGCACTTAAGTGCAACAGCAAACCAATTCAAGAATCTGAACGCCCGACCCGCAAGTTGCGCGGAATATACCCGTCCGTGTATCAAATGCAAACAATATGCGACCCCTCTTTATCTAAGACCACAGCAATGATACTCCCTTGCTCGAATAAATTGGAGTACAACGCGTGAGCAATGACGCAATTGATCAGTTAAATCACTCTCTAAATCATCTGATTGGGCTGTTGGAAGGTCATTTCGCACCGAAAACAGACGAAATCAATTTTGACATGGCGGATGCCTTTGTTTGGCAGGCAGAAAGAGGCCATTTACAAGCCGTCGAGAAAGTAAACCGAGTGGAGATGGGGCTTCTCAAAGGCATCGATCGAGTTCGCGATATTTTGCTTGAAAATACGCAACGATTTGCCAACGGGTTTGCAGCAAACAATGCACTCTTGTGGGGAGCGAGAGGAATGGGCAAATCATCCTTGGTCAAAGCCGTGCATGCCGATTTGCTTTCAGCATCACCAAACGCCAACTTGAAACTGGTAGAAATCCATCGCGAAGACATTAATTCGTTGCCGGAGCTGCTGACCTTGTTCAGATCACGCAAAGAACGGATTATCTTGTTTTGCGATGATTTGTCTTTCGATCAAGACGATACCTCCTACAAATCACTCAAAGCAGCGCTCGACGGAGGGATAGAAGGACGACCTGAAAATGTTATTTTCTACGCAACGTCAAATAGAAGACACCTCTTGCCCAGAGATATGATGGAAAATGAGAGATCGACCGCGATCAACCCATCCGAGGCGGTGGAGGAAAAGGTGTCCTTGTCAGATCGATTTGGCCTGTGGCTCGGGTTTCATAAGTGCAGTCAGGATGAATATCTTGAAATGATTGATGGGTATGCCCAACACTTTGAACTCAACCTTGAAAAGGAAAAGTTGCATCACGAAGCCTTAGAATGGGCAACCACCCGCGGAAGCCGCTCTGGACGGGTTGCATGGCAATACATTCAAGATTTGGCAGGCAGACAAAACAAAAACACCATCTGAACTTTGCCAGAAGGTGCTTCTGTAACCGTTTTGATTATGTAAGGTTTGCTCTTATGCACCCGCCAGGTACTTTTTCGGATTAACTGGCTTGGAATCCTTGCGCAATTCGAAATGCAACTTCGGACGATCTGCATTTCCCGTTTTACCAGATCTCGCAATAATTTGCCCACGTCGGACACTATCGCCTTTCTTGACTTCGAAATCGCGGTTGTGTGCGTAAGCTGAGACCCAGTTATCTTCATGGCGAACAAGAACCAGATTACCATAAGCGGAAATTTCGCTACCGACATAGATTACCACACCGTTTTCGGCTGCACGCACCGCAGTTCCCTCTGGCACGGAAATATCAATCCCCTCATTACCACCATTGGTCGAGGTGTCACCAAATTCTGAAACCACTCTGCCCTTCACAGGCCAACGGAACTGCGAAATTCCTGTTCTTGCAGGCGCAACCTGAGAGGGCTCGTCTTTTGTGGTTGTTTTTGGCTGCTGAACCGAACCAGTCACGATGGGATCAACACCCTTCGGCAACTCTTTTGCAGCGGCTATCTGTGTTTTACTCGCAGCGCTTGGTATCAAAAGCTTTTGACCAATCCGAATGCTGTTTCCAGCAAGACCATTCGCCTTTCTCAGTTGATCAACATTGGTTCCATGCTGTGCAGCAATCCTGGACAGACTATCGCCAGATTTAACAACATACGCATCAGCGTCACCTTTTATGGAGCCAGTGACAATACCATAGTCTGGCACATTATCAGCCTCAGATGGTGAAATAACGTGAGATTTTGGTTGATAGCGACGCGGCTGACTGTCCTCAGCCTGACCTCGCGGGGAAGCGGATGCATACTCATAGTAAGGGCGCTTTACCGGAACACTGATGGCCCCGCCTTTTGCTTCCCCAATATATCCTGTCCCGGCACTGGCGGCACGGGTCTTCGGGTCATTGTCCGGCGCAGAGATCGCGGACTCTCTTGAATAAATGTAGTTTGGAATCGTTATGCGCTGACCTGCTTTTAGGCTATCAGCCGCATTCATACCGTTTGCTTCACGGATTGCAGACACGGGGACACCATAACGCTTGGAGAGATTATACAGTGTCTCCCCTTCTCTGATTGAAATCAAAGTACCACCGGTTGATGTCCAGCCGACCTTACGATCTGACGTGCCAGCAACTGAAGAGGTCGTCAGCGGGTCTGGTTTCGCAGGCGGTATATAGACAGTATCCGTTTCAGGCTTCGGAGGAGCATAGCTGATGGATTGACTGGCAGGCTGAACGTCTTGACTGTAATCCGTAGGCTTAGGAAGCGCAGAAGACGTTACGGTAGAAGATTGTTTCCACGAAGACGCTGGAGCGGCAGGCGGCAGGGCATTGTTTGTTGGGGTGTAGGTACCCAACGGCTGACGTACAGGCTGATAAGTTGCTGCATGCTGCTGAGCATAAGTTGGCTCTGGATTATGGTACACGCCCTGCGGAACCGGAGCAGGCGCAACTGGACTTATCGGCTCAATACGACGGGACGTGCTCGCAGTGGTTGTGGGATCAATTTCCCCAGGATAAGGGTTTTGTGTATTCTGAGAATAAGCCGTCTGCTGCGGCACTGCCTCCTCATAAATGGACCTGTCGAAACGCTGAAAGCCGGAACTACAACCGGCCACAGCCACCCCCAGAACCCCAAGAGAAGACACTTTTAAAAGATGTTGAATGCGATTACGCAACACTACTGAACGCATACTCAAAACTCTAATTGCAACTCAAAACTGAGATTCATTAAAGCTTGTTAATGTTACTGATCAGTTAAGCCATTCAAGAAAATTGAAATTTTAAGGGTCACCGACGTTGATTCATATCGCGCGGGAGATGCCCTGAATTGCATGCTGAGCACGCACTGGGAATAGGTTCTCTACCTGCAATCGCGAACCAATCTTGATAAACTTCTTCATCATTTGCTCTCCGCCTGCTGGCCCAACTGGCGCAATCATTACGCCATTTGATGCAATGTTATCGATGAATTCTCGGGGAATTTCTTCAAAAGCAAAATTCGCCACAATCCGGTCACTGATCCCCAAATCGGCACCACCTTTGGAACCGTCCATCAACCGTACAATGACATTTTCCAACCCAAGCTGAGTCAATCGTGTCTGCGCTTTCTCGTGCAAAGTCCGATACCGTTCAAGCGTTGTCACCTTTTCGGCCAAAGTTGAAAGCAGTGCCGCCTGATATCCGGTGCCGGTTCCTAGCTCCAAGACTCGGTGCTGAGGATCAAGATCAAGCGCTCCCAAAACCCGCGCCACCATGGACACCGCAGTCATGCTTTGACCGCACTCTATTGGCATTTGGCCTGGTGCATAGGCTTCTGTGACGTGGATTACAGGAACGAAGTTTTTTCGCGGAATTTTTTCAAATGCAGACAACAGGCGATGATCTGTCACCCCTTTAGAGCGCAGACGTAGTAAAAATCTGGCGAGTGCTTCGCGGTTTTTGTCGCCCATTGTAGTTTCACCAGGTTCCCGAGGTGCCAATTTGTGACCAACATGGGAATCAGAAGAGTTTGCCCAACTCTTCCTTAAAGGCCAAATCTGTTAAATCAAGCTTCAACGGTGTGATAGATATCCGGTTTTTCCTCAACGCAAGAATATCGGAGTCACCGCGCTGATTGGGTACATCCCTGCCAAATTTCAACCAGTAATACGGAAAACCTCGACCATCGTATCGCTTTTCCATGAACAATCCATGCGTGAACGCGCCTTGATGCGTGACTTCTGATGTTTCAACATCTTCTGGTGGGCAATTTGGAAAATTCACATTTACAAATGTTTTGGCAGGAAAGTCCGTCAGGATGAGTTTTTCCAATACTTTAGGAGCAAGCGTTTCACACGTTTCCCACTTTACATGGCGTACACCATCCTCAAAGTTGTAAGCTTGCGAAAGAGCAATCGATTTAATGCCAAGCAGCGTTCCTTCAATGGCACCTGCAACTGTACCTGAATATGTCACATCATCTGCAATGTTTTGCCCTGAGTTTACACCGGACAAAACGAGGTCCGGCGGCTCGTCCATAAGCTCCCGAACTCCCATGATAACACAATCCGTTGGAGTGCCAGTAAGCGCAAACTTCCGCTCATCAAGCTTTCTCAAGCGCAAGGGATGGCTGAGCGTCAGAGAGTGTGCAAGGCCAGACTGGTCTGTTTCCGGCGCTACTGTCCAGACATCATCTGTGAAATGTCTTGCTATTTTTTCGAGCGATACTAAACCTCTGGCGTTTATACCATCATCATTTGTCAGCAAAATTTTCAAATTCAATCTGCCTTTTCGATTCGTGTTTGCCCACCCATATACGGCTGCAAACACTCAGGAATTGTAACACTACCATCTGGATTTTGATAATTCTCAATCACAGCAATCAATGCCCTCCCGGTCGCAACACCAGATCCATTCAACGTGTGAACATGGGCAACGGCTTTGCCATCTTCGCGTCGATAACGAGCGTTCATTCGTCTCGCCTGAAATTCGCCACACACAGAACAACTGGAGATTTCGCGATAAGCCCCCTGCCCAGGCAACCAGGCTTCGATATCATATGTTTTCCGGGCTGAAAAACCCATATCGCCTATACAAAGTGTCATCGTTCTGAAGTGTAAACCGAGGGCCTTGAGGACATTTTCCGCGCATGAAAGCATCCGCTCCAGCTCATTTTCGGAATGCTCCGGCTCGGTAATAGAAACCAATTCCACTTTCGAAAATTGGTGTTGCCTTAACATCCCACGCGTATCCCTGCCAGCAGCACCAGCTTCAGAGCGAAAGCAGGGTGTCAATGCTGTAAACCGGAGCGGTAGAACGCCATGCTCCAGGATTTGATCGCTTACGAGATTCGTTAACGGCACCTCTGCTGTGGGAATGAGCCAACGTCCATCTGTCGTTTTAAATAAGTCTTCCTCAAATTTGGGCAGTTGTCCGGTTCCAAACACAGCGCTATCGCGCACAAGAAGCGGAGGCGTTACTTCCATGTATCCGTGGTCTGTCGTGTGCATATCAATCATAAACTGGCCCAATGCCCGTTCTAACTTTGCTATGTCACGTTTAAGCACAACAAATCGGCTGCCTGACAGTGCAGCGGCACTTTCAAAATCCATCCCGCCCAGAGATTCACCAATTTCAAAGTGTTGCTTCGGATCGTTTCCCATATTCGGCGCTTCACCGTGGATACGATAAAGAACATTGTCCGTTTCATCTTGCCCCGCAGGTACATCGGGCAACGGAACGTTCGGCAACGCTGACAATGCATCATTCAATGCCTCGGTTAATCGACGCTCTTCCTCCTCCCCATTTTGGATGAAAGCCTTGATATCCGAGACTTCAGCCTTCAATTTATCTGCAAGCTCTTTATCACCTGCACCCATTGCAGCACCAATCTCTTTAGATGCTGAATTCCTACGCGTTTGGGCATCCTGTAGTTTTGCAATGTGCTCACGTCTCTTGTCATCAAGCACCAGCAATTGAGAAGTTGATACGGATGCCCCCCGCATTTTCATAGCTTCATCAAAAACATTAGGATTTTCTTTTATCCACTTGATATCAAACATATTTAAACTGCCGTTAAAAGCGCATTGGTGGGTTTAATGGGTGTGTCACCCTAATTATGAGGAGGTGACGTCAGTACTATCCGATTCGTCCGAATTTTCCCTAGCAGCACGCTGCTTTTCTATACGACGCGCGGCGAGGATGGATATCTCGTACAAGACGATAGTGGGGATCGCAAGCCCGAGCTGGCTAACTGGATCGGGCGGTGTGAGAAGCGCAGCTGCAACAAAAGCCAGCAAAATGGCATACTTCCGTTTGGTAGATAGCGTTTCAGCGCTAACAAGACCCGCTTTTGACAACAGAGTTATGGCAACAGGCAATTGGAAAACCAGGCCAAATGCGAAAATAAGCAGCATTATGAGATCAAGATACGCCCGAACCGATTGCAGGTTGGTGATCTCAGCCTGCCCTTCACCACCAACCTGTTCGAGGCTTAGGAAAAACGAGGTAGCCAGCGGCATAATCAGAAAATAGACAAGGCATGCGCCCGCCAAGAACAAAATTGGTGTAGCGATGAGAAACGGAAGAAACGCTCCCTTCTCGTTCTTATAGAGACCTGGCGCAACAAAGCTGTAAATCTGCGTTGCAATCACCGGAAAACCGAGAAAAATCGCTCCAAAAAATGCAATTTTTATCTGAACAAAGAAAATATCCTGAAGCGCAGGAAAGATAAATTTTACATCATCCGTGCCAGCACCCTGTTGGTAAGGAATTACCAGAATATTGAAAATCTCGTCCGCAAAATAGAAACAAATCAGAAAAAGGACTGCGATCGCGATCACAGAATACATCAACCGCTGTCGCAACTCGACCAAATGCTCGATCAACGGAGCGCTGGTATCTTCTAATTCCTCTTGCTGGCTCATGATGTGCTCTTAGCTTCCGCCTTTGTCTTAGGTGCAGCGGCTTTGGTTGTCCGAGGCTTTTTTGAAGCTGGCTTCTTGGCAGGTGCTGCTTTTGGCGCGGGTGCCTTAGCTCCGTTTGTCTTGCTGCGTGTTTTGCGTACCGCAGCTGTTTTAGCCGTTGCCTTACGTTGAGGCGTTTTTTTCACCGTCTTCGGCTTTGTTTCTTCTGCAGGCGCTGCTGCAGGGGCTTCTATCTCGCTATCCATTGGTTCGTTCATGGATTGTGCAAGCTCTTCCATGGATTTTTTAGCGTCCTCCAACGGAGCAAATCCTTTCGTGGAAGCGATATCCTTGAGGTCATCAACCTCTGCCTCGCGAAGCGCATCATTAAACTGGCGCTGAAAATCGCCAGCCATACGCTTCACGCTGCCCAACGTCTTTCCAAACGTACGCAGCATCCCAGGTAAGTCCTTGGGACCCACCACGATGATCGCAACCACTGCGATCACTAACATTTCCGACCAGGCAAAATTGCTAAACACGGTCTACTTCCCGCGAAAAAAGAAACCCAAAAGCCCACGGTATTTCGTGGGCAATAATGAAATTAAAAGAGAAATTCAGCTGGTGCTGGTCTCATCTTTTGTTTTATTGACAACGTCCGATGCCTTGGCTTCGATCGTGCCGGTATCTTCGTCTTTTTCATTCAAACCCTTCTTGAATGAAGTGATACCCTTGGCAACATCACCCATAAGCTCGGAAATCTTGCCACGCCCAAACAGCAACACGACAATCACGCCGATTATTACAACTTGCCAAATACCAATTTGACCCATTTTAAACTCCCGTCTTCATGATGGCTCCGGCCTGGTTAGTAACCAGTATTCTAGGAAACCGCATTAAGTCAGCCAGCACCATAACCTGCAAGGTGTTATGTCCGCAAGCAATCCATTGCTGGTTAAATAGGCTAAGCGAAACATGGTTACCAGTCTTATTTATGATCGGGAGGGAAAATCATAATCAATTTAGGGTCAACTGATATGAGCACTGAGGTATCATTTCCCGGAATTTCACCCGGTTTTATCCTTGCTTGAAACGGTTGATCTAAGCCGTCGATTACCAAGTCCAAAAGCTCGGTTGTTCCTAAAAACCGTCGCGCTGATATTCTACCCATGCGCCCAGGCTTGTTTTTTGCAAACGGCCTCACCCCCACATCCGTGTATCGAACAGCGGCAAATCCAACCCCACTTTGTGAAATCTTGGTATCCATAGATCCAAATACAGTCTCTGCTACGCCGTTTGTGATATGCGCAGGCATTACATTAATCTCTGAAAAGAAGGCGGCCGCGAAAAGATTAACTGGATTATAGTAAAGGTCCTGGGCAGTGCCGCGCTGAACGAGCTGACCGTCACGGATGAGGGCAATCTGATCGCCCACCCTGAGAGCTTCTTCCGCATCATGGGTCACGATAATCGCGGTCGAACGTGTTTCCCGAAGTAATTCAATACTTTGTTCTCGAATTGTGTCGCGCAGCCGGGAATCCAAGCCGGAGAATGGTTCATCCATCAACAATATACCCGGTCTTGGAGCAAGCGCCCGCGCAAGCGCTATACGCTGCTGCTCTCCGCCCGACAAAACATGAGGATAGTGATGGGCTCTGCCTTCCATTCCAACCCGTTTCAACACGATTTCAGCCTGTTTACGCGCTTCTGTTCGACTGAAGTCATTCAACCCAAACTCAATGTTCTGGATCAGCGTCAAATGCGGGAACAGCGCATAATCCTGGAAGACCAATCCAACACCACGTTTTTCAGGCGGTACAAACACGGATTTGCTACCAACCTCGCGATTATCGATTTTGATCGTGCCATCAAAATGCTCAATCAGGCCAGCAGCAATTTGCAGCAGACTGGTCTTTCCCGAGCCAGACGGCCCAAGCAGACATAAGACTTCGCCGGGCGATACCTCGAAAGAGACATTATCGAGTATCTTCTGTTTGCCTGCCTGGTAACAAACATTTTCAAACGATATCCCACGAGCAATAGAAACGCCGACAGCCGTTTTCGGAAAAACCCGCGAGGACGAATCTTCTTGTTTGGAAATGTTTTGGTTTTCCGTGTCCCGAACTGGTTTGTTCATCTTTAAAGCCGACCCAAAGCCTTGCTGGCAATGAACGACCATATACCGTGCAATTTGCTTTAAAGCTATACCTGTTCTTCTTCACCCGATGGCGGCAACAGCCCCAACTCTTCCAGATCTTCTGGCATCAACGGGTCCTCGTCCTCCGTCAACTCTTCGCTATCGGTTGGGACTGGAACAACAAAATTGGCTGGCATTTGCGATCGCAGCAATCCAGCACCTTTGAGTTCATCAAGCCCTGGAAGATCTTTTAATTCTTCCAAACCAAAGTGATCGAGAAACCCTAGCGTCGTGCCATAAGTCACAGGTCTCCCCGGTGATTTACGGCGACCGCGCATCCGAACCCAGCCTGTTTCCATCAATACATCAAGCGTACCTTTGGAAGTCGCGACACCTCTGATTTCTTCAATTTCCGCGCGCGTCACAGGTTGATGGTAGGCAATGATTGCCATCACTTCCAAAGCAGCTCTTGAGAGCTTGCGCTGCTCAACCGATTCGCGCTGTAACAAAAATCCGAGATCTTCAGCAGTCCTAAAGGCCCAATTGGCTCCAACCCGAACGAGATTTACACCTCTCCCTGAATAGGCCTGCTGTAACTCTCGCATCAGCGGTTCAAGTTCGACCCCTTCCGGCAATCGTTCAATCAAGTCTTTCTCAGACACAGGTTCGCTGGAGGCAAACACAATCGCCTCAACCGTCCGCATGTTCTCACGATGTAATTTACCAGGATTTTCATCGGATCCAGGCGGGTTAAACGCCAATATTTGGGCTTCGCTTGGTGGGGTCATGCTCAAGTCCTCTCGGTTTCCCTCTGCAACGCAGAGCCTGCCGCATTCTTCCTTAGATATAACGGTGCAAACGCTTCATCCTGACGAAGGGTAAGCTTCCCCTCCCTCACAAGTTCCAAACTTGCCGCAAAGGAGCTCGCAATTGCACTATTTCGTAGTTCAGGAGTGGGAATGTAGGGCAACAAAAACGAATCTAGCGCAGTCCAGTCTTCAAAATCACCAATCATTTGAGACAGAATTTCCCGCGCATCTTGCAACGACCACACTTCGCGTTTGGCAATCGTGACGTGCGAAAAAGACGTCCGCTGGCGTTGATTGGCATAGGCAGACAATAGGTCATAAAGACTGGCGCCGTACTTCTTTTGCGTCAGGTTTTCAATGGGTTCCGGTACACCACGCGCAAAAAAATCCCGGCCAAGACGGTTTCTGCTAATCAGCCGGGCACCCCTATCCCGCATCGCTTCAAGACGTTGTAGGCGAAAGGCAAGTTGGGCCGCCAATTCCTCGCCACTCAATTCGCCTTCCTCCACCTCCTCATTGGGGATGAGAAGTTTTGACTTTAAGAAAGCGAGCCAAGCGGCCATCACCAGATAGTCAGCGGCAAGCTCGATGCGTAGTTTCCGAATATTCTCGACAAATTCCAGATACTGTTCTGCAAGTGCGAGGATTGAAATTTTGGAAAGGTCAACTTTTTGACGACGGCTTAATTCAAGCAAGAGATCGAGGGGTCCCTCAAACCCATCCACATCAACGGTCAGCTGTGGTTCACTGACACCACGCTCAACATGTTCGTTGTCCCATTCTTCGGACTGGGCAAAGCGCAATAGATTGGAGTTATCTGAGTTTGTATTCAACTTGCCAATTCCGTCGGATCTACCTTATACGTCTCGCCTTTGCAAAGTGCTTCGAATTCCAATCGCAATTCATCTTCATTCGACTTATCAACTTGCTTCAAACGTCCCATGGCTGATTGAGCTCTGGCTAGCGAAACACCGGAAAGATCAATCAGACTTTCCGAGACTTCAACCATTTCCTCAATGTTCCCGTTGCAATGAAGCACAACATCACAGCCCGCTGCAAAAGCTGTTTGCGCCCTCCCCGAGAAATCCCCAGAAAGTGCATGCATCGAGAGATCATCGCACATCAATAATCCGTCAAATCCGATGTAATCCCTAATAATACCGGAAATTACTGACCGGGAATTCGTCGCTGGCGAATCAGAATCTATGGCCTCGTATACAACATGCGCGGTCATCGCCATAGGCATGTCCGCCAAATCCTTGAAAGGTTGAAAATCCACTGCCCTTAAATCTTCCAGTGCCACAGAGACCTTTGGCAATTCTGTGTGGCTATCAGAAGTCGCCCGTCCGTGACCGGGGATATGCTTGATAACCGGCGAAACACCCCCGTCTAGCAACCCCAAACACGCAGCACGCCCAATTTCAGATACAATGGCTGGTTCCATGCTGTAAGCACGATCACCTATCACGTCATGGCTTCCCTCAACCGGAACATCCAGAACGGGCAGACAGTCAACATTGATACCAAGTTTTGAAAGGTCGAAAGCCATAAGCCGAGACTGAAGCCAAGCCATCCTAAGCCCGCGATCAGGTATTTCCGCATAAGCACGGCCAATGACAGCCCCGCTGTGATACTCTGCCCAGTGAGGCGGCCGAAGGCGTCTTACCCTGCCACCCTCTTGATCAATCAAGACAGGCACATCACTATGCTCAACACATGATTTTAAATCCGCTACAAGGTCAGCGACTTGTTCCGGTGTTTCAACATTTCTGCCAAACAGGATGAAACCCCAAGGTTGTACAGATGTGTAAAACTCCCGTTCCACGTTGGTCAGGGTTTTGCCTGAACAACCAAATATTGCCGCACTGATTCCCATCTTTAGATTCTAGCATTTGTTTTGAGCCAAGCAAAACAAATCAAAGACTGAGAGCGCGTTCCAAACCCGAATGACCAAAACGCCTAACGTGTTACAAAACAACTCCCGCCTGAGGCTTGTAGGGAAGCGCAAAGCTGGTTTGCGTCATTCCGAGATGCGGTTTGCACCCGGACGCGATAGAACGTTGCTCCGTTCACATTGGCACGTTGTATCGACATAGAACGGCCTTGAAGCACATTGAAACGGCTTCTCAAATTCTGGAACGATGCTTGAGCTGCTTCCGGGCTTCTTTGGGAAGAAACCTGAACCACCCACTCGCTTCTGCGAACGCTGGTAGCAGCAGGCGCAGGATCTGGTGTCGGCGTGGCAGCAGCAGTCTCCACCGGTTTTGGTGCAGGCGCTGGCTTGGGCAGTGGACTCGCTTCGGGAACGGCGATTTGTCCGGTAGAATTAGCCCCATCAATGCCCGCAGGTTTGAGGGGTTCTGCCGGCTCCGTCGTTTCCGGATTTGAAATCGTAACCGTCTCAACCGGTTTCGGAGCTATAACGCCCTCGCCAATCGGCTGTATGGCTTCTGAGACTTCAGAAACCGAATTGGAAGCAACTTGCAATCTGTCAGATACTAAATCCGTCGCCGATGGCACCGATGCGGCTTCACCTTCTGAAGCCGCCACTTCGGGCTCAGTCGTGGTAACAATCGTACCATCCGGCTTTACCACCACGGTTTGAACAACCCGTGGCTCAACTGAGCCAGACTGTTCGGTGTTGGCTGCGGCAGTGTCTTCATTTGATGTGGTAAGGCGCTCGTCAGACTTAACAGCAAGATTGCTTTCTGGTTCCTCTACAACTTGCAGCGTTTCCTCAGCAATATCCGCTGGTGCCTCGGTCTCAGAAATCAGACTGGGTTGCTCAATCTTGTTGGAGTCTTCTCCAGCAACTCTCTCGTAAGAAGCATTGTCTTGATTTGCGGGCTCGCGTCCACCCGGATCCTCAGGCTTCACTTTAAAAGGCGTACTTTCAGCCTTGATAAGCCTGGGCTCTGAATCTTGAATGCCCGAGCCACCACCGAGGAACCCATAACCTGCTGCAATCGTCCCGGCAAAAAGCGCAATAACCAGAGCAGCAATGGTATATTTCCGGCTGGAGCCTCCACCCTCATTGGCAGCCGTACCGACGCCATTTCCCTCAACGCCAACCGGAATGGTACCGGCGTGGCCTGGGTCCATCTGAGGAATTCCCTCCATCGCAAGATTAGCGCTACTTGGCTGCGCAGCTTCTGCAAAAGCAGCATTCGCGGTGGCTGTATCCTCCGCATCCCAGCCTTCTGCTTCCGTTACTCTTTCAACGCCTAATTCCTCAGCAAATGCGGAACTAAAGTCCAAATCCTGAAACCCACCAGCATCTGCACCCACAACATTTTGTGACGCATCAAGCTCGGTATCGCCAGCATCACCTTGCACAGCACCGGAAAGCGGTTCGTTTGCCAGCATGTTTTCAAATTCGTTTGTAAAAACAGCGCCCAAATCTTCTTCAGCAACGTCCTCACCCGCCAAAGGGAGAGGTTCTGGTTTGAAATCAGCTTCAACGTCGATTTGAGCAGGCTCCGCAGACGCAGAATCGCTTTGATACTCTTCTTGGACAGATTCCTCGAGTTGAGGATCAACGTATCCAGAATTGGCTGACTCGATGTCTGTCAATGCCTCGTCAATCACTTCAAACTGCGACACGGCAGCATCCTCAGCCATCTCCGATGGGTTTGCCTCGGGCTGCTCAATCTCCTGCTGCAGTGCAGATATCAGATCATCCTGAAAATTGTCTGCGGTTTCCGGCATCTCAATGGCTGTAGAAACAGTCTCTACCTCATCAGACACTTCATCAGACACTTCTGGTTTGTCTGGCGTGTTATCAGCAATTACCTGCTCTAACTCATCTGCAAAACTATCCAATTCCGACAAATCCGGCTCGAATGCTTCAGCCGCGCCTGCAATTGGCAACTCGCCAACCTCATTTGCAAGCGCACGCTCAAGCTCATCACGGGCTTGCTCGAATTCTGCCATTGGATCCAATTCCTCGGACACCTCTGGATCAGACGGTTCTAAAACCTCTGGTGCATCAACCAACTCCGTTTCTGGTTTCGCCAGTTCTGCAGCAACTTCATCCAAAGCCGTTTCCGCTTCGACCCCTTCCTCACGGACCGCAGCAATTCTTGTAGAAGGCGCAGGTTCTTCCTCACCAGCCACAATTCTTGCGAGTTCCGCAAGCGGATCATCTTCAATCGGTTCGTTTGTTTTGGCCAGTTCTTCCGGACCTAACTCTTCACTCATAACGCAAACCCACCCAACTGTTGTCGTTGTCCGGACATGTTATTCGCCCCATGTGGCATGTTATCAGCGCATTTCTTCGGGTGCTTCCACCCCAACAATCGCTAGCCCTGAACCTATAACAGAGGCTACCGCACGCACAAGCGCCAGCCTAGACAAGGTTAATTGTGCATTTTCGTGGTTAATAAACCGTAATTCTGGCGATTTTACGCCTCGACTCCACTGAGCGTGCAATTCAGACGCCAGTTCATACAGGTAAAAAGCAAGCCGATGGGGCTCATCTGAACGGGCAGCTTGCTCGACAATGCGTGGAAATTCTGCTGTTTTCTTGAGCAACGATAACTCGCCATCATCGATCAAAAGTGAATAATCAGCATTGATCAGTGCATCATCGGTAACCTCAAGCGCTGGCATTTCATCAGCGACACGCCGAAAAGTAGAAGCAGACCTTGCATGCGCCATCTGCACATAAAAAACCGGATTGTCTTTGGATTGTTCGGTCACCTTAGCGAAATCAAAATCCAGGGGAGCTTCCGGTTTTCGGTAAAGCATCATGAACCGGACTGCATCGCTTCCAACTTCCTCAACAACATCGCGCAGAGTCACAAATTTTCCGGCACGTTTGGACATCTTTACCGGCTCACCGTCGCGCAACAGTTTGACCAGCTGGCAAAACAAAACATCAAGCTCGGCCTCGTCCCCGGCAACTGCATTTGCAACAGCTTTAAGTCTTTTCGCATATCCGGAGTGATCAGCCCCCAGAACATAGACCATCCTTTTGAAGCCTCGGTCGAATTTATCCTGAAAATAGGCAACATCAGCAGCAAAATATGTGTAGGAACCATCTGATTTTACCAACGGCCGATCTGTGTCATCCCCCACCTGTGTTGAACGAAAGAGCGTTTGCTCTCGATCTTCCCAATCCTCAGGAAGCTCGCCTTTGGGAGGCGGCAGTCTGCCATCATAAACATAGCCCTTTTCCCGCATTTTCTGTAACATAGAGTCGATCGTAGAGTGCCCGTCTACTTCCATGTGCAAGCTGCGTTCTGAAAAGAATACATCGTGATGAATGTTCAATGCTGCTAGATCGGTCCGGATCATATCCATCATGGAATTGATTGCATAGTCTTTAAGGAGCGCCATGCGCTCAACATCCGGCATCTTAAGCAGAGCGTCGCCATGGCTATCAACAAGGCTTTGCGCCGGTGGAACAAGATATTCACCGGGATACAATCCTTCCGGAACCCCTCCAACCTCGATGCCAAGCGCTTCCTGATATCGATGAAACAGTGATGCTGCCAGAACATTTATTTGCACGCCGGCATCATTGACATAATACTCTTTGACAACTTCATATCCTGCAAACTGCAGTAAATTCGCCAAAGCGTCCCCAACAACCGCCCCCCGACAATGACCAACATGCATGGGACCCGTCGGATTTGCTGAGACATACTCCACATTCACCTTTTTGCCATCAGAAACTTGCCCACGCCCATAATTCGCACCAAGCGTGAGAATTTCCCCGAGATGTTCGTGCCAAAATGCATTGTTCAAACGGATGTTGATAAAACCCGGACCTGCAATCTCTGCAGATGCAACAACAGGATCTTGCTCTAATCCCTTGGAAATTTTTTCAGCAAGCACCCGGGGATTAAGCTTCGCAGCCTTAGCTAAGACCATCGCAGCATTCGTAGCGATATCCCCATGGGACGGATCACGCGGGGGTTCAGCAGAGATACGGTGAATCAAATTTGATATATCTTTATCAATATCAATGTGTTCTACTATTTTCTTAATGTTTTGCTCGAAGATATGAAAGATATTCATGATACTTTTTCTGGGAGAATTGGACAACAACTCTGAACAGTGGCTTACGGAATGGAAAAGCCGAGAAGGGCCTAGCCTAATTCGGGAGTATCGTCAAACAGTCGCTTATGTTCATTAATGGCGTAACTGTCTGTCATGCTGGCAATAAAATCCGCGATCACCCTTGGATTTCGGGGATTGTTTTTCTTCTCGATATACTTTTGCAGATTCAAAGGGCGAGCCGACAGGTCATCGACGTAGGCATGGAACAGGTCGCAGATAATTTTCTCCGCAGCTTCGCGCATGACCATGAGTTTCGCAGAACGATACATGCGCTCGAACAAAAAGCGTTTTATTCCAATTTCATGCGCCTGCATGTCATGGCTAAAACGAACAATAGGCTCGCCAAAATCCCGGATATCTTGCGCAGATTGGGGGGTTTCTCGAGTCAAAATGCCCATAGCAGTTGTGATAACGTCCTCAACCATCGAGGTTATTTGCCGTCGGATAATCTCGTGTCGAACGCGCCTGCTTTCCAAATCTGGATATTTATTTTGTACAATCTGAAGAGATTGACCCGCTACTGGAACGTCCTTCAAATCATTCAAAGAAAAAAGACCAGCCCGTAGGCCGTCATCAATATCGTGCGCATTATAAGCTATATCGTCCGCAATGGCTGCGCACTGGGCTTCGATTCCAGCGTAGCTTTCCAATTCCAAATCAAATTTCACGTTAAAATTGGCAATGGATTGGGGAATAACACCGGTATCCAGCGGTCCGTTATGCTTCACAAGCCCCTCAAGGGTTTCCCAACACAGATTTAACCCATCAAACTCTGCGTACTGCTGCTCCAATTCGGTAACAACCCGCAAAGACTGGGCATTGTGATCAAATCCACCCCACTCACGCATCAGCCCATCCAAAGCATCCTCACCAGCATGGCCAAACGGCGTATGCCCGAAATCATGGGACAAGGCCAGACACTCTGCCAAATCCTCATCGACTCGCAATGCCCGAGCCAAAGATCGAGCAATTTGTGAAACCTCAATAGAGTGCGTGAGTCTGGTACGGTAGTGATCGCCTACATGATGCACAAACACTTGTGTTTTATGCTTTAACCTGCGGAAAGCGGTCGAATGAATAATCCGGTCACGGTCTCTTTGAAAAGGCGTTCTGGTAGGGCTAGGATTTTCATAAAAAAGTCGCCCCCGACTTTCATCGGGAAAACAGGCATAGGGCGCCAACCCTTCCCGACCATAGGAAATGCCTTCAAAAGCCTTCATGTCCCCACTACGAATCAATTCTTACTGCTATCAATATAAAAGAGATTGTTGAACTTTTGTGCTACACAGCCCATCTTAAACGATAATGTCTTTGACTTTACGCAATCTTCGGTAAATATAAGCTCATGAACGCACCAACACCCTTAAATACAGTGACAGCTACTGATGCTGCTTTGAAGAGAATAGCTGAGATCGTAGCCAATGATGCTTCAAATACCGCGCTGCGCATTTCCGTAGAGGGTGGCGGGTGTTCCGGGTTTTCCTACAAATTTGATTTGGTAGACAGCCAGGAGGATGACGACCTTATCATCGAAGGACATGGTGGTAGAATTTTAATCGATGAAATGTCTCTGATCTATATGGGCGGATCACAAATCGATTTCGTAGACGATCTGATGGGACAGGCGTTTAAAGTCAACAATCCAAATGCTGTTGCATCCTGTGGTTGCGGTACGAGCTTCTCACTTTGAAAATTGCAACCTGGAACATAAATGGCATAAAAGCTCGCCATCATAATTTGCTCGAATGGTTGAAACAATCCGACTGCGATATCGTCTGTTTGCAAGAGATTAAATCTGTCGATGAAAACTTCCCCAGAGAAGAGATTGAAGCACTTGGATACAACGTAGAAACGCACGGACAAAAGAGTTTCAACGGTGTAGCGATCCTCTCAAAACTACCTTTTGATGAGGTCAATCGCGGCCTTCCCATGTTGAATGATAAAGATTCGGATGAACAAGCCCGATTTATTGAAGGCGTCTTCAGCTTGGATGGTGCATCGCTAAGCGTAGTTTCATTATATCTCCCAAACGGCAATCCGGTCGAAACGGAAAAATTCCCTTATAAGTTAAGCTGGATGAAACGGCTCGAAGCGTGGGCAATGGACAAGCTTAACAGCGAAGAAGCATTCATCCTGGCAGGCGACTACAATGTAATTCCGATGCCGGAAGACTGCCATGACCCAAATGCTTGGGAAGGCGATGCGCTTTTCCGCCAGGAAAGCAGAACTGCGTTCAGACGCCTTTGTAACCTTGGACTTTCAGAAGCAATTCGCACCGTCACAGATCGAAATGAGACCTATACGTTTTGGGACTATCAAGCGGGCGCGTGGCAGAAGAACAATGGAATCCGGATCGATCATTTGTTGCTTTCTCCGGAGGCTGCGAACCGTTTGAAAACCGCTGATATCGATAAGCACGTGCGTGAGTGGGAAAAACCGTCCGATCATGTACCCGTATGGCTCAAGTTAGCAGCTTAACACAAAATTTTGTTCATAGACTATCGAGAAACTTATTCCGATTTTTCAGGCACATGCGACTTTAGTTCGTGGAACATGAATTTGACAGAAAGAAAAATCACCCCCAAAATAAGTTTATGAGATTAATTGCTGCTCTTATTGCACTTTTAAGTTTTACGATGCCAGCTGTGGCTGGAGAAAATTGTACGTGCCGATATAAAGAAGCCGACGTGGCGGAGGGACAAACCATTTGTATGCAGACCCCAAATGGCTCCCAAATGGCCACCTGCGCAAGAGTACTGAACAATACGAGTTGGAAGTTTTTAGGCCAACCCTGCCCTACCGCTGGAATTGACAAAAAGAAGAACAGTTCCGCCTTCGATTACCAGGACTCCATAGCTTTACTCCGTCAGAAAAGCTGATCTATTTCCCGATTTACTGAAGTGATGTCGATGATTCGATCAGCTTTTGAGAAGCGGCGGCACGCTCGTCAGGACGGGCCAGCGCAAAAGCTTCATCATGCAGTGGAGCAATCCACTCTAAATCACGCGTCGAAGCTCTTCTCTTGGCGTTACCCAACATAACCAAGCCTCTAACCACGTTGCGCTTTGCATGAACGCCCTCGAAGATTGCGTAGCCTAACAAAGCTTCGGCACCCACATGCCCCTTTTCGTAGGCCAATCCAAGATTTCGTACGCCTATCCGCCCCTGTCCAAATCCCTTGTCGTTTTGAATTTGCATACGACCAAGTTCGAATTGCGCACCAGGATGACGAAAGACCATAGCCGCCGTTGTATACATCATTTGCGCTTTGCCAGCATCAGCGAAAACCAAAGTATCCGGTATTCCCTTGCGGTAATAGTTCCCCAAGGCCACCAACGCATCGGCACTAAACTGCCAAGCAGGCGTGTTTGGACGCGCATAAGGGTAGTTAGCCGCGATCCTTTGATACATCCGAAACGCGGCCAAATGATCGGTATCAACCCCCTGCTCTCCGCGCTCATACAGACGCGCAAGCTTCCATTGCGCAGCGGAATTGCCTTGTTCGGCTGCATATTTCAGCACATCAAGCGCGTCATCGGGCTTTCCTTTGTCGAGAAAGTCAAAAAACAGCTCGAAAATGGTGGAAGACTTCGTGTCTTTCTTGATAATCTTTGAAGCATCAAGAGCGAAGGCAGTGCCGGATAAAAGCGGCAGGACAATCGCACATGCGGTCAGAAGATTTAGGGGTTTAAATGTCCGCATAACAAACTTTTTCTTTTGATGCCCCCGGGTGTGTTACTGCCCCCTCCCGTGCAGATCCAACTGTCTGGGCATATTTCCAGATGACGCCAGATTGGTAATCCGTCTCCCGAGGACCCCATTCCGCACGTCTTTTCTCAAGCTCCTCATCACTGAGTTGGTGATTGAGCGTCCCCTCAATCGCATCAATCTCAATGATATCTCCATCTCTCAGCAGTCCAATTGGGCCACCAACAGCTGCTTCCGGCCCAACATGACCAATACAGAAACCGCGGGTTGCACCGGAAAAACGACCATCTGTGATCAAAGCAACCTTATCACCATTGCCTTGTCCATATATCGCTGCTGTCGTGGCAAGCATCTCTCGCATACCGGGGCCGCCCTTTGGCCCTTCATAGCGAATAACGAGGACCTCGCCTTCTTTGTAGTTCTTGTTCGTCACGGCTTCGAATGCTTCCTCTTCCGAATCGAAACACCGCGCTGGACCCGTAAAAGTCAAACGAGACATGCCCGCGACCTTCACAATCGCCCCATCCTCTGCGAGGTTTCCCTTTAGACCAACCACTCCCCCTGTAGGAGTAATCGGGTTATGTGCAGGTCGCACCACATCCTGCTCGTCGTTCCAGTGAACATGCTCCATGTTTTCGGCCAAAGTGCGGCCAGTAACAGTTAAACAGTCACCATGCAGAAAACCGTTGTCCAAAAGCGTTTTCATAAGTTGTGGAATACCACCTGCTTCAAACATGTCTTTGGCAACATATTTCCCACCAGGTTTAAGATCAGCAATATATGGCGTTTTTTTGAACGTTTCCGCGACATCGAACAAATCGTACTCTATTCCACATTCATTTGCGATTGCCGGCAGATGAAGCGCTGCATTTGTGGACCCCCCCGAAGCAGCAACCACTGCAGCGGCGTTTTCCAAGGATTCTCGCGTAACAATATCGCGAGGGCGAATGTTACGAGCGAGGAGATCCATAACTTTTTCACCAGCCGCATACGAAAACTTGTCACGGATTTCGTAAGGTGCAGGTGCCCCACAAGAATATGGGAGTGCCAAACCGATCGCTTCGGCAACGGTTGCCATTGTGTTGGCAGTAAACTGTGCCCCACAGGATCCAGCCGAAGGACATGCAACCTGCTCGATCTCCGCAAGATCCTCATCGGTCATTGCACCTACAGAATGCTGTCCAACCGCCTCAAAAACATCCTGAACTGTGACTTGCCTACCCCTGAAATTACCGGGCAGGATTGAACCGCCATAAATAAAGACAGACGGGACATTCAGGCGGACCATTGCCATCATCATACCGGGCAACGATTTGTCACAACCTGCAAGTCCTACAAGAGCATCATAACAATGGCCCCTCATGGTAAGTTCAACAGAGTCCGTAATAACATCACGGGACACTAGAGATGCTTTCATTCCCTGGTGCCCCATCGCAATCCCATCCGTAACCGTAATGGTACAGAATTCACGCGGGGTACCATTCGCAGAAGCAACGCCTTTTTTGACAACCTGTGCCTGTCTCATCAGGGAAATATTGCAAGGGGCAGCTTCATTCCAGCAGCTGGCAACGCCAACAAGCGGTTGATCAATTTCATTTTTGGACAAACCCATCGCATACAAAAACGACCGATGTGGAGCCCGCGTGGGCCCATACGTTGTGTGTCGTGATGGTAATTTACGTTTGTCGAATACTTTAGCGTCCATACTATCCTGTTACCCCGTTTGAACCGTCGAGCCTTAACCCTAGCTCCAATCGATCCAAAGCCCTAGCTTCCCTCTTTCCTGCACTAGAAAAGTTAAATTTTAGGTGACGACGATTTGTGGCCTAATAGGGGCAAACCCAGTGACATTCGTATAAACTAAAACTCAATTGGAATCTGTTGCAAATCTGCCACTTTTTTGATTGTCTTGCCTTTAAGTCAAGCGCAGGGAGCTGGTTGTGCCGGAAGAAAACTTCTTTGAAATTGCATATGATCTGGAAGATACAGAAGAAACCAGAGCAATGTACGACCGCTGGGCCAAAGTTTATGACCGCGATCTAAAAGCCGGTGACTATCAACAGCCCGCACGGTGCGCTGATGCCTTGTCTAAACACCTGGCAAATCAATCGGGACTGATACTGGATGTAGGTTGCGGCACGGGACTTTCAGGTTTAGCCCTTCACAATGCAGGCTTCAAAAACGTCGACGGCTGTGATCTTTCGCAAGGTATGCTGGAAATGGCCAAAAACCTGGACATCTACACGCGCTTGTTTGCGTGTGATTTAAATGAGCCACCGCTTGATGTTGCGGACGATTATTACGATGGTTTAACGGCTGTGGGAGTGTTCTCTTTTGGTCATGTATTACCCGATGCAGTTGATGAACTTTTGCGGGTTGTAAAGCCCAACGGCATCATCATCATCGGCCTCAACGACCACTTTTATGAAGAAGGCTCACTGACGCGAAAACTGGAAGCCCTTGAATCAGATGAGAAATTATCGATCCTTTCCCGCGAGCACGGAGATCATATCCCCGCAAACGATCTAAAGGGCTGGGTCCTGACACTTCAGAAAACCCCGGCATAAAAAAACCCCGGCTAAACCGGGGTTTAAAATCAGAGTTTCAATCCGAATTAGAAGCGGACTTTGGCACTCGCTGTAAGCGCGTACACAAAATCAGCATCGAAATCGTAGGTAACTGCACCGGATGGATCTGGGTTAGCCGGGTTCAACTGTGAAACACCGCCCTCAAGAATACCAATCGCGCCACCAAGACTGAGGCGGAAATACTCACCCTCTTTGTAGCGTAGGCCGCCTGACAATGTCCATGTGTCGGTTTGCGTACCAACAATTGTAGAAGTCCCACGATCCCAAGTTAGTGAGGCCAAGGTAGACACTTTTTCAGACAGCTGGTTACCAATACCAAAGGTAGCGGTGTACCCATCCTGATAAGAGACGTCCAACGTTGAACCAGTAGGCAAGCCAGTAGCGGTGCTGATCACCGGGAGGATTTGCAATTGGTCCCAGTCCTGCCAACGCAAATTCAAGAATGCCAGTGTCGTTTCATTGATACCACTTTGTAATTTGACATCAATTGCCTGCGGAATTTCAGCACCCGCAAGTGAGATTGGGAAGGCTGGACCACCGATAGCAGCTAGTTGGCCGGCAGAAAGGGTTGAAAATCCAGCATTTGTCTGAACGCCGGTCAAATCAAGATCATATCTTGAGCTATACAGAATGGTTGCGTTAAGCGCGATTGCAGGGATTTCGTATGCAAGACCTGCACGCCAACCAAATGTTTCGTCACTGATGTCAAATGTACCGATACCAAGTTCAGTCAGTGGTGCTACGCCAAGCGGGACGCTTCCAAAAAGGAAACTCTGTCTGGAAAGAAACCCTTGTGCTTCGAGATACGAACCACCCGCGATAACACGCAGGTAAGAGTCTCCAAACTGCGTGTCACCCATACCGAACTGATAAGAGCAAGTCAGCCCATAGTCTTGAGTATCGAGGAAAAACTCAACCGTGGAAGGCGAAAAGATATTGCCCACCCCATAATTCGCATCACCACCAAATGGCTCTGAATATGTTGCAAGACAATCGACACCTTGGGCGACGCTAGACTTTAAGCCAAAACGTGGGACGAAGAAGTCGCCATCAATATCAACGGAGCCACCGTTGAAACCGGCAAGAGGTGTCAAAGCCAATGCCGGACGCGTAATGTTATTGATCTCACGTTGCGGATTGACATACGTGATCCGGGCATTGGCACTAAAACGGTCACGATCGAACAATTGGTCAATGTTTACGGCACCACGGTCAAAGCCGCCGGCCACCGCTGCCGTTGAAATTAGAGTTGTAGTTAGCAGGCCCAATGCTACTGTTTTTGTTGTTGAGTTGCGCCCCATTTTGACCCTCCGAGAATCTTTGTCACTTTTTCGACACATAACAGCTAAGTTTTAGCCTGTCTTTAAGATACTGGTCACAAAACGCCAATTTTGGACTGTCACACTCTGACGTATACGTAAAAGCTGACGCATGTTGCAAAAACGCAACATATTTGCTGCAAATTTAGCCGTCCTGTGGAGAACTTGTTAAGTATATTGTGTGCCTGATTCTCTTTTTTAAGGAAAGTCACGCATTTACGCGGTCAAATGCAATCTGAACTTTCTCTCTTTGCGACACGTATTCCGCCAGTTTACTTCGTTCTTCTGCCACAATTGTTTCAGGTGCATTTGCGACAAACTTCTCGTTGTTAAGTTTCCCATTGAGTCGCTTTATTTCGCCATCGAGCTTTTTTAGCTCTTTTTCCAGCCGCGCGCTTTCCTCAGCAAAATCAACTACCCCCTCCAATGGGAGACAATAGGTTGCTTCCCCAACAACGATTTGCGCGGAATTCTTTGGCGCAGCTTCTACAAACAAAATAGCCTTGAGCCTCGCCATGGTTGTGAGCGCACCCTGATGCGTTTCAACTCTTTTGCGGGTCCGGGCATCCTCACCTGATACTTCCAATTCAAGTTGTGCAGAAGGTTTGATGTTCATCTCTGCTCGAACCGAACGGATTTGAGAAACCACATCGATCAGCCAATTGATCTCAGCCGCTGCCGCTTCATCTTCTACAACTGGAGATGGCCATGATGTGTGGCATAGGAGTTTTTCTCTCTCGCCCGTTAGGGAAAACAGCTCTTCTGTCATGAATGGCATATACGGGTGCAACAGCGCATAAATCTGATCCAGCACGAACCCTGCACACTGCTGACTTTCAAGCTTGGCCGCACCATCGCCGTTGAAGATTGGTTTTAACAGCTCAAGATACCAGTCGCAGAATGTATTCCATACAAATTTATAGAGTGCAGAAGCTGCATCATTGAAGCGATACCGTTGCGTGTTGTCGGTCACCTCGCGAATACACGCTGAAAGCTCCGTTAAAATCCAACGGTTGATTGTATGATTTACCAGATCGGGTTGAAAATCAGGATGGGCTTTCACGCCATTCATTTGTGCAAATCGCGTCGCATTCCAAAGCTTCGTCCCAAAGTTTCGATATCCAGCAACCCGCTCAACGGACAGCTTAACATCGCGACCTTGCGCTGCCATGATCGCCAGTGTGAACCGTAAGGCATCCGCACCATACGCTTCAAATCCATCTGGGTAGCGTTTTCGGGTTTCCTTCTCGATCCTTGGAGCATCCTGCGGACGTGCCAGACCATAGGTGCGTTTTGCCACCAACCCATCGGCATCAATGCCTTGGATTAGATCAAGCGGGTCGATGACATTGCCGATTGATTTCGACATCTTCTTCCCGTCCTCATCACGAACAAGTGCATGAATATAGACCGTGTGAAACGGTTCCAGCGGGTTGCCGTCTTCATCTTTCATGAAATGAAGTCCCGCCATCATCATCCGTGCGACCCAGAAAAAAATGATATCAAATCCAGTCACAAGAACATCTGTTTGATAATATCGCTTCAATTCCGGTGTCTGATCAGGCCAACCTAAAGTAGAAAACGGCCAGAGTGCAGAGGAGAACCACGTGTCTAAAACATCAGGATCACGAACCAACTCCGACGGGGCAGAACCCCTTTCGGTTTCTGCCAGTGCGTAAGCCTCGGCCTCTGTCTTTGCTACGTAGATATTGCCTTCCGGATCATACCAAGCGGGAATTTGATGTCCCCACCATAACTGCCTTGAAATGCACCAAGGCTCTATATTTTCCATCCAGTGGAAATATGTGTTTTCCCACGTTTTCGGCACAAATTCCGTCCGACCATTCCGAACAGATTGAATTGCCGGTTCCGCCAGTGTTTTTGCATCAACAAACCATTGATCTGTCAACATCGGCTCGATTACAACCTTAGAACGATCGCCAAAGGGCTGCATGATCTTTTTGTTTTCGACAAACGGAAGATCGTTGCCATCTTCATCCCGGATAAAAACAGCCAAACCTTCAGCGTTGATATCTTCAACTATCTTCATTCTGGCTTCATACCGATCCAGCCCTCGATACGCTTCGGGGACAAGATTGATCGCATCAACCGCAGCCTCATCCGGTAATCCGGCACCCTTTGCAACTGCCATGGCTTGTGCGGCACACTCAGCATAAGAGGCTCCATCTTCGCGCATGCATGCTTTAACATCCATCAACCGATAAAGCGGAATACCGTTGCGTTTTGCCACCTGGTAATCGTTAAAGTCATGCGCACCGGTGATTTTAACAGCACCTGAACCAAAATCGGGGTCAGGATACTCATCGGTGATGATTGGAATGAGGCGCCGATGTTCTTTGGGCCCTACAGGAATCTCACAGAGTTTACCAACGATCGGAGCGTAACGCTCGTCATCGGGATGCACCGCAACGGCACCGTCGCCGAGCATGGTTTCAGGCCGTGTTGTAGCGATTGATATGAAATCGCGTTCTTCCTCAAAAACCACGTTTCCATCTTCATCCTTTTGAACAAAGGTGTAGGTTTGTCCATCGGCCAATGGATATTTGAAATGTCACATATGGCCGTCTACTTCGATGTTCTCGACCTCAAGATCCGAAATTGCCGTTTCAAACTTGGGATCCCAGTTAACAAGACGTTTGCCGCGATAAATCAAACCTTGATTGTATAGTTCTACAAACACTTCCAGGACCGCTTTGGACAGTCCTTCGTCCATAGTGAAGCGTTCGCGGGACCAATCGCAAGAAGCACCGAGCCGTTTCAGCTGATTGAAAATTGTCCCGCCGGATTCTTCTTTCCACTCCCAGACTTTCTTCAGAAAGGCTTCGCGTCCCATGTCCTGACGACGGATGTTGCCCTCTTCGGCCAGCTTACGCTCCACAACCATCTGCGTTGCAATTCCGGCATGGTCCATGCCGGGCTGCCAAAGAACATCTTTTCCCCGCATCCGTTCAAACCGGATCAGGATATCCTGAAGCGTGTTATTCAGCGCATGTCCCATATGCAGGGAACCAGTGACGTTAGGGGGTGGGATAACGATACAATAGGAATCCTCCCCATCGCGTGCACCAGCACCAGCAGCAAACGCTTTTGCTTCATCCCATTTGGCGGCAATCCTCGGCTCTATGGAGGCTGCATCGTACTTCTTATCGAGCATGGAAAATCTTTTGCAATTCGAACAAGTTTACGAAAAGGTGTAAACCTAACAAACACGGACAAGTCAACTGTTGAGGCTACGCTGCAATGCTCAAAATTTTGATTGTTGAAGGGAACAGCGGAGAAATTATTGAAGAAAAACGAAGAAGCGGTGTCCCGATTGGGTCTGACTTGTATCGTGATGCTTTATCTATCCATGCACCTGAATTTCAATTCGATGTGAGCATCCCCTATGCAGCACACCTTCAGGACCGAACGATCGATATAGCGGAGTATGATGGGTTTGCGCTTACCGGTTCCGGGGTTGCATGGTCGAGCAGTCAGGAGGAAGCAATTCCGTATCTGAAATACATCGAAAAACTCTTTGAAACAGGCAAGCCTGTCATCGGCTCTTGTTGGGGGATGCAAACGACAATACAAGTCTTTGGCGGGAAATGCGGTCCAAACGAAGCTGGGACAGAGCTGGGTTTGGCCGAAGACATCAGATTATCTCAAGCAGGTCGTGAAAGTTGGCTCTTTAAGGGCGTACCGACTGTCTTTACGTCGCCAACCATTCACCGAGATCACGTGACACACTTACCGAAAAGCTTTGAATTGCTGGCGAGCAACCGTGTAAGTCGGGTACAGGCGGTAGAATATTCCGGTGCGGACGTAAATTTTGTCGGCTTCCAGTTTCATCCAGAATATGAACTGAGTTACGTCGATGCAATCAAGCAAAGTTCCATGGATCTGCCAGATACTCGGCGGGTTATTACAGCATTTCCAAAAAAACCACCGGCTATGGTTTCTGATAAGTCCGCCAGAACTCAGGTTTTTTCAAACTGGATTAAAAAAGCCACAACTGAGAAACTCGGAGATGAAAAGGCAGCCTAGTGGATGTAATTTAACCTACATGCCCCGGGCAACACGCTCAATTTCTTCGCGAACCAGGCGTTCCACCATAATAGGCAGATTTTCATCCAGCCATTCCCGAAGCATTGGGCGCAGTACGGCCTCTGTTTTCGCCTCCAGATCATCCATCACGCTTCGCTTCAAGCGATCAAACGAATCCGAAACTGAAGTATTGGAGCTCGGCGACATCAATGCCCCCTTAAATTCGGACTCCTCGATCATTGAAGACTTTTGCATCAAGCTCGTTGTCGACGAGGCTGGACTGGTTTCCTGTTTTGGAGGCGTTTCTATTTTTTGGCCCTGCGGTGGTAAGTCTGGCACTGCTTTCGGCGCTGGGACTGCATTTGCCATTTCAACGTTGGTCGTAGGCTTCCCCCCCGCGTTAAGTCTTTCTGCTGCCGGAACGGGAGCCGCAGGAGATTCCATCTCGTGTTTCGGAGCCTCAACTGCCGGTGTTGTTTCTTTTGCTTTCAAGCTGGCGGCAATGTCAGCAAGAGAGCCCGCACTCGAACTCATTGCTGCAGGTTTAGCGGCTTCAGGTGTCGGAGCATCAACGTTCCGAGATGGTTCTGCCGGTTTAGGCTCTACCCCTGATGTGGCAGGCTGCGAAGATTCAGGCTCGGCCATCTTTTTCGCTAACTGTTGAAGGCTGGAGGGAGACTCTTCTTTTGCCACCTCGACCGGACTGTCAAGGTTAGGCTCTTTTACGTGTTCCCCTGGTCCACTGTCACCTTCTTCTGCAATAATCTTTCTTATCGAAGAAAGAATATCTTCCATGGTGGGTTCTTTCGCCGCCGCTTCGCCCATATCCAGCTCCTTATAAACGTCCCCGTACAATCCGGCACACAATCCGAATCATTTCGATTTTAAAGCTATTTTACGCAAAGAAAACAGAGCTTGTCTAAAAGGATATTTTTAAAAGTAGATTATCACCAGAAACCCGAGGATTAGTTGCCACTGGGAATACGCAACCCAAACCACTTATCTTCGACTTCATCCAAATGGTCTTGCGGATCGTAGATTGCAACCTGTAACCCAATGAACTTCGGGTTCAGGCGACCAACCGCCGACAGAATGGCATACCCCGCAACTTTAAGATCACGAGTAGAGTTCGTTAGAGAAATCTGAGCATTGATCACCTGTGTTTGAGTATCCAGCACGTCCAGCGTGGTTCTCTGACCAACCTTACGCTCTTCAACGGCACCTTCAAGCGCCAACTGCGCCGCCCTCACCTGCTCTTCATTTGCGACTACACCGGCGCGTGCGCCTTCAAACTGGCTGAACGCAGAGACCACAGCTGCGCGTACATTATCCACGCTTTCATCCACTTGAATTCGCGTTTGGCCCAGCGTTTCTTTGTTCTGGCGAACAATCGCCGACTGACGGCCTGCTTGGTATATCGGAACGGTTAGCGTGGCAGTCACCGACAAATTGTCCGTAACACCCGTCGTTGTTGTTTGGTCAAAACTGCGCGTCGCACTCCCCTGTAGCCCTACGGATGGAAGCAGCCCACTTTCTGCAGCCTTTACATTGAAAATCGCCTGATCCACCAAATGTTCGGTTGATTTAATGGCGGGGTGCTCACGCTCCGCAATTTTCATTGCACCATCGATCGACTTTGGCAGCAGTCTCGCCACGCCCTTAACAGGTGACAGGTTGCTTGGCTGATTTCCAATGATTTGACGATAAACCGCTTCACTTGAGCGAAGATTGGCGAGTGCAAGGCTGACCTGTGCCTCCGCAGCAGCCCGGCTTGCACGTGCTTGAGCGACGTCGGTTCTTGTAGCTTCACCAACTTCAAAGCGCGCCTGTTCCGAACGCACCTGCTCCTGCAGAAACTCAAGATTACGGCGTTGAAAGTTCAAAATAGCCCGATCCCGCACCACGTCGAGGTAAGCACTCGCGCCATTAAACAGAATGTTTTGCTCCGAATTTCGCAATGCTTCCTGTTGAGCTCGCACACCTGCTTTGGCAGCATTCACATTGTTTTGGGTAAGCAAACTGTCCCATAGGGTTTGATTGATGACGACGCCAAACTGTCCGGGCGCTAGGTTAACGGTGTTACCACCCGGCCGACCGCTGATGACAGACCGAGATAATCCAATGTTGGCATTCCCAGTGACGGTTGGACGATAACCCGATTTAGCAATGGCAACGCCCTCATCAACAACTCTGGTTGCTGCACGTTGAGCGTTTAACGTCGGATTGTTGTTATATGCCGAGACCAACGCACTGTTTATGGTCTCGCCATACGCAGCGCCGCTGCCTAACAGGAATAACCCACCAACCAACAAAAGGATTTTCTTGATAATATTAGACGTGTCTATCAAGGGCACCCCATACATATTTTTTACTCCACCACCCTTGTGATACAGACCGCTAGAATACCCTGCTGCATTCAATCGTCAAATTAAAGTTTTGTAACAGCTCTCGCGACCGAAAAAAATTCCGGCGCGATTTACAAAATGTTCCACGACGCCGGTTCAAAACGCAAATTCTCTTGTTTTTTCAAACCCCGGCAACCTCGGGGCTGAACAGTTAAATGATTCTCGTATACCCACCAACCCGTTAGATTTGTGGTAAAGAGTGGCTTTAGCCGCACTACTTTCGCCAATAATGGTTACTAATCTTCCACCTTCAGCCAGTTGATCCACAAGTTTTTTTGGAATTTCCTCCACAGAACCTTCCAAAAAAATGACATCGTAGGGGCCTTCGCGTTCCAACCCTTCTGATAGAGGTGTGGTCAAAACAACGACGTTATCGTATCCCAGACGGGACAGGTTTTCGCTGGCTGCGCTGGCAAGTGTCTCGTCTTCCTCGATCCCGACAACCGAGAGAGCCAAACTGGAGAAGATGGCACAACCATACCCGCAGCCTGCTCCTATGACCAACACAACATTGTCGGGTTGCGGATCAGCAAGCTGGATCAACTTCGACAGCGGTGTCGCTGCCATTAAGTAACGTGCGGGAACACCTTTTTTGGAAATCTGAATATCCCGGTCGAGATAGGCAATCTCTTGCAAAGAGACATCCAAAAACGCTTCTCTCGGTACCGTGAGCATTGCGGCAAGCAACTGATGATCCGTCACATCACACGGCCTGACCTGGCAATCCACCATTTTTTCCCGTGCTTCCGCAAAATTCATGTCTAATAACTTTCTTGCTCAGGGCGCTTGGACCGGGAGTTGGACCGGCTGGAGGCATCGCCCGGAATCGAACCGGGGTACGCGGATTTGCAATCCGCTGCGTCACCACTCCGCCACGATGCCATGGCGAGGGTTTTCAAGAGTTTCTCCCCACAAGTCAAGATACCAATTCAGCAATATTCCGGATTGTTGCAAGTTTGCCGACAATACGCTTATCGATTGTGTTACCTTAACCTATATTACCGCAAAAAAACGCAAAATTGCACTTGGCAAATCATACTTGTACTTGTTATATGCGCGAACGTTCCCCGGTAGCTCAGTGGTAGAGCAGTTGACTGTTAATCAATTGGTCGCTGGTTCGAATCCGGCCCGGGGAGCCACTCTTCCAAAACGTTAGATGAACCCGCGCCTCACGAGCCACCCCTATTATTTCCGGTCCATACTATATTTGATTACAAAACGGCCTTAGAACATCTGGCCATTCGGATTAAGCGAAAGCGTAGCGCCGCCGGTCGCATCGATGCGTTAACGGATCTGTTCTTTCTGAGAGACGCTCCAGACTACATTCGCTCTGAAAATGACCCTGACTTTGTTATTGAAGCCTTCAGAAATCAGCCAGTTCTCGCATAGGAACTTTCACATCTTTAAAAAAAGGTATCTGCTACCCCGAATTCACAAAGTTGTTTAGATAACTGTGTTTAGATTGATTGCTGAGCCATGCAAATCAAACGATCCATGCCAACAGCGACTTCGAGCACTCGGTACTCAACAGGACTGTTCCGAACCGTAAAGTCCGTCCGGGTAGAAACGGAACACACTTCTTTGAAAGATTTCTTCCAGGTCAACTCAATATCGTCAGTCCTCTCGGAATAGGAAGGCAGACGATCGCTCGGAATGATCCTGTAGTCTATACCCCCGCAGCAATGCGCCATTTCTTCAGCAAGCGGCACCAGCACAGCTTCACGGTAGTCGGCCTTTGAGTCGGCCCGATAGATACACTGGAACTCAAGCTGGTAGAACTCATTGAAACGTAACTTGGAGGGTGACGCACCGTCATTGGTTTCACGTCGAAAGGATTTCCCCAATTGCCAGACAATCAGCGGGGCTTTCGCTTGACCACTTCTCATCAGATCGGTCGCAACAAGATAACTGGAAGCTGTGGTTTCTGGACGAAGAACAGCTTCATCTTCCCCGAGCTGAGCCTTACAATAAAATACATCAGACTCGTCATAAGCCTCTGAAACAAATTGCCTCGGTGTCAGAATAGGACCTTCGCAACGGACGGAAGACCAACCCGCATTAATCGCCTTCAGTCTGCTTGTAACAAGCAGAGCGATACGACGTGTGAACTCCTCACGCAAAAGTATTTCGCGTTCATTCCAAAATCGAAGGGAACCCAATCCGTAGTAGGCATTTGACACTTTCTATTTCTCCTGAAGGGCTAAGCATCTCTCTGAATCTGCGCCTACAGAGCATAAGGGTATATTCTTGTCAATGATCGCTGGAGTGTGTCTTCGCACAATCACTGCAAACAATACTTACGCCTAAAATCAGACGACAAAATTTGCAGTCTAACCCTGAAAATTAGGAGGTTTGCAGCAACAAAAACCTCAAACCTCAACACGCGAGCTACAATTGCCAGTTGCATAAAAAAACGTTTCCGAGCCAATTCTATCGTTGTCGTTACAATTAAACGATTTAGAGATATTTTTCCTGGCGTTAGAAGCGCTTCCAGATTCTGCCAACGCGCACTGAAACCATATAGAAATCAACCAACCCATAGATTCAACGATCAAGTTTGTAGGCTAAGGACTGCAACTGTAGTAGGCAAAAATATAAGCGTTCATCAGTTGGCTGCTCATGTAAAACTGGCGCAGGGAGCTATAAGCCTTTTAACCCGAATTCGATATGCATCTTGGATCACGCAACTAAAGCAGACTGCGGAATTCTTTTCACGGAGCTGAAGAAAGCGATGCGATGATCTCAGCGTCGGTTTTCCAGTTTTCTTTGTCAGCAATCAAAGCCCCATACAAAAGGTCAAGCGGCAGCACTCCATCATTGGCTTCCCGGGATTGACCGATCCATCGCACAAACCATGGTAGAATGTTCAAACCACGTTCCTTACCGATTTTGTAAGACAGGATACCAACATCCTCATCGTACCCTCCCATATGGATTTTTAGCGCGGTGAACAGATGGACATATATAATGTTTGGCCAAAACTTCGAATACCCAGTCGTATCACAAAGCAAACGCACTTCATTTTCCAAATCCGCATCCGTGCGCAAAGTACGTGAAATGTTTGGCCAGTGTCGATTGAGATAAGCTTCCAAAACAAGGTGACGGCAATGGAGCTCTACGAATAGAGGATCAATGCCAAATGCTTCAGCATCATGCTGCAAAGGAAATCCAAAATGCAACCGTCCGACGAGCTTGCCAATTGGTGTTGCGCTCATAACACCTATCCGCCCTTCAGGAGGCGCTGGTAAAAACAGGGAAGGCAAAACTTCAAAACGACAATCCATGTGCTCCCCGCACAGCTGGGAGACCGCCTCACCCGCATCAATTAAAGCAACCAACCCGCTAGTCGATTGCAGTAGCGCATCAATCTGCGATTTCAGTTCATAATATTCTTGAGACCCAAAAACATTTTCAGGCTCTAACTGCCCCTCCGCTAACAATGCATGAAATTCCGCCAACTCGAGGTTGCTGCTTTGATTACCACAGTCAAAACTCAAAACAGCGCGAAACAGTTCTTTTTCCTCATACGATTTTGAGAGATGCACGAAGCGCTCTATCAGTTTTTTTCCAATACGATGCGCTGACATCTCCCGTAGTAATGGGGTCAAATGTGGATTTGCGGAGGGTTTTGGTTTACCCGCTAACAAACACAAAGCACACAGGATTTCCGCTTTTAGACTTGTTGCAAATGCTTCAGTTTCTTGACTTTCTGCATGTTGCTTCGATACTGGATGTGTCATCTTGAAACCCGCACCACATGCGTCATTGACTTCGTTTGAACTGTCGCGTCGTTTGAATGAGATTTATGTTGCTAACAACCTTGCTGGCGGAGAAAATAAAACGCTTGCACAAAAAGTCGAGTGTAACAGGATAACGAACGTCACAGAACCAATGACCAGACGTCGCTTTGTAGCGCTGATCGTCGTTCAGGATATACATTTGAGACAACCAAAAGTGAATTTTTAAGCGGTCTCGCTCTGCCACAACCTCATTCACACCGCCCTCCAGTGAACTTTTTTGGTGATGCAATAAGAAACACCGTCTGCAAACCGCATTATAGCGGAGCATTTTGAAGAATCCCACTGCCTGCCTATTATCGAATGTGATACGAAATAAGACAAGCAAATATTGCCGATCTGAATTTTTCCGGAGAGTTAGCTGAAAACCCAGTAATGTTTCATTGATCCATACGGGCAAATAATAATTCTTTATTGGTCCGCCGAGATTTCAACAAGATTTCAACGTAAAAATGACGTTTTTTACTGTGAGTGGAAAATATATCATTCCAAAAGCGATACAAACTCTATAACAGTTATCAAAATAGTCTGATCCGTGATACGGATCGCATATCATTGGTATTCCTAGATTGCACTTGTTTGCTTGGTCCCGTAACACCCTTACTAGCCGTAAAGTTGAAACTCCATTCTTTTTGTACAGTTCTGCAAATCCTGAAGGGTTGATATGAAAATCACTGTCATCATGGCTGCTTACAACAAACCGTCTCATTTGGACCGTGCTCTGAATGGGTATGCGGTCCAGGACGATGATAATTTCGAGGTAATTGTAACCGAAGATGGGCAGGCAGAGAGCAACAAAGAGGTTATCAACCATCTGAGAACGAATACGAGTCTGAAGCTTCGACATCTTACACAGGAAGATACTGGATTTCGCAAAACCGTGGCACTCAACCGAGCGATTGAGGCAGCGGATGGCGAATATCTCATTTTTACAGATGATGATTGTATTCCCCGTAAAGACGTCGTTTCTAAACACCGCAAATATGCCCGAGAAGGTCGCTTCATCGTAGGTGCTTATAACCGGCTTCCGCTTTCTGTTTCTGAAAGAATTACAGCCCAGGACGTACAAAGCCAGCGCGCGTTCCGCCTTAGTTGGCTGATGCGAAATGGTTTCTTTCCAACCCGCGGGTTCTTCAGAATCATCGTTCCGTCTTGGCTCGCCGTGATAATGGATATGCGCGGCCCCCTAGACCGGGGACGTTTTCCCGGAGGACACGCTTCATGTTTCAAGAAAGATGCCCAAAAAATTGGGGGGTTTAACGAAAGAATGGCCTATGGCTTGGAGGATCGTGAGTTTGGTTTACGCCTTTGCAACAGCGGTCTGGTAGGAAAGCGGGTAAAGAACAGCACCTACATGCTACACCTCGATCACGATCGCCCTTATAGGCATATGGAAGAATTCGCTGAAAACAAGAAGATATTGGATGAGACCATTGCAAGCGGCCGAATTGTTTCCAGTCACCTCGATAAATCAAAACCTCACGAGGAAAACTAAAACAAGCTTCATGCACGTTTGGCCAGAGCCAACCAAACACCGCCACCAATTAGGCAAATCCCCGAACCGATCTCGACCGCCCTCACCCGTGTCTTGGTTAGTAAGGATCCAGCCTTGCCTGAAAGAACAGCATACGCTCCATCACATAGGGTTGCGACAAGAATGAAGATGAATCCAAGCGCGAGCGTTTGCCAAAAAGCGTTTCCCCTGGATGGATCAACAAACTGCGGAATAAAGGCTCCGAAGAAAAACAATGCCTTTGGATTTGACCAAATCACCAACACACCTTGAATGAAATATCCGGTAAGGCTCATTTCTTTGGCCTTTGCCTTTCCCAAATCACCTTTGGATGTGAGGAGTTTGTAACCCAGCCAAATCAAGTATGCGGCGCCAACAAGTTTTATCCAAAAAAAAGCCTGGCTCATAACTGAGACAACAGTTTCCAAGCCAAGTGCAACCACAAGTATCATCGGGACGAGCCCTGCCTGCGTTCCAGCAACATTCATAAGTCCCGCGGCAGTACCTTTTCGAAGTGAATTAGCAATGATAACGGTGACGGTTGGGCCTGGCACGATAATGATCGCAAAGCATGCGAGAATAAATGGGACAAGAACAGAAGTTTCAAACATTCTAGTTTTCCTTTGACAGCACCACAAAAGAACGCAAAGTGATGATAAATCAAGAGATATTTTTCAATGACAAACCTACCAGATTTCAAGCTTGAAACACATTTCTCAAAATGGGAATTCAAATCCCGTTATCACATGACTGCATCCGATGCCGAAAGCATCTCCATGCGTGAATTGCTGTCACTGGCAACACCACGTGAACGTGAAGAGTTTGAAGATTTATGGTTGGGATACACCGAAACCTTTGGTGCGCCTGATCTCAGAGAAGCAATTGCTTCCACCTTCCAAAATCAAACCTCTGACAGCATCCTATGCTTTGCAGGCGCAAGCGAAGGGATATTTACAGCCAATAGCGTATTACTGAGCAAAGATAGCCATGCAATCATCGTGACGCCAAACTACCAGTCGCATGAAACGCTTCCCGAAGCGATCTGTGAGGCCAGTGGGGTCCCGCTCGATCCGAATGACAATTGGAGTTTAGATATTGACCGGATCGCAAAAGAGATCCGCCCGAACACTCGGCTCGTAACCATAAATTTTCCTCACAACCCGACCGGCGCAATTTTGCCGAGGGACCGGTATGAGGCCTTGATTACTCTCTGCCGTAAACACGGGATTTATATTCTGCATGATGAAATATTCAACGGTTTAGGCCCTGCCAATGCCACCCACCTGCCCTTCATTGCAGATATCTATGAACGCGGTTTGTCCTTGAATGTCATGTCGAAGGCTTATGGCCTGCCCGGGCTTCGCATTGGATGGATCGCGTGCCAGGACAAACAGATACTGTCCAAAATGGAGCGGCTAAAACACTATTTATCAATTTGCAACTCTGGCCCGAGCGAACGTTTGGCCAAGATCGCGTTAAACAACCAGGCAAAACTGCTTGCACGCAATTGCGCAATTGTGGATCAAAACCTGCCGCTATGGGACGCTTTTTTTGCACGTCATCCTGATTTGTTTGACTGGCAGCGCCCCGACGGATCTTGCATGGCTTTCCCGCGGTACAAAGGCTCGGATGGTGTGGAAAACTTCACGCGAGATCTGGTCGAGAAAAGCGGTGTGCTTCTGCTACCCAGTTCGATCTATGCTTCGACCCTGACCGAAACTCCGAAGGACAGATTTAGATTGGGATTCGGCAGAACCGGATTGGCAGAAGGGATAGCCGCGCTCGAAGCACACGTTACATCGAACAGCCGCTAGCCTTGCTCCTGCTCTTGCCCTTCCTCTTCTCCATCATCGCCTTCGCTTTCCGAGATGCGTTCGACGCTTACCACTTTCTCATCATCTGCTGTTTTAAAGACCGTTACACCCTGTGTTGAACGACCCGCGATGCGAATATCGGAAACCGGACAACGGATGAGTTGACCACCATCAGTCACCAACATCACCTCGTCGGATTCTTCAACCGGGAAAGAAGAAATAAGCGCGCCATTTCGGGCATTGACCGCCATTGCAGCAATGCCTTTGCCGCCGCGGCCGGATACCCTGTATTCATGGCTGGAAGAGCGTTTTCCAAACCCTTTTTCTGATATCGTCAGGATAAACTGCTCAGATGCACCCATTTGAATATACCGCTCTTCAGCCAGGTGTTGCTCCTCTGTAATTTCTTCTTCGTCGGCAACAAATTCCGCGTCTTCGGTATCTTCCGCAGCAAGCATCGCCCGTCGCCTTTTGAGATAAGCGGTCCGCTCCCACGCTTCTGCTTGCGATGGATTTAGGATCGTCATCGAAATAACATTGTCACCATCCGCCAAGTTGATCCCGCGCACCCCGACAGAGTTGCGGCCCGCGAAAACTCGAATGTCCGTAACCGGAAAACGGATAGCTTGGCCATTTGCGGATGTCAGCAGGACCGTTGCATCTTCAGTGCAGGTTTCAACGCCAACTATACCGTCGCCCTCTTCCAACTTCATGGCAATTTTGCCATTCCTGTTGACCAATTGAAAATCAGAAAGCTTGTTGCGCCGGACGGTGCCGCGTGTTGTCGCGAACATGATGTGCAGGTTATCCCAACTTTCCTCATCCTCGGGCAGTGGCAGAATGGTCGTAATGCTCTCGCCCTGTTCAAGGGGTAAAATGTTGATAAGTGCCTTTCCACGGGCATTTGGCGCCGCTAGCGGCAGTTTCCAAACTTTCATTTTGTAAGCAATACCGCGTGTCGAGAAAAACAACATTGGCGTGTGTGTATTGGCCACAAAGACTCGCGTGACAAAATCCTCATCCCGGGTAGACATGCCAGAACGACCTTTACCCCCACGCTTCTGTGCTCGATACGTTTCCAACGGAACTCGCTTGACATAACCATTGTGAGAAACCGTCACCACCATGTCTTCACGGGCGATCAGATCCTCATCCTCCATATCAAACCCGCCGTCCATAATCTCAGTCATGCGAGGTGTGGCAAATTCTTCTTTTACCTCGATCAACTCGGCAGAAATAATCTTCATTACACGCTCGCGTGACGAGAGTATATCGAGATAGTCAATGATCTCATCAGCGATCACCTTAAGCTCATCGCCAATCTCATCACGCCCCAAAGCCGTCAAGCGCTGGAGCCTCAAATCAAGAATCGCACGCGCCTGTTCCTCTGAAAGATTGTACGTACTGTCTTCGTTTAGCTTGTGTCGCGGGTCATCAATAAGCTGGATCAGCGGTGCAACATCCTTTGCAGGCCAATTCCGTTCCATCAGTTGCGCACGTGCTGTTGCAGGATCCGGAGCTTTGCGAATAAGGGCGATGACCTCATCTATGTTGGCAACTGCAATCGCAAGACCAACCAAAACATGTGCCCGGATGCGCGCCTTGTTAAGCAGGAATTTGGTCCGCCGAGTGACGACTTCTTCCCTAAAGGCAATGAATGCGCGCAGCATGTCCATTAGATTTAATTGCTCAGGCTTACCGCCATTCAAAGCAACAAAGTTACACCCGAAGGACGTCTGTAATGGGGTAAAGCGATACAATTGATTGAGCACCACATCAGGAACCGCATCCCGTTTGAGCTCAACAACGACCCTGTAACCATCTCTGTCAGACTCGTCGCGAATATCCGAAATTCCCTCTACGCGTTTGTCGCGCACCAGTTCAGCAATTTTTTCAACCATTGCGGCTTTGTTCACCTGATACGGAATTTCTGTAACGACAAGCGCTTCTCGATCGCCCCGAAGTGTTTCATTATGAACTTTGCCGCGCATCAAGACCGAACCACGTCCGGTTTCATAGGCAGACCGGATCCCGGACCTGCCTAAAATAATCGAGCCGGTAGGAAAATCTGGACCCGGCAGCACTTCCATAATCTCAGCAAGCGAAACTGCCGGATTATCTATCATTTTTAGACAAGCATCGATAACCTCGCCCAAGTTATGAGGTGGAATATTGGTGGCCATACCCACTGCAATCCCACCGCCACCATTGACCAGCAAATTCGGAAAACGTGCTGGAAGCACAGTAGGTTCGCGTTCCGAGTTGTCATAGTTATCCTGAAAATCGACGGTATCTTTATCTATGTCAGACAGAAGTTCATGAGCGGGCTTCGCAAGACGGGATTCAGTATAACGCATTGCAGCCGGCTTATCCCCGTCCACAGAACCAAAGTTACCTTGTCCATCTACCAACGGAACGCGCAAGGACCAATCCTGAGCCATACGCACCATGGCATCGTAAATCGCCGTATCGCCATGGGGATGGTACTTACCGATTACATCCCCTACAATTCTGGCAGACTTCCGAAACGGCTTGTTCCAGTCATAGCCGTTTTCATGCATCGAATACAAAATGCGTCTGTGTACTGGCTTCAACCCATCACGCACGTCTGGCAGCGCCCTGCTCACGATAACGCTCATCGCATAATCGAGATAGGAACGTTGCATCTCTTCTATAATAGAGATTGGCTTGACGTCTGATGGATCATCCCCCTCGGGACCCGAGGAGTTCGGCATATTCGTTTCGTCTGACAAGTAAGGCCACCCCTTTACACTATTTCTACATTATATAGGCGATTCCTAGTTTGGCACCAAATCTGCGCAAGGAATTTAAGGCCAATCCTCACAACGAATTCGGGCTTTTGAAAGAAGATATGGGGTGGAATGGGGTTTATTTCGTTGGCAAACGTCAATTTCCCCTGATATGCAGCAAAAATGATTGAATTTGACGTAATTTTAAACGCGTTCGTCACGCTGTTTGTAACCATTGATCCTATCGGTTTAGCCCCGCTGTTCTTGGGCATAACGGAGGGTATGTCCCGTACACAGCGTTACGCCGTAGGTCTTCGTGCGTGTATCATCGCGTTTTTCCTTCTCGTCATTTTCTTGTTCGCAGGAAACGCGATCCTGGACAAAATGGGAATCACCATTCACGCATTTCGTGTTGCCGGAGGATTGTTGCTGTTTTACATCGCATTTGAGATGGTTTTTGGAAAGCGGCAGGAGCGTAAAGAACGCAGCTCACAGGAGGCAATCTCAAAAGACGAAATCGCAAACATCGCCGTATTTCCTCTTGCGCTTCCATTGATCGCGGGGCCCGGGGCGATTTCAGCTGCAGTGCTGCTTTCAAGCCAGCAAGGTGGCTCGCTGGAATGGCAAGGCCTGCTAACACTTGTAATCTTAGTGATCATCGCACTGACCCTGCTTTCCTTCATCGCTGCCGAAGCGATTGACAAGCTTTTGGGCCATACCGGTCGCATGCTTCTGACCCGTCTGTTGGGTGTCTTGCTGGCTGCACTTTCAGTCCAGTTTGTGGTGGATGGCCTAAAAGCCCTGTGGCTCTAATCAGCGACCTGGAAGTGCGACCTTTATTTCTTTGCCGCCATAGGCATCAACACTATCGTGAGCTCTGATGATCACGGTTTTAATACCATCAGGAATTTTGAAGGTGCCAGCCCGGGTAAAGGGTTGCTCATCTACATGTGGATGGGCGAGGACACGTTTTCCATACACGGTCCCATCTTCACCAACCACTTCCCAGCCATCGGCATAGTGATCCCAACCGGTATCGTCATGACGGACCGTCACGGCAAACCGAAATTCATCACCTGAAGGGCGCACTTTTACATCCAAGACGTCGGCTTCACCAGCAATGGAAGCGTACGTAAGAAAGGACATGAATAGGGCAGAAATAATCAAACGCATTTTTTATCTCCTTTTCCCGCCCTGTCTGATATCAGTCGTCGCGATAAACCTTTTCCCGTCTTTCATGACGCTCTTGCGCTTCAATAGAAAGCGTTGCAATGGGTCGGGCTTCGAGCCGCTTTACGCCAATCGGCTCGCCTGTTTCCTCGCAATAGCCGTAGTTTCCCTCGTCCAAGCGTTTAAGTGCGGCGTCAATTTTTGTAATGAGCTTTCTCTGACGATCCCTGGCACGAAGTTCAATAGAACGATCGGTTTCGGACGAAGCCCGATCTGCCTGATCCGGCAACTTATCGCTTTCATCCTGCAAAACGGCGATGGTGGATTTTGATTCTTTGAGAATATCAGCCTTCCAGTTTTCAAGCTTCCGGCGAAAATACGCTTGCTGCTTTTCATTCATGAATGACTCGTCGTCACTTGGCTTGTAGTCAATATCTAGTTCAACGATTCCCATGATATGCTCCCTTGTGCGCGGTATATAAACTGCACTTCGGCAAGCCACAAGACGAAAAAATGTGAACAGACAAAAAGTTTACAAAATTGTTTATAAAGACGGTTCTTGCCATTTTGGATATTGAGACAATTACTCTCAATATATGCATTGGAATTGAACCACAGACTTGCAAAAATTTACGAGGCATGATCAAGGTGGTTTTCGTTCAACGGGCAAAACATATGCTTCGATTATTTGTAATGCGTCACGCAAAATCATCTTGGGCAGTACCAGGCGCGCGTGATTTTGATAGAGAACTCAATGATCGTGGTAGATCTGATCTGGCTTTGATCTCAGCAGAAATTAAAAGACATCAATATTTTCCTGAAAAGATTTTGTGTTCTCCGTCGACAAGAACGCGGCAGACGCTTGCAGGCATCTCCGATGCAATCCCACCGACAGTTAAGGTGGAGTTCGTTGACGCTTTGTATTCCGGCGGGCTAGACGATTACATGAAGGCAATACAAAACGAGGGCATGCCCCGATCCCTGATGACGATTGGCCACAATCCGATGAGTGGATCCCTAGCCTCCAGCCTCGCTGGTGATGGGGATCTTGCAGCCATGGAAAAAATTGCATTTAAGTATCCAACCGCGACGATAGCCATCCTGGATTTCGACATTGAACACTGGTCCCAACTGCAACGCGGGGCAGGAAACCTGATTGGATGCATATTTCCCTCAAGCCTGAAATAGCGCACCAGGTTTTTCAAAATCATCGTGTTTATATAACCCTTGATTAACCATTTTGCCGGATGCTGGCCCTTGCTTCAAATGGGTCTTGTTATGCGTATCTTCCTTTTCATTCTGGCTTTGTTTCCCGCCCTGTTTTGGGTCACTTCAACATCGGCATCAGACAAGAAATTCTTCCATGGAATTCAGGGCAAGTGGTCTGGTCCGGGAGAAATCGTTGCTGGAAAATACAAAGGTACCAAATTTGTTTGTACTTTCGGTGGAGCAAAACCAGACACCGCAACCGGTATGGACATTGATGGGTCCTGCAGAGTTGGTGTCTTTTCCCAACCCATGAGCGCGGAGATAATCAAGACAGCAGGCGGTTACCTAGGCGCGTTTCTGGATGGCGCGAAAGGTGATGGCATGGATGTCACCGGTGGAAGATACACACGCGATCGCCTCGTCGTCGACATAAAAAGAAAAGACCTTAACGGGATTATGGTCGCAAACCTGAGCGATCCCAATAAGCTTCGTGTTACGATTTCAGTGAAACACAAAGAAAGACTGATACCGGTAATTGGCATGAATCTAGACCGGAAATCAGACCCCATCATCACCGGATCTATTGATTAAACCGGTCTATCGCCTTCCACCAATCCTCTGGCAGAGCGATCTTTTCTAACCCATCAGTCTCCATCTGCTGACACCATTGAACCGAGGTCCTTCCCAAGATTTCGATTTCAGGAGCAATGTCTGCGAGCGGCTGCATGACAAAGAGCCGCTCATGCATTCTTGGATGCGGTATCGTGAGATTATCCAAGTCGATTGTTTGATCCTCGTATAACAAAATATCGAGATCCAAGGTCCGAGGCCCCCAACGAAGGCCGCGCTCCCGATGAAAACTCTTCTCAATTTTCAGACATTCGTGCAATAATTCAAGAGGTTCCAGTGCAGTCGACAGCTTGGCACACGCGTTGTGAAACCAGTCTTGCTCCTTAATGCCCCAAGGCGGAGTCCGATAAACCTTCGATACGGAAACAACGTCGCTGTGCCTGCTCCTGTTCAAACACTGCAGGGCGCCGGCCATATTAGTGACCACATCACCTATATTCCCGCCCAGCGCTAAAAACGAGATAGCCACAGCCTAATTTGCCGGTTTATGCGTCACTGTAACTTCAACATGATCCAGAACACCCTGGACTGGGGCATTGGGCTTACGGATCGTCACATCAGCGCTGGTTACCATCGGGAATTCTTTGCAGATTGCGCTTGCAACCTCGAGCGCTAGAGACTCGATCAAAAACCTTCTTTTTCCGGTTATGATTGTTTCGATCACTTTAAAGGCGGTTCCGTAGTCTACCGTTCCTTCTATTTCATCTTTTTCCAATGCATCACCCGCGTTTACATCAAGTACAGCATCGACAAAGAAGCGTTGTCCCAGTGTTTCCTCCTCGTTGTAGACACCATGACGGGCAAAAAAGGCACAATTTTTTAGCGTGATCTTGTATGTGGACATTAATTTACCCGCTGATTTGATATTATTGCATCAGCTATCGCCAGAGCATCTGCATTTGCTCGCACATCATGGACCCGGAAAACCGAACCTCCTTTCATACGTGCGACGACACTTGTCGCGGCTGTGCCAATATCACGTTCATGCGCTTCCCTGCCGGTATAGTGACCGATGAACCGTTTGCGCGACGTACCAATTAACAGTGGAAACCCAAGTGGATGCAGCTCGTCCAACCTGGCCAAAAGTTGTGCATTTTCCGACGGGTCTTTTGCAAATCCAAACCCGGGATCAAGGACTATGGAAGCTTTCTGCACGCCTGCCGCATCTAATATTTTCAATGAGTTGGTCAAAAACCCGAGTTGATCGGCAATAACGTCAGGATTGGGGGTTCGCTCACGACCTGTATGCATGGAACAAACGCCAGCCTTGTTTGCAGCCGCAACCCCCGCTATGTCGGGATCCTTTTGAAAACCCCAGACATCATTGATAATGTGGGCACCTGCGTTTAGCGCAAGCGTTGCCGTTTCGGCACGATAAGTATCGATTGATACCGCAATATCACACTCCCGCGCCAATGCCTCAATTACTGGCAGGACGCGGTCTTGCTCTTCCGATGCCGAGACTGGGTTAGCTCCTGGCCGCGTGGACTCGCCTCCCACATCTATAATGGATGCACCTTGGGCAACCATCGATTTAGCTTGCACAATTGCACGATCGATGTCCCCAAACTGTCCCCCATCGGAAAACGAATCCGGCGTGACATTTAAAATGCCCATAATGACTGCTTTAGGCCCAAGGTCGATGGAACGACCGTGGCCCAAATTCCAGCATCGCGATTGAAATAAATGACCCATGCCAGCGGATTAACGCAAGCCGCCGTTAAAATCCATCCAAAAGGCTAAATAACGCTATCGCGTCTCAGTGATATATTGGACCGTGATGGGCAATTTTGTTATGCCGATGGGTATGACAGCGCTTCTTGGCATGACCCAAGGTAACGACAATGTGGCAATGGCGATGTCTGTGCCTGAGTTTTCCGACGTTAATGACATCCCCTTTTGGCTGAACTGTTTGCGTTGAATTAGAAAGCAACGCAGCACCTGAGATGGATGAAGCCGCCAAGGCAAACGCAGCTAGCAAAGCAAATTTTCCGAAAACCTTTTTCATGATCTAAGTCCTCCTGTTCGCCCACATAGATTAGGCAACAGATTCGAATTTTGTTCAAGAAAAATAAATTTGCAATCAGCGCGATATTCGCCGATCGCAAAATTCATTTGCTGATTAATAGCAACGCTGATACGCAACCTCATGACAATCAGCGCACCCCATTCAACGTTAACCGGCCGTAAATCCTGGCAAACGCCGGCAATTTTGTTGATGGTAATGGCAGCATCGATGCAAATAGCCTTCGCTGCGTGGATGCTAATGATCAACAATTTCGCGGTTGAAGTGCTGTCGTTTACAGGCCGCGAAATCGGAATCCAACAATCCATACGTGAAATTCCGGGCTTTTTATCTTTTGCAGCCGTCTTTTTACTGCTCCTCGGCCGAGAGCAAACCTGGGCATACATATCGCTGTTGGTTTTGGGTGGCGCTGCAGCCGTTACTGGCATGTTTCCCTCCTTTACAGGCTTTTTGATTACAACATTTATCTCTTCCATTGGGTTTCATTATTACGAGACAATGCACCAGTCCTTGTCACTACAATGGCTACCAAAGAAAACAGCTCCGGCGACTATGGGTAAAATTCTGGCTGTTGGGTCGGTCGCACAACTTGCTACGTTTGGATTCGTCTTCATTGCAGGTGCGTGGCTGGCACTCAGCTACGAAAATATCTTCCTTGTCACCGGCCTTTTAACGTGCGCTGCGGTTGCGCTTATGTGGATCGCCTTTCCTGTATTTAAAGAGGGCGTTCCCCAGCGAACGAAACTTGTCCTGCGCAAACGATATGGTCTGTACTACGCCTTGACGTTCATGGGCGGTGCCAGACGACAGATTTTCATGGTTTTCGCTGCCTTCATGATGGTTGAAAAATTTGGCTTTGATCTCCACGAAGTTGCCGCGCTGGCGATTGCAAATGGGCTGATGACCATGTTTCTGGCGCCAGTCATTGGCCGCTGGATTGTAAGATTTGGTGAAAGAAACATGCTGACGGTTGAATACATCGGCCTTGTTCTTGTTTTCACAGCCTATGCCTTTGTCCCCAGCTGGGAAATCGCTGTTTTGCTATATTTACTGGATCACGCTTTCTTCGCGATCGCAATTTCGATGAAGACTTACTTTCAGAAAATTGCAGATCCTGCAGATATTGCTCCAACAGCCGGTGTAGCCTTCACGATCAATCATATTGCTGCCGTATTCATACCGGTAGTGTTTGGTTTGATTTGGTTGTGGAGTCCCGCCGCCGTGTTCTTGGCGGGCGCTGGAATGGCATTCGTTTCGCTTATCCTTGCCAGGATGGTACCTGCAAAACCTGATCAAGGTAACGAATTTGTTTGGAGCATTGAAAAATCAAAACTTTGATCAATCTCAAATATAGGGCATACAAGGTAGAAGCGTCGTCGAAACCCGGTGAAACACATTGAAAATTGGTAAATCCACAATCGCGGTCTTATTTACCCTAGCCTTCCTTGTTGCTTGCACGGCGGTTGGCGAGAGAACCGTTGTTTCTGTAGGCTATTATACGGTTTCAGGCGATACATTCGGTGAGCTGGATCAGGATATAAAACTTCATGGTCCCAATGTTACGGGCGTTGGCAAGGCGCTCGCTTCAACGGATTTGCGAATGGTTCCTGATATACGCTACGAGCGGCTAAATGGGAAATGCGAAGTCTCAAAAGCACGCATCAACGTCAAAGCACGGGTCACATTGCCAAGACACTCCAACGAGGGAAAATTGAAAGCAGATTTGGCCAGAGCATGGAACAATTTGGAAGAATACGCCCGTGTTCATGAAGCGGTTCATCTCGCGATTGCTGACCGGTATGCGCTGATCATGGAAGATGCGATCTCGGCACTGGCACCAGAGAAAAACTGCACGGAAATGCGAAAATCAGTACAGGTTGTATTTTCGCGGTTGTTCGAACAACATCATGCCGAACAATTACAGTTCGATGCGGACGAAAAGGCTCGTATCCGTAAGTTGACCGCTTTAGCAAGAAGTAATCAAAGCTAGTAACTGCGTCGTCAAGGTGACGCTTCCTGACATTGCCTCCCCCGATTCTTTTTCATAACTGACTTTCAAAATTCTTTTGGGGAAGAGTATGGAAGAAAAAACATCAAAGACGGTCGTAAAATCTTGGGATGAATGGTCACCGCTGAAACATGTCATCGTAGGCGTGGCAGATGGGTGTATGATACCACCATCAGAACCCGCTCTGGATGCTAAAGTTCCGGAAGACAGCGATATGAAAGGTCAATGGGGACCCAGAACACAAGACAGCGTCGATCGAGCAAACGAACAATTAGATAACTTTGCCAAAGTGCTTGAGGGACGCGGCGTCCGCGTTGACAGACCAACGCCAATAGACTTTTCAATGCCCGTTTCGACGCCAGATTGGGACAACCCGTCATCCTTTGGATGTATGCCTCCACGGGATGTACTTTTGACGGTTGGTAAGGAAATGCTCGAAGCAACGATGTCCTATCGCTGCAGGTTTTTTGAATATCTTTGTTACCGACCTCTGTTGCAACAATACTTTGAAGAGGACGAAGGGTTTCGCCATACCGCCGCCCCCAAACCTCGAATGACGGACGCTTCCTACAGACCAGACTATCTTTCAGAAGAAATCGGTGTCGAAAAAAGACTTAAATGGACTGCTGAAAAGTTTTTCGTCACGACGGAAGAAGAGCCCATGTTCGATGCCGCTGATGTTTTACGGTTTGGCAAAGACTTGATCGTGCAACACGGGTTCACGACCAATCTCAAAGGAATTGACTGGCTTCGTCGTCATTTTCCGGATCACAGAGTAAGAGCCGTTAATTTTCCTGGAGACCCCTACCCGATCCACATCGATGCTACGTTCACCCCCATTCGGCCCGGTTTGATCATCAACAATCCAGAGCGGCGGTTGCCTGAGGATCAAAGGGAATACTTCTATAAAAACGACTGGGAAATCATTGATGCAGCGAGGCCGGCCCATAATACACCACCACCTCTATGTTATTCTTCCGTTTGGTTATCGATGAATGTGCTGATGGTAGATGAAAAAACGGTTTGCGTAGAAGCTTCTGAAGTCAATCAGATGGAGCAATTTGATAAACTTGGTTTGGAAGTACTACCAATTCCATTTCGTGATGCATATGCATTTGGCGGGGCCTTACATTGTGCAACTACTGATGTGTTCAGGCAGGGAGACTTGCAAGATTACTTCCCTGTGCAATAAACAAGATACGCAATATGGTTTTTGAAGCTTCTGGTCTGGCAGAAATTCGGCTTGCTGCTTCGCCAAGCTTCAGGCCTGTTTTTCAGGAATATGCACCACCAGTCCATCAAGGGCATCTGAAATTTTGATCTGGCAAGACAATCGAGACCCTGGCTTTTGTTCCCAGGCAAAGTCAAGCATATCCTCTTCCATGACCTCAGGGGAGCCAGCGATATCTGTCCATTCATCGTCCACGTAAACATGGCAAGTGGCGCATGCACATGCGCCACCACATTCTGCCTCAATACCAGGAACAGAATTTTTAATGGCGTTTTCCATTACAGTAGTGCCGTTTGCAGCCTCTATCTCAAACGTTTGTTCATCGTGCGTGATATAGGTAATTTTTGCCATCGTAGGCCCTTTTCTTAAGGCAATTTTTTAAATCTCTCAGCGCCATGTATCACTTGTTATACACAAGTCAAGAAACCGCTGAAAATCCCGCAGGTCTTTTTCAGTTGGCCAGGCAATCAAAAAGCTAAACTACGTCATTGTAAACTGGAAATGTAATCCGCAATGATGTCGAACTCGTTCTTCAATGCAGTCAAATCAATTTGGCAGGATTCTTCGCACGTTTTGGCAAATTCAGCCAATCGAAACGCGCCAATGCTGCGCGCAGAACCTTTAATCGTATGCGCAACGCGACGCACATCCGCCTCTTTTTCACACCCCTCGGCCATTTCCAGATAACCGGGAATTTGAGCACTGAACATTGATAGAATTTCTTGCTCCAGCCCTCTGTCACCCATCGTTATGGACGATAAATGGACAAGATCTACCGGCTTTTCTGTGCCTGCATTCCGGCACGCCGCTAAGACGTCTTTTTTCAGTGCCATGCCCATGATCGACTCCTTGATTCCAATTAAGGATAAGATTCGAACCGAAACAAATGGTTAACCTGAAAAAGAATGCATTGTTTCCTAATTCTTTGACACCTGCTATCTGTTAACCTTATTTTAACTTTTCAAAGCGCTGGGGCGTGAAATTTTGCATTTTCTATTATAAAGTGCAGTGGTTTTTGGTACGGGCGGAATGGATATACTAGTCCATAGATATTCACGAGGGTGACGGGTATGGCTAATAAGGCCAAACAAACAACGGATGAATCTGCATTGAATGCAGTGGAAAAAGCGCTATCGATAGACTTTAGTGACGGAAAGTCAGAAAGTCAGAGTGAGGCAGAGCTGAAAGAACTGGAAAAAAGCCTTGCGGAGACCGCAGATCAGTTGCGTGATGACTCTGAAGCGAACGATTTGGAAGAATCCCAGCCAGAGGATTTAGCAAATCAGACGCCTGAGACAGAGATTGAGGATGATTTTCCAACTAGCCCACCTGTGCCAGCAAATGATGAGCACAGCGAAGAATTAAACAATCTCATTTACGCCATCCAACAAAAACCATCCAGCCGGGTATTCTTTTGGACCCTGCTGGCTTCTTTGCTATGGCTTGGGTTAACCGCATATTATACCTATTCGAGTGTTTGGCCCTCTCTTGATCGGCCAGTTTCGCTGCAATCTCTCATTAGCAACTCCGAATTCATAACCCTCACCGCAATTGCAATCATTCCTTTGCTCCCGCTATGGGGATTTGCAGTCATGCTGAGACGCGCTCATGAGATGCGTCACGCCGCAGGAAGCATGATCCAAGCATCCCTTAGGCTCCTACAGCCGGAAAAAATTGCAGCTGACTCAGTCGCAACAGTTGGAACGGCTATTCGCCGTGAAATGACTGCGATTGGTGACGGCGTCGAACGTGCCATCGCCAGAGCAGGCGAATTGGAATTTATGGTCCAAAAAGAAGTCATGAGCCTTGAGCGTTCGTATGGAGACTCTGAAGTTCGCCTTCGCCGTCTTCTGGATGACATTGGGGTAGAACGCGAACAAGTGATTTCGCATGCTGAGAAACTTCGAAATTCCATCACAGAAAGCCAATCGGGGCTCACAACAGAAATTGATATTGCAAGCAATCGCATTGACGAGAAGATCAAACACGCCGCCGATATGCTCTCTGAAACGCTAACCAATGAAGGAATTACGATCACGTCGCGCCTGAAAGAAACAAGTGACGGCCTGATTGAAATACTGGCGCGTACAGGCGGTGAAATTTACACCAACCTCGATACCGGAGCCGAAAACCTAAAAACTGGAGTTTCTGACCGGATTAAGGAAATGTCTGAGGTTCTCTCAACGTCCGGGCAAGCCGTTGCAACCTTGATTGATGGGCGCACGGCAAGATTTGAAGCAACCGCAAACACAATTACCGATAAACTGGATACCGGTAAAAAGGCCTTTGAAATCGCGTTCAGTGAGCGCTCTGAAGAGCTCACGAAAATTATGTCTACAGCCGGTCACTCAGTCGCCACGCTGTTAAAATCAAGTTCTGCGGATCTTGCGGAACGCAGCAACAAGATGGTGATGGACCTCGAGGATAACCGCAAACAGATGGAAGAAGCGCTTGATCACCAATCAAGACAGTTCACACAACTTTCCAATTTGGCAACCGACAACTTGTCTTCTGCATTTGAACTTGGAAGCAGCCGGTTCGAAGAAAGCGCAGTAAAGATTGCACAAAATCTGGAAGACAATCTTTCTGTCAAAGCCGAAGATTTCAATGAAAAAGTGTCAGAAACAGCTGCGATCGTGGAAAGCTCCGTCACCGGGAACCTGGACAAGGTGGAACAGTCTTTCACACAACATGCACAGAGTTTCGACACATCAATCGCTGAAAACCTTGGCAGGTTGGACACGACCTTGTCTTCCAGCGGCAATGACCTTGTAAGTGCGCTTGGGATGCGAACCGAAGCGCTGGACAAAGTTCTTCAGGAGCGCACCGAGACAATCGGGCAAACCATAGCAGAACGTCTTTCTGGGTTCGGCAAGAACCTTACTGGTCACGTAGATGATGCGGTTGTTCGTTTGAAAGAGCAAACCGACTCTTTGCAGGAAAATACAAAGTCTGTTGAAGACGTAATCTTAAAACGCACACAAAGCGTGGAAGAGACCATCAAGTCGAGCACGATTGAATTTGCAGAAGGACTAAAAGAGAGCCTCCAAACCACGTCAGAAAAATCCTCGGAGCTTAATCAGGCCTTGGAAGAAACAACAAGCAACCTGTTAAACACCCTCGATTCTGCTGGACAAAAACTTACCAGCTCGGTCGATTCAGGCGCTGAAAAGCTAAGGGACTCAATTCAGAGTGGCAGCCAGACGATTTCTGACACCCTTGCCGCGACCGATGAGACGATCGGTGCCCGCTTTGCCGAAGGTGCACAGCAACTTTCGGCATCGCTAGACAGTAAGAAAGACGAACTGTCCGAAGCGCTGACAAAAGATACAGACGATCTGCGAGAGGTGCTTGCTGAAAAGACGAACAACCTTGCGGCAAAACTCAACCAAGGCATACACAGGGTTGCTTCTGCCCTCGATACAACCGGTACAAAGGCTGCAGAAGAGCTTGAGAAGAACGTGAATGCCCTGGAACAAAGGTTACTGGAAAACTCGCATAGCCTTGAAAAACAATTCGCGGCTGGAAGCGTAATTTTACAGGAAAATCTCGACAAGGGGCGAGACACTCTGGTTGATTCCATCAACAAAACGGTTGAGGAAGCAGGCTTTGCTATAGATGGTAAAGCTGAGAAATTGTCCAATCTGTTGAGTGAACGCGCAACGCTCATAAACAATACGCTTGGCAAGTCCCTTGTAGACACTCAGCGCGAACTTGAGAATAAAACCTCCGACATCAACAATCTGCTCTCATCCAGAACACAAGAAATAAACGCCCTGTTGTCCGAGCGCTCTGACGAAATCAACACCATCCTGTCCTCACGCAGTGTGGAACTTTCACAGATCATTGAAAGGGACGCGAAGCCAATCATTCAATCGATTGAATCAACAGGCGAAGCAATAAATAATCGCTTGGCTAGCATGAATAAAATCGTTGCAGAAGAAGCCAATACACTGTTTGAAAACCTCACTGTTTCAAACACACAACTGGAAAACCTGATCAATTCCGCAACTGAAAATCTGTCATTGATGCAGGCATCCCTGGGGCAGCAAAGCAGTGGCTTTGCCGAAGCAGTTGCAGCGTCAAAGACCGAACTGGAAGAATCCAACAGAATTGCACAAGATGTCGAAGGAAGACTGCAATCAGCGTCGACAAATCTGATGCAGAACATGGCGAGTATCGCCACCCGGTTAGAAGCGCAAGGTGCTACCCTACAGGATGCAACGCGCTTGATCGACACCGCTCAGACAAATCTCTCAGATACGCTGGAGACCAAGCAACAGTCGCTTCAAGATTTGGCTTCTGGCCTTGTTCTGCGAAGCGATGAAATCAACACGTCAGTGTCCTCCTTTGCACAGATGATCTCGAGCATGATTGAAGACATTCATGCAAGATCAAAAGGGACTGGCAGCGAGATCGCAGCCGAGGTTTCCGCAGCAATTGATGATGCGACTGCACGGTTTGGAGATTCAGTCGACGCGATGCGCAGCGCAGCTGTGACAATCCGGCAGGAACTGGAAGATACGCGCGAACAAATGCGCCGTGGCATCTTGGAACTCCCTGATGAAACCGCACAAAACGCAGCTGCAATGCGTAGGGTCGTGACCGATCAAATTGCAGCGCTGAAAGACCTTTCGAGCATCGTTGAGCGTTCAGGAATGGTCTTGGATACAAGTGTTTCGAAAGCAGCTACAAATTCCGTACCTGCCCCCGTACAGGCTGTCGCCGGTGGCGATCGAAACCCGGCGGCATATCAGGCGCCACCCCAGGCACCACCGCAACCTCGCCAGCCTGCGCAAGCCGCATTCCCACCTGACACACAGCCTAGAAGGCCTGCGCCAGCATTTGACCCGAACATTCGCACGCCACAACAACAAGAATTCACGCAGCAAAGAGAACGCGCACAATATGCGCCAGAACCTGCGCAAGCACCTTCAACCCGTGAGAATACAGGATGGGTCAGTGACTTGTTGCGCCGCGCATCGAGCGACGAACCAAGAGCGCCTGCCCCGTCAAAACCATTACCGGATACGCGTTCTCCAGACCAGTTTGTAGAATCCTTAAACTCCCTTTCTATGGATATCGCCAGCGCCATTGATCATGAGGCATCCGTCGATCTTTGGGAAAGATACCAACGTGGCGAAACCAATGTGTTCACACGCAGGCTTTACACCCTTCAAGGACAGCAAACTTTTGACGAGATACGCGAAAAATATGTGCGAGAGAGAGAGTTTCGCAGCGCAGTAGATCGTTACATTGATGATTTCGAACGGCTACTTGGCGATGTTTCGAGAAGTGACCGTGGCGGCGCGATGGCACAGAAATACCTTACCTCTGATACTGGAAAAGTTTATACGATGCTTGCGCATGCAGCCGGTCGATTCGAGAACTAAGTCAGGCTTCAACTAAAACTCATTGAGAGACGTATTCGGCAAATGCCTGGGGGTCAATGTTACCCCCGGAAATAACGGCTACAACTGTTTCGCCCTGCCATGCCTTTTCCGCTTTTAAAAGGGCTGCTAGTGCCACGGCGCCACCAGGCTCTACCACCAATTTAAGTTCTTCATATGCGAATTTAACAGCATCAATCGCATCAGCATCACGAACGACCAATCCTTCAGAAAGGATCGCTTTGTTTATTTCAAATCCAATGTCCCCTGGGAAAGGGGTCAGAATTGCATCGCAAACAGAACCTGCAAGCACAGCATTGCGTTCCTGCGTGCCTGAAATAAGCGAACGCCGGTAGTCGTCAAAACCTTCCGGCTCGACGGAATGAATATGCGCATCAGGGAATTCAGAGTGAACGCTCAGAGCAACACCAGCCGTTAAACCACCACCACCAGTACAAACAAGCACCCTATCCGGCTTTAAATCCAGATTTTCAAGGTCCTCCAGTATTTCTAACCCGACCGTACCTTGTCCAGCAATAACATGAGGGTTGTCGTATGGATGCACAAAGGTTCCGTCAACTTCTTCAAGTACTTTCATGACAACCGCGGTTCGGTCCTGACTCCCACGATCATAGAACACAATGTTAGCTCCGTTTTGGCGCGTCCTCCTGACTTTTATGTCAGGTGCATCCTCAGGCATCACGATTGTTGCTTTCACCCCAAACAACTGTGCAGCCTTTGAAACCCCCTGCGCATGATTGCCAGACGAACTCGTTACCACTCCTTTTGCTTTCTCCTCTTCGCTCAATCTGCTGATTGCATTGAACGCACCTCGAAACTTGAACGAACCTGTTCGCTGCAAACATTCCGGTTTAACAAAAACATTGGCGCCGGTGTGTTCGTTCAAGACAGCGAACTGCAACAAGGGCGTACGAAACGATTTACCGTTCAACTGAACTGCAGCTGATCTCACATCTTCTATGGTCGGAATATGCATTGTCCGCGCTCCAATTGGTATCAAAAACCTGGTTTCCAATCGTAGGATGAGCACACAAAAATGATCACAACAAGCAGGGAATTCGAATTATTTTTCAGCATGTGTATTTCAAGCGGAAATTTCTACGCAAATTAATCCATTTTGCCGTATTGAGTTCTCTTGCAGCCATTCTTTGCATCTACTAGGTTGCCGTATGATTTAGCATTGGAATTTGAAATATGAGCATCAGAAAAGACACAATCGACGCGATTGGAAACACGCCCTTGATCAGGCTGAAAAAAGCCTCTGAAGCTACAGGATGTGAAATTCTTGGCAAAGCGGAATTTATGAATCCTGGCCAATCCGTCAAAGACCGTGCTGGTATGTTCATCATCCATGATGCGATAAAAAAGGGACAGCTTGCACCTGGCGGAACAATCGTAGAGGGCACAGCCGGCAATACTGGCATAGGCTTGACGGTCGTTGCCAATGCGCTTGGTTACAAAACTGTAATTGTAATCCCGGAAACACAAGCACAGGAAAAGAAAGATACGCTTCGGTTAATGGGCGCCAAATTGGTCGAAGTGCCAGCCGTTGCTTACAAAAACCCAAACAACTACGTGAAAATATCAGGTCGTTTGGCTGAAAAACTTGCTGCAACCGAAAAAAATGGAGCGATCTGGGCAAATCAGTTTGACAATGTAGCCAATCGGGACGGCCACATCCAAATGACGGCGCAAGAAATTTGGGCACAGACAGACGGCAAAATCGATGGATTTGTGAGTGCCGTGGGAACAGGCGGCACCTTGGCCGGCGTTAGTGCCGGGCTTAAAGAACACAACAAAGATGTGAAGATTGCGATTTCCGATCCGATGGGTGCGGCTCTCTATGAGTTCTATGCAAACGGTGAATTAAAATCAGAAGGAAGCTCTATAACAGAGGGGATTGGCCAAGGAAGGATTACAGCGAACCTTGAGGGTTTCACGCCCGACTTTGCTTACCAGATATCAGATAACGAGGCTATTCCCATTGCGTTCGATCTTTTGGAACACGAAGGGCTGTGCATGGGCGGCTCCACCGGAATAAATGTGGCGGGTGCAATGAGGCTTGCACGAGAGCTGGGCCCCGGACACACCATCGTCACCATCCTTTGTGACTTTGGGAACCGGTACCAGTCCAAAATGTTCAATCCGGCCTTCCTGCGTTCAAAAGACCTTCCAGTTCCTGCCTGGCTGGAAGATGACGCACCAGTAGACATTCCATTTGAATAAGTCCTCAGCGGTCAAAAATGTACGAAAGCAAGCCACTTTTTATCGAAGACGCCTACTTAAGCACCTGTGAAAGCACAGTTGTGTCAATCAATGAACTAGGCGGAGTTATTTTGGATCAAACTAATTTTTATGCGACCAGTGGCGGGCAACCCGGGGACTCCGGACACCTTGAACGCGATGATGGCACATTAATAAAAATTGCAACAACGGTTACTGGCGAAACCAAAAAGGAGTTAGTCCTTGTTCCAGACTCAGATCAACCTCTACCGGAAATTGGTGAAAGACTGGTCGCACACATAGACTGGGAAAGACGCTACAAACTGATGCAAATGCATACAGCGTGCCATTTATTGAGTGTCGTGTGCCCCTACCCGATTACTGGCGCCGGGGTTAATATCAATGACAGCCGTGTTGATTTCGAATTGCCAGAAGCCGGGATTTCAAAAGAAGAAGTCTCTGAACAATTGATGGAATTGGTAAATGCAAATCATCCGGTTTATACAAAATGGATAACCGAAGACGAATTAAACGCTGATCCTTCGATTGTGAGATCTAAAAATGTAAGGCCACCGCGAGGCCTGGGCGACATCAGGCTTGTTTGCATCGGCAATGATGCATGTATAGACAGCCAACCCTGCGGCGGAACGCACGTTACAGAAACCGCCGAAATTGGGGACATACACATCGGAAAGATTGAAAAAAAGGGCAAGGAAAACCGTCGATTTCGTATCCGGTTTGGCCCGTTGCCCCGTTAAATCACTGCGATCAGTTTATTATTCCAAAAGTGATCATAAGTTTACCTGATGTTCACAAACTAGGCTGTTTGGTAGCACTATAAAGAAAACGAATCAGGCTAACCCGTTTTTTTGGTCCCGATGGCATGACAGATGCAAACTTCATATCACAGGCAGACGCCCTCGAACTCATCGGGCGAAAGGATGTCGCTTTTGTGGATGGCTCTTGGTATTTACCTGCTCAGGAGCGAGACGGACATGCGGAATATCGCCAAATGCGAATTCCTGGCGCTGTCTATTTCGACATAGACAGTATTTCGGACCAAGCCTCCAACTTACCGCATATGCTGCCCACGCCTGATCAATTCGCGCAAAAAGTAAGTTTGATGGGAATTGCGGATGATGATTTGATTATTGTCTACGATGGGCCAGGCTTGTTTTCCGCGCCGCGGGTTTGGTGGACTTTCAAAACAATGGGTGCCATTGACGTAAGGATCCTCGATGGCGGACTGGATCAGTGGAAATCGAATAATCTGCCTTTGGAAACGGGAAACCCCAACCCACGACGCGCAAAACTGTTCTCCGCTAACTTTGCGGGAAACAAGGTCGCTTCGATAGAAGATGTTATACAAGCGTCAAAATCAGGGAATCCAGTGGTACTGGACGCGCGTCCTTCGGCCCGCTTTGCGGGAAAAGCCCCAGAACCGCGCCCGGGCCTGAGAGGCGGACACATTCCAGGATCCAAAAACCTTCCGGCTAACACTGTCATTGAAAATGGCCGTTTAAAATCATCTGCGGAACTCAAAAAACTGTTTGAGAGCCTCGACTTAAAACCATCTACACCAATCATAACAAGTTGCGGTTCAGGCGTTACAGCAGCTATTTTGGCATTGGCACTGGATGCTGTGGGATATGATCATGTAAAAGTATACGATGGATCCTGGGCAGAATGGGGATTACCTGAAGGCCCGGAAATCGAAACCGATGACAGCGAATAAAAACAAAAAATCTGCAAAGAAACCGAAACCGCCCAAAAAGCTTTTGGCACACGTAACACATCTCGAAATGACCCATCCGCCCCTGCGGAGCTTACCTGTCCCAACTCGCCCCACCATCGCACTCATGCGGGCAAAAAACATTCCTGCAGAATTTTACAGCTTTATGTATGAAATGGTTGGCAGGGCGTATCATTGGGAAAATCGGCGAGACCTTTCACCAGCAGAAATTTATGCCACCATCAATGAAGACCACTGTGAAATCCATATACTCTATGCAGATGGATGTCCTGCAGGCTTCTTCGAACTTGATGCTTCAGGCCTGCCAAAAACAGTCGAAATACTGTATTTTGGATTGGGGGCTGAGTTTCAGGGGCTAGGCCTTGGAAAATGGTTTCTTTCTGCAGCGATATCAGCAGCTTGGGCTCACAAACCTGAAAAGGTAATTGTGGAAACAAATACCCTGGATCATCCCGCAGCATTGCCGCTCTATCAAAGATTGGGGTTCTCTCCTGTGGGCGTGAGTGACGTTGAAATAAGACCTTGGGATTGATTAAAAAGTCTAACCAAACACGTCCCCATTGGCTTTGGGTTCAAACCGCACCAATCTGGAGTCTAGGACCGCTGCAGTCCTATGCAAAACCGCCTTTTGATATGCTTCGTTTTTTACCATATCCACGAACGCATCGCTTGACGGATATTCTGCAATAAAAGCGATGTCCCAAGCCTCCTCTGGTGGCCCGATTAGACCGATTTCAAATTGCGCGGTCCAGACAATTCTTCCACCTACACCTTTGAAAATAGGCGCGCTTTCCCGCCCGTATGCTGCATAAGCCTCCCGACCCGAAACCATCGTACCATCCGGATAAACTGCGGTTTCCTTCAAACGGACCAAATTTAACATTTGGATAGGACCTTCCCGTCCGATGCTGCGGAACTCCCCGAAACGCTCACGATCTGGATTAATATAGCTTTCCATATCTTACTCTCCTCCCCACCAAACAGTCTGCTCTAACTATTTTTGCTCGAACACTACTTTCCCACTGTCCTGGTATTCGCCCGAAGCATTTTCATATTTTTGAAAAACAGCTACAAATCCGCCCTCTTCATTCAAGGTAATAATCTGCCTTAGCCGGCTCAAATTCCCGGTATTGTTATTTACAATGGATGTCGAAAGAATGAGCCTACCGTCTGAAAATTCACTCGCAGACTGGGTTATGGTGGAATTTGCAAACGGTGAAATGAAAGACCCAACAATGCCTGTTTCATTCACTTGTAGCGAACCCTGAACGTTGGATTTGCCCTGAGTTGTAGCGCATTTTCCCTCGATTTGCAGGAGCAATGCCTCGTCGTTCAACGTATTGGAGACGGAGCAACTCACGCGTTCTACTTTTTTACTCACTGGGATAACCGCTTCTCCATGACCTTTGAATTTGCCCGAGAGCAATTTAAGGAATTCGTCTGCTGTATCTGCGCTATAGGCGTGGGACAGCGGAACCGTTGTAAGCAGTAAGCCGACGTAGAAACGTGTGAACACACAAAGGCCTTTCCATCTTGAAACAGATTGTTCAGTGGTAACGCCCAAAAAGGCGTCCCAAAGACAAGATATTCGCTGGAAGAAGTATCAGATTTGTGACCAGTGCCACAATCAAAATTGCGATAATCAACTGTCCTATGATCGGCAGGATAGGCAAGGTGCTTGTCAAAATGACGGACGTGGCGATGCAGATGATGAGCGTGCTTCCGCCCAGTGCTGGAGCCACTTCTTGAACGGCAGTCTTAAGAGAAGTGGAAAAACCTCGCCCCTCTTGTTTTTCAGCTTCAAAAACATTGATCACATGGACCGCATTATCAATGGCAATCCCAAAAGCCAACGTTAGGGCAATCACCTCCGTAACGTTGATATTGCCACCATTGATGTAAATAATAGCTTCGGTAAACAAAATCGGAAACATATTTGGGATTGCCGAAGCCAACGCGTAAAAAACCGACTGTGTTGCGAGGCCAATCAAGCAAATACCAACAAACACCGCGATGAGTAGACTGGTCCTAAGCTCATTGATCATCACATTGAATTCACTGGAGAGCAGAACCGGGAACCCGGTTACAATAATCTCGTCGGAGTAATCCAATGAGGAAATGACATTCTGAAGGTTTTCAACCATAACTGCGCCTTCAGAAATGGACTGACTAGAAGAAACCCTGACAGAAACCAGCACCCTTGTACCATCCTTCGACAGATAACCTTGCCGCATTTCGGCAGGCGCATCTGCTAACCTTTGAGCAATAATCTCCCGCTTGGATTCATCAAAATTACGCCACATCGCATGCAGAGAAAAAACTCTCGCCTCGCCATATTCAGCAGCTAGAAGTTCGGTCGCCTCAGCAAGCCTATCGCGATTTGCCTTTGAAACCAAACCGCCCGCTTCTTCAACCGGTATGGAAAGAAAAACCAGGGACCGCCCACCAAAGACATCATTTGCAATACGCTCTGCTTCCAATGTGTCTGACTGGGGTGGCAAGTAATCTGTGATCCGGTAGTCCGGCACCAGCTTGAAATGGGTATAAAACAACGGAAATATGACAATCAACGATAGCGCTGAAATGATGTATGGCTTGGACGAAAACACTCTCACAGCCATACCGCCAATCGAAAAAATCGGGTTAAAGCTGCCTGTAGTCCTCAACAAGTTCAATCGTGCTGCCCACAAACCCATAACGGGAAGCGCAATAATAACCGTTAGAAAAGCGAAAAACACCAATACCACACCAAGCCAGGCAAATTCCACCAACGCCTCACTTGAAGAAAGTGCAAACGAAGAAATGGCAACTGCTGTAGTAATCGATGTCAGAGCGGAAGCAGGCCCTACCCGCAACACCGCTTCTTTTAGATTTTTGACCTTCGCGTGTTGATTTGCTCGGTTAAGTTGCTGCCAGCGATGATGTAAGACAATACCATCCGCATAGGCAAGGATAAGCGCTAACGTCGGCAATATCGTCGTCAGATAGGTAATGGGTACGCCAACCAAGCCAAAAAAGCCAATCGACCAAATTGCAGTCAACATGGGTGGGATTGCACACAAAATGGCGGAAGCAATACAGCGGAAAAGCACCATCGCAACAACCGCACCAAGCAACAATCCAAGCAAGGTGAGACGCACCTGATCTTTGATGAGTGTATCAAGGATCGTAATCCCAATCGGTGTTAAGCCTGCATACAATAATTCGAAATCTTCCGGGGCAACCGATTCCAATTCAGATACCATTGTCTGAAAAACATCAAAGGCTTGCGCGTCATTGCCATCATCAACACCCAAATCAAGCGCAACGAGTAAAAGCGCGGCGTTTTCCGTTGCGGATATCAGGTTTCGAGCCTGAGGGTATTCGTTTTCAAGACGTTGCAGAAGCGCAGCAGCCTCCGCGTCCGTTTCGATGATGTTTGGAAAAAACTGTTTAAGTTCGCCACTTTCAGAATCAACATCAGGCAACGAAAAAAAAGAAATGGCGGTGGCTACACCATCTGCTATCGCCATGTCCAACTTCATAATTCTCAAGTCTTCAAGTCCAGTAGCATTAGAAAGACGCGGGGAACGAACAACAACAGCCACATCTCTTGCAAAGTTCCGAAAATCTGTTTTTTGGCGTTCAAAGTTGAGAAAATTGATAGACGTTCTGGGTATGACAGCTGTCACATTTCCGTTGAATGTAACCTTGGATACAGAAGTAGCACATACCACGGTAACAAGAACAATCAGCGCGGAAAACAATGCAGGGCGTGCGAGGGCTAAAATACCGATCCGCTCCAGTCCAAATCCTATTCCGCGCATGCACAATCACCTTTGCTCAATCCGGCTCCTCTTAACGGAAGCAAAGACCAAAAGCAAAGAATGTGTCGACGAATTCCCTACAATTTGGTGATCCGAATTTTACTGTCGAACTGAACGTGAAAGGATACGGTTTTCCAGAGCACTGTCATAAAATTGATTCATGAGGACAATCCGCCCCTTGCGCGGGATCACCGTATGTTGAATTGTAACCTCAGACAGGCTCTAAAAGTGGCCCCAAAATAACCACGATTGAGTTTGAAACGGTAGCTTGCAACGGATCCAATGGGGAGAATTTTTTGTTCACCTTAACGAAACCAGAAGTTCGAGTAAGAGCATTTGCCAATTTGATCGTGGCAATGATGATTTTCATTGTTCTTCCAATTTCTCTGGAGGCAAACGCTCAAGGACGCCGGTTGCCATTGGTTCGCGACGCAGAAATTGAGGGACTGATCAAAGACTACACGACCCCAATTTTCAAAGCCGCTGGTTTTAACCGAAATGCGGTAGATGTATTTCTGTTAAACCGAAACGAATTCAATGCGTTTGTTACTGGAACCCGCATGTTCATAAACACCGGCGCGATAATGCAAGCAGAAACACCCAATGAGGTAATCGGTGTTTTCGCCCACGAGACAGGACATATCGTAGGGGGCCATTTGGTACGTTTGCGGGACCGTTTGGAGAAGGCTCAAATCTTGTCTGTCCTTGGCCTTTTAGCTGGGGCTGGAGCCGTTGCAGGAGGCAGTCCTGAAGCCGGTGCAGCGATAGCTTTGGGAAGTGGCAGCGCGATCCAAAGAAACATTCTCTCTTACCAAAGGGAGGAAGAAATGGCTGCCGACAGAACCGGCATCACATTGCTGAATAAGACGAAGCAGTCCGGTAAAGGAATGCTAACAACCTTCAAGCGGCTCGGTCAAAACCCGTTGTTCAGCAGCGGACGACTTGACCCCTATGCGCTTAGCCACCCGCTCCCACGAGAACGGGTTGGTCTTCTCAAGACGGTTGCTGAGGCCAGTCCATATTTTAATAAAAAGGACCCCCCTGAACTCCAATTCAGACATGATCTCGCCCGCGCCAAAATTGCCGCCTATGCCGGGGGTGCGAGCCTTGTAAGAAACATCTTCAAAAAAGAATTGAATGGTCCTGCCGGAACCTATGGGATAGCCATTTCCCACTTCCTGCAGGGAAGCCCGAGGAGCGGACTTAAGTTGATGGACAGGCTTCTTAAGAACTATCCGAACAATCCTTACTTCCATGAAATGGTAGGAGAGATGTATTTGAAATCCGGTAAAGCCTCAAAGGCAGCGTCGGCGTTCAAGAAAGCGATCGCGCTCGACAGCAAACAAAATGGCTTGCTGCGTATTCAGCTTGGGCACGCATTGATAGAGACCAATGACAAACGTAATTTAGATGCAGCAATTAAAACCCTTAAGGAAGGGATAGCAAGAGACCGTTACTCCTCCAGGGGGTATGCATATATGGCAAGGGCATATGCTGCTAAAGGCAATCAGGTTCTTGCCATAGCGGCAACAGCTGAGGAAAAGTTTCTGCAAGGAAACCTCAAAGCGGCAAAACAGTTTGCTGCTCGTGCCCAACCGAAAATCAAAAAAGGCTCTCCACAATGGCTAAGACTACAGGATATACTGACCTTTAAACCTCCCTCGCGCCGTTAGTCAAAGGAAGCAATATGCGCATACATTTTCCGCGGAATACACTGAATGCCTTGCAAGCAATCGCGATAGCGATGCTTTTTTTCGCTCTCCCTTACAATGGCAGCTTGAAAGCGGAAGAGACACTGTCAAAAGAAGACGTGCGCACCATCGTGCGTGAATACTTGATCGAAAACCCCGAAATTCTGATCGAGGTACAAGAAGCGCTCGAACAAAAACAACAGGCCGAAATGGCCATCAGCCAGCAACAAACGATTCAAGAAAATTTCGAGGCCATCTATGCCTCGCCCTACCAGATTGTCTTTGGCAATCCTGAAGCCGAGAAAACAATTGTCGAATTTTTTGATTACAACTGCGGATTTTGCAAAAGGGCTCTGGAAGACATGCAACAGTTCATCGAACTGGATCCTGATGTGAGATTTATTTTGAAAGAGTTTCCTGTTTTGGGCGAGGCGTCACTCGAAGCCAGTCGGGTGAGCATGGCTTTCTCAAAAGTGATGCCCGAAAAATACCCCGAATTTCATGTCGAACTCCTAAGTATGGAAGGGCTAAAAGACGGAGCTCGGGCAATTCAACTCGCAGAAAGCATGGGCGCCGATACTCAGAAGTTGATTACAGAAATGGAAAACCCGGAAATTCTGGATGCTATTCAAGAAATATATGGCATAGCGAACGGTCTCGGGATCACAGGAACCCCGTCTTATATCGCTGGAAGCGAGGTGGTATTTGGGGCGGTGGGATATTCACAACTCAAGCAGGCTGTAGAAAGCCAAACCAATTAGAACACTTAATTGTCTGAATTATCGCAAAATATGCTCTTTGCAGGGCGTATTTCTATGTGTATAAGCGCTGCTGAATTCCAGCACCACCACAGATTATGTTTAAATGCAGGTATATTCGTGCTTCCCTGGGATAATGGATTGTAAGATCACCCACCACAATATCGTTCTGGAATTGTATCTGGTAAGGATTGAACAAAAATGGCAACCAAAAAAACGTCCATCGACCAAGGTTTAATTAGAGACCTGGCGGAACTCTTAACCGAAACCGATCTTTCAGAAATCGAAGTCGAACAGGATGACCTCAGGATTCGAATTTCTCGGGCAACAACAGCGCCGGTCCAAGTACATGCGCCGGTCACGCATGCTGCGCCACCGGCAGCCCCTGCCCCGGCACCAACAACCGAGGCTGCCGTTGAAAGTACCACAAAGGCAGTTGGCAATGTGCCCTCACCAATGGTTGGTACTGCTTACCACTCTCCTGCCCCGGGCGCCGATCCGTTCGTCAAGGTTGGTGACAGCGTAAATGAGGGCGAAACCGTCATGATCATTGAAGCCATGAAAACGATGAATCAGATCCCAGCACCAAAGTCCGGAACGGTTAAAGCCATCCTCGTTGAAGACGGACAACCAGTTGAGTTTGGCGAACAACTTCTTCTGATCGAATAGGACACCACGGAATATGTTCAACAAGGTTTTGATTGCGAATCGTGGTGAGATCGCTCTTCGTATTCTCAGGGCTTGCAAAGAGCTTGGAATCCAAACAGTTGCAATACACTCTACTGCGGATGCTGATGCCATGCACGTCCGCCTTGCAGATGAAAGTGTTTGCATTGGTCCACCACCCTCGCGGGAAAGCTATTTGAATATCCATGAGATTATGGCGGCCTGTGAAATTACCGGCGCTGATGCCATTCACCCAGGATATGGATTTTTATCGGAAAATGCCAAATTCGCCGAAATTTTAGAAGCCCACAACATCACCTTCATTGGTCCTTCAGCCGAACATATCCGGATCATGGGGGACAAAATTGAGGCCAAAGCAACCGCAAAGAAACTTGGCATTCCGGTTGTTCCCGGCTCGGATGGAGAAGTAAAAGAGCCTGCGGAGGCCAAAAAAATTGCCGCTGAAATCGGTTATCCGGTAATTATTAAGGCAGCTTCTGGCGGCGGTGGCCGCGGAATGAAGGTTGCAAACAATGAAAAAGACGTAGAGGAAGCTCTTCTCACCGCAAGAAGCGAGGCCGGGGCCGCTTTTGGTGACGATGCTGTCTATATCGAGAAGTATCTAGGCAAACCACGCCATATCGAAATACAAATTCTCGGAGACGGCAAAGGGGATGGCATCCATCTATGGGAACGAGACTGTTCCCTGCAGAGAAGGCACCAAAAAGTTTGGGAAGAAGCCGTATCCCCTGCCCTCGACGACAATCAGCGAAAAGCAATTGGCGAGATCTGCGCTAAAGCGGTCCAGGGACTTGGATATTCTGGCGCCGGAACGGTGGAGTTCTTGTATGAAGATGGCGAGTTTTACTTCATCGAAATGAATACGCGCCTACAGGTAGAGCATCCGGTGACGGAGATGATTACGCGGATTGATTTGGTGAACGAGCAACTTCGCATCGCTTCTGGAAACGGGATGTCGATTAAGCAAGAAGACGTGATTTTGACAGGCCATGCTATTGAATGCAGGATCAATGCTGAGCACCCGGAGACATTCGCCCCCTCACCTGGCACGATCCAATACTACCATCCTCCAGGAGGCCTTGGTGTCCGCGTGGATTCCGGAGTGTATCAAGGCTATAGAATACCGCCACACTACGACAGCTTGATTGGAAAACTGATTGTACACGCCAGAACCAGAGAAGAATGTCTTATGCGTCTCCGCCGCGCTTTGGACGAATTCGTAGTTGATGGTATTGAAACAACCCTTCCGTTGTTTCGTGATCTTGTATCCAATAAAGACATGCAGTCCGGAGACTATGACATTCATTGGCTTGAGAAATATCTGGAATCTGCAAAGAACTAAGCGTGCAGAGGGCAATCATGTCGGGCGTTGAGGATCTAGTGCTCGAGATAACGCCACACGTCCTCCTTAAAGCGTATGCTTGTGGCATCTTTCCTATGGCTGAGTCAGCTGATGACCCCGGCATGTTCTGGGTAGAACCAGAACTGCGAGGCATCTTGCCACTGGAAAATTTCCACATCCCGAGAAGCCTTAAAAAGACGCTTCGAAAGGACAAGTTCGAAATACGGTTTGATACGGCGTTCGATCAGGTCGTGGCGTTGTGTGCAGAATTTTCAGAAGATCGCAAACAAACCTGGATTAATGACCGCATTAAAAAGCTATATCACGAGCTCCATAAGATGGGCCACGCCCATAGTTTTCGAAACATGGCACGCTGGTGAATTGGTCGGCGGTTTATATGGCGTACGACTTGGAAAAGCGTTTTTTGGAGAAAGCATGTTTTCCCGCATGTCAGACGCCTCAAAATTCGCGCTCGTCCATTTGGTTTATGAGATGAAAAAGTCAGGTTTTGAGCTGCTCGACACCCAATTCGCCACGGAGCATCTCGAGCGGTTTGGCGTTACCGAAGTGCCGAGAGAGACATACCAAGCGCTGCTAAAAGACGCCTTGTCAGGGGAAGCCCATTTTATGCTTCAAGAAGGCGGTGCAACGTCTGAATCCATTTTGCAATTGTTGAGCCAGATGTCATAGACCGGATGCTCAATGGCATTGAGGCCCGGGCTGTCTGCAAACATCCAACCCGTAAAAATCCGCCTAATCTTTCGATCAAGCGTGATTTCATCAACTTCAAGGAAACTGGTGGTTTTGGGCGTCTCGGTAACCGGACGCGAGTAACAAACCCGGGGCGTGACTTGCAACGCGCCAAATTGGACAGTTTCATCAACATAGACGTCAAATGTGATGATCCGTCCGGTTATCTTGTCGATCCCGGAAAACTCGGCAACACGGTTTGAAATCCGAGTGTTGTCTTTATTTTCTTGCGAAATCGCTACCCCGGTGAAACTCGCTGCACATGCAAGCGTTATGCAACTAACGATTCTAACTATATTTTTTGTCATGCGGCCGCCGCGACCCACTACTATGATTTAAATTAATGTTTCCGATAGCATGGGATTCGGGCATAGAAAAGACGTGTCGTATATCGGGAGGCGTACAACGCTTGAGCGTGACAAAGAAAACCATGCTATTTAATGACAAAGATACAGATAGGTTGTTTGAACTCCTGAAATGGCGACGGGACGTTCGTCACTTCAAAACCACACCAATTCCAAAGGAAAAAGTTCGGAAGTTACAGCAGGCAATGGAACTGGCACCATCTGTCGGCAACAGTCGCCCCTGGCGCGTGGTTAGCGTGGAGCAACAAAGCACGCGCGAAAAAATAATCGACAATCACAATGCAGCGAACCGGAACGCTGCAAAACTCTACAAGGGTAAAAAGCTCGACGACTATGTAAAGCTGAAACTGGAGGGGTTGCGGGAAGCCCCACTTCAGCTTGCCGTATTTACGGATCCGGACCCTACCCAAGGACACGGCCTTGGTCGACAAACCATGCCTGAAACACTGGCATACTCTACGGTCGCTGCGATCCATCAACTTTGGCTGGTCGCAAGAACCATGAACATAGGTGTGGGATGGGTCTCTATCATAGACGACAAAAAGCTAAATCAAATTCTGGAGGTTGATCCCAGTTGGATACTGACTGGGTATCTCTGCATTGGATATCCAAAGAACGCGTCAGATGAACCGGAGTTACAACGCGAAGGATGGCAGCAAAACGAAAACTATGAGTGGATCCTTCGCTAGTCATCCTGTTTGAATAAATCGATGATCAGATTGTTCTAAGATCACCGCAGTTAATATACCGGAATTGTAGCAACAGGTGTCGACGTTAATACGATTGGGCTTCACCTCAGGAATAGAAACGGGAGTGTGCCCATGAACGATCACCTTTTCAAACGGATTTTCATGGATAAGAAAATCATTCCTGATCCAGATTAAATCATGATCAGTTTGTTTGGCGATCGGAGTACCAGGGCGCACACCAGCATGACAAAAAAAGTAATCCCCCACTTGGTAAGACCGCTTAAGCGTCCTCAAGAAATCCTTATGCGAGTCTGGCATTGCAGAAGCAAATCGCTTTGAAAGACTGTAATGGCTTTCACCAGCACCTATTACAATTCCATAATCCTCCAGCGTTCTTGCGCCTCCCCATCGCAGAACATCGTCCCAGACCATGTCCGGTTCTCTTAAAAAGACGCTTATCCTCTCATCATGGTTTCCCATGAGAAAAACACAATCCGTGTCTGAATGTTGGAGATGGATCAAATGATCCAAAACTTGCGAATTCGCTGGCCCGCGATCAATATAATCACCTAGAAAGATCATTTTCCAGCGAGCTACCGGACGCTCTGCAAGGTCTGCTTCTATGAGATTGAGAAGCTGAAGCAAAGGCTCAATACAACCGTGAACGTCACCAATCGCATATACGCGCAAACCCTCTTCGATCTGCGCATCTCCCAAAATCATAACAGTCCGATAACAGATTTATGGTGTCCAGGCGTCATAGTCACCGGTCACGCGAGGACGCTCTTCTGGATTTTGCAAGGACCCTTTTGGAAAATAGGCGTTCGGACCGCCAGTCGGGTTTTCTTGATGCGGTTTCTGCCAATGATGAGGTTTGTAGTCTTGTTGAGAAGGTGGCGTATCAACACGGTAATGCATCCACCCATGCCAACCCGGAGGAATAGCACTGGCCTCCGAACTATTAGCATACTGAACATACCGCTTGCCCCGATTGCTCACATAATAGACGTTGCCGAATTCATCTTCACCAACTCTTTTCGATGTACGCCAGATGTGAAAGCGAGTATTCCAGGTGGTACCATTCCACCAAGTAAAAAACTGTTTCAAAGTCCTCATTCAAGCAGCCTTGCGAACCATTGATTACACTTTCGTTATGACGGCAAGCGCCTGAAATGTCTAGAGCACGAATGCGTAACCAAACCGCATCTGCAAAATGGACGCAAAGGGTCTTGCGCGTTCCGGAAAACCTACCGTAGCAAGCCAAGCCAAAAGCTGAAGACTTAAAGACCTAATGACTTATAACTTTCAGCCACTCGCCCTATGGCAATCATGTAAGCAGATGTCCGTAAATCGAAATCAGGGTCTTTTGCTCGCTTTTGATGCCAAAGCGCTCGCATATCTCCGTAGGCACTACGCATGGTATCATCAAGGCCCGAACGGACTAGGGAAAGTTCATCAGCGCCTTTGATGTAGCGATTCTTAAATGCCTTTGAAAGTTCTTTACCCGTGGCTGTTTCGATCTCATCAATCAGCATACGGTGCCGGGCTTCCTCTTCGCGTCGCTGCATCCGGCCAAATCGGATATGTGACAGGTTTTTTACCCATTCAAAATAGGATACAGTCACACCGCCAGCATTGGCAAACATATCCGGTATGATGACAACGCCTTTGTTTCGGAGAATTTCATCCGCGCCTGCGGTCACTGGCCCGTTGGCAGCTTCGACAATAAGCGGGGCTTTGATGCGATCAGCATTTTCCAGATTGATGACACCTTCCAGAGCCGCCGGAATCAAAACATCACACTCCATCTCCAACAAAGCATGGCCATGTTCAACAAAAGTCGCGCCGGGAAAGCCCTCAAAGGAACCATGTTCCGCCATAAACTGTTTGGCTGCTTCTATATGAATACCCTCTTCATTCACGAGCGAACCATTATACTCAATAATTGCAGTGATCTTGCATTCGTCCTCTTCCTCCAGGAACTTCGCAGCATGATATCCCACATTTCCAAGTCCCTGAACGATGACGCGTTTTCCTGACAAGCCCGCTGAAAGTCCTGCGACCTTTAAATCGTCGGGATATCTGAAAAAGTCCTGAACAGCGTACTGCACGCCGCGACCTGTTGCTTCTACACGACCACGAATTCCACCTGCATTCAAAGGTTTACCTGTAACGCAGGCGCGTGCATCAATGTCCGTTGTGTTCATTCGGTGATACTGGTCTGCAATCCAAGCCATTTCCCGTTCACCTGTTCCCATGTCAGGTGCTGGAACATTTTGAGAGGGATGGATCAGATCACGCTTGATCAATTCGAAGGCAAAACGGCGGGTTATGCGTTCAAGCTCATCGGGTTCCCATTCCCTGGGATTAATGCGCAATCCACCTTTTGACCCACCAAACGGCACTTCGACGATTGCGCATTTATACGTCATCAGCGCCGCAAGCGCCTCAACCTCATCCTGATGCACATTATCAGCATAGCGAATCCCGCCCTTCACAGGCTCTGCATGTTCGGAATGCACGGAGCGATATCCCGTAAAGGTGCGAATGTCGCCGCGCAATTTGACGCCAAATCTAACTGTATAAGTGGAATTCACAACACGAATTTTTTCGGTCATCCCCGGCGAAAGATCCATGTAACCGACAGCCCTATCGAACAGTCGATTTACGCTTTCTCTGAAACTCGGCTCAGCAACATTTGTTGTAGACATGGTTCCTCCCTACCGTTTTGGCGTCATTCACAACAGTTTCCCCCCAGAATTGAGCAAAAACAACCTAAAACTTTGCATTATCGAACAAACTTTGTATGGTGCTTTAGGTTTTCTGCGGATTCCATCAAATCTTTGGTGACACCTTCAGTGGCTACTCATGCGTCGAGACGCTATGCTGTTTCGGCGAGGGTTATGCCGATTCGACAAAGGTGTAGAGAATCACGTAACGGAAACCACCGCGTTTTCCTACATGCGCGGATGATTGTATTTTTTGCTCAAGGCTTCCGAAGGAGGGACATAATGGGGAAACGTGACGATCTGATCGCAAAGTATGCGTCAGACATCCAGGAAAAGTGTGGCATGAAGCCGGACATGAAATTATTGACTGCAGTAACAATTGCATGCGGACCAGCAATCTACAAACCTGATGCGGAAAAAGTTTCTGCTGGTGACAAAGAAGAGATGGCTCGGGTGAGAAAGAACTGGGTAATCAAGAAACTTGGTGTCAAAGACACTCCGAAAGTGGACGAAGGCATCGCGGCGTGCATCGAAACATACGGAAAATCCAACCGGAATAAATACCGGGCGGTTCTATATTATCTTCTTACCAAGCAATTTAAGAAAAGCGGTGTTTTTAAACCTGCATCTTAATGCAAAAATTTACTGATTTACGGAAGGGCGCTTAGGCGTCCTTTTTAATCCTCGGCGTAGGCAATCGACTTTTCCATCACCAGCGCGGGAATACCTGAGTCCTGTGCGCCGCAATTCTGTGTTTCCCCAACTTGCCGAAAACCATACGACTCGTAGAAACGAATTGCTTTTTGATTTTTTGCTTCCACTTCCAGTCGGATAACCTCTGCGTCGATGAATGAGTTTTCAATTTCAATCAACAAATGCAGACCAGTCTTGCCGCCGTGGTAGCGTGGATGAACATAAAGCTGGTGCAGGTTAATCACCTTGTCGGATTGAGAAGCAAAAGCCATACCACCAACAACCTCACCATTATCAGCGACAAGAAATTCTGAGTTCTGCCGCTCACGTTGCTCCGACAATCGGTCAATCGTGTGCCATGATGCGGTTATTTCATTGACCTTTTCCACACCATAGATGTCATCATAAGTATCGTGCCACGTTTCGACCAGAATATCTCGGACGAAAGGCAAGTCCCGTTCTGTGGCTGTGCGGACAAAAAACATGAATTCAACCTCTTGGGATTGTCCGGCTCATAATCACCGAATCTACCCCGCCAACACTTTCATCGCTTTCGATGGTATCTGTTATGACAAACCCATGCTTTTTGTAAAAAGCAATGGCCCGCTCATTGCCCCTTAAGACCTTGAGAGCAATCGACTGAAGACCGGTGTGTTTAGCTAAGGTCGCCCGTATCAGATCATCAGCCAAACCGGTTCCGAAATACGCCGGCAAAATATGCATACGATCTATCCACGCCTGGTTGCGATCGTCCATTTCGGAGAGCGAAGCGCCCACGACACTCTCAGCCTCCACTGCAACCAACGTAATGATATTAGGATCGGCTGCCTCTCGCACCTGTTTTTCGATGGAAAACCGTTTGTCGAGCTCGGTAGTCAGTTGAGCCTCATCAAACAAATCGCCATATGTTTTTTTCCAGGAAGCAATATAGAGCTGAGAAACGGCAGTCGCATCTTCGATTTGCATTTCCCGGATATGGATCATCGGTTCACTCCTCAATGCCCAGCTTATCTCTGACCAGTTGTTGAACAAGCTGCGGGCTGGCCTTACCGCCCGTCGCCTTCATAACTTGCCCTACAAACCATCCCGCGAGCTTTGGTTTTTCCTTTGCTTTTTGCACCTGATCCGGATTTGCAGCAATCACTTCATCCACCGCTGTTTCAATCGCTCCAGTGTCAGTGACCTGCTTCATTCCTCTAGTTTCAACGATTTCTGAAGGCTCACCCCCTTCGTCCCAGACAATCTCAAACACATCTTTCGCGATTTGACCCGATATCGTTCCTTCTTTTATCAGGTCTATAATGCTACCAATTTGTTCTGGTGAGACGGGACTATCGTCGATTTCCCGATCCATTTCATTCAGCTTGCCAAGTAAGTTGTTGATGACCCAGTTGGCCGCCGTCTTGCCGTCGCGCCCCTCTGCGACTTTCTCGAAGAAATCAGAAATCGCCTTATCAGAAACAAGTATGGAAGCGTCATAGGCTGATAAACCCAAATCACCCATAAACCTTGATTTCTTTGCATCCGGCAATTCAGGTAAATCAGATTTCAAGTCATTAACAAAAGCCTGGCTGAATTCCAGCGGCAACAAATCCGGGTCAGGGAAGTAACGATAATCATGCGCGTCTTCTTTAGATCGCATGGAACGCGTTTCGCCTTTCGATGGATCAAAGAGCCTTGTTTCCTGATCAATCTCGCCACCATCTTCCAGTATAGAAATCTGTCGGCGCGCTTCATATTCGATTGCCTGTCCTATAAAGCGAATGGAGTTCATATTCTTGATTTCACAACGGGTACCGAAGGGTTCTCCAGGTCGCCGAACCGAAACATTCACATCCGCCCGCATCGAACCTTCTGACATATTGCCATCGCAGGTTCCCAAATAGCGCAGGATCGAACGAAGTTTGGTGACATAAGCCTTTGCTTCCTCAGAGGATCTAATATCTGGCTTGGAAACAATCTCCATTAAGGCGACGCCCGTCCGATTAAGATCAACGAAACTCATCGTCGGATGCTGATCATGCATCGACTTACCTGCATCCTGTTCGAGATGAAGGCGTTCAATCCCAACTTCGATATCTTCAAAATCACCGTGTTTGTCCGGGCCAACCGAAACGATGACAGTTCCCTCACCAACAATTGGATCCTTAAACTGTGAAATCTGATAACCTTGCGGTAAGTCAGGATAAAAATAGTTCTTTCGATCAAATACGGAACGAAGATTAATCTTCGCGTTCAGCCCAAGCCCTGTACGCACCGCCTGGGCAACACATTCTTGGTTGATGACCGGCAGCATACCTGGCATTGCCGCATCAACGAGGGACACGTTGGCGTTGGGCTCAGCGCCAAACTCAGTTGATGCGCCGGAGAATAGTTTTGAATTGGAAGTAACCTGGGCATGCACTTCCATACCAATAATGACTTCCCAATCGTCTTTAGCACCGGGGATCAGTCTTTTCGGATCGGTGGTTCTTGTATCTACGAGTTCATTCATCTGTTTCAGCTTTTAATGTTCTTCACCGACTGGCAAAGTATTGAGATGTATAGCAATGACACGTTTTTTAACCTCACCATGCCGGGCCAAATCGGTCTGGCTTTACTATCGGTTATATTATGCGCGTTCACTGTATGGTTGTTCCTTAAAATCTCTACCAGATTTGCCCTTTGGGTAAAGCTTTTGTTGTCAATTGTGGTTCTTTGGTTTTTTGTCTGGCTCAGCCCTCAAATTTATTACACTTATTATTGGATGATATTTGATAACTTACCAGTTCAGATCGTCATCCGTTGGCCCCCTAACCTTGCCGAAGTGTTTGAATTGATGACGTTTACTGGATCAAATAACCTTTCTGCCCATTCCAAGGGTGCCCTGTTCTGGATCATGGTGATTACCGCGTTTTGGGCATCACGAGGCAAGTAAGCCAGATCCTAAGAGCTTGTTACAATGCGACAGCCAATCACCACCACTTCTGCGGCGTAAACCTCCCCGCAGCCCGTTCGATAACATGTGAGGCCTGAAAGAGCGTTTCCTCCTCAAACGGCTTACCAATCAACTGAAGCCCCAAGGGCAAGCCCTTATTATCCAGTCCAGCAGGTACTGCGATGCCCGGTAAACCCGCCATGTTTACGGTCACAGTAAAGATATCATTCAGGTACATTTTGACGGGATCAGCAGCCATTTCCTCATCACCAATAGCAAACGCAGAGGATGGAGTAGCTGGTGTCAAAATCGCATCCACCCCCTTTGAAAACACCTCTTCAAAGTCTCTCTTTATCAGGGTACGGATTTTTTGTGCACGCAGATAGTAAGCGTCATAATAGCCTGAAGAAAGCACATAGGTTCCAATCAGAACACGGCGCTGAACCTCATTTCCAAATCCTTCCGATCGGGTCTTTTCATACATATCAATAATATCGTCGCCCACCTCGCGAAGGCCATAACGAACGCCGTCATACCGTGCAAGGTTAGAAGAAGCTTCAGCTGGGGCAACGATATAGTACGCTGGGAGTGCATATTTTGTATGCGGCAGCGAGATATCCAGAATCTCGGCTCCGGCGTCCTTGTACCATTCAATGCCCTTTTGCCATAAAGCCTCAATTTCATCCGGCATTCCCTCAACGCGATACTCCTTGGGTATACCAATCTTCATACCCTTTATTGATTTGCCAATCGCGGCCTCATAGTCTGGAACTGCTATATCAACGGATGTGGTATCCTTTTCATCAACGCTCGCCATGGATTTGAGCATTATAGCTGCATCCCGCACATCACGCGCTATAGGCCCTGCCTGATCCAAAGAAGATGCAAAGGCGACAATCCCCCACCGGGAACACCTCCCATAAGTCGGCTTAATTCCAACTGTCCCAGTGAACGCAGCCGGTTGACGGATTGAGCCGCCTGTATCCGTTGCTGTGGCTCCCGCACAAAGCATGGCCGATACCGCCGTAGCGGACCCTCCTGAAGAACCGCCTGGAACCAAAGCAGTGTTCGAACCGTTCTCGCGCCATGGGTTTTTGACAGCGCCGTAATACGAAGTCTCATTGGACGATCCCATGGCAAATTCATCCATATTAAGTTTACCAAGCATGACCGCCCCGGCATTCCACAAATTTTGACTGACCGTGGATTCATATTCGGGTGTGAAACCGTCTAAGATGTGTGAACATGCTTGAGTATGAACGCCTTGGGTCGCGAAGAGATCTTTAATTCCCAAAGGAATACCTTCAAGATTACCAACCTCCCCGGAGCGCCGCCGCGCATCGGAAGCCATTGCCATTTCCCGGGCCTTCTCCGCAGTGACCGTTACGTAGGCGTTAAAGGCATCATTCGCACTGCCAATCGCTTGCAAATAGGCATCCGTTAACTCCACTGCGGTAAATTCGTTTGCCGCTAATTTGTCACGGGCTTCAGATATTGTAAGGGTAATCAGTTCAGACATTTCTTTTCTTTTTCAGATGTTTAAGCGGTAGTGTGTTCCGGCTATTCGCAAATCTTGTAAGTATTTGAAACCCAGGCATAGTCGGACTTTTCAGGGATTTCCTGGCCTAACTTTTGGGCAACGAGAATTTCGGCCTCCGAAAGGAGGTATTCATTTTGAGATTGGACATAGACCTCGCCCCCTTCGATGTAAGGTGAAAGCGCGATGTTATCCGGACGACTTATCCCACTGTCATCGCTGCAATTGGCATTCGCAACAACTGCCCAAATGCGTCCGGTATCCGGGTCCTGATCCGTTTGAAAACCCAAAAAGGTACAGCTGAACTCTGGGCCAAAAATGCCTTCCCTGGTAAGTTGAAGTCCGTCCCCCTCTCCCACGTCACCGCAACTAGCCGTATCCGTGGAGAAAACACGTCCCTTCAAAAACTCAGGAACATCCTTTGCAAAGGCATCTGAAGAGACAACCAGAAAAGCCGAAAGAAGGACTGGCAAGACACGCATTATTCAATCACCTTCGGAACCATAAAGAAGTGGTCTTCGCTGGCTGGCGCATTGGATGTAACTGCCACTGCCTTGTTACCATCCGTAACCACGTCCTCGCGTTTCTTCATGTTTGTATCAACAACCGAGGTCATTGGCTCAACACCCTCAACATCAACTTCATTCAGTTGCTCTACAAAACCAAGAATTGCGTTCAATTCGCCCTGCATTTTTTCTGCTTTTGCATCATCCACGGCAATGCGAGCGAGTTTTGCCACGCGCTTAACGGTATCAAAATCTACGGACATCAAACAAACCCTGTTGTTGGGAAAATATCAGACTAGCGTATAGACTTCACAATAGAAGGTTTCAACCAGAAAGGTCAGTTTCAAACCTCTATTGAACCACCTACTTTCATAACACGCACCGTCTCTGCCTTGCTGCCCATTTGCTCAACAAAAGCATCCGGGGTCTGATCAATGACTGGAAACGTGCCGTAGTGGCAGGGGATAATCATCTCAAAATCGAAAAACCTGGAGCATGCGAGCGCAGCTTCTCTCGCCCCCATGGTAAATCGGTCTCCAATGGGGACGATACCAATTTCAGGTTTATGCAATTCTTGAATAAGAGCCATGTCACCGAAAACATCCGTGTCGCCCAAATGGTAAAGTGATTTTTCGCTATCACCTTTCAGGATAAGGCCACAAGCAGCACCTAAATAAACATTGTTCCCGTTTTCGGTTTGAGTAGACGAGGAGTGGACAGCATTTACAAAAGTTGTCGTAAAATCCCCACATCCAACAGCGCCGCCCGGATTAGCGGGATTGATTTGTGTATCTGGAACGCCCTGCCCGACTAAAAACATGCAAATCTCATAATTTGCAACAAGCTGAGCACCTGACGCTTTGCAGATATCGGCAGCATTTCCCAGATGGTCATCGTGCCCATGCGTGAGCAAAACATGTGTGCACCCCTCGGCTGCTTCCTGCCAGCTGCCTCCCCACGATGGGTTCCCATCCAAAAACGGATCGATCATTATCTTTGAGTTTTCATACTCGACTTTGTAGGCGGAATGGCCGAACCAGGTAATCTTCATTGCTTTTCACTTCCTCTGACAGTAATGAATTTATTTTTCTCAAGCGATTAAATCAAAGCGTGGAACAGCAAACAACCGATATTGCGGGATTAAACTCACTTCAAAAGAGCGGCCAAAAATTGATGGGGCTCGATTTGGGGACGAAGACAATTGGTATTGCCTTTTCTGACACCAGACTTTCCATTGCGACTGCGCGCAAAACGCTTCATAGAACCAAGTTCTCAAAAGATGCTTCTGTTTTAATTGAACTTATCAAGGACGAGAATGTGTTTTCGATCATTCTTGGCTTACCGCTCAACATGGATGGAACAGAGGGGCCACGCGCACAATCCACCCGGGCATTTGCAAGAAACTTTTCAAAGCTCTCATCTGTACCCGTTTTCTTTCAAGATGAACGTCTTTCCACTTATGCCGCAAACGAAGCGATGTTAGAGGCAGATTTATCACGGAAAAAACGAAACGAGAAAATTGACGCGGTTGCTGCCGCAATTATTCTGCAGGGGGCACTGGACCGTTTGCAACAGGTTTAGTTTCGTCATGCTTGTTGAGGATCAACGGCTCATATATTTTTTGCACATAATCACGCTGCTCATCCGCCAATCCAGATTTTTCCTTCAACCATTTTACTGTCTGTGGCAGCCAGTGTTTGTACCAGCGCAATGCGGCAATCGCCAATATAATCATGGTATCGATGAAAAAGACCCAGGCAAGCCAAAGCGGAATATCCTCTGCAGGAAGACCAAGTATATTGCTGTAGATCTGGAAGATCAGATCATGAAACTGGCGTTCAAGAAAAAACAGGCCAAAGTGCAGATTATATGCGCTCAAGCCATACCATCCCCAAAAGAGGACGAGTGGAATAGCCCAGAGAATGAGTATTGCTCGCATGTCTAGCCTCGTTAGAAGATCGACAATGCACTAATAAAACTGCACCAACAACGTAAACCATTTGTTAAGGTTAACAGCCTTGGTTAATCCTGTTCAGCGAAAGCGGGAAAGTCTTTTTCGATAATGCGGCGAGCGTTATAGCGATTATCCATCATGCCGTAGGTGCTACGCCACAGCCCTCCCAAACGGGTCTCGATAAAGGCATCTGCGTTTTCACCCGCACCTAGGCGTTTTAGCTCTGCCGCCGCTGCTGTGTAAGCAAGTTGTTCGACTAAAATACGGCTACCACCCGGATCATCCAGCGCCATCTTGCTCGCAGATCTCAGCACATCAATCATTTTAGCTGCACTCTCGCCACCAAGGTCGCGCTGCAAACCGTCTAAAACTGTATCCAGCGCTTCTGGTTTTTTCGACAATACCCTTAAAACATCAAGGCACATAATGTTGCCTGCGCCTTCCCAAATGGCGTCCAACGGTGCTTCACGGTAGTGCCTTGCAACTGCAAAATCCTCGATATACCCGTTGCCGCCCAAACACTCCATTGCTTCATAAACCAATGACGGTGCAAGCTTGCAAACCCAGTATTTGATCACTGGCGTCATCAATCTGGCATACATGGCTTCTGCGGGGTTAGCGGTAGACCGGTCAAATGCAGACGCCAACCGAAACACCAATGCTGTGGCAGCGGAAACATCCAGAACCATGTCGGCCAAGACACGCTCCATTAACGGCTGATCAATCAGCTTTTTTCCAAATGCAGAACGGTAACGGCAGTGGTGGATGGCTTCTGCCAACGATGTTCGCATCAAGCCGGCAGATGCAACCGCGCAATCAAGCCGGGTGAAACTAACCATATCAATTATGGCTTGTATCCCCTTCCCCGGTTTGCCAATCAAAATGCCCAAACTGTTGCGAAATTCAACTTCACTCGACGCATTGGACTTGTTACCCAACTTGTTTTTTAAACGCCTGAATTCGAGCCCGTTTCCTTTGCCATCATCCAGAATTCGAGGCAGCATAAAGCAACCCAAACCACCAGGCATTTGTGCAAGGACAAGAAATGCATCACACATAGGAGCGGACATAAACCACTTCTCGCCGTTCAGCTTCCAAACCCCATTGCCCAATTCTTCGGCAACCGTCGTATTAGCCCGAACATCTGACCCGCCTTGACGTTCGGTCATGCCCATTCCAATGGTAACGCCCTGCTTCCTGTCCACTGGCTTATTCGAAGGGTCATACTTGCCTGACAAAATCTTCGGCAACCACTCCCGCAATACGCCTTGGCTTTTGCCTAAGGTTGCCACACTGGCATTCGTCATAATCAAAGGACAAAGGTGTCCCATTTCAACGCCCGCAGTCATATAAACCCGTGCCGCCCGCGCTACATTTCGACCACCAGCTTCTTCATTGTCATTGTTCCAGATCGAGTTATGCAGTCCATGTTCGACACCCCGACGCATCAATGCATGCCAAGAAGGATGGAAATCCACCTGGTCCAGCCGATTGCCACGGGCATCATGTGTTTGCAATTTTGGTTCATGCACATTCGCCATTACACCAAGGTTGAGGGCTTCCGGGCTTCCAGCCCAAGCACCCAACTGACTGAGCCCATCACGTACCGATTGTTTCAGCGTAAGCGTTAAAAGCCCCAGTAAGGGGTCATCTGTATATGCATTAAATCCAGAATAATCAGCGGACTGATTCATGTCAGGCATGGTTTTTCAATTTCGACTGTTTGCCGATTCCCGGATTCATAGTGTTCGTAGGGTCGAGCTTTTTGTAGAAAGATGCAAGCCCCTCCTTTGCGCAGTAAAGATGTCCCACATTATGTTCAGCCGGATATTCAGCACCGCGTTCATCGAGTATCTTCAGCATGGCAGCCTTGATGGCTTTGACATCGGAACCTTTTTTCACAATGTAATCCTGATGCAATACGTGACACATGAAATGCCCATAATAAAGCTTGTGGACAATTTGAGATTCTAGTTCTTCGGGAAGGATTTCAAGCCAATCCCGATCATTCCTTCTAAGCGCAATATCCAAGGCCAGAATATCTTCAACCTCATCAGAATGAATGGCTTGATACCTAACAGCAGCACCCGCGGCTGCGAAGCGATGAAGCATGGCAAGCTTTGCTTCCTTGTCATCACATCCAAAGTAAGAACCGCTCCTACTGCTAAAAAACGAACTTAGAAATTCTTCTGCTTCACGGATCCCATCATTGGACATCTTCAAGATGAGATGGTGTTCAAACCGATCCCGAAAATCGAGCATTCGTTTGGGCAAAACAGTCGGCCAAATCTTTGAAAACAATTGCAGCAATCGATCGCTCAAATTCTGAGGCAAAAACCGGCTTTTGTTTGCGCGGGCATCGAATGCACCCTTCCATGCAAAAAATGTAGGGAGAAAGTCCGTTCCCAGATGATAAATCGTGAGCAAAGTATCTTTGCCATAGTCACGCGCAATATCAAATATCTCGCGCTGCATATATTCCGCCGACACCGGTAAATTTTCAAAACGACTGAGGATATGCCGCCTTAAATCCGTAAGTTCGTCAGGGTCATTCGTCCCAACATAAAAGACTTTTTCACGCTCATTGAGCGGATACGTGTCCAATCGGACAGCAAAGACAGCCAACTTTCCCGCACACCCGCTTGCTTCGTAAAGCCGACGCGTATCTGCATTGTATCGTGCCGGGGAGTCTTCATCTATTCCTCGAACACGCTGAGCGTAGTCCGTATCAGAAGCCTTCTTATTGGTTTCCTCCAAATCTGTAGCTGAAAACGCCCCACCCTCAACCCTTTCAAGAATTTCTTCTGGCGTGTCACCAAGATCAATGCCCAGATGATTGACCAGCACGACCTCGCCACTCTCGGTAATCTGGGCAAAAAGAGCCATTTCTGTGTACGATGGCCCCCTTTCAACCAGCGCACCGCCAGAGTTGTTGCATACACCGCCAATAACGGAGGCACCAATACAAGAGGAGCCAATTACAGAATGTGGTTGTCTTTTGAGGGGTTTGAGTAGTTTTTCCAGAGAATATAATGTGGCACCAGCACAAGCTAAAACCTGTTCACCGTTTTTAACCGGATGGATTTTATCAACCGCCAGAGTACTGATGATAACACAATCCCGGTCATAGCGACCGTTCGGTGTCGACCCCTCTGTGAGGCCAGTATTTGCTGCCTGCATGATGATGATTTTGTCAAACGCGACGCATAGCTGCAACGCTTTCCACGTATCAACCAGCGTTTGTGGTGTGAGAACTGCGATCGCATCACCAGAACCAGACCTGAAGCCACGTCTGAAACGTTCTGTTTGCTTGTCATCCGTAAGCACATTTTTAGCGCCAATTGCAGCGCTAAGCTTTTCGATAAGTTTATCCGCCATAGTGATTACTTTATGGACGCCTCAGTCGCTTAATTCAATCACTACAAAAGAATAGGATCGGACCACAAGCAACCCCGTGGTCCGAAGAAATATTAGTCAGACGGCAAAAGAACTTTATTAATGACATGGATAATGCCGTTGTCTGCTTCGATATCAGCCTGGATCACTCTGGCATTATCGACGCGCACAGCGCCAAAACGCTTACGAACTTTGATCGTGGTATCGCCTGAGCTTTTCAACGTACCAATTTCAGCAGACTTAATTTTAGCAGCGGAAGATGGAACACGAGCAGGCACAACGTGATATTTCAAGATATTTGCCAGTTGGTGACGGTTTTCTGGTTTCAAGAGGTTCTCGACTGTCCCTTTTGGAAGCTTTGCAAAAGCCTCGTCTGTTGGCGCAAAAACTGTAATACCATCTGTGTGGCCAAGCGCACCTGCAAGGCCGGCAGCTTTGGCAGCAGCAAGCAGTGTATTAAATTTCCCGGTAGAAGCAGCGGTCTGTACAATGTTCGCAGCACCTGCTGATGATGTCATGGCAATCGCAATTGCTGCGGCAATAATAACTTTCTTCATAAAAATTCTCCTTAATGATTTTGATAGTGTCTGAGGAACGGAAAAAAGTCAGAAAGGTTTCAGAATTTAACGAAGAAATCTGAAATCACAGGATTCATGTGCCAACTGCTTGCACTTTTTTGCATTGCCCCCTATAGCAGTTGCTTTGATGGCAAACGAAATTTCATCTTCCCTAAAAGTCTTCAATCAGCGACATTTGCTGGGAATTGCCGATCTTTCTCCACATGAGATTCAGTACCTGCTAGACAAAGCAAACGACGCGGTATCGGTTTCCCGCCAACAGGAAAAGAAAAAGAACGTCTTACGCGGGCGGACGCAGATAAACCTCTTCTTTGAAGCATCTACCCGGACCCAATCCTCCTTTGAACTGGCCGGCAAACGACTGGGTGCTGATGTGATGAACATGTCTGTAGGCTCATCTTCTGTAAAAAAGGGGGAAACGCTGATCGATACAGCTATGACGCTGAATGCAATGCAACCTGACCTGCTGGTTGTTCGGCATCAATCTGCTGGTGCAGTTGAACTGTTGGCAAACAAAGTCGGTTGTTCTGTTATCAATGCAGGCGATGGCGCCCATGAACATCCAACTCAAGCCCTACTGGATGCTCTGACAATACAACGCAGCAAAGGCAGCATTGCTGGCCTGATCGTTACAATTTGCGGCGATATCCTACATAGCCGCGTTGCGCGATCAAACATTATTCTTCTTAACGCTTTAGGGGCCCGTGTGCGGGTCGTTGCACCTTCAACGCTTCTGCCCGCTGGCATTGATCGCTTAGGTGTTGAAGTGTTTCGTGACATGAAAGAAGGACTTAAGGATGCAGACATTGTCATGATGCTTCGCCTTCAGCGCGAACGCATGAGCGGCGCGCTTATTCCTTCCGTACGAGAGTATTTCCGCTATTTCGGATTGGATGCCGAAAAACTGAACTACGCCAAGTCAGACGCGTTGGTCATGCATCCAGGCCCAATGAACCGTGGAGTCGAGATTTCTTCAGATGTGGCGGACGGGCCGCAAAGTGTAATCGAGACGCAAGTTGAAATGGGTGTTGCTGTCCGGATGGCGGTCATAGAGGCACTCATCGACAATGGGGGCGCAAATGCCTGATAACTCGCTGCTGATTAAAAACGGCCATGTTGTTGATCCCAGTCAAGATCTGGATGCCGTGCGTGATATTTTGATTGAAAATGGAAAGATTGCCGCAATCGGTGCACGTGCGGATGCGGATGTTGTAATCGATGCAGCCGGGAAACATGTCTTTCCTGGCCTTGTAGACGCCCGAGTTTTTGTTGGCGAACCCGGTGGCGAACACCGCGAAACGATTGCATCAGCCAGCAATGCCGCAGCAAAAGGCGGCGTAACCAGCTTCATCATGATGCCGGAAACCGATCCGGTGATTGATGATGTATCCCTGGTAGATTTTGTCCGCCGCGCTGCGCGTGATGATGCGCAGGTTCGTGTGTATCCAGCTGCAAGCGTAACTAAAGGATTAGCGGGAGAGGAGCTGACAGAGTTTGGGCTCCTTCAAGAAGCCGGTGCTGTCATGCTTACGGAAGGTCGTCGATCTATTACCAACAATCTGGTTTTAAGGCGCGCCCTCACCTATGCGCGCGACTTCGATCTTGTAATTTCCAAGGAAACCATCGATCCCGCATTGTCCTCTAATGGCGTTATGAACGAAGGCGTAAACGCAACTCACATGGGTCTGCCTGGAATTCCACGCGAAGCCGAAATCATTGTGCTTGAAAGAGATCTGAGACTGGCAGCGTTGACCGGCGGAAATTATCATGCAGCCAAGATTTCCACATCCGACTCAGCAGAAGCAATACAAAAATACAAGCAACTCGGACACGCAGTAACGTGTGGTATATCGATCAATCATTTGACGCTAAATGAAAACGATATCGGACGGTATAGGACCTATCTTCGGCTACAACCGCCATTGAGGCATGAAGATGATCGCCAGGCGATGATTGAGGCTTTGAACAGCGGCGTCATCGACATCATAGTCTCAAGTCATGATCCTCATGATGTTGACGAAAAGCGCCATCCCTTTTCTGAAGCAGCCGATGGGGCAATAGGACTAGAAACCGTTTTTACTGCAGCCATGCGCCTCTACCACAATGACGAAGTTACCTTGATGCGTTTGATCGATGCGCTTTCAACGCGCCCAGCCAAAATTTTTGGCCTCGAGGCTGGGTCCTTAAAACCGGGAAGTAACGCGGATCTGTTCATTGCCGATCTCGAAATGCCTTGGATTGTTGAAGAAGCGGATATTGTTTCAAAATCCAAGAATACTCCATTCGAAGGAGAGCGCTTTAGCGGAAAAGTTTTACAAACCCTTGTAGGCGGCGTTACGGTCTATCAAGAGAACAGTTAGCAGCTGGAATTCGGATGCCAGATCCAATCAACATGCCTTGGGACTCACCAATCCTATGGATCACGCTGAGTATTTATTTCGCAGCATTTCTCTTCGGATATGTGTTGGGTTCAGTGCCGTTTGGCTTAATTCTTGCGCGCGCTGCCGGTCTTGGAGATGTGCGCGATATCGGCTCCGGCAACATTGGCGCGACGAACGTCTTGCGAACCGGAAACAAAAAAATTGCGTTCCTGACGCTCTTGTTTGATCTCCTGAAGGGAACCATAGCAGTCTTACTCGCCGCTCAATATGGGCCAGATACAGCTGTACTCGCAGGTTTCGGTGCGTTTATCGGCCATTGCTTCCCGATTTGGTTGAAGTTTAAAGGGGGAAAAGGTGTTGCCACCTATATCGGGATTTTGCTTGGTTTTTCCTGGAAAATGATGCTTGTTTTTGCGCTGACGTGGTTAGTAACCGCGGCCCTGTTCCGCTATTCCTCGCTCTCTGCTTTGCTGGCAAGCTTGGCGACACCGGTGGCACTCTACCATTTCGGCCACATACAAGTAGCAGAGCTCTTTTTAATCCTGACCGTTATACTATGGATCAGGCATCGAGAAAATATCATACGCTTAGTAAAAAGAGAAGAAAACAAGATTGGAAAAAAATAAATATTCATTTATACGGTGACAAAACCAATATAATTTCACGTATAGATGAAAAACAAAGAATTATCCGGAAAAAAGTACTTCGAACTTACCGAAGAACAGCGCATAAGCTGGTTGCGACTCATACGCAGCCAAAATGTGGGGCCCGCAACCTTTAGAGATTTAATCTCACACTACGGCACGGCTGATAGCGCCTTGGAGGCCATTCCTGATTTGGCAAAAAGAGGGGGTGCGGCCGCACGCATAAAAGTCTGCTCTAGGGAAGAAGCGGAACGCGAGTTAACGCGGGTGAAACTCAGCAAGTCCCGGCTTATCGGGATGGGGGAACCGGATTATCCTGAAAATCTGCGAAACGCCGATAGCGGGCCCCCTCTCCTTTGTGTCAAAGGCAATGTGGGAATATTGAAACAAAAAGCTGTTGCGATTGTTGGTTCAAGAAACGCATCAATCTCCGGTTTAAAAGTCGCTGAACGGTTTTCTATGCAACTTGGAGAGCATGGATACACAGTGGTCTCCGGTTTGGCTCGCGGCATCGATACCGCAGCACACGCTGCAGCAATCAAATCCAGCACCGCCGCCGTATTTGCTGGCGGCGTAGACGTTGTGTTCCCACCCGAAAATGAAAAGCTTGCCGAAGAGCTATTGGCAAATCAAGGCGCAATAGTCAGCGAGATGCCGATGGGCTGGCAACCGCGCGCAAAAGATTTTCCGCGCCGCAACCGTATCATAACCGGACTTTCGCGAGCGGTAATTGTTGTAGAGGCTGCTCGAAAATCAGGCTCCCTGATCACCGCCCGAATGGCTAACGATAGCGGGCGCCTTGTTATGGCTGTCCCGGGCTCGCCTTTAGATCCGCGTTGCGAGGGTACAAACAGTCTAATTCGTGAGGGCGCAACACTCGTAACAAACATAGATGAAATTCTGGAAACGCTAAACCCAATTGATGACGAGGCAGATGCATTGAACTCTGATATTTCTGAAAAAGAACGCGACCTGTTTGAGCATGAAACAACCGAAAAAGCAGATCTCGGCATAGCAGTACGCGATAGAATCATAGGTGCACTGGGTCCAAGCCCCGTTTCTGTGGATGATATTATCCAATTTGCGCAAGCCACCCCCGGAGAAGTGCAAATGACCTTGCTGGAGTTATCACTGGCCGGCAAAATCGAGCGGCACCCTGGCGGATTGGTATCAATTATCTACGAATTCTCATCCTGAACAAATGCGTAATTTGAGTGAGAAAATAAACGATCTGGCAATCAATTTCGGCTAGGTTTTTCCCATAATTATCTGAGATATCTGAAGTGTCGGACAGTACTAAAGTTTCCAACCGTACCAAAAAGAATGAAGCGCTCTCCCACTACGAAGACCATGTAGCGTTCTTCTATGGCAAAATCAGTGCCGCGATTGCGTCGCTGGTTACATACTTTTTGACGACTGAATTCATTTTCCTGGCAACAACCATTGCGATGCTGGCGATTATGCTGGCCGACGTTGGCAACATTAGGCGCTATCGTGCATTGGTAGAGGGTGCCCTTGGTGAACCTGAAGAATGGCGGTACCAATACCGCTTCCTGTCCACTGCCTTCATGTTGACCATGGGGATCTGGTGCTTTTTCTGCTTCATTTTATCCAATGACGCATTCCTGCATCTTCTTTGTATCGCCACGACAATGGGTAATATCTTAAATCTGATATGCCGTAACTTCTACGATGACAGGACAATGACCCTGCAGCTGTGTGCGGTTGGTTTGCCACTTATCATGGGCGTTCTTGCGTATGGGGATTTTCGAAGCATGATCTTGTGCGGCTTCTTTATGCCGCTCTTTTCAAGCATAAGGGATGTATCGCATAGGTTACGATCGCTTTTCCAGAACGTCGAAGCAGAATCGGAAGAAAAGGAAGCCTTCGGGATTCAGCTGAATGAAGCATTGGAAAGCATGTCACATGGATTGATCATGTTTGACGAAGAAATGCGGCTGCGAGTGATCAATCACACTGCCAGACAAATCCTCGCAATCAACGAGCAAGTTAATTGTTTTGGCAAACGCCTGAATGAGATCGCACGGATCATCGAGCTTCAGAAACCATATGTAAACAGGATCCGGGTGTTGGAAGATGCGCTTAGAAAGCGTCTCCAATTGCGAACCCAAAGCAAAATTTTTCAAATGTCAGACAAGCAGCACGTAGAGCTGTCCATCAAACTACGCGAGAATGGCGGTTGCGTTTTGGTAATTGAAGACGTGAGCCAACGCATCAAGTATCAAGACCGGATCAATCAGCTTGCACGGTTTGACGATTTAACCGGCTTGTGCAACCGGGCATACTTTTACCAACAGTCCGAGTCCATCCTCACATCCATTGACAAAAAACGCCGCGCAGCGACGATATTCTTTGATCTTGATGATTTTAAACGGATCAACGACATGCTTGGGCATGAAGCCGGTGATTTCATTCTTGCAAGTGTCGCGGAGCGCCTTCGTGAGTTTCTACCGAAACATGCGGTCGTGGGTCGTCATGGCGGGGATGAATTCGTCATATTTGTTGAAGAAGAACATTGTGCGGAAGGCTTTGAAAAGCTAAGCAATCGCCTGATCCATCATATTACCCGCCCACTGAGTTACAACAATCAAAGGCTCAGATTTGGCGCAAGCCTTGGAGTGGCAATATATCCTGATGACGCTACCACCATCGATCGCCTCCTCAAACTCGCAGACCTTGCACTGTATGAGTCTAAGAATGCCGGTAAAAACCGCGTCACATTCTTCACAGCGGATATGGAAGATACGTTGCAGGAACGTCTACAGATGGAAACCGACCTGACCAAAGCGGTCAAAGGACAAAACCTGGAGTTACACTTCCAACCCATCGTAAGCATGACCACCCACAAACCTGCTGTGTTCGAAGCCTTGACGCGATGGAACCGCAACGGGACCGAGAACGTATCACCTGCAGAATTTATCCCCTTGGCAGAAGATCTGGGCTTAATACGAGAAATCGGGGAGTGGACCCTGAAAGAAGCCTGCCGGCAATGCATGCTTTGGCACCCTGATACGAGCGTAGCCGTCAATGTTTCAGCGGTTCAATTTCAGGTAGGCTCCATCACGGAGGCGGTGAAAGAAGCGCTGATTGAAACAGGGTTACACCCTAGTCGTTTAGAGATTGAAATTACAGAAACGGCTGTTTTGAATGACATGGACCACGCCATTCTGGTACTTGAACAATTGAGTGATCTGGGTGTTAAAATCTCACTTGACGACTTTGGAACAGGGTATTCTAGCCTAAGTTACCTTCATCGACTGCCATTGGATAAACTCAAAATCGACAAATCCTTTATCGATGATCTCATTGACAGCGAAAAGTCTCAAACCCTTCTCAAAGGCATTACAGCAATGGGTAAGGCGCTAGACCTGAAACTTGTAGTAGAAGGTATCGAAGACCAATCACAGTTTGATCTTCTCAAACATGAATACAATGTTGATTTCATGCAAGGGTACTTCTTCTCCAAGGCACTACCAGCGGCTGCTGCAGAAGAGTTTTCAAAAACGTTCCATGCAGCCGACTTACCAGATCAATCTGAAACGTTTGAAGCACCCAACCATCAGGTAGCGTGACCTCATTGCACCGGATTACTGTCTTTCTCCGTCCACTCTGCCATGGATCCATCATACAGAGAAACGTTTTCCTGGCCTGCTATCTCACTGAGAGCAAACCATGCAATGGATGCCCAATGCCCGGTATTGCAAAAAGTGATCGACTTACCGGACTCTGAAATACTCAAATCATGCGTTAATGCTTTGAGCTCAGATTGCGATAGAAACGTTGTGTTTCTCGGGTCGTATAACGTGGATTGTCGAAGGTTGACGGCTTCTGGAATTGTTCCAGCACGCTTGACCACCGGACTTTTTGCCTTTCCAAGATATTGGGCACTGGGTCTTGCATCCACTAGCAATGTCGCATCGTTCAAACTCTGCTGGACATCTTGCTCGGAAGAAACGAGTTCCTCCCGGAAATCAGCCTTGAAAATTTTGGGTTCAAGGGTGGTGGACTTTTTTGACAAGCGCCCACCCTTGGCAAGCCAAGCAGCATAACCACCCTCAAGGATGGAGACCGCATCGTGCCCCAATACTTTGAAAGTCCAGTAGATGCGCGTAGCTGCTGAAAAATCCGTCGAACTATTCCCATGCGGAACGATAACCACATTACTGTCATTTGATATGCCAAGGCCACCAATATGGTCCGATATTTCTGGCACAGCTGGCAACATCCCGATGACACCATCCACGGTCGCTCGCCAGCCCTCATTATACGGCGCAGCGATGGCTCCGTCTATGTGCCCTTCCTCGTAGAAGTTGCGGCTTTTTCTTGGACTACGAATGTCTAATATCACCAGCGTGTCATCGTTGAGGGATTGTTTCAGTTGCTCCACTGTAATCAGCGGCTGATGTTGACCAAACGCTGGTCCGATCATGTGTGTCGACAAGAGGATACAAACAATCAGAATCAAACGCATGTAGCAACTTCCTTTCCGTAGATTGGGCAATTTGTCCAACAATTTTGGCAACAGTTCAAATCACATTGACTTGCTCGAAGCCGTTTATTTCAAACACTTGCTCATGAATGTGCACTTTATTAGACTTGAACCAATTGGGGAGTAGTGGCCATGAACATACCTGTAATAAAATTTCAACCAGGCGATCAACCTTTTTGCGCGAACCCGGCAGAATCATTTACCATGCCTGCGAGATTTTATAACTCTACCGATATTTATGAAGCTGAAAAAGAACGGATTTTCTATCGCAGTTGGTATTATGTCTGCCACCAAAACCAATTACGGGAGACAGGGCAATTCATTACTGCAAACATTCATGAGCAATCCGTTTTCGTCACCCGTGACCGGAACGGTGAACTAAAGGCGTTCTACAACGTTTGCGCACACCGTGGACATGAGTTGGTTCAAGGAAGTGGCAGGAAAAATCTGATTGTTTGCCCGTACCACGCATGGAGCTTCGACCTTGATGGAACGCTAAAAGCGGCGCGAAACTCCGAGAACATATTAAATTTCAACAAATGTGACTTTTCTTTGAAGCCGGTCCAGGTAGAAGTTTTTTGCGGCATGGTCTTCATCAACCTAGATGTTGATGCAGCACCGCTTGCCACACAAGCCCCTGATCTTGAAGAGGAAATTCGGAGATATTGCCCAAAAATAGACGATTTGGTCTTTTCGCAACGTGATACCTACAACGTAAAAGCAAACTGGAAAGTCCTGATAGATAACTTCCTTGAATGTTATCATTGCGACCCGGCGCACAGAGACTTTGTGGATTTAGTAGATATGGAAACTTACCGCAGTCACTGCAACGGTATATATTCAAGCCATGTTTCTGACAATGTACGGACTACAGATGCCGCCGCTTTCAAATTTGAGAAAGGCGAAATCGACTTTGGATACTGCGGTTGGTTTCTCTGGCCAAACCTCACAATTTGGGCCTATCCCGGCGAAACCAATGTTTCAATTCTCCAAATGATTCCCAATGGCATAGGCGAAACGACTGAATATCAGGATTGGTTCACTGAAACCCAATCCCCTACCCCTCAGCTAAAAGAAGCCATGGATTATCAAAAAGATGTACTTCAGCCGGAGGACATCACGCTTTGTGAAAGCGTACAAAAAGGACTTCAGTCAAAAGGTTACAATCAGGGCCGCTTCGTCGTTGACGCGGAATTGAGCGAACTCTCTGAGCATGCCGTACATCATTTTCAGAAGATGGTATTGGAAGCGCTTGGCGGTGAGATTACCTAGTCAATCGCAGCGATAACAGCAATTTCCACCAGGAATTTTGGCATCGCAAGTTTTGCTTCAACACATGCGCGCGCGGGCGTGTTTCCTGAACTCACCCAAGAATCCCATACCGAATTCATCTCCGCAAAATTGTCCATGTCTGTTATCCAAATGGTTGCAGAAAGTAGTTTTGATTTGTCCGATCCAGCATCCGATAGCAGTTGATCAATTTGTCCGAGAATTTCGGTGGTCTGCTCCGCGACCGTAGCGCCTTCCGCCACCTGCCCCGCGGTATAAACGGTGTTTCCATGTATAACAGCTTGGCTCATACGAGCGCCTGTTTGAATTCTCGAAATCGACATTCCATTCTCCAATGTGTTCGAAAAGGGGTCTGACAGAAAAATACAATTCCTGATGACAAAGTTTACCGCTGCCCCATATCACAGGTTCAATCAATGGCCAAACCTATGACGACAAAGACAATTTGCTGGTTCCGGCAAGACCTTAGAATTGCCGATAATCCTGCGCTTACGCACGCCTCCCAGAGCGGAGGCGTCTTACCTGTGTTCATTCTGGATGAAACAGACAGACCGTTGGGCGGTGCTTCCAAATGGTGGCTTCACCACAGTTTGTCCTCTCTGTCGCAATCCTTGGGAGGACTGGTTTTACGTCGAGGAAATCCGCTCGAAGAGCTAAAAACCCTCGTCGAAAAGACGAAAGCTACGCAGATTGTTTGGAACCGCTGCTATGAACCTCATGGCATAAATCGTGATAAAGAGATCAAATCGTACTTCAAAAGTGCAGGCTTGGAAGTTATGAGTTTTCCGGGCAGCGTCATCCATGAACCATGGGAAATCCAAACTGGCTCCGGCGGCCCTTACAAAGTATACACCCCATTTTCGAGAGCTATTCAGGCCAAAGGGTTTCCTCCACCCCTTCCAGCTGACACTGTCAAAATTGCTGAAACAGATGATCTGGGCCACACCCTCGAAGCGTTAAATTTATTACCCAGCCACCCAAATTGGGCACAAGGATGGGCAGAACTCTGGTCTCCTGGAGAAGCCGGTGCCCACACCGCACTAGACATTTTTTTAAAAAGCGGTCTGACAGGATATGGGGAACTGCGTAACCGTCCAGACCTGCCAAATGTTTCCCGGTTGTCACCACACATCCATTACGGTGAGATATCACCCCGTCAAATCTGCGCTAAATCTGGTTTCCTGGCTGACAAATCTCCAGAGCATGCTCACGACGTTGGCAAGTTTCTATCCGAGATCGCGTGGCGGGATTTTGCCAATCATCTTCTCTTCCACTTCCCGGAAATCCCAGTGAGGAATTGGAAGCCCACCTTTGATCATTATCCCTGGCGCCAAAGCAAAGAAGATTTAGAGGCCTGGCAAAAGGGGATGACAGGATACCCGATGGTTGATGCCGGAATGAGAGAATTGTGGCACACAGGGTACATGCACAATCGCGTCAGAATGCTGGTAGCAAGTTTTCTGGTTAAACACTTACGCATCCATTGGCGCGAGGGCGAAGCTTGGTTTTGGGACACCCTTGTCGATGCAGATCTTGCCAACAACACCTCAAGCTGGCAGTGGGTTGCAGGAAGCGGAGCGGATGCTGCGCCCTACTTCAGAATATTCAGTCCCCTAGGCCAAGGGCCAAAGTTTGATCCCAAGGGCCATTACGTCCGTCAATGGTGCCCCGAACTGGCAAAACTGCCGGACAATGTGATTCATGCACCGTTCGAGGCCAGCGAAATCATACTGAAAAACGCCGGCGTAAAGCTAGGTGAAACCTACCCATTCCCGATCGTTGATCATAAAAAAGCCCGACAAGCTGCTCTGGACGGATATGAAGCGGTAAAAGCTGCTGGTTTGACACCAGAATAGCAACTTGAGACTTGATTGTTCAGCATTGCTCGTTTAGCCAACTATGAAACGTCTCTTCGCGGGCATGGCGGAATCGGTAGACGCAAGGGACTTAAAATCCCTCGGCCTTAGAGCTGTCCGGGTTCAAGTCCCGGTGCCCGCACCAATCAACTGACAATCAACCTGCCTTGGATACTTGCCGGAACGGCATTTCCCGTTCCAGTAACCAGGTGTCAGTCTGGAAATTGAATGATAAACGACTTATAACATGTACACACTCGCCCGGGCGGTAGGCAACATCAATGACATCGACTAACACGCACAAAATTGTAACAGCCGGAATGCTGGCAATCGGTGATGAACTGCTTTCCGGTCGGACAAGAGATAAAAACATCGGACATCTTGCAAACTTGCTGACTCTGCAAGGGATCGATCTCAAAGAAGTTCGTATCGTGGCAGATGAAGAGCCCGAGATCGTAGAAGCGCTGAATGCTCTCAGAAAGAAGCACACCTATGTGTTCACATCAGGCGGGATTGGCCCGACCCATGATGACATAACGGCGGACGCAGTCGCTAAAGCATTTGAAATTTCGATTGGTCATGACCCCAGAGCCATGGATATCTTGCAGCAACACTACGACCATCAGAAACTGGAATTCACAACCGCGCGAAAGCGCATGGCTAGAATTCCAGTCGGAGCCACGCTTATTCACAACAAAGTCTCCAAGGCCCCCGGATTCATTGTCGAAAATGTTCACGTCATGGCTGGCGTACCATCAATTTTTCAGGCCATGCTGGAAGAAGTTCTGCCAAGATTGGAAGGCGGTGCACACATGCACTCAAAAGCCGTAGAATGTGAATTCGGAGAAGGCACCATCGGGGATCGTTTGGGTGAACTTCAAAAAGCCCACAAAGAAACTTCAATAGGCTCTTATCCAAAGTTTGATGGCAAACGCTACTCCACACAAATCGTGGTCCGAAGCCGTGATCAAACAGCGATTCATGCAGCTGTAGAAGACATCGAATTGGCATTGTCGGACCTACGCAACCAATAATCGAATAAGTTGTTCCTTACCAAAATTATCGGTCTTTTAACGAATAATGTTTAGGATTAGGCACTCTAGCAAGGGAACTGATCGAAATGATTGGAAGATTTTTTGCGTCACTTAGTGGGACCAGTGCGATTGAATATTCAATCATCGCCGGCCTCATTTCCATCGCGATTGTTGCGGGCGTCAGCAATGTAGGAAGCAATACGGGCGATATATACGATACTGTAAACACAGAGATTTCTGGCGCTGGGGGCTGACAAAAGCCCTCCATCTCATCGGAATTGCATGATGAACAGATCCGTGTCATCGGGCTCAGCGCCGGCCGCTGTCAACATGGCATGCACTTGACCACGATGGTGCGTCTGATGGTTGAACATATGAACAACCAATCCGCCATTGTTGGAAACAAGATCTCGTTTTTGCGATCCGGAATACCAGGATGTTTGGGCATCCAGATACGCTTGGCTCACACTTTCACTCCATTTACTTATCGTTGAATCCATGGTTTTCCTCTCGGATTTCAAGGTGTCCCAATCTTCAATCATAGAAACAGATTCGGCCACGCTGGATACAATTGGCAAGGAGGTATCAGCAAACCGGTTCATCCAGATTTGGTCGCCCCACAACAAATGACACAGCGTTTGATGAATGGATTTAAAGATCGCACCGCGGTCTTTACGCCTCTCCAGATCACTGAGCGCATCAGCTGCATCATACAGACTGGCGTTCTGCCAGGCATTGTATCTAGACATAGTCTTTAAATATTCTGGTGTGATCATTCTTGCACTCCGGTTGATTTGCACCTATTCAGACAAATATTTGATTCAACTATCAGTATAATGAGTAGTCAATGGCACAACCTTCTGACAAAGCCTTCCCCGTATCATGGGATCAATTTCATCGGGATAGCAAAGCACTTGCCTGGCGCCTTTCCGGAATTAGCCAGGATAAAGGCGAATGGAAGGCGATCATTTCCATTACACGTGGCGGATTGGTACCTGCAGCCATCATTGCAAGGGAACTCGGCGTCCGAAACATCGAAACCATCTGCATCGCATCTTATCATGAATATAAAGATCAGGGCGATTTGATTGTTCTCAAAACCATTTCAAGTCAAATCATCGATGAGACAAACGGAGGTGAAATGGTGTTGGTTATTGATGACCTGACCGATACCGGAGCGACAGCAAAAAAGGTTCGGGAAATTTTGCCAAACGCACATTTTGCGACCGTGTATGCCAAACCCTCAGGGCGTCCAAATGTCGATACCTTTGTCACAGAGGTTTCACAAGACACCTGGATTTACTTTCCCTGGGATCTTGATCTCTCGTACGCCGCACCGATATCCGGCAGAAAAGACGGCTAAACTTCTTGCCTAACCTCAACTTCAGCATATGGATTGTCCTGTGCACCATCATGATAAACATGATGGGCGTGGGGATGATGTGGCCTATCTTGCCAACGCTTGTTGAAGAGCTGACGCAAGGTGACATCTCCAACACAGCAGCGATTTACGGTGCGGTCGCAGTCGTATTCTCTTTGATGCAATTCCTTTTTGCACCCGTAATGGGTGCCTTATCAGACTATTATGGCCGTCGAAAAATTATGCTTCTCGCATTGCTTGGTTTGGGATTCGACACCCTGCTCCTTGCATTTGCGCCCTCAATCTTTTGGGTTTTCGTTGGACGTGCCTTGGGTGGTATTTTCGGTGCAACCTATTCAATCGCCAGCGCTTATATCGCCGATACAATGAAGGAAGAAGATCGTGCTGCGGGTTTTGGAATGATCGGTGCAGCATTTGGCATCGGATTCATCATAGGCCCATTGGTCGGCGGGTTTTTTGGCGCCATGGATACAAGGATGCCCTTCTACTTCGCTGCTGCCTTGTCTTTTATCAATTTTGCATTGGGGTACTTTTTTCTACAAGAAACCCTGCCGGAGGACAAACGCAGCAAAGCAAATCTGGCCCGCTCAAACCCTTTTGGTACGCTCAAATTTATCGTGACCACTCAGACCCTTTTTCTGCTTGGTATAACGCTGTTTTTCGTAAATGCAGCGCAACGCGGAATGGAAACCATTTGGGTCATATTTACACAGCATCAGTATGGCTGGAACCTCCAGGAAGCCGGAATATCTCTGGCAGTTGTCGGGATCTCCTATTTTGTTGTGCAAGGCTTCCTAGTTCGCCCAACCGTCGCCGCATTGGGCGAAGCTAAAACCGCCGTTATTGGGCTTTTACTGTGTGCAATCATGTTTTTAATCCTATCGTTTAACACCATCCCGCTTGTTGCATATTTTGGAATTCCCTTATACGCGCTAGGCGCTGGATGTGCTGCCCCTGCCCTGCAAGCCATTGCATCAAGATTTGTCGATTCCGGTCAACAAGGCCACTTACAAGGCGCATTGACAGCAATCGGCGGGCTAGCAGCCATCGGTGGCCCTGCCCTATCCGCAACAAGCTTTTCCTGGTTCACAGCTGAAAATGCGCCGGTAAACTTTCCCGGCGCTTACTTTCTATTGGGCGCGGTTGTATTTGTAGCGACCTCCTACCTTGCGGCTGCAGTAGGCAGATCGGCTAAAAACAGCTAAGCCCAATCGCTCAAATTTGCACACATATGCGTTACAGGTACGATTTGGCACTTAACCTAAAGGCTTTGTCATCTATCATATGAGAAAGTTGAGGCAGCCATTAACGGAACAAATACGTGAATTTGAAACGAAAACTTGAATCACACTTGCGCGGTGCATTTACCAAATCTCTCTTTGTTTTGACGAGTATGTTTTTTCTGGGCGCATCCGCACCATCAGCGGACGAAACATGCATCGGGAATACACCCTGCCAACTTGGGGACCGAAGCTATCACGTTTTGCCACCAGATGACTGGGATGGAACATCAAAATTACCGGTTTTGGTCCATTTTCACGGTTGGGGCAGACAAGGTCCTGTACCCGTTAATCACGAACATATCGGTGGAGCGACACGAAAAGCTGGCGTTTTACTGGTAGCGCCTAATGGTCTCGGCAAATCCTGGGATTTTTGGCGCCCGGGGTCTCGCGATACCGAATTCGCGAAAGCAATATTGAACGATGTCGAAAAAAAGTATCCGATTGATCGCTCCAAACTATATATCTCTGGATATTCCTGGGGAAGTTCGATGGCTTGGCGCTTTTCTTGTGAAGCGGGCAACCACGTTACCGTTTTGTTGGGAATTTCCGGAACGCTATATGACCAAAGCGAAAGTTGCCAAACGGGTCCGGTGGAAGTTCGCCATGTCCATGGGCTAAAGGATACCGTCATGGATTTCCCATTTGGTCCAAACGGTGAGGAAACAGGCCCAATTCGCCTTTGGAAACGGATCAACGAATGCGACAAAGCCCCTGATCTGGAGCGAAACTGGTCAACAAGCCAAACGTTCAAGCACTACGCTTGGAAGGACTGTAAAACAGGGAAAAACATCACCCTAGATGTTCACCCCGGAGGACACTGGATAGCCAAGGGTTGGTTGGCGAAACAACTCCAAGAGTTACAGCAACCAAAAACCCAATCCTAGCTTTACCGCAAAGAATTATCGCCAGCGAATATTCTCACGTGTGAGTTGATCTACGGAAGTTACCCCCATCAACTTCATGTCGCGCTCAATTTCGGTACGCAGATTACCAAGTGTTTTTTCTACACCTGCCTGCCCGGCAGCAGCAAGAGAATAAAGATACATCCGTCCACCTGAGCACGCTTTGGCACCGACGGACAAAGCCTTAAGCACATGCGTGCCACGTTGGATACCGCCCTCGCAAATGACATCAATTTTGTCGCCAACCGCATCACATATTTCTGCAAGCTGATCGAAGGGAGCCCTGGAGCCATCGAGTTGCCTGCCGCCGTGGTTCGAAACCATTATGCCCGTGCAACCGATATCGACGGCACGCTTGGCGTCCTCAACGCTCATTACACCTTTGAGGGCGAAGTGTCCGCCCCAATCTGCACAGAGCTTTTCAGCATCTTTCCAACTCATAGATTGGTCAAGCATCTTGGAAAAGTAATCACCGACAGAAACTGCAAGATTTGTACCTTCCGACACATGGCCGGAAAGATGCGGCATATCGAATTTCGGTTTAGTATAGAAATTCCACGCCCACGCCGGATGCATGGCAAAACTGAACATACTTTCAAGCGTCAGTTTCGGCGGGGATGTAAATCCGGTGTGAAGATCACGCTCACGATTACCACCAGTGATGGTATCCACAGTAAGCGCCATCACTTGAAATTGGGCGTCTTTCGCTCTTTGAAGAAGCGCATCATTCAACCCGCGATCCTTATGAAAATAAAACTGGAACAGTTTGGGGCCGTCTGTGATCTCCGTAATTTCCTCAACCGCTACGGTCGCCAAAGAAGAGACACCAAACATGGTACCGAATTTCTTGGCTGCCCGAGCAACAGCCCGCTCACCATCATGATGAAACAGACGTTGCAGTGCCGTGGGAGCACAATAAAGCGGCATATCAAGCTTTTGCCCCATGACCTCGACACTCATGTCGATTTCGTCAACACCAGCAAGGACGTTGGGTACTAAATCGCAACTATCAAACGACGTCGTGTTACGCCGATATGTAATTTCATCATCGGCTGCGCCATCGATGTAATGAAAAATTGGACCGGGAAGCCGCTGCTTCGCAAGCAATCGCATATCTTGAACGTTATGGCAGTCCTTTAGCCGTCTGAACATTCCTATCTCCAATGAAGTCTTTTTTGGCTCTTCTGTTTCAATTGGCGATATTTTGCAAGTTCAAACACTTTTTCGTTTTTGGAGAGAATAAAAAAAATTATCTCCAAACCAATAAAACCAAAAAACGCAAAGGCGCGCACGATGACACCACGTGACGCATTCAAGATACCCGTAAACTCCTCTTTCTCGTACCAAAAGGGCCGAATTGGGTAGTTTTAGGGACTGGGATAATACACCAGCCTTTGAGTTAGAGGGAAAATCATGACATCTGCAGAAGAACTGAAAAAACAGCGTGAAAGAATTATTGCCGCAACTGCCGATGGCCCGCCGACACGAACCTCTAATCAATTTTTTGGTGTGGGCCCGATAACCGATATTACAACGGATGAAGCTGACAGCCGAAAGATGCGGTTTGAATTTGATCGCTGGCTGGAAACCACCTATCGCAAACTCGACGACAAAGGCAACGATATCGGCCCCTTTACCACCGCCGAAATTGGCCGTTCAATGCACCGCGGGTATCCCGCTGATGCCATTCTATTGGACATGATGCGCGAGATACACCGTTACTTCGGCTTTCCCAAATCGAACAAAATGGCAGTTGGACTTGGCGGTGGACACTCAGGATTTACGGTCTGTGCCATGCACATGATGAACGCCAACGATGCCGATCAGCATGTTTATATTGATACCCCCGCCCCTGAAACCGAAGGCGCAAGTTCAGGTGGGTTTTTCCGGCAGTCCTGGGGTGCACAACTCGTTGAGATGCAACGGTTTGCAAAAAATGGGGATGAAAACCGGCTCCATTTCGCTGAAAAGGAAGGAACCGTGCCATCCGCTGATGAGCTCGTCAAAATGGGCATAAAACTCTTTATCGGCGTCGGTCATGAAACAACCGGTGCAACCACATATACATTTGAAGATATAACCAATCTTCTGGAATGGATCGACCGTGACCCGGAAAATCATCATGCGGTGATCGATGCAACCTCCATGCTTGGCGCAATGCCATGGGAGCAATCCATTGTGGATGCGGTTACATCAAAATGCTCCCTGTTCATGCCTTTCCAAAAGGCGATCGGAGGCATATCAGGATATTTTTGTTGGTCGATGACCCCACATTGTTTCACATTGACAGAGGCTAATCAGAAAAATCCTGCTTGGGCGATCCCGCGGCAGTTGAAAGTAGTTGTTCCGAAAGATCCCAAAAAACCCCTTTCTGGCGAAAAAACAGCATCGCTCGGTCCAATTTATGACCCAGCCGAAAACAAGATGCTGGGCGGAATCATCAACACCTATTCCACGCTGGCGTTTGCGGAAACCACATTTGGACTTCTCAGAACTGAAAAACTTGTTGGCTCTGTAAATGACATGAACGCTCGATCCGTGGCAAACAGGCAGGCTATCAACGATTGGACCGCTGCGGATGACATGCTTGAACTGGGCGTTGCCGAGGAAGAAAGACGGGGTGCCGCTGTAACGCTAATCAAAGTCAATGATCCTGAGGTTACGGATGGCGAGCTTCACGCAAAGCTAATTGCCCGCTCAAAACAATTGCTTGGCTATGAGGGCCTTACCCATCCGAATGGAGAACATGAACCAGGCTTAGATGTCGCGCGTTACATCAACACCTTCCCTGGAACGCCGGGCGATTTCCGGGCATGGATCGGCGGCATGCGGGTCGTCGAAGACATAACAGCACTGCTTGAAAACCTGAAATACTGCTATCTCCGTGCCAAATTGGTCACCATCGAGGAAATGCTTGTTGAGCACGGTGAAACGTTTGATGCCAGTGCATCTGGCACAGAACGCAAGAGGCTTGATGATCCCTCGCGCGCATACAAGGTTTTGATCGCGGACCTGGTTGGCTTAAAGTTCGACAAAAGCGGCAACCCGGATCATTCTGAAGTGAAGGCCTATGTCCAACAACAAGGCGCAAACTTCCATGAAGGTCTGTGCGAAGACGATACCAAGCTTACCCCCGGGATTCATTTCTTCTACCAGCCCAATCTTTCTCGGGAAGAAGAGCTCCTGCCCATCACGCAAAATGGTCAATACGATGCTACAATCGTGGCAGCCACTTTCCTGCCAGAGGGGTCAAAATTTGCCGAGGGCGGCGTTCGTATCGGTGCAGGAACCGGCAATATGGGGTCTGCCTCTTGGGGCGGTGGAAACGGCGATGGAGGGCAAGCACCTCTCATGAACACGCCGAGTTTCAACAGCCGGGCAACAGCGCAAATGGCAATGAAAGCTCTCCTAAAGGTAATGCCAGATCTTGATGTCGAAACGTTACACACCCGCACGTGTGCCGGTGATTTTGATACCGGCAAAAACCTGTGTGAATTCCCTACCGAGAAACTGGAAGGTAAAACGATAGGGGTAATTGGATTTGGTAACATTGGCCGGGAGGTGGCGTGCCTCGCAAAAGCATTTGGGATGAACGTAAAGATATATGCACGCCCACATCACAAGGATTGGATACTGGCAGAAGGGTTCACCTTCGCAAACTCCCCACAAGAAGCGGCAACAGGAGCAGACGTCCTGTCTCCGCATACCGGCCTCGGCCCGTTCAACTCAGACACTGGAAAATTTGCAAACGATTCAGTTGTCAATGCTGATGTGCTCAATGCCATGAATGATGGTGCTGTGATCATCAATTATGACCGCGGAGAAGTTGTGAATGCCCAATCTCTCGATGCCGCGCTTGAGAGCGGCAAAATCCGTTACGCAGGGATTGATGCGGATTTGTTCAAAAATGCCGAAACAGGCGAACTTTCCGGTCCAATGGTTCCTTATCTGGATCTGTATAAAAAATATCCGGAAAAAATGGAACTTCTACCGCACGCTGCTGCAGATACCGAACATGTTTCACGTGTTGAAGGTGCAAAACAAGCGGTTGATCAAATCATGGATTGCATCATGTATCGCTCCGTTATGAACTTAAAGGGCGACCTTCCCGAGGGGTATACAAATGCTGGCGCTGTAACCGTGAACGGTGTCGGTAAAGTAACACCCAATACACTGGGGTCTGCCGTATCAGATGCCGAAACACTGACTTCCATTCGTGATGCCGCGGAACTTTTAACCGCTCATTGGGCTGCCTTATCTTCAACGACGGATGAAGCGCGCAGGCGTGAGTTGATTGATCGATATGGCGCTGAGCTGATCAAAAACTCAAACACCTATATAAGCCTAATTGAAAAACTTGGGCTTAAAGGCCCATACGGATAAGAATCACGCGGTTTGTAATTGGCGGATCCGGTTCCGCACTTCACGCAATTGCTCACGCAACTTTCGCTCCAGCCTTGCCCGGGTTTGAAACGGCAACCTATTTCCAGCTTGCCTGAGTTGATTAAGGCTTTTTCTAAGGCTGTTTTCAACCCGGCGAAGCCTGGCTATCTCCCGTTTATTGTCATTCCTCGGGGTGGATTTCTTGGCTTTGTCGCCGCCCTGAGACCCGCTCGTTGATGGCCCATTTACTTCTACCGAAGCCGTGATTTCCGTTGTCGGTTGACCAATCGTGCTTAAAAGTGGGGTTTCAATTTCATCCTTAGCATCAATCTTGATCTTGTTCTTATGGATACGGATGCGGACCTGTGCTGTGTTTCTTCCCGAATTGGCATTGATAAAAGCTTCAATTTCTTTCTGGGCCCGGGGCCCCAAGCGGAAGAGACGTGCTGCATCTACACTGGCGTTATCAACCGTTGCACGCATGTTGTTTTCAGCACTTGAAATTCGCGAAAACTCAATGCCAACGCCTGCTAGCAAGAGCATCGGAAGGGCCAGAATGGCTGCAGTAATAGCCACATTGCCTTTATTATCTGAAACGAAATTCTGAACGTATTGCATTGCTGTTTATCCTGCCAAACTTAAGGATAACACTGAGCAATTCTTATTCGATGAAACAGTTGATTAAAATTTTAGCGATTTAGTTGCCTTTATATACTGGCCCCATCCCCTCTCGATCTGGAACGCTCATCCAGTCTTTCGGGAATCAAATTCTGTCTTGCATGTTGATCGGATGCCCCGGCAGCAGTGACCGTCTGGTCTGGATCACGATTTCGGGCCCCCTCCTGAGGAACATTCCCGCCACGTTGTGTTACTGCAGGTTCGCGCTCAAGTCCCTGGGGGTCGCTAACATAGTCTCTTATAGCCATCCTTGCATCGTAAATTCTTTCTGCAATGTTTTGAACGTCTAGATCTGTCACCAGTTTGGGGAAATCTGCTGGCTTCCCATTTTCTCGTTGTCTTAACAATCCGGGCAATTCCCCCATCGCTCTGTCTTCAGATGTCAGTATTCCGGGATTTAACTTTCCTGCAATCGATTGTGGTGTTTCCTCGGGTTGATGAGGGGGCTCTTCACCATAACCGTTGTCTATTCCATTCCTGGATACACTACCCGGCCGAATGAAATTCTGAAGCGCGTTCTGCATCTGAATCCTGTCTGGATTGGCAGTCTCTAACTCATCTTCTGGAACAAAACTCTCCTCCACCAGATCTAATATACGCGATCGTTTTGCCAATCCGTCTCGACCTTGTGGAGTCAAATGCGAAACAGCTTCAGATACGCCTTCCAATCCGTTCTTGATGGAATCTGGCAAATATTTTTCTTTTTCATATGCGGGTAACGCTTCCGGTTCCCGTACAATCAAGTCTAAGTATGAGTTGATAACTTGGTCTGTGGTGTAATCTATAATGGCGTCAAGGCCACGAAAGCTTCGATAGGACTCATTCAGATATGCGAGTTCATCTGGATTCCATCTATTTCCTTCGATTTTGTAAGGCGGCTCTGCCAAAACACGGTTTAACTTTCGCACAGCCAGCCCAAGGTTCTTTGCTGCATTGAGGCGTACAAGCTCGTATTTTCTTCTGGCCTCGTTTGGCACACCTAATTTCTGCCGTTTGCGGGATTTGTCTTGGGAGTTACCGTGTTCTGGAGATCTCGGACGAATGAGACTGTTAGGCTCCATAAAAGTCACTTCTTCTTTTAAGATTTGTTGAATGTGAGCAACAAGTAACACATGAAAATGGGACAGGTTTGCCGAAAACGTGCTGATTTAGCAGCGATTTGATGCCGATACACGAACAAAATCCGAAAAGGCAGCGCGTCAATCTACACCTTGGGACCGATCATCTGTTCCGGTCGAACCACTTCATCAAACTCAGCTTCGGTGACATATCCCAACCGAAGGGCTTCTTCTTTAAGAGTGGTCCCGTTTTTGTGTGCGGTTTTCGCAATTTCAGTGGCTTTATCATATCCGATTTTCGGCGCCAACGCAGTTACGAGCATCAACGATCGCTCCATCAAGCTCTTGATGTTTTCTTCGTTTGCAGTGATCCCCGCAACACATTTGTCAGCGAAACTCACGCAGGCATCCGACATGATCCGGATGGACTGAAGCATCGCATTTGCCATTGCAGGCTTGTAAACATTGAGCTCAAAATGACCCTGTGTACCGGCCATACTGATGGTTGTTTGGTTTCCCATGATCTGGCAACAAACCATCGTCATGGCTTCACACTGCGTAGGATTGACTTTGCCGGGCATGATGGAAGAACCCGGCTCATTCTCAGGCAATGAAATTTCTCCCAAGCCAGAGCGTGGCCCGGAGCCCAGAAACCGCAAATCATTTGCGATCTTGAAGAGCGAAGCCGCTACGGTGTTAATGGCGCCATGGGCATAAACATACGCATCGTTTGCCGCAAGAGCCTCAAATTTGTTTGGCGCAGTCCGAAACGGCAGGCCAGTTATCTCGGCAACGTGAGCTGCAAAATCCTCCGCAAATCCAACTTTGGAGTTAAGCCCCGTCCCGACGGCAGTCCCACCCTGTGCAAGTTCATAAAGCCCGTCAGCACCCTGCTCAATGCGCTTTATGCCATTTTTGAGTTGCATGGCATACCCGGAAAACTCTTGCCCCAAGGTAAGAGGTGTCGCGTCCTGGGTATGTGTCCGGCCAATTTTTACAATGTCTTTGAAGGCAGTTGATTTTTCTTCCACAGCCTTGGCCAAATGTCTCAAAGCAGGTAGCAAGCGCACATTGATTTCACGGGCAGCAGCAATGTGCATCGCTGTCGGAAATGTATCGTTGGAGGATTGCCCCATGTTTACGTGATCGTTCGGATGTACCGGATCTTTTGAACCGATGGTACCACCAAGAATCTCAATCGCTCTATTCGAGATTACCTCATTTGTATTCATGTTGGACTGCGTGCCAGATCCTGTTTGCCAAACTGAAAGCGGAAAATTATCGTTCAGTTTCCCCTCAATCACTTCGCCAGCAGCTACTTCAATCGCTTTTCCCAAATCTTCCGGCATGACGCCCATGGCCATATTGACACGCACTGCCGCCTGCTTAACAACCCCCAAAGCCGAGACCAAAGGTTCCGGCATTTTCTCAGTTCCTATCGGAAAGTTGATTAGGGAACGGGCCGTTTGCGCACCGTAATACTTGTCACTGGGCACTTCGAGGGGGCCAAAAGAATCAGTTTCTGTACGAGTATCAGTCATCATTTTTCCTATAGTTCAATGTATGAACCGTTTAGTGAAGTTTAAAGCCTAAGGCTACAGCTGTGAAAGTCTATTCACGTTATTTCAACCTGCCGCGCCCAATCAGACACAGAACCACGTTTATCTGCAAGGGCACCGGCTTTCGTCTCAGCTTCCTGTTGTTGTTCGGCAAAAAGAAACACAGACCCGATCAACAATTGGTCACTTGGGATTTTCATCCAGTCAAAGATATACCCTTCGCGCAGTGGCCCTCCACTCGACCAATAAGTCTTAAAACCTGAGGAATCAGCGGCCAGCAGCAAAGATTGAACAAAAGCAGAGGCCGCCGCAATATGCTCCATGTTTCGATGCGTCCCTTCAAAAATAGGTGTGTCCTTTGCAGACCGATCCTCAATAATTGTGCCAGGATCAGGCAACCACGTGATCTGTAAGAGTGTTTGGGCTGCTGCCAACATATTCGGGATCTTGGTTGTATCACCTGCCTCAATCATGTGCCCCATAAGTTTCCTGCAAGCATTCCCCGAGAGCACATAAGCCCGCCAAGGCACAGGAGAAGCAAGTTCTTTTTGATGAGTGCGATCACACGCATAATGAAATGGCGCATTGCCTGCAGCGGCAAGCAGCGCATTCAATTCGACTGCTTTCAAGTCTGTGATGGGCTCGGGCGACGCCGGATTCCCAATGATTTTGTATGTTCTTCTGTTCTCAAGGGACTTTAGCATACATTTACTCGAAATTTGAGGTTAAGCGCGATTGTGAACTTTGGAATGATTTGCATCGGTTACACAGTTTGCTATAGGTCTCGGCAACAATCTTCAAGAGGCATATTTCAAACAAACCCCCGTCAGACATTCAGAGGAAATTTTCATGGCAAAAATCAAGGTAGAAAACCCGGTTGTGGAACTGGATGGAGACGAGATGACTCGCATCATCTGGCAATTTATCAAAGACAAACTTATCCACCCCTACCTCGATATTGACTTGAAGTACTATGATCTGGGTATAGAGGCACGGGATGCAACCGACGACCAAATCACCATAGATGCTGCAAACGCAATCAACGAGTTCGGAGTTGGCGTGAAATGCGCTACGATCACACCGGATGAGGCACGGGTGGAAGAATTCAACCTAAAGAAAATGTGGCGCTCACCGAACGGCACGATCCGAAACATTCTTGGTGGGGTGATTTTCCGTGAGCCAATTATTTGCAAGAACGTTCCCCGCCTCGTGCCCGGCTGGACGCAACCAATCATCGTTGGACGCCACGCGTTCGGCGATCAGTATCGCGCAACAGATTTTAGATTTCCTGGCAAAGGCAAGCTCACTGTCAAATTCGTTGGCGAAGACGGGACAGAAATAGAGCACGAAGTGTTTGATGCCCCCTCTTCCGGGGTTGCAATGGCCATGTACAACTTGGACGATTCAATCCGGGACTTCGCACGCGCGTCGATGAACTATGCGTTGTCGCGTGGCGTTCCATGCTACCTCTCAACAAAGAACACAATTCTCAAAGCTTACGATGGTCAGTTCAAGGATTTGTTCCAGGAAATCTATGAACAAGAATTCAAGACCAAGTTTGAAGAAGCAAAAATCTGGTATGAACATCGTCTGATCGACGACATGGTTGCCTCCGCCTTAAAATGGTCCGGTGGTTACGTTTGGGCATGTAAAAACTACGATGGCGACGTGCAATCAGATACAGTTGCCCAAGGGTTTGGCTCGCTTGGTTTGATGACTTCGGTTCTTCTTAGCCCCGACGGTAGAACCGTTGAGGCGGAAGCCGCACATGGAACAGTCACCCGACACTATCGTCAGCACCAAAAAGGCGAAGAGACTTCAACCAATTCAATTGCGTCGATTTTTGCCTGGACCCGTGGCCTTTCACATCGCGCAAAACTCGATGATAACGAAGCGTTGGCAAAGTTTGCCAAAACCCTTGAGGATGTTTGCGTTGGAACAGTAGAGTCAGGCTACATGACCAAAGACTTGGCTTTGCTTATTGGTCCAGATCAACCGTGGCTCTCTACCACAGGGTTTTTGGATAAGATCGACGAAAACCTTCAGAAAGCGATGAGTTAGGGCAATTTCTGCTTTCAATTGCACCTGTTTTGAAAGAAGATTACGCATCTAAATTCAACGGGATATGGTGATCAGCATGAGTGAGCCCTTCATTTTGGGTTGGGAAGAATGGCTCGCACTCCCCCAATTGGCACTCGGTGCCATCAAGGCCAAAGTAGACACTGGGGCTAAGACGTCAGCCTTGCACGCCTCCTTCATTGAGCCTTTTGGTTCAAGCAACAGACCGCAAGTACGATTTTTGGTGCAGCCGGATCCCGAAAATCCAGGGTTGCAAGTTACGTGCTCTGCCCCGGTGGTCGACAGAAGGAATGTGACAAGTTCGAATGGCGAAACCGAACTGAGGTATGTCATCGAAACAGAATTCGAAATGGGGGAAAAAACCTGGCGTTCCGAAATAACGCTAACCAATCGTGAAACCATGGCATACCGGATGTTACTTGGTCGTACCGCCCTTCAGGATGAGATGGTGGTAAATCCAAACAATTCTTTTTTACAGCCTGAGCTCGGATATGAGCTCTACAAGAAAAGCCGCCGCACCCAACCGATACATCGTGCCTTAAGACTGGCCATTCTAACGCGCGAGCCTGACAATTATTCTTCAAAACGTTTGATAGAAGCCGCCGAAGAACGTGGCCACGTGATCGAACCGATAAACACAACAAGATGCTACTTGAAAATGGGCGGCATCCGACCAGAAGTTCACTATGACGGCAAACCATTGCCGTATTATGATGCCGTTATTCCAAGAATTGGGGCTTCGGTGACCCCTTACGGAATGGCTGTTTTGAGACAATTCGCGAGCACAGGCGCCTATTGCTTAAATTCAGCGGATTCCATTGGCTCATCCCGGGACAAATTATTGGCACATCAGATACTGACCTCCGGCAAAGTCGGCACGCCCGTGACCGCATTTGCCCACTCCCCAAAAGACACACAGCATTTAATAGAACTCGTCGGTGGTGCGCCGGCCGTTGTAAAACTTCTATCCTCGACACAAGGCAAGGGTGTGGTGCTGGCCGAGACAAAGAAAGCTGCAGAAAGCCTGGTGGACGCGTTTCGTGGTTTGAATGCTAACTTTTTGATCCAGGAGTTTGTGAAAGAAGCGGCGGGTGCTGACCTGCGGTGCCTTGTAATCGGAAATAAAGTCGTTGCAGGCATGCGCCGCCAAGCACCGGAAGGAGAGTTTCGCTCCAACCTCCATCGCGGCGGCAGTGCCCGACCCGCGCGGTTGAACAAACAGATACGCAACACGGCACGTTTGGCCACCAAATTATTGGGACTGTCTGTTGCTGGTGTCGATATTTTAGAAAGTAACGATGGCCCTAAAGTTCTCGAAGTCAATTCATCGCCGGGCCTTGAGGGAATTGAGAAGGCAACTCGCAAAAACATAGCAGGTCAAATGATTGAGTTTTTGGAAACCCAAGTGCGGCCACTGACGCTAAAACGATGACGTTGCTTTACCTCCTCGTAACTAATTCCTGCCATTTTCCAATCGTTTGACGTGCCTGACCTGCAGTTCCGGCCAAAATGATGGGTGATAATGAAAAAACGAGCTGTTGATCAAAAAAACTACATGGTCGGAGTGAACACTTGGCTCTTTGCCATGGGTGCGCTTCTAGTCGGATACAATGCGTATATCGGCTTGCCTGCCAAAGCAGGGGATGGGCATTTGATTTGGGGAAACTTCAGCCAAAAAGACGCGGTAATGGTATCCAGCCTTGCCATTATGTTAGCTGGTTTTTTCTATTCGGTGGCGATTTTAAAGCCGGATATCCTGAAACGTAACCGGGAACGCCAGTTGATGAAACTAAAAGTAATGGCAACTCAACATTGCGATTTCATCGATGACTCAACCCAGCTCTACAACGGCGAATATTTTCTTCAAATCCTCAAGGCTTATCTTGACGAATTCAAGTCAGTTGATCGAACGCTCGGACTGATAATGGTTGAGATCAAATCAGACAAATCCAGGTTGGAAGACGACTTACAACTGGTAGCCGCTGCGCTTGATACAGTCGCAAGAGACTATGATGTGATTTCCAGATTGGATGAGAACCTCATTGCCATTTTGACACCGCACATTGTTAAAACAGAATTCACACCAATTCTCACCCGGTTTCAAAAGGCTGTATCCGCTAGCAAAGACTTGCCGGAAGACTGCATATGTAGTTTCGGAACCGCGATAAACTCAGATGAAACCAATACCCCCGCGCAAATGGTGGAGTCGGCTGCTCAAAGCCTCCATATCGCCAAACGTCTTAACCCGTTCAAACTAGAAGCATAAACGCGAGCTTAAAGCGCTGATTTTACCGCCTCAATGGCTTCTTGTGCTTTGTTGCCTTCCGGGCCTCCTGCTTGCGCCATGTCCGCTCGGCCACCACCGCCTTTCCCGCCCACTGCTTGGGAAGCGATACGCACAAGATCAACGGCACTAAACTTATCGGTTAAGTCGTCTGACACGCCAACAACGATACCAGCTTTTCCATCTTCGGAGACACCAGCAATTGCAACAATGCCTGAACCAACGGTCTTTTTGGCGTCATCCACCAGACCTTTTAAATCGCGTGCAGCGATATTCTCGACAACGCGACCCATAAACTTGGTTCCGTTTATGTCCTCAGCATCGTGGGAAGCCCCTGAACCACCGCCAAGCGCAAGTTGCTTTCGGGCATCCGCGAGTTCACGCTCCATCTTCTTGCGTTCATCCATCAGCTGAGAAACACGAGAGGCTGCATCTTGAGGCGGCACTTTGAGCACTGATGAAATGTCTCTAACCCGCTGCTCCTGCTCGGCAAAGTATTCCAGTGCAGCCTGGCCAGTCAGCGCTTCTATTCGCCTGACACCTGCAGCAACCGCACTTTCGCCGAGAAGATGTATGAGACCAATCTCTCCGGTGTTTTGGACGTGTGTTCCGCCGCAAAGTTCCAATGAGTAGATTTTACCGGTCTTTTCCCCATGTGTTGCAGTCCCCATTGAAACAACACGGACCTCATCTCCATATTTTTCGCCGAACAAAGCCATGGCACCCATTTCAATGGCATCATCGACGGCCATCAAACGGGTCTCAACCGGCGATGACTGCCGGACAATTTCGTTTGAAATATCAGATACCGTTGCAAGGTCTTCGTCTGAAATTGCCTTTTGATGGGAAAAGTCGAAACGAAGTCGATCTGGAGCAACGAGTGACCCTTTTTGGGCCACATGGTCACCCAGTACTTCACGAAGTGCCTCATGCACCAGATGCGTTGCAGAGTGGTGCGCCCGCACGCCAGCACGGGCCATGTGATCGACTTCAAGTTCAACCGGTGAGCCGACACTCAGGTCACCTTCAGTTACCTCGCCCACATGAACAAAAAGTCCCTCGCCGCGCTTTTTAGTATCGCTCACCCTAAAGGTGCCACCCTCAAACCGTATCTCACCTCTATCGCCTACTTGGCCACCGCTTTCGCCATAAAATGGTGTCTGATTGACGACAATCGATGCCGCGGTGCCCACGGAAACTTTTTCCACTGGCTCACCGTCTACAATCAGGCTCTGAACAACCCCTTCCGCGATTTCGGTCTCATACCCAAGAAACTCTGTTGCACCCAGTTCATCACGAAGCGTAAACCAGATTTTATCATCTGCAGCTTCCCCCGATCCAGCCCAAGCTGCCCGGGCGTCTGCTTTCTGCTGCTCCATCGCTGTATTGAACGTTTCCACATCAACGCCAATCCCGCGACGCCGCAAAGCATCCTGGGTAAGATCAAGCGGAAACCCATAGGTATCGTAAAGCTTGAATGCTGTATTGCCATCAAGCTCGTCGCCCTCACCCATTTCATGCGTTGCCTCGTCCAAAAGACCAAGCCCGCGCTCAAGCGTTTTCCGAAACCGCGTTTCTTCCAGAAGAAGGGTTTCAGTTATCAGTGTTTCTGCCCGAACCAGTTCTGGATATGCAACACCCATTTGCTCGCGCAACGCTGGGAACAATTTGTGCATCAGGGGATCTTTGGCTCCGAGCAGAGACGCATGCCGCATCGCTCTACGCATAATCCGGCGAAGCACATAACCCCGTCCCTCATTGGATGGCAAAACACCATCCGCAATTAAAAAAGACGATGCCCGTAAATGGTCTGCTATGACCCGGTGGCTTGGTTGTTGGTCCCCTTCAGCTTTTGTACCCGTCAACGCTTCACTTGCCGATATCAAAGCCCTAAACAAATCAATATCATAATTATCATGATGATCCTGTAGCACAGCAGCAATGCGCTCCAACCCCATACCTGTATCGATTGACGGCTTTGGCAAATCAATGCGTTCTTCCAGCGTCACTTGCTCAAACTGCATGAACACCAGGTTCCATATCTCGATGAAACGGTCGCCATCTTCTTCCTTGGTGCCTGGAGGCCCGCCCCAAATGTGATCACCATGATCATAAAAAATTTCCGAACACGGACCACAGGGCCCGGTATCACCCATTGCCCAAAAATTGTCATGGGTTGGAATACGAATTATTTTTTCGTCACGAAGCCCTGCAATCTTCTTCCAAAGATCGAAGGCCTGATCATCTGTATGATAAACCGTCACAAGCAACTTTTCTTTAGGCAGGCCAAATTCACCGGTCAACAAAGTCCAGGCATGAAGGATCGCCTCTTCCTTGAAATAATCCCCAAATGAAAAATTCCCGAGCATCTCAAAGAAAGTGTGATGGCGTGCGGTAAATCCCACATTGTCAAGGTCATTGTGTTTGCCGCCAGCGCGCACACACTTCTGTGACGTTGCCGCTCTGCTATAGTCACGCTTCTCAAGACCCGTAAACACATTCTTGAATTGAACCATACCCGCGTTTGTAAACATAAGCGTTGGATCATTGCGGGGAACAAGCGGACTTGATTGCACAACTTCATGCCCGTGTTTTCCAAAATAGTCCAAAAAAGCGGACCTGATGTCATTTACGCCAGTCATTTCTGATTTGTTCCATGCCTTACATCGACTTAAATGCCGAAAGTGGGTTTGAAGATGGTGGTTTAACCGTGCTTCTTACTGGTGTCCAGTCAATCACACCGAACTCAATTAAAAAATGGCCGCAGTGGGGCAAACTGCGGCCAATTGCATAATCCTGAGCTGGATTATGAAACGGCAGATGGGGACGCACTGCCGCTAAGTAAAAGAAATGCGAAGTGATGGAACGCTCAGTTACCCAAACCGGTTTCCAGCGGATTTTCTTCCGCCTCATCAGCCTTCTCAATCTCCCCTTCCAAAAGCGTATCCGCAATAAGCCCGGCATTTTGCCGTAAAGCCAACTCGATCTCAGCAGCAATATCCGGATTTTCCAACAGAAAATTCTTCGAATTTTCGCGGCCTTGTCCCAAGCGCTCCGAGTTATAAGAGAACCAGGCACCAGATTTTTCTACAATACCGGCCTTAACACCCAAGTCTATTAATTCGCCGGTTTTGGAAACACCTTCACCATACATAATATCAAACTCAACCTGTTTAAAAGGCGGCGCCAGCTTGTTCTTTACAACCTTAATCCTGGTCTGGTTACCAATGACCTCATCACGATCCTTCACAGCGCCAATACGGCGAATATCCAAACGAACAGAAGCGTAAAACTTAAGCGCATTCCCCCCTGTTGTTGTCTCTGGTGAACCAAACATCACTCCAATCTTCATACGAATCTGATTGATGAAAATCACCATGGTATTCGAACGCGAGATCGATGCGGTCAACTTCCGCAATGCCTGGCTCATCAAACGTGCTTGCAGACCAGGAAGAGAATCTCCCATCTCCCCCTCAATCTCGGCACGCGGCGTCAAAGCAGCCACAGAATCAATAACGAGAACATCCACCGCACCGGATCGGACCAGAGTATCGGCAATCTCCAGAGCTTGCTCTCCAGTATCCGGTTGAGAAATCAGCAAGTCTTCTAAATTCACCCCAAGCTTTCGCGCATAGACCGGATCTAAAGCATGCTCCGCGTCGACAAATGCGCAGATACCTCCCGTTTTCTGTGCCTCAGCAACCGTGTGCAGTGCCATTGTGGTTTTACCGGAAGATTCCGGCCCATAAATCTCAATGATACGACCCTTAGGCAATCCACCTACGCCAAGCGCGATATCAAGCCCAAGCGAGCCAGTCGATACTGTTTCAATCTCAACAACTTGTTCATTTTTGCCAAGCTTCATAATTGAGCCTTTACCAAAGGCCCGTTCAATTTGCCCAAGAGCGGCTTCCAGTGCCTTGGTTTTGTCCACGCTGCTATCCTCGACGAGTCTGAGTGAATTTTGTGCCATCTGTAACATCCTTCCCATGGCGGTGATAGTCCCCGAATACCGCTGCCCACACAATTACAGGCTTACGGCTACTGCCGTGGCGTCAGCCAGGCGGTTGTCAAGCTCGGCCCAGGTCAGCGCGT